>JAEWKC010000007.1 GCA_023386235.1 Bacteroidota bacterium | reverse complement strand
AACTCACTCAGCTCCGCCTCTAACTCCTTTATACGCTTTACATCGCTTACTTCCATGCCTCCGTACTTAGCTTTCCAGTTATAAAACGTGGCTTCGCTAATGCCAAGCTCACGACAAACCTCTTTGGTGGAAACACCTGATTCCTGTTTCTTGATCGCAGACACTATCTGGCTCTCTGTAAATTTTGATCTTTTCATAATTTCTGACAGTTTTTAAAATTAAAGATTTTTACTCTAATTTTCAACTGACGATTTTTCGGTACCCTGACAAGCAGCAATTGTTAACGGAAGCTTCGCTACAATCCTCTACAACAAATACGGAGAAACCATTCAAGGAAAAGAAAAACAGCAATCATCCACGAACTCCAACACATCCTCTCAAGAGTTGAAGGAAAAAGTAAAGTGGGATTGCATACTATCGGTAATGCCAGAGGAGAAAAAACAAAACCTGAAGGGGTTGTTTCGGGAGTAGAGTATTATTTTTCTGATATTCATGATGGTGCTAGTTCCAGAGCTATTGCAAAAGGATTAAAAGATAATACATTTTTCCCTTTTTACATTACTAAAACAGGTACTGTTAAGCTTTTAGATGTAGATAAAACTAATGATGATACTATTGAAGCAACTGCGCAAAGATTATATGAATATAATTTAGGGGAAATTCGTGCCAGAGCTGCTCAAAATAATAACAATATTGAAGCTGAGCTTGAGGAAATAATGCAAAATGCTGGGGATAATACTGTACATTATTGGGTAAGTCATGAAAATGATTCTGCAAGAATTGATATTCAAAGAGGAGGAACAGGCGTACCAAGATTTAGTGCAGCAAATAATTTGGATAAATATAACAATATTAATAATTTTGATAACAATGTAAATGAATCCACTCTTAAACAGTTTCACTCAGAAGAAGAACAGGGAAGAAAAAGCGGAGGTGAAATCCATGAACTCGCATCAACGCTCTTTTCAAGACTGCATGAACGAATTAAAAATATTTCACCAGCAGTTAGGAATACAAAATCCGAAGAAGAAAAATACTTAGAAGACTTTGCAAAATCTGGGGGATTTTGGATAGATTCCGCAGATACTAAATTTGGAAATTATTTTGATAGCGGTCAAGAGCAGTCGGTTTATATAGACCCCTCCAATACAAAAGTAGTTACTAAGCTTAATGATAATGCTCTTCAAACAAATTGGCACAAGCTTTATAGTCTTCTTGGCATCAGGTTTGTTTGACCGTATGTAAAAACTATAAAGCAATGAAACATTTACTCATATTATTATCAGCAATATTTTTTTATTCCTGCAATTCGGGCAATAATGATACATCACAGGCAGATACACTAACCGATACATCTGTAGATACAATAAGTGCCGCTGCCATACCTTTTTCAAACGACAGTATATGTTATGTTTTTGTATCGGGGAAAGATGTATATACCTACCGGCTTTTAGTACAGGATAACCAGGTAACCGGAACAGCACACTACGACAATTTTGAAAAGGATGATAGCAAGGGAACGGTACATGGAACCATTCAGAACGATATCATCCATGTATGGTACAATTTTGAGTCGGAAGGCCTAAAAAGCGTAAGTGAACGTTACTTTAAAGTAACGGAAAATACGATAACAGAGGGCATTGGAATGATTGACGTAAAAGGAGACAGTACTTATTTTTCTTCGCCGGAAAAAATTGATTATACAGAAGGATTGGTATATAAGAAAACAGATTGTTAGAAATAAATCTAGCTTTTCTTTTCTTCTGAAGACTTTATTTCCTGGTACAGTGAATGTACCAGTCCGTCGGCCACACCTATTTTAGGTACGTAAATTTCATTGGCACCTGCCCAACGCATTACGTTATTAAAAATTTCGAGAGCCGGAACAATTACATCTGCGCGGTCTTCCTTGAATTTATATTTATTGATTCTTTGTTCTACCGTAAGAGCAGAAAATTCTTTCAGGTATGCTTTAATAGAGCTTACGGGGAGTGCAGTGCCGTCTTTCGTTTTACTTAAAGAGAATATTTTATTTATATTTCCACCGGATCCAATGGCGTAAACCGATTTTTTAGATTTGATATTATCATCAATAAAATTCTTCATTTCAATCCACATTTCCGGAGTTACGTCTTTTCTCAGAAGTCTGATGGTGCCAATGTTGAAGGATTTTTTAAATTTTTGTTTGCCGGCATTATAAAAAATAAGTTCGGTGCTGCCACCCCCTACATCAATATACAGATAGCTTTTAGCTTTATCGAGCTTCTCGGCAATATGCGTTTCAAATACAAGCCCTGCTTCAATATCGCCCGAAATGATTTCTATCTGAATGCCGGTTTTCTTTTTTACCTGGGCAATGATTTCTTTGCTGTTTTTAGCATCGCGCATGGCACTGGTAGCACAGGCTTTCAGGTGTTGTACAGAATAGGCGTCTAACAGATTTTTGAAAGCCGACATAGTGTTCAGAATCATTTTCTGTTTATCATCGCCAATTATTCCTTTTTCAAATACATCGAAACCCAACCTTAAAGGTACCCTTACTAAATTAAGTTTTATAAATTCAGGCTTGTTGTTATTATCAATAGCATCTGTTATTAGTAATCTTGCTGCGTTACTCCCAATGTCAATTGCTGCTAACTTCATGTGCTTGTATAAGTGTGTTTTAATTTTTTGTGTATTCGCAACAAAAGTAATAAAAATTATTTACTGTTATTCTCAGTTTCTTTGTTTGCCTTACTTTGCAAATATTTATAAATTTCTAATTGTGAGCGGATAGGTTTTCTTCTATTGGTTGGCACATATTTATTATTGGCATTGTGTAATCTTGCTTTTACATTGTCGCTGAGTTGAATATTCATAATGTCTTTCAACTCTTGCTTTATGGCGGCGTCTGTAACTTCGATGGCTGCTTCTATTCTATGATCAAGATTGCGTACCATCCAGTCGGCTGAGGAAATAAATATTCTTTCCTTGCCACCATTATTAAATATCATTACTCTGGCATGTTCAAGGTATTCGTCTACAATGCTTATAGCATAAATATTTTTGCTGAATTTTTTATTTTCGGTGAGAGCGCAGAAAATACCGCGTACTACCAATTTTATTTCTACTCCTGCTTCCGCGGCTTCGTACAGCTTACTGATCAGTGTGCGATCACTCAATGAATTTATTTTGATGATCATCATGGCAGGTTTTTTCGCTTTGGCCAGCTTTATTTCGTTATCAATAAGCTTTATGATCTCATCGCGCATTTCTACGGGGCATACCAGCAGCGTATCGCATTTGCGCAAGCTCTCTACACTGGTTGTTTCGTAGTATTGAATGTATTTAAATATTTTGTTGATGTCGGCCATAACCATTCTGTTGCTTGTAAGCAAAGTATGGTCGCCATAGATTTTGGCGGTTTTTTCGTTGAGGTTTCCGGTGCTTACAAAACCGTATTGCAGTATTTTTCCTTTGCGTACGCGTTTTTTTATCACACAAATTTTAGCATGCACTTTCATGTTGGGAATACCTACCAATACTTTCACGCCTTCTTCTTCCAGTATTTCTTTCCACATCAGGTTGGCTTCTTCATCAAAGCGTGCTTTCAATTCCATCATTACGGTTACTTCTTTTCCGTTGCGTACGGCATTGATAAGCGCGTTGATTATTTTGGAATGACTGGCTAAGCGATAGGCCGCAAGCTTTATACTGATTACATCCGGATCCATCGCTGCTTCGCGGAGCAGAGTGATGAGCGGTGTAAAAGTATGATAAGGCGTACTGATAAGCACATCCCTGTTTGTAATGACATCTGTAACCCGGATATTGCTTGGAAACGCAGGATGATCAATGGGGCGGTTACTCTTTCTTCTGCTTTTGCTTTTAATGATATCGGGAAAGTCCATGAAGTGGCGAAAATTGTGTATGCGGCCGCCGGGTATGATAGAATCTTTTTGTGAGAGTCCGAGTTTTCTTATCAAAAAAGTAAGCAGCGCGGCGTTCATTTGTTTATCGTACACAAATCTTACCGGTTTGCCTTTTCTTCTGTTTTTTACACCTTTTTCTACTTTTTGCTGAATGGAAGTATTGATATCATTATCTACGTCAAACTCTGCGTCTTTGGTTACCTTAAAAATATGGGCTTCAAAAACATCATATTCAAAATAAGAGAAAATATACTTAAGATTGTAGCGGATCACATCTTCCAGTAAAATAATATTAGTCTCACCGGTTTTGGAAGGTAGTTGTACAAACCTGCCAACTGCTGTTACAGGCACTTCTATCAGGGCGAATTTCTGATCGTATGCAGTATCGTTCTTGCGCATGGCAATGCCCAGGTATATGCTTTTATCTCTGAGGTAAGGAAATTTTGTGTGACTATTGAGCAAAAGTGGAATTACGTTGGACTCTACCGTTTCATCAAAGAAATCTTCAACGAATTTTTTTTGTTCTGCATTCAGGTCTTCATTGGTTTTGAGAAATATTTTTTCTTTGGCCAACTCTTCCAGAATATTTTTCCAAATCCTGTTAAACTCATTTTGTTGCTGCAAAACGATTGATTGAATTTGCTCCATTTCATCGGCAGCTTCCTGTTCTATCTTAAGCGTTTTTCTGTTGGGCGAGGCATTTTTCTTTTCTCCTAAAGAAATAATTCTTTTGAGACCTGCCACTCTTACCCTGAAAAATTCATCCTGATTATTAGAATGTATTCCCAGGAATTTTATTCTTTCGCTTAAAGGTACCGTTGTGTCATTGGCTTCCTGCAACACTCTCGCATTAAAGCTCAACCAGCTTACATCTCTTGGCGCAAAGTTATTCTTCATAAAAAACGCTATTTAATATTTGCCTAAAAATACAAATAAAAAGCCTACTTATATGTGATTCAAATATTAAATTTTCTTGAAAGAAAAGGAATGCGGAATGTTACTAAGGCAGTCGGTTTTGCGCGTTCGGAAAGATGATCCAGGGCTTGAATTGTTTGGCTTCTTCAAAGTCCAGCTGCGTAAAGGATATAACAATAACTATATCGCCAACGGCTACTTTCCTGGCGGCGGGTCCGTTCATACAAATAGTGCCACTGCCGCGTTTGCCTTTGATAATGTAGGTTTCCAGCCGTTCACCGTTATTTACATTCACTACCAGTACCTTTTCTCCTTCTATCATATTGGCGGCGTCGAGCAGATCTTCATCAACGGTAATGCTGCCTACATAATTTAAGTCGGCTTCAGTAACGGTAGCTCTGTGTATTTTAGATTTTAAAACTTGTATATGCATTTGTGGTAGGTAAGTAGAATTTAAAAATTAAATGTTTTGGTTATTGGCACAAAGGTACAACCCGCGAGATTGATATCGTTCATTGTTCTTCGAGCTTCTTAAATGATTCACTAAGTATAATAAATTAAATAGAAACATTAAAGTCTCTCAAAGCGTCGTTCAGGCTTGTTTTCAGATCGGTGCTTTCTTTTCTTTTCCCGATAATCAACGCGCAATTCACGTTGTATTCGCCAGCCGGGAACTTTTTGGGATAGCTACCTGGGATCACTACGCTTCTGGCAGGGATATAGCCTTTGTATTCTACTACTTCATCGCCACTTACATCAAATATTTTAGTAGATTTGGTAAGTACCACGCTTGCGCCTAGTACGGCTTCTTTTTCTACACGCACACCTTCTACCACTATAGCGCGGCTTCCGATAAAACAGCCATCTTCAATGATTACCGGCGATGCTTGTAAAGGCTCTAGCACGCCGCCAATACCTACGCCGCCGCTCAGGTGTACGCCTTTGCCTATTTGCGCGCAACTGCCTACGGTAGCCCATGTGTCTACCATAGTGCCTTCATCTACATAAGCCCCAATATTTACATAGCTGGGCATTAAAACCACATTTTTACCCAGGAATGCACCATATCTTGCTACGGCATGTGGTACGGCTCTTACGCCTTGCGCCGCGTAATCTTTTTTGAGCAGCATTTTATCATAGAATTCAAAAGGGGCTACTTCCCATGTCTGCATTTTTTGCGTGCCGAAATAAAGCAAAATAGCCTGTTTTACCCATTCATTTACCTGCCAACCGTTTTCAGCAGGGGCGGCTACGCGCAGCCTGCCTTTGTCCACTTCTTCAATCACTGCATTTACGGCGTCTATATATTTATCGTTTTGTAACAAAGTCCTGTCGTTCCAGGCTTGTGCTATTAATTCCTGCATTGTAATTTTTTTTTGCAAATGTATGAATTTAATGATAGAAGAAAAAGCAGCTTTTTGAGGTATGAAGCAAACAATAAAGCCGGCAAAATACCGGCTGATAAGTTTGATAATTTAAAATAGGGCTGGAGGTAAATTGTTTTAGAAAGCATGCCTGCCGGTGCGTTTTATAATTCTACCCGCGCATTCAGCGGCGCATATAAGTCCGCCGGCCAGCATAATAATATCTTTTAAAACTAAGCGGCCTGCACCGGACAGATACGGAAATCCATAGTGTGGTGTTAGGAAATCTCCACCCAAATCAGGCACATATACCTCAGGCGTAGTAATTAAAAACGACAGTGTTACTATGGACATTCCAAAAGTTAAAACACCGCCCCAGAAACCAACTGCAGGAAACCATATTCCTAATAAAACAAGCAACCCGATTATAACGATTACCGTTCCTAAGCCATAGGAGAAAATATAGGTTCCGTTTTGTTCATGCCAATCAATGTTTTTTTGTACTGTTTTACCTTCGGGGTTTTTATGAAGTGTATATTCAGCCACTTCTGCACCTTTGTCGTTTACCGCCGTATTGTTGGTATTGTTATAAAAGAAACTCATAAACGGACTGTTTATAACAAACGGCACTATCCCGTCCGCTTCATACTGAAACGCTTTCAAACCGCCTATCCACGCCATTACTATAAAAATAGCCACTCTCATCAGGTGTATGAATTTACTTTGTGAATCAACAAATAATCTAAATACTTTTTCCATTTTGATACAATTTTATTTGATGCAAAAATAAAATCTATGAATGTATAAAGTAATGGACAAATAAGGTTAATGCATAGATTATTTTGCAACTATTGATATGCCTACTTTTTCACGAAATATTTTTGGCGATACACCCACTTCTTTTTTAAAATAGCGGCTAAAGTAAAACTCATCCTCAAAGCCTAATTCGTTGGCTATTTCCTTAATGCTTTTATAGGTAAGATGAAGAAGTTTCTTGGCTTCCAATGTTAAACGTTCCTCAATAAGCTTTGACGGCGTTTTTCCATATTGTTTCTTTATTTTTTTGCTGAAAGCGTTTACCGATAAACTGTATTTATCGGCATAATAAGCAACGGACTTCGCTTCGATAAAATGTTGATCAAGCAATGATTTGAAATCAAAAATATCTCTCTTTTTATAGGTTGCCGCCTGGCTGTGTTTATTTTCAATCTGCTTTTGTTTACTGCTCAACGCTAATACAAGTTGCAGGTAAGACTTCATAACAGAAAGGTCATACTCAATAGTGGAACTTTCAAGTTCTTTTATTTTATTAAATATGCCGACGATTTCATTAAAAAAAATTCGGAGACAGTAATAAAAGGTTTTTGATAAATATTATTAAAAAGAATACCGTTGCAGGCTACTTCCTGTTTGTGATATTCTATATAATAAAAATCGCCGTGAAACTGTAGCAGGTAAAGATCTTTTAAATCGTGCGAATGCCATTTTAAAAGCTGGTAGGGAGATAAGAATAGTATGTTATTTCCTGTACAATCATAAGTATTAAAATCCAAAGAAAATGAAGCATTGTCTTTAAGAAGTGCTATGAAATAATAAGGTTTGTTTATTTCTGAAAAAGCTACATCATTTGTATATTCTATGTTTATAAATGAATTCAAAATTGTTTTATTATTTATTAGTAAGCATTCTAAAAATATTTATGAGTACACAAAGCATGGCGCTTAAATATACAAATATCGCTTAATGCTTCTTTTAGGAGTTTTTATAAATTCTTCTTTTTGCACAGCAAAGTCAGATACGTTCATGAATTTGGGCAGCCTGTGATTTAAGGTATGTATATGGCTTTTGAATAGTTTTTTTATAACTTCTTCATCCATTTTTTCATTTTTCACTATGTCCTGATCTGGATATATCAAGGCTACGAGTTTATTGTTGCGTTGTATTACCAGGCTTTCGCTCACTGCGTGCATATTATTTAATACAGATTCAATTTCATCGGGATAAATGTTTTGGCCGTTTGCTCCCAGTATCATGGTTTTGCTGCGTCCTTTAATGTATATGGTATTGTCGGCATCCATAGTGCCAAGGTCGCCGGTATGCATCCAGCCGTCGGGTTCAATAATCTCTCGGGTAAGCTCTTCATTTTTATAGTAACCAACCATTACGCCTTCGCCGCGTACCATTATCTCTCCGGGTATTTCAGAAGGCTTGTCGGAAATAATTTTTGCTTCCAGTGTATCTATTAATTTCCCGGAAGAGCCTAATTTAAATTTATCCCAGGGTGTGTAACTTATCAAAGGTCCGCATTCCGTCATTCCGTATCCAACAGTAAATTTAAATTTTATTTTTCTAAAAAATTGTTCGGCCTCTTTACTGAAAGCTGCGCCGCCTACTACAATGGCTTTAAATTTCCCGCCAAAAGCATCAGACAAAGATTTATTTATTTTTTTGTAAACAACATTTCTTAATATAGGAATGCTGGTCATGAATTTTATCTTGGGTTGCTTTAGCAAAGGAATGATTTTGTTTTTATATATTTTTTCTATTACTAACGGCACGGAAAGAATCAATGCGGGCTTTACTTCGCCAAAGGCCTGCAATATTACCTGCGGTGACGGTGATTTGGTAAGCACCGTAATATTACAACCTAAAGAAAAAGGAAACAACAATTCAAAGGCGCAGCCAAAAGCATGCGCCATCGGAAGGAACGAAACTATTTTATCACCCGACTCCAAAGGCATATTTTCACGGGCGTATTTTACGTTGGCCGCAAGACTGTTGTTTTGAAGCATTACACCTTTTACAGAACCGGTAGTGCCCGATGTATAACTGATAACAGCTAATTGCTCATTAGAGATTTCGGGTAAGGTGAAATTTTGACGGGTTACTTCTTTTATTTCCGACTGGATATAAATATCTTCAAATTCGGGTTGGCTGAATTGTAAGGTAGCAAAACTATTGACCGACATAGTACATTTAAGATTGCTCATTACATTATTTTCAAACTTGTTGAAAATATCGTTTTCGCAAAAAAGAACAATAGAGTCGGAGTGGTTTACAAGCTGTTGCAAATCGTCCGGTTTAAATTCCGGAAGCAGCGGTACTATCGTAGCTCCGTACGATACAGTGGCCAGGTATACGATAGCCCAACGTGCAGAGCTACGACTGATAAGCGCTATTTTATCACCCGGCTGTATGCCGAGTTTTTTAAAAGCCTCATGCAAACGCAGGATAATGATGCCGACTTCTCCATAGGTGAATGACTCTCCTTTGTAATCCGACAATGCGGCATGTGTCCAGTTTTCTGTAATGCCTTTTTCTATATATTTTACGAAGTTTTCTTTTAGCATGTTTAAATAAAAATAAAAATATGTTTAAACGTCGAAGTTAATTAATTTTTTATAGCGAAGTTAATTTATCAATCAGTATTCTTACTACAATCTTATCAATGGGTAAGGTTACAGAATCTTCTGTAAGATTGCTTATATCTGCCCAGCGATAATTCTCCATTTCAAAAAAAGCTGGTTCTTCACTGTATTGAATTTCTTTATCTTCTAAAGGGTTTACGAGGTAATAAATAGAAATGATCTGATGCGCAGCATTAAAAGCCGACTGCTGATAAAAATCAGTGGTGTATAGATGTTCTCCCGCTTCTACATGCCAGTTCATTTCTTCCATAAACTCACGTTTAATGCAGTCGCGCGTACCTTCGCCGGGCTCTAGACCACCTCCGGGAAATTTGGTATAAAATTTACCATAGATCGTTTCGTCGCTTAGCAAAATATGATTGTCTTTTATTACTATTCCGTACACACGAATGTTGAAGGACATTTTTAAGAATAATTTTCTTTTACAATAAAATGTGGTATATGCTCACAAATAATCTTACTCCATAAATTCGCTGAGTTCCAGCCAACGCATTTCTTTTTCTTCTAATTGAAGCGAGATATCGTTGATTCTTTTGCTGTATCGGGTGAGTGATTCATAGTCTGCATCGGGATTGGATAATTCGCTTTCGAGCTGACTTTTTTCTGCTTCCAGTTCGGCAATTTCTGCTTCTAACAATTCAAATTCTCTTTTTTCTTTGTAGGAAGCTTTCTTTTTTTCTACAGTATTTATTTCTTCTTTTTGCTGTATGTTTTTTTCTGCGGACTGCTGCTGTGCAATTTTCTCTTTTTGTTCTTTTTCTTTTTGCCAAACCCTGTACTGGCTGTAGTTTCCGGGGTAGTCGGTAATATTGCCATTGCCTTCAAAAACAAATAAATGATTTACCAGTTTATCCATAAAATACCTATCGTGCGAAACTATCAGTACGCATCCGGGGTATTCTATCAGGAAGTTTTCCAATACATTGAGGGTGGGCAGGTCTAAATCGTTGGTAGGCTCATCAAGAATCAGGAAGTTAGGATTTTTGAAGAGAATGGTTAGCAGCTGCAAGCGTTTTTTTTCTCCGCCCGATAAGGACTCCAAAAATGTAAATTGCTTTTCCGGAGAAAAGAGAAACAGCTCTAAAAACTGTGCCGCGCTCAAGCTTCCGCCTTTAGCCAGTGGAAAATTTTCTGCAAATGATTTTACGTATTCTATTACGCGCACATTCTCTTTTATCTCTAACCCTTGTTGCGAATAATTGCCGAAGACAACCGTATCACCTACATTTATTTTTCCGCTATCAGGATTTTCCAGGCCTTGCAAAATATTTAAAAATGTAGATTTGCCGGTTCCATTTTTGCCTACAATGCCAATGCGTTCGCCCTTGCTGAATGTATAGTCAAAACCTTTTAGAATAGATAGATCGCCATAAGATTTATATACTTTTTTTAGTTCAAGAATTTTTCCTCCCAGCCGCGCCATTTTCATATTTAGCTCCAGTTGATTGTCCGTTATTTTTTGTTTGGCTTTTTCTTCTACCGAATAAAAATTATCTTGTCGTGCTTTGCTTTTGGTAGTGCGCGCCCTAGGTTGTTTGCGCATCCATTCCAGTTCTTTTCTGTACAGATTTTTAGCTTTATCTATACCGGCCATTTCGTTTTCTATGCGCTGCGCTTTTTTCTCTAAATAATTATCGTAATCACCACGATAAACATACATGCTTGATTTTTCCAGTTCCCAAATTTGATTGCAGGTAGCGTCTAAAAAGTAACGGTCGTGTGTAACGAGCAACAAAGTTATTTTTTCATGATTTAGATAATTCTCTAACCACTCAATCATTTCCACATCCAGGTGATTGGTGGGTTCGTCCATCATCAGCAATGTATGCTTGTGTTCAAATCCAATATCTATGAGTGTTTTAGCCAATGCCACACGCTTGCGCTGCCCGCCGCTCATGGTTTGTAATGTTTGGTCAAACTCTGTAATATTGAGCTTGCCGAGTATTTCTTTTACCTTATATTCAAAATCCCATGCGCCTGCATCGTTCATTTTAGGAACAAGATCTGTAAGCGCTTTTTGATCGTTGTGCTGCAAAGCAGCTTCATACAGTTTGATAAGCTGTATGGTCGGATGCTCTATATGCAATACGTTTTCCAGTACGCTTTTCTTCTCTTCAAAATCCGGGTTTTGTTCAAACAAGGCTACGGTTACATCTTTGTGCACCCATATTTTTCCTTCGTCGAGTGTTTCTTTTCCGGCAATAATTTTCAGCAAAGTGCTTTTGCCCACACCGTTTCGGGCTATTAAAGCAATTTTATCACCTTCGTTTATATTGAAAGAAATATTTTCAAATAAGGGAGTGATGCCATAACTTTTAGTAATGTTTTCAGCAGATAAATAATGCATGTGGCGAAGATAGCATTTTTACTTCCGAAACTGCGGCAGCTTTTTCCAGCTTTTTCCAGCTTTTTCCTGAAGATTTTCGGAAATGATTTTTTAAAAACTTAGTTTAAAAAATACTTTTACGATTTAAAAGTACTATGCATGGCTTTCAGCATACCTTGCGGTGTCCAGCCGTAAGGCACAATCATTCGGCGCACCATTTGCAAAGGCATGGTGGAGTCTCTTTTAGTAGAAAGAATGAATGAAAGCTTAAAATATTTATCAAGCTCTACGGCAGATGTATGATCGTTAATACCGAATGGATAAGCAAAATGGTTTACAGGTTTGCCGGTGATTTCAGCCAGGTATTTTTGAGGGTCTACAATTTGTTTTACCCAATCCGAATCATTGTATTTGGTTACCATGTGATGATCCCAAGTGTGCAGTCCGACCGTATGACCTCTTTGTGCCAATTCTGCAATTTGTTCCTTGGTCATATAATTTTTTTTATTGTAGGTAATGGTCATAATAAAAAAGGCTCCTCTGTGTCCATATTTTTCCATTACCGGTGCGGCAATAGTATAATGTTCCACTCTTGAATCATCAAACGTAATCATCACGGGCTTTTCGGGCAATGCGGCATTGTATAAAAGATAGTCATGCAGCTGGTCTGGCGATACGGAAGTGTAACCGCTGTCGGCCAGTATTTTCATTTGTGCTTCAAAAGCAGCCGGGCTTACCGTATATTCATCTTTTCTTCCGTTTTCAATTCTGTGATAGCACAATACCGGCACTTGCGTTTTGGCCATGATTTCAGCTTCGTTATTTTCTTTTTTATTCGTTACCACTGTGGTATCAGAGGTAGGGATATTGGCTGTTGAGTCTGATTGTATGCGTGTTTCTGTGTTGTTATTGCAGCTTAAAGCAAAGATCGTAATTGCTCCTACAAATATTTTTTTCATTCTTTTTAGTTTAATGTTCAAACCTACAAAAAATTGAGCATAGCTAAGAAATTTATTCATTAAAAACCGGGTCGCGTTATATTTCTTTTATGGATTTTAATATAAGATTATGTATATTTTGTATATTTGAAAAAATTGAACAGATGAGCAAAAAAACACTTGTGGTAGGGGCTTCTAAAAATCCTGACAGATACTCATATAAAGCTATTCAGGCATTGAGGAGCAAAGGGCATGAAGTGCATGCATTGGGTTTGAGAGAAGATGAGGTAAGCGATGTGAAATTTTTTACAGAGCATAAGCCTATAGAAGCTTTAGATACTATTACATTATACGTAAATCCTACCAATCAGAGAAAGTTGTACGATTATTTATTATCGTTGAATGCTAAAAGAATAGTATTTAACCCGGGCACTGAAAACCCTGAACTGGCAAAGCTTGCAACAGACAATGGCGCCGAAGCGGTGTATGGCTGTACGCTGGTTATGTTATCGCTTGGAAAGTATTGATCTCTGGTGCTTTTGTTTGCTGGTATTTTGATAATGCGATATGCATTGCTTTTTCAACAATTATTTCTGTAGGCAGATTGTTGGTTTTAAGGGTATACACCTTTTGCTTATTCAGCCATTGAGATACTCCGTCAATAAAATGTTTGTCAATTTTATTAATGATTGTATAGCCCATCCTTGCCAGCGCTTCTGCATTACAAAACTGCTCGTATTGTCCTTTTATAGGAATAAGCAATATTTTTTTCTTCAGATAAATAGCTTCTGCGGGCGTTTCAAAGCCGGCGCCGGTAATAATGCCGTAACAATGAATCATACTTTTATTGAATCCATCTTTGGAAACGGGTAAAAGAGTAATATTTCCCAGGCTTTCAGGTGTTTTCCTGGAGCGTGAAAAAATTTCAAAATTAAAATCCTTTATACTTGAAAATATTTTTATTAATTCTTCATCGGCATAGGAGGGAAGATATACGGTGATGTAGCCCTGATCTGTAGGCTGCGCGTTCCATATCTCTTTTTTTATAACTGGTGGTAATATAAAGCTATCATAAGGCTGAAAATGCAAACCCACGGTTTTAGTGCCTCTTGCGTAATATTTCAACACCGATTCGCCTATAAAATTTTTTTGTTTAGGACGTGGAGTTTTTTTTGAAACAAAACTTGCCTGATGTCCAAAATGCAATGATTCTAATTTTTTGATTCTACACGCCAGTGAAGTAATGCTTTCGTAATCATTAATAATCAGGTCGTATTTTTCTAAAGGCAATTGTCTTGCTTCTTTGATCACAGAAGAGAATAGAATTTCTTTAGCGGTTTTTAAATAATTAAGTCCGCCACTGCCGGAATATTTAAAGCTAAGGCCTTTGCTGCGGTAAGCAACAGGCAAATCAAAATTGAGCGTGCTGTTGTTGCCACTTAAAAAAATGTCTACGGTACCATATTTCTCTAAATAGGGCAAAAGTTCCATAGCCCTGCTGATATGCCCGTTTCCGGTTGCCTGTACGGCGTAAAATATTTTCATCTATAGCTTTTAGTTTGAATATTTTTCTGATCATGAAAAGTGATGCATGAGGCTTACCTGCTCTTCAAAGTTAATTCTTTTACTGCCCGGATATTTTGGCAGCACCGCTCTTTCTAATATGAAATCGTTATCGTTGTATTGGAATATTTTCCATTGATTGTTGTTGTACTCAAGAGCCGTAAGGTTTTCAATCCAGTCGCCGGAGTTAAGGTATATTACTTTTCCGTTAGGGGTTACAATTTCTTTTTGGGTAGGCTGATGTATATGTCCGCAAATTACATAATCATATTTTTTTTCAATAGCTAAATCTGCAATCGTTTCTTCAAAATCGTTTATAAAAGCCATAGCTTTTTTTACACTATTCTTTATTTTTTTAGAAAAAGACACTTTTTCTCTGCCTGATATTTCTAATAAATAATTAATGGCTCTGTTCATCAGTATCAGCATATCATATCCTTTACCGCCAAGTTTGGCAAGAAACTTAGCACTTCCCTGTGTGGTGTTATCAAATACATCGCCATGAAAAATCCACATTTTCTTGTTGTCAATATTGATTACAAACTTATCGGATAGTACCAGATTACCCATTTCCAGCTCACTGTATTTTCTCAGAAATTCGTCGTGATTTCCGGTAAGATAAATAATTTTGGTACCTAAAGAGAGCAGCTTAAATAATTCTTTGATTACCGCAAAGTGAGCCGCCGGGAAATATCTTTTAGAAAAGGCCCAACCGTCAATAATATCGCCATTTAATACCAGCATTTCGGGTTGAATACTTTTTAAATAAAGCAGCAGTTCCGTAGCATGACATCCATACGTGCCCAAATGCACATCGCTCAACACTACTAAAGGCAATTGTCTTCGAGTCATTGTAAGTAAATTAATATAATCGAAGTTATTGGCTTTATATGAACTAAATATTAATAATAAGTTACTATAATATTATATTTTTTGAATAATTTATAATAGTAATAATAAACGATATCGGATAAACTTATCTAAATTTGTGCGGATTTTTCTCTGCTATTTTTAAAACATGCAATTTTCTGTAAAAAATATATATTTATTAATTGTACCATTTTTAATGGTAGCCACAGCGCTTTCGGGCTATGCACAAACCGTTCATGTAACCCCTTTGCCCGATACTTTGCCTGCCAATATTTCTTTAAATATATTAAAAAGCAGCTTTATTCCGCAGATTTCATTATCTGCACTTGCAGATTCATTACAATCTATCGCCGGTAAGGACAGTGTGTTTATTACCAGTACCGCCACAGAAGATTTTTTTAAATCCTCTGCCAACAAAAAAGAAGAAAGAAGAGTGATACAGCCTTATATACAATTCAGCAATGCAGTATACCAAAAAAAAGCAAATATCATTTCCGTAACAACACTTCTTGCACAAAACCAGCAGATAGAATATAAGAACAAAACAGATTTTGTAGCCAGCTACACAGTGCAGCCATTGGATTCTTCTAACTATTCGGTGCTTTTTTCTATAGATAAATTCAATACTTCTTTCGAAACAATGGGAGTGGAAATGCGGTATCATTCAGATAGCAGCGCATCTTACAATACCGGCAATTTGCACAACGGTCTGCAAAATGTGATCGGTTCCCCCTTGGAGATTACTATCAGCGACAAAGGCATTATCAGAGATATAGACACTTCTAATATCACAAAACGTATAAAAAATACGATCGACAATCTTTACATAGGCAATGAAAACTTCTTAATAGACGAGCAGTTTCCCATTACACACCTTCTTCCCGGCCAGCTTGTCATTGGTGAAACATGGAACACCCACTATACTACTGATGATTTACAGGTGCAGACAACCTACAGCGTAAAAGATTTTTTTCGCGATAATGTGATCTTGGATATACAGTCAGATATTAAGCAAAAAACGCAACTCCAAAGCGGAGATAAAAGCTATAGCGCCAGTTTTAGCGGTGTGCAAACCGGTGAAATTGAAATAGGAATGAAAACCGGCCTCGTATTAAAAAGAAATCTCAAAATAAGTATGGAAGGTCAGGTAAATACCGATACAGAACCCGTAGAAGCCAAAACAATCATTAACATTACCGATACCTTACAGTAATTTTTTATACCTGTTTTTTTGTGAATAAGAATTTGATTAATTTTGCGGCAAATTAAATCCACTAAAAATGGCGACTAAAAAAAACACAGATGTTGAAAATATAAATAAATCAGTATCTGAAAATAAAATTTCTATTGAGAAAGCTAAAAAAACACCGGTAACAGCTGCTGCTAAAGATGAGCAAAAAGAAAAAACACCGAAAGCCAAAACAGCCGCGAAAACTGCCAGATCCGTAAAGAAAGTAACTGTTGCAGATGTGACAAAAGCTATAAAGAAAACGGTAACAAAAAAACCTTCTATACATAATAAGGATATAGTTACAGCAACTTTTGAAGTGCGTTTCAGTACAGAGTTTGGCCAGCAGATTTTTATTATCGGCAACCACGAGAAGTTAGGCAACGATGATATTCACAAAGCAACTCCGTTGCATTATGTAAATTCAAACGCCTGGAATGTAACAATTGACTTTGATGTAAATACTATTCCTCACACTATCAGCTACCGTTATTTTGTAAAGAATGCCGATGGCAGTATTGTAGAAGAAGGTCTTTCTAACAAAAACATTGGCCTTACAGAAGCCGCCGGTAAAAAAGTATATGTGTCAGACTTTTGGAGTTTCTCCGGTTTCCCTGTAGGACTTTTTGAGACCAAACCTTTTAATGTACTTTTAAATAATGATGCGGCCATTAAAAAAGTTAAAAACGCTTCGCATGTATTTACTATAAAAGCGCCTGCTGTAAAAAGCAATCAGATTGTATGTTTGCTGGGCAGCGATAAAAAACTGGGAGAGTGGGAAGTAAAAAAAGCCCTGCCGCTTTATCCGCTGGGGAATGGCAACTGGCAAATTGAAATAGACCTTTCCAAAACTGCATTTCCTGTAGAATATAAATTTGGCTTGTGGGATAAGGAAGCTAAAAAGTTGACAACGCTTGAAGCTTACGAAAATAGAATTTGCAGTATTCCGGCCGAAAAAAATACCCGGGTATTTGTAAATGAAGGATTAATCAATCTTCAGGAAAACGCATGAAGAGGGGCTGGTGTTATCTCACCCATCTTTAGCTTACGCTCTCATGAAGGTTTCGGAGTAGGAGAGTTTAACGATGTAAAAAAATATACAGACTGGGCAAAAAAAACGGGTATAAAATTGATACAGGTATTGCCTGTAAACGATACTACTGCTCATAAAGACTGGAAAGATTCATATCCTTACGAGGCTGTTTCTATTTATGCGCTTCATCCCATGTACATTCATTTGCCTGCAGTGGCGGGTAAAAAGTATGCTTCTTTATTAGAAAAATTTGAAGCAAAAAGGCTTGAGTTGAATGCCTTGCCAGAGATTGATTACGAAGCGGTAAACAGTACAAAATGGCAGGCGCTCGCCGAGCTATATTCTTTGCTGAAAACAGAAACTTTTGCCACAGATGCATACCAGACATTTATTGATAACAATAGGCATTGGCTGCTTCCATATTCAGTATATTGTTTTCTGAGAGATAAATATAAAACACCCGATTTTACAAAGTGGGAAGACTTTGCAGCGTATGATGAAAGTAAGGCAGAACAATGTTTTCGAGAAAATGAAGACGCAGTAAACCTACATAATTTTGTGCAATTTCATTTGCATATGCAATTAAAGGATGCCGTTGAATATGCGCATAAAAACAGCGTGGTTTTAAAAGGAGATATTGCTATTGGCGTGTATCGCCGCAGCGTAGATGCCTGGCAATATCCTGAATTATTCAATATGGATATGCAGGCCGGCGCGCCTCCGGATGATTTTGCGGTAAGCGGCCAGAACTGGACGTTTCCAACTTACAATTGGGAGGTGATGCGTGCTCAGAATTATGCATGGTGGCGGGAACGTTTACGTAAAATGAGCGAATATTTCGATGTTATACGCATAGATCATATACTTGGTTTTTTCAGAATATGGAGTATCCCTTACGAGGCTGTTCAGGGTATTTTAGGGCACTTTGAGCCGGCCATACCCGTACATTTAAATGAATTGTACGGTATCAATGTCTCTACTGAAAGACTAATGGAGCCTTATATAAACGATCATGTGCTGCAGGAATTATTTGGTTCTGAAGCTGATTTTATTAAAAATGACTTTACAGAAAAAAGAGAAGACGGCTCGTTGAAACTAAAAGATGCCTTTTCAACTCAAAGAAAAATTAAAGCATATTTTGATGAGATTGAAGATACACCCCATAACAAATGGCTTACAGAAAGGCTGTATGGTCTTATAGCTAATGTTGTTCTCATTCAAACAGAACACTACGATAGTTTTCATCTAAGGTTCAATATGCACAATACCGTGTCTTACAAAGTATTGGACGAAGATACCAAATCAATATTGAACCGGTTGTATAATGACTACTTCTTTCATCGCCAGGATGAGATGTGGAAGCAATTGGCGTATCAAAAACTTCCTGCTATTAAAGATGCGTCCGGCATGCTGATATGTGGCGAAGATTTAGGCTTGGTGCCGGGTTGTGTTAAAGAAGTAATGCAAAATCTGCAATTATTGAGCCTGGAAATACAGAGAATGCCTAAACAACAAAACATCGAATTTGAAAATCCATTACATGCGCCTTATTTGTCTGTAGTATCACCTTCTACGCATGATACCAGTACCATTAGAGGTTGGTGGAAAGAAATAGACATGGCCAAAAAACAACGTTTTGTAGATACACAAATTCAGATTAACACGGTGGCTCCGGAAGAATGTAAAGGTTGGCTGGTAGAATCCATTATTAATTTGCATTTGCATTCATGGGCTATGTGGAGCATTTTTATTTTGCAGGATTTATTAGGAATGGATGAAAGTATACGCTTGAATGATGCAGAGGCGGAAAGAATTAACCATCCTGAAAACCCTGATCACTACTGGCGTTACAGATCGCATATAGCCATAGAAGATTTAATGCAGTCCGAGGCTTTCAACAAAAAATTGCAGCAAATGATTACAACGGCTAAAAGATAAAAAAACGAGTGACCATTCACTCGTTTTTTATAATGGATATGTTTGAAAATAAATAGCGTATGCAAGTAGATTATATTGTATTAGGGCAGGGAGTAAGCGGAACGTTTCTTTCTTATTTTTTAATGCAGGAAGGAGCGTCGGTATTGGTAATAGATGAAGCAAAACCTTATACAGCTTCGCGTGTGGCGAGTGGCGTTATTAATCCGGTTACGGGAAGAAGAGTTGTGAAAACCTGGATGATAGACGATATTATGCCTTTCGCTGTAAAAGCGTACACGCAAATTTCTGATGATCTAGCTATAGAGAATATAATAAAAAAAGTATCTATCTTAGATTTCGTTCCCACGGTGCAAATGCTTGAAGCCTTTCAAAAGAGAGTAGATGAAAGTGCCGATTATATTGCATTTGCCAATAACGCAGAAGAGATAAAACAATACTTTAATTTTCCTTTTAAAATTGGAGAAATAAATACAGCCTACAATGTAGCGCTTTGGGAGTTGTTACAGTCTTACAGGCATTATTTAGATTCTAAAAAAAATTTATTGGAAGAAAGATTTAATTGGGATGCATGTGAAATACACGCAGATAAAATTGTGTATAAAAATATTGAAGCAAAAAAAATTATATGCTGCGATGGTGTGGAAGGCTTACAGAACCGGCATTTCAGCCAATTGCCGTTTGCATTAAATAAAGGAGAAGCTTTGATTGTACATATTCCGGGCTTATCTGACAGGCATATTTATAAAATGGGATACACCATAGTTCCTTTGCGGCAAAAGGATTTGTTTTGGGTTGGCTCCAATTATCAATGGAGCTATCATGATGATAAGCCAACCGATTTATTCAGGATCACTTTACAAAACCATTTAAATCACTGGTTAAAAATTCCGTATGAAATCAAAGATCATGTTGCCTCTGTAAGGCCGGCAAATGTAGAGCGCAGGCCATTTGTAGGACTGCATCCTGCTTATGATTCCATTGGTATATTAAATGGTATGGGTAGTAAAGGCTGCTCACTGGCTCCCTATTTCGCCTACCAGTTAACACATCATTTATTATACAAAAAAGAAATAGAAATACTGGCAGATGTAAAACGCTTTCAAAAGATTTTGAGCAGATAGCTTTTTATCCTACATTTGCAATCAAATTCCTCGGGGCGCTGTTTTCACACGGCTGAGATGTACCCGTAGAACCTGAACAGGGTAATGCCTGCGAAGGGAAGGAGTACTAAGATTCCGTACTGTTTCTTCGCTTTTTATTTTCCCTGTTTAAAAATTTATTCATTAAAATAAAATTTTTAAACAATGCAGAAAGTTTTTTTGAGTTTCATTTTTTTATCGGCTTTTTTTGTTGCGAGAGCCCAGAACACGCAACAACAAATCATTACAGACAGTGTAGAAGTGCTTGCGCCTGTAGAAGTGCGTGCCATACGTGCCGGTGCAAAAGCGCCGTTTGCTATTGCAAATATTTATCAGAAAGAAATTGGCAAACAAAATCTTGGTAAAAATTTACCCTTTTTTCTAAACCAGATGCCCTCGGTTGTTGTGAGTTCCGATGACGGCCTTGGTGTGGGTTACACCGGTATGCGCGTGCGTGGTACAGATCTTACGCGTACAAACTATACCATTAACGGTATACCTGTTAATGATCCTGAATCACAACTGGTAGTATTTGTGAATTTTGGAGATCTTGCTTCTTCAGTTAATTCTATTCAGCTACAGAGAGGCGTGGGCTCATCTACCAACGGACCCGGTGCATTTGGAGCTTCGGTTAATATTTCCAATCTTGAGCAGGGTAAGGTTCCTTATGCAAATATTGATAATTCATTCGGCTCTTACAATACCTGGAAACACACAGTTCGTGCGGGTACCGGCAAGCTGAAAGGTGGATTTCAATTTGATGCAAGATTGTCAAAAATAAATTCCGATGGGTATATTCAGCGTGGGTTTTCCGACTTAAAATCGCTTCAATTTATTTCGAGCTGGACATCTAAAGATGAGAATACTTCCGTAAAATTTAATTTGTTTACCGGTAAAGAAAGGACGGGGCAGGCATGGAACGGCATAGGGGTTTTGTTTACAGATGAAGCCACACCTGCAACATTTGACTATTCCGATACGCTGACAAAGATTGGGAGAAGAAGTAATTTTATCGGTGCAATGAAAAACGGTGAATACTACAGCGATCAGACAGACAACTACCAACAGGATTATTACCAATTATTTTTCAATCATAAATTTAACAGCAATTGGTCAGCCAACGTTGCCGGGTTTATGACAAGAGGCAAGGGATTTTATAACGAATATAAATTGAAGCAAACATACAGTGAATACGGCTTACAGCCATACGTAAGAGCAATCGGCGACACATTATTTGCTACCGATCTTATTCGCCAGCTGTGGCTGGACAATCATTATTATGGAGGTGTTTTTTCAGCAAATTATCAAACAGAAAAAACAGATGTAAATATTGGCGGAGCTTATACCATGTATGATGCAAAACATTATGGTTTTGTAAAATGGGCAGAGCATGCTATACCGGCTGATCACAGATGGTATCATCATCCTGCTGATAAAAATGATTTTAATATTTTCGCTAAATGGCAGCAGATGATCACTGACGGCTTGTATGGTTATATAGACCTGCAATACAGGAATGTAAACTATATCATTGACGGATCAAGAAAAGATGCTTCTTTGCGTATAAATCAACAGTACAACTTCTTCAATCCTAAAGCAGGATTGAGTTACATGCTCACACATTTGAATGGACAAAGTAAAATATACGGTTCGTTTGCTGCTGCAAATAAAGAACCTAACAGAAACGATTTTGAAGCAGCGCTAAAGAATGAACTTCCGAAGCATGAAACTTTGTATGATTATGAATTGGGTTATCTGTATAATGGAACAAAAGTAAGCGCGGGAACAAACCTCTACTATATGGATTACAAAAATCAGCTGATACTTACCGGGAAAGTCAATGACGTTGGAGAATACATGCGTGCTAATGTAGATAAAAGTTACCGTAGCGGCATTGAACTTACGGCAGGATATCGTCCGTACCAATGGCTAAACATCAGTGCCAACGCGGCTTTCAGCAAGAATAAAATTAAATCCATTACACAATACAATGATGACTATGATAATGGAGGACAAACGGAGGAAAAGTATGAGAATACCGACATAGCTTTTTCACCTAACGTAATTGCAGGTGCCACGATTTCTTTAGAACCTTTTTATGCTTATCAGTCAGACAATCATTTTTATATTGATCTTTTGGGCAAATATGTAGGCAGACAATTTCTTGATAATTCTACCAATGTAATGAGAAGTATAAATCCGTTCTCTGTATTTGATGCGCGCTTGAGATATGACCTGAAACCCTCGTGGATAAAAGAAATGAGCGTAATAGTTATGCTGAATAATATCTTCAATAAAAAGTATGAGAATAATGGCTATACTTATTCTTACAGGTATGACGGAAGCAATATTACAGAAAACTATTACTATCCACAGGCAGGATTTAATTTTAATATAGGCATCAATTTAGGGTTTTAGCAAAAGACAATAAACGGGTATAATAAATGTTCTTCATCTTTTCTTCATAATAGATGTATAGTTTTGTGTTGTAAACAACTGAAAAGATTTTTAACACTAAAAACACTAAGATGAAACATTTATTAATAGTTGTTGCCTTATTAGTATCGGCAACATCATTCGGACAAAAAGCAAAAAGCACCCCAAAAAATGCACCGGAAAAAGCCACACACGGCAGTACCATAAGCGATGTGGCAAAATCTACACAGGATGGCCAAACAGTGAGCGGGGTAGCATCCTCTAAAAGTAAAGCTTACAAATATGGCCGGACTGATGATCGTAAAAAAATAAAAGCTGCTAAAATTAGAAAAGCCACAGTAAACAAAGGCAAAGCTAGAAAAACAACAAAGTAATAGCACAGCCGGAGATGAGAGATTTTTTCATCTAAAAACATAAACCGGATATTGCCTGCAATTCCCGTGCAGGCAATTCTTTTTAAATTCTAATTAATTCTATCTAACCTGCCAAAAATTGAACTTACTGATTTACTTTTGGTTAATTATATAAATAGTATGATAAAAAAGCACTTATTGAAATATTTTATTTTATTGATATTTGTATTTTTTACAGGAAAAATGTATGCAGGTTTTTACGATAAAGATCCATTCAGTAATGCCATAACTGTATTGGACAGCTTACCTCCTGTTAACAATAAAACGGAGCAAAAGAACAAAACATCTCAGCATAACAACAGCCAGGCCGGCAAAGGAAAAAATCCTGCGAAGCAAAATCCAAAGACAGCGGGCAATGTAAAAGTTAAAACGGTGCCTGCCGCTAAAAACAAACCCAGACCGGTAAGAGTAGGCCAGCCTGTGAAAGTGAAGCCTATAAAAGTTGTAAAACCTAAAGTAGGAAAAGGGATAAGATAAAATGACTACATTTCATAAAATTAAATTCAGCGTTTTTTTTATTTTCACTGGTATTATTTTCCTAATGCCTATCAAAGCATTTTCTCAAAACAAAGATTCTTTATCAGCATTACAAGTGGCTGACAGCTCAATTTTAAACGATGCTGCCGATACTGCAACAGCAAAAAAAACAACTATCACATTGGCAGCTATATACAGCAATAACGCGAGTTATTACGGCCAGGTAGCTGCAGAAAAAATGCCATACGTAGCGCTCAATGCAACCGTACAATTTCCCGTAGGAATATATGCTTCGGCACTTACTTATAAATTATTTACCAATAGTTCATTCATATCTGCTGCAAGTATCGGCGCCGGCTATGTATTTGATATAGTAAAAAATCTTACGGGTGATGTAAGTTATCATTATACTTTTTATCCTAAAAATTCACCTTTTATCCAATCTTCCACACCAAGTTTATTAAGCGCTGCCATTAATTACGAACATCTTTTTACCACGGGCGCAATGTTTGATTATGCTTTTGGAAAACATAGCGATTATTTTATTACGCTTACTAATTCAAAGGCGTTTGATATTTATCTTCCCGATAATAAATCAATAGTCAGCATTACACCGGGTATAGATATTACGGCAGGCACACAACAGTTTTATGAAACCTATATAAAAGAAAGAGCAAACAATGGAAAGGGTGTGGGCAGTGGCCACAATCCAGGCAAAGGCAATCCTAACCAGCAGCCGGGAATTATTGTAGAAGAAATCTCTTCCAGTAAGTTTGGGTTGATGTCTTACAATTTTAAGTTGCCTGTTTCTTTTGCCCGTTCAACTTACCTGGCTGAAATCGCTTATCAGTTTTCTTTATTGCATCACGATGTGGTGGTGGAAGGCTTGAGCAACACACATTCTTTTTTTACCGTTAGTTTATATTATCAGTTTTAGCAAAACATGTAAGAAATGAAAATATTAATTGTTGAAGATGAAAAAGCGTTGGCTACAGAAGTGGAAGCATTTTTAAAAAAAGCTTATTTGTGCGATATTGCCGGCAGTGCTGTTGAAGCGTTAGAGAAATGCGATGTAAATACTTACGATTTTATTTTGTTAGATATAGGGCTACCCGATAAAGACGGTTTTTATCTTTTAAAAGAAATAAGAAAAGACCATCAGGATGTAGCAATCATCATGCTTACAGCCAGAGGAAACGTTGAAGACAGAATTAAAGGGCTGGATTTGGGGGCAGATGATTATCTCCCTAAACCATTTTCTATGCTGGAGCTGCAATCAAGAATGCAGGCTATTATTCGGAGAAAATACAAAGTAGACAATACGAAAACGCAGATCAATGATTTTGTTATAGACGCTAAATATCGCCAGGTTTTTTATAAAGAAAAAGAAATAGAACTTTCAAGAAAAGAATTTGATCTGCTAAATTACTTATTATTGCATAAGAACAGGCCTCTTACACGAATGCAGTTGAGCGATCATTTATGGGGAGATAATGCAGATGAAAACAGTGATTCCAACTACATAGACGTTCATATAAAAAATATCCGGAAAAAACTATCGAACTTTGGAGCTGTTGACTGGATTGAAACGGTGAGAGGTGTTGGATATAAAATCAAAAAGCAAGATTGAAACTACTTACAAAGCTCATACTTTTTTCGGCGCTTTCATCGCTGGCTATCGTAATACTTTTTGTATTGCTTGTGCCGTATTTAATGAGTGATATTGCTTTTAGAAATACCAATAAGGCGCTTGCTTTTCAGAAAGAAAAAATAATAAAAGAAATTCAGCAGAACGGGATAGATTTTTATTTGCAGGGCGAAAAAGAGTATGGAAGTTATACTATGCTGAAAGACGAATACATTTCTATAGAGCCTACCGATAGTATTTTTACAACAGATAAGCTTGAAACTTCGCAGCGCGCTTTTGTAGACGGAGACACTATCAACTACAGAATTCTCAGGCATACATTTACTACCGGCGAAGACAAGTATATGCTGGAGGTTGCAAAAAAAATAGCAAGCATTAACCAGGATAGCAGAGACCTGCAAAAGGCCGCACTGCTTGTGTTGGGATTATTAATAATGCTTACCCTGGTAAGTAATTTTTTATACACAAGCTTTGTTTTAAAACCTTTTAATACAATTATCCAGTCGAAGTTAAAAAACAGAATATTTCCTTTTAAAGAAAATACGCAACCCATTAAAACCTCTACCTACGATTTCAGGTATCTTGACAATTCCATCACTACATTAATGTCACAAATAAACCATGCATTTGAGAAGGAAAGAGAGTTTACTTCCAATGCTTCGCATGAACTCATGACGCCTATTAGTATTCTGCAAAGCAAGATAGAGAATATGATGATGGATGAAAACCTGAGCGATGTACAATACCTAAAACTGGAAGAGCTGATGATAACTTTGCGCAGGTTAAGAAAAATAATACATTCTCTATTGTTGATTTCCCGCATTGATAATGAACAATATGTAAGAAACGATACAATAAATCTTCGCGAGATTATTAATGAAGTGGCAGAAGAGCTTGCTCACAGAATTGAAAAAGAAAACATTTTGCTTAATATACATCTTCAAGAAGAAATACTATTGAAAGATATGAACAGGGATCTTATTTTTCAATTGTTTTATAACCTTATAAATAATGCTGTAAAATATAACAAACCTAACGGTTCTGTAACAATCTCCGATACATGCATGAATAATGTGTACGCTGTAACTATTGAAGACAGTGGCATTGGCATTGCAAAAGAAAATATGGAGGATGTATTTAATCGCTTTAAAAAAATACATAAAGGACGTGAAGGTTACGGATTGGGGCTTTCAATTGTGAAGTCAATAGCCCAGTATCACAATATACAAATTGATGTGCAATCACAGGAAGAAGCAGGCACAAGATTTACACTGAAATTTTATTAACAAAAGTCATAAAATATAACTAAAAAAAAATATTGCCATCAATCTTCATCTTCTCTTCATTTTACAGAAATAGGTTTGCAGTAACAAAAACTATAAACTTATAAAATACTAAAAAATGAAAAGACTATTTTTATTTGTATGCGCTTCGGGCCTTTTGGCATTAGGCGCTTGTACTAAAAGCAATACCACCAACGAAAACGGACCAGCCAAGGTTCAATTAATATTGACAGACGCTCCGGCAAGTTACGACGCTGTAAACATTGATATCAAAGAAGTAAAAATCAATACAGGCGCTGAAGACTCTGAAAGCAGTTGGGTTACTTATCCCGTATCTCCTTATTTTTCAGCTCCCGTAAATATTCTTAAATATAAAAACGGCGGGCACGTAGTAATGGGCGAGTCTTTGGCTTTACCTGCAGGACACATTTCTCAACTGAGACTGGTATTGGGTGATAACAATACTGTTGTAGTTGACGGTGTTACGCATCCGCTTACCACACCTTCCGCTCAGCAAAGCGGCTACAAAGTTAAATTCAATGAAACGTTGGATCCGGATGGTGTTTACAGAATATGGTTAGATTTTGATGCGGCACGCTCAATTACTGCAACCGGTAATGGAAAATATATTTTAAAACCTGTGGTAAACGCAGTTACTGAATCTGCATCTTATGGTGTGATTAATGGTTTTGCATTTCCTGTAGAAGCTAATACAACTGTGTATGCTTTAAGAGGCACCGACACTGTTGCCAGTGCCATTCCTGAAGGTGCAGGCAGCGCACTGGGATTGGGTTACTTCAAATTTATCAATCTGAATGCCGGTACTTACAACATTGCTTTCGATGCTGATAATACCACAGGCTACAGAGATACTACTTTATCAAATATTCTGGTAGAAACAGGCAAAGTAAAAAGCTTAGGAAATATTACTTTATTAAAATAAAAAATTCCCAAAAACAACCATATATGAAACAGGAGCCACTCTTAGCCGTGTGGCTCTTTTTTATGCATTTTGCAGAAACGCTACATGCTTTAGTTTAATAACGTTATTATTTTATCTTTGTCTGAAATAATCATATAATCATGGATACAACAGAATTGATTGGCTATGTAGCAATGGCATTTTTGGTATTATCCTTTGTTCCCGATCAAATAAAAAAAATCAGAACAATCAATTTGGTTGGATGTATATTTTTTGTTGTATACGGAATAATGTTGGGCTGGAAGTGGCCGCTGATTATATCCAATGGCCTGGTTGCCTGCATTCAATTATATCATTTATTTTTCAGCAAAAAAATAATTTCAAAAAAAAATGCCTGAATAGATGAAAATAATAACGCGTCATCAGCATATTGATCTTTATCCTATACCCAAATACAGCGAGAGATTGATACTGGGCACCATACATCCTCACCATCATGAAAAATTTTTGCTGCCTTTTTTCTACGGGAATAAAAATTCTATATGGGAGATATTCAGCGATGCCTTTCCTGAGCTATTGCCCAAACCTTTAACGTTAGAAAAGGTATTGCATTTTTTACATGTAAAAAAAATAGCCGTGAGTGATACTGTATTGACCTGTGAAAGAAATAAATCTACTTATCTTGATAATGATTTCACCTGTTTGCAGCTACATACAGATTTGATTGATCAAATAAAAAAATCAAAAATTAAAGAAGTGTTTTTTACCAGCGGCTTTGGAAAAAACAATGCCTTCAAGCTTTTTTATACAGATATATTAAAGCAAAAAATCACTCCTGCAATTCGTAAGAATAAAGAAGTGATTTTGAATAATAGCTTTTTCGGACGTGAAGTAAAACTTACTATTTTAATGTCGCCGTCTGGAAGTGCCAATATTGCCTGGGCTACATCTGCACTTTACCGGGCGCATGCGCATTTGTATAAAAATTCCAAACGACCAGTATACGATTTTAAAGTAGATTATTACAGGAAAATGTTTAGCTGAAAAAATATAACCTGCTGAAATGCTTATGATTTCTTGGTTTTCAGTGGCCTTACTTCTATTTTACTTGGTAAAGTTCTCGGGTGCATATTCAATAAATCCAGCACTATCTGGCCTATGTCTTCCGGTTGTATCTTCCACGTATCCTCTTCAGAAGGTGTGTGATCATTAAAGTGCGAAGAAACAGAACCGGGCATAATAGTAGTTACTTTTATATCGTGCTTTCTCAAATCCAGCATGGCAGCCTGCGTAAAGCCAACCACACCAAATTTTGTAGCGTTGTATCCGGCGCCGCCTTCAAAAAAGTTAGTACCTGCCAGGCTGGCAATAGTAATATAATAACCTTTCGATTTTTTCAATGCTTCCACACTTGCTTTTAATGTATGAAATATGCCACTGAGATTCGTATCTATCATTGCATGCCAGTCTTCATCTTTCATTTCATCAATAGGAGCAAAAAAACCTACGCCCGCATTAGCTATCACATAATCCAGCTGACCGAACTTTTTTATTATTTTTTGCACTGCTGCTTTTTCATCATTGTGTTGGGTTACATCAGATTCTATAGCCAATACTTCATCGGCGTTATCTGTAATTTCTTTGGCAGCCTTTTTAACGTCTTTCAGTGTACGCCCGCTTATGGCTACTTTAATTCCCGCCTGATGCAATATTTTAGCAATACCCAGGCCAATACCTTTTGAGCCGCCTGTTATATAGGCAACTTTGTTTTTTAGTTTTTGCATTATTAGTATTTTTTATTATTATTTAGTGCAATAGTCTGCATAACAGCCTAAGATATAGTCCCAGCCGTGCTGACCGTTCATCAATTCAAAATAAAGATGATTTTTATCGCCATGTTTTTCAAAGTGGCGGTGCACAAGCTTTACATGGCAGCTGTGCTCATTAAAATCTATGAATTCTACTTCCACTTCACTGCATTTGTCGGGGTTGGGCTGTGGTATGCGGTCGTGATCTATTTGCCAAAGCAGGCGTATTTTTTTACCGGGTATAAGTTCTATTACTCTGCCCCAATCGCACCGGAAATCGTGAGGGCCATATTCGCTGCAATGCCCGTTTTCGTGAGGTTCTATCTTTATCAATACAAGCTTGTCTTTTGACCATGTATAATCCTTCGGCCACCAAACCGGGAATCCCTGAAGAAACTGATGATAAGCGGTAGATGACGCGGTAGGTATTTCTATCATTTTTAGTATAGTGCTCATGCGTGTAATTTATAATTTACATAAAGTTACTTTATTTTATATTTTTATCCAATTGCTTAGCCTTCATTACAGTGTATTTTGCAAAACCTTAATAAACTTTGCTTAGTTCTTGAAATCGTATGACTTACATTTGCATAAATAGTCAGCGCATGAGTAAAAGATTTTTATTTGTTTTGTTTTTGGCGATGAGCCTGAGTATAGTATCTGCACAAAAATATTCACAGAATTATTTTATTTATCCAATGGATATTCCGGTTTCTTTATCTGCAAACTTTGGAGAACTGCGTACCAATCACTATCACATGGGAATAGATATACGCACGCAGCAAAGAGAAAACCTGCGCATATTAGCGGCGGCTGATGGTTATATAAGCCGTATGTTTATTTCGCACGGCGGTTATGGAAATATGTTGATGATCAAGCATCCCAACGGTATGGAAACACTTTATGGACATTTAAATAACTTTAATACCGAATTGCAAAAATACCTGGAAGCAAAGCAGTATAAAGATAAAAGCTGGGCGCAGGATTTTAGATTGCCACCCAATTTATTCCCGGTAAAAAAAGGTCAGTTTATAGCGTATAGCGGCAATACAGGAGGCTCTGCCGGCCCACATTTGCACTTTGAAATAAGAGATGCTATTACAGGCAACGGTCTCAATCCAATGTTATTTGGGTTAAACATTACAGACAATATGCGTCCGCAGGTATACGGATTGTATTATTACGACAGAAGATACAGCACATACGAAGCCGCCGCTCAAAGAATTTCTTTGTCGGGCAGCATTGGCAACGTATCTGGCGGTACGGTAAAAACCGGTACACCTTCTGTAAGCTTTGGTTATCATGGCGAAGATAAAACATCTACCTCTTCCTTTAAGTTTGGTATTTATAAAGCCACACTATATGTAAATGAAGAAGAGATGATAACTTCTACACTTAATGATATTCCTTTTGACGAACAACGCTATATGAATGCCGGTATAGACTATAAAAGAAAATTGCAGGGAGGACCTTATATTGAGCATTTAAGCGTATTGCCGGGTAATAAGTTGGATATTTTTTCCGGCCCTTCAGATGGAGTGATTGATTTAAGCGATGGTCAGCCGCGCAAAATGAGAATTGTGCTGGAAGATACAAAAGGCAATGCCACTACAATAAACTTTACCATGCAATATGATCCGGCTGTACAAAAAGAGCTTACATTTCCCAAACGACTGGCAACTGTACATCCTAACCGTCCGGGTAGATTAAATACACCTTCGGGAGAATTCATTTATTCGCCTAACGCGTTTTACGATCATTTCAATTTTGATATGCAGGAAATAAATACTACCGGAACCTCTAACACTATAAAACTGGATAACTATTATATACCTATTCACGATGAATATTCTATAAGCGTTAAAACCAAAGATCTATCTGCCAAAGATAAAACGGTGATGCAATTGGTGAGCGGTTCGTATAAAGCTTTGAATAAAGGTCTTTGGGATGGCGATAAGATGATAGGACATTTCAACAGGTTGGGCAATGTAACTTTGGTAAAAGATGTAACCAAACCTGTAATCTCTACCACAACCGTTAAAGAAGGGATGACTGTAAGAAATGGCAGTACTCTGCGTTTTAGCGCTTCCGACAATTTAGGAACCATACAGAATTTTAATGTAACCGCAGATGGTCAATGGCTTTTGTTCAAAAGAAAAGGCAATACCTTTACCTATAAAGTAGATGAGAATTTACCCAAAGGAAAAAGCAGGCTGGTAGCAAGCGTAGAAGATGTGGCAGGCAATAAAACTATCAGGGAATTTACAATTATTAAAAACTAACTATACAGTATGTCAAAACTAAGCGTTGGTGATAAAATGCCCGATTTTAAAGGCGTTGATCAGAATCAAAATGTACTTTCATCGGAAGATTTTAAAGGTAAAAAGCTCATTATTTATTTTTATCCAAAAGATAATACACCCGGCTGTACGGCGCAAGCCTGCAATCTCAGAGATCATTATGAAATATTGTTGGAAGAAGGCTTTTCTCTTGTGGGCGTTAGTGCGGATAGTGTAAAAAGTCATAAGAAATTTGAAGAAAAGTTTGACCTTCCTTTCCCTTTAATTGCCGATGAAGACAGAGATGTAATCAATAAGTTTGGTGTATGGGGCGCCAAAAAGTTTATGGGAAAATCATTTGAAGGTATACATCGTACTACTTTTTTAATAGACGAAGAAGGCATCATACGCCACATTATTGACAAACCAGACACAAAAAATCATACAGAAGAAATATTAGAGCTGTGGGATGGAATATGAGTAAAAAAGTAGCTTAACTCTTTGTCCTACCTATGGGGGAAACATTCTATTGAGCAATTTATTGTATGCTTCTTTCGTATGCCAGCTTAAGAATGGCGGCTACAGTAATGGCATCTGTTATTTCTCCCGACAATATTTTTTGTACAAGTTCCTGAAAAGGCATTTTTATCACAGAGATATCTTCTGTGTCTTCCGGGTCACTTTCGTGTTGCGAAAGTTCGGTAGCAATATACACGATAGCGATTTCATCTGTTACGGAATTTGATAAGTGCATGGTTAAAAACGGCTCCCAGTTTTCCGCTTTAAGTCCTGTTTCTTCCAAGAGCTCTCTTTTGGCTGACTTCAAAGGATCTTCATTTTCAGGACCGCCTCCTTCAGGCAATTCCATACTATATTGATCAATGGCAAACCGGTATTGGCCTACCAGGTATACCATATCTTCTGCATCAATAGCCACAATGCCTATAGCCAGATTTTTAAAGTGTACTTTTCCGTAAATGCTGGTGCCACCTGAAGGATTAATGACATCGTATTGTGTAAGATTGATCCATTTATTATCGTAGATTTCTTTTTGCGACAGTATTTTCCAGGGATTTTCCATAATCAAAAATAGGAAAATCGGTCCGAAGTAACCGATTTTAAATGATTAATAAAAAAATCTTCTTTGTTGTCTTTGTGGCGGTTGACGTCTTTTCTGCATTTTGTTCATAAAATCTCTTTCGGTAAGAAACACACCCGGATCGGGGTATTTTTGTATATACACCATTGTAGAGATTTTTTTTGATGTATCAGACTTTAATTGAGCTGTAATATTTACGGCATTCACATTTTTCACTTTGCTTAATACCAGTGAGTTGCCTCTCCAAAATCCATGATCCGAGCTGAAAGTTATTTCCTTGTCGGTCAATGGCATGTATCGCCCGTTTGATAACCTGGCTTCTACGTTAATGTAATTGTCTATTGTATTTTTCACGCTATCAGCGTAAAGATTAAACCGAATGTCGACAATCGACTGCGCGTTAGTGAATGAGAATGCAAGTGTGGTAATAAGTGTAAATATAATTTTTGATAATAAATGTTTCATTTAAATTAGTTGTTTTATAAGTATTATTCATTTGTTCGACAATATTTATGTCGTTTAGTTTATCGTATAAATACAAAAAAAGGACTCATGACAAGTCCTTTTCTGTAACATTTAATACCCATATAGCTAATTGTATGCCTTTACCATGAATATATAATTGTCTAATTTTTTCAGCATTTCAATACGGTTTTCTGTATTTACCACGTTATCATACACAATAGGCACTTTAGGAAGTTTTAAAGAAAAAGCGGAGGTATCTACATTTTTCCAGTCTTTGATGGTTTTTAAAATTTCTTCTGAACGAATGGCAAATACCACACCTTCGGCTTTAGCCTGACGTGTACTCAATAGTCCTACGATTTCTCCCTTTTTATTAAATACCGGCCCGCCGGAGTTTCCCGGATTGGCCAGCAATGATAACTGGAAGGTAGCTGTATCTCCATCGTAACCAGTTTTGGCGCTAATATAGCCTGAATTATACGTAATTTCATTTCTCGGATAACCCATTGTAAATATTTCTTCGCCTAAATCAGGATTTTTTTGTTTGAGTGAGTAGGGCAGTGTATTCAGATCTGAGAAATCGGCATCTTTAATTTTAAGGATGGCCAAATCTTTACCGTGATCAACATGTACTATAATAGTAGTATATTCTTTACCGTCGTTATCTACCACTATGGCACCTGTGCCTTTTAGCACATGCGCGCTGGTAATCAGGTATCCCTTATTATCTATCATAAAGGCTGAGCCACCACCGGCAAGTACTGAGCCCTCGGGCATTTTAGAATCTACTTCCTGTAGTTTTATACCCTGATAATTCTGTGTTCTTTTTATTTGAGATATTTCTCTGCTAAGCTGCTGAATTTTTACATCGTTCTTATGAGGAGATATAAAAGAAACCAGGCCACTGATTAATAAAGTGGTAATACCTGCTATGGAGGCCGCTATGCCTGCTGTCTTTTTATATTTATTAAAAAGCGCAACGATTTTTGCCTGTTTCGGTTGCTTGTATTCATATATTTTTCCATCAGCAATTAATTCGTTATGAACCGATTGTAGTTTGTGTTTAAAGTTTTTATTTTTACCAAACGCGTGTAGCTTCGAAAGAAAAAATCTGTGCTCTACTACCATCATATCTACATCGGGAGAAGAGGAGCGTAATTGTTCAAATTTCGATCTTTCTTCCGCGGTCATCTCATTATTCAGATAGCGTTCTACAGATTCCAGCAAGATGTTCTTATCCATTATTTTCCTTTAAATTATGATAGCCGGCAAAAAACAGTTTTTTTAATCGCACAAGGCATTTATACTTTTGATTTTTGGCGTTATCCGTATTGGTATAACCAAACATTTCTGTAATAGCTGCCATGTCTTTATTATTCAGATAGAATTCTTCAAGCAAAGTTTTACAAGGTTCTCCTAGGCTGTTCAATGCGCTTTGCATAATGTTGAATTCTTCATTTTTTTGTTCGTGATATTCCAGGTCTTCGTCAACAGATATGGTTTCTTCCATTTCTTCCACTTCTGTGTTGAGGTATTTGTTTTGCTTCTGTAGTTTTTTTAACCAGATATTTTTTGCTACCGCGTACAGATATGTTCTGATTTGGCTGGTAAGCTCAAAATTATTATCGTTGGCTTTTTCGTACAGGGTAATCATTGCTTCCTGAAAAACATCTCTTGCATCGTCCTGACTTCCTTTGTTATTTACAACATAGGCCTGCACCAACCCAAAATTGTTTTTATATATTTCTTTTACTGCTTCAGAATTATTATTGGCTAATCCTTCGAGTAAATGCTTATCGTTATTTTCAGTTATCACCTAACTATCTATTTATACTTAAATGTATGTAAAAGTAACCCATTTTAAATCATTATTTTTAGCTTTTCTTAATTTTTGATATTTTTTACTTTTTATAAAAAATATCTTTTGTAGTTTTGCGCCCGAAATTATTTTTACGTTCTTAAAAATCGGGCAGCACTTTAATAATTGTATATTGTAAACAGGTATTTTTTATTACCGAAAGATTAATTGCCTGGAAAAAATAAAAAAAATAAAAATTATCGGGTTACCTTTTTTTAATTTGCGTATTAATAAGCATAATCATTAAATTTAATAATTAAAAAATCAAAAAATGAAAAAAGTATTATTAGTATTAGCTATCGCAGGTACATTCGCTGCTTGTAACACATCAACTACTGAAGAAGTTGTAGATTCATCTGCAAACGCTATGGTAGATACAGTACAAGCTCAAGCAGAAGCAACTGTAGATTCAGTTAAAGCTGCTACTGATGCAACTGTAGATTCAGCTAAAGCTGTAGCAGATGCTACTAAAGATTCAGTAGATGCTGCTCTTTAATTAAGACTTTATTCGTGATAGGCTGATTCCTATCGGCTATTACGATTAATGAAATAATTAGCAATTGCGCCCTCCTTAAATAGGAGGGTTTTTTATTGCATTTTTGTTTTATTTTAGCAAAAAATATAGGATGAATAAAGTACAGGCTTCAATTATTACAATAGGTGATGAGCTGCTTATAGGCCAGGTGATTGATACAAACAGCGCTTTTATTTCAAAAGAGCTGAACAAAATTGGTATCTGGATGAAACACCGCATGGCAGTGGGCGATAACTGGGACGATATATGGGAAGCGTTGGAGGAGTCCGCTAAGGTTTCAGATATTATACTCATTACGGGTGGGTTAGGGCCCACTGCGGATGATATAACCAAGCCATTGCTCAATAAATATTTTGGCGGTAAAATGATTGTACACCAGCAAACATTGGAACATATAAAGGAAATATTTTTTTCTACCGGCAGACCATTGATTGAAAGCAATTACAAACAGGCGGAAATACCGGATACCTGTAGTGTACTTTTCAATAAGTTGGGCACAGCCCCGGGAATGCTTTTTGAAAAAAACGGGAAATTATTTGTAAGTATGCCCGGCGTTCCATTTGAAATGCAATACATTATGAACACTCATGTACTGCCATACATCAAAGCCCGGTTTACGCTTCCTGCTATTGCACATAAAACACTTACTACCTTAGATATCGGCGAAAGTTTTCTGGCAGAAAGATTAAAGGAGTACGAAAGCCAATTGCCATCGCATATAAAATTGGCTTATTTACCCAATGTAAAGTCGGTAAGATTAAGACTAACTGTAAATGGATCTGATGAGCAGACTGTTGAAAATGATTTGAATTTTTACTTTAATAAACTATATAATACTATTGAAGATGTGGTAGTTATAAGAGATGACAAAACTATGTCGGAAGAGGTAATGGAACTTCTTAAGCAATCTAAAAAGTCTGTTTCTACCGCGGAAAGCTGTACGGGAGGATACATTGCCGCGTCGTTCACAGAGGCCGAAGGATCCAGCTCATTTTTTAAAGGTGGTGTAGTAGCGTATTGCAATGAAGCAAAAAATGAAGTATTGGATGTAGAAACAGAAGTGATAGAAAAAGCAGGCGTAGTAAGTGAAGAAGCCGTAAAGCAAATGGCGCAGAATGTAAGAAAACTCCTAAAAACAGATTATTCTATTGCAACCTCCGGTATACTGGGGCCGGCTTCTGTTGAGAATAAACCCGTAGGAACAGTTTGGATAGCAGTGGCTAATGAACGAACTGTACAGGCAGAAAACTTTCAGTTTAATTATAACCGGAAGAGAAATAATGAAGCTGCTATTAAGTTTGGTTTAAACATGCTAAGAAAACTAATCGTGGAAGATCAGCTTTTAAGTGAGAAAAACTGAGTGGCCGCTTTTTTGGCAGGCACCCAAGAAGCGACTATGGCAACAACAAACACAGTTAATCCTACCAAGAGAAAATCTGAGATATTCAATTCAACCGGGTAATAATCAACTAAAAAAGAGCCCCCACTAAGTTTGATGGGTTTAAATACAATTTGAATTGTACAGATTATAAGCGCCAATAACATACCTAACCCGCCACCAATGATAGCGAGCAAAAATCCTTCAGAAAGAAAAATATTTTGTATCAGCTTATTGGTGCCGCCCAATGCTTTTAACACGGCAATATCTTTTCTTTTCTCTAAAACAAGCATTGTGAGTGCCCCAATCATATTAAAAGCCGCTATTACAAGTATAAGAGATAGAATGATATATATGATCCATTTTTCCATTTGCATGATATTAAACAAACTCTGGTTTTGTTCATAGCGTGTTTGAATGGTATACGAGTTGCCTAATGTTTGTTGCAACGACGCCTTAGCTTTGCCTGGGTCGGCATTGGGTTTTAGTTTTATTTCAATGGCAGAATATTGATTATCAGGTAAATCGAGCATATATCTCACAAATTCGATATTGGTAAAACCGTATTTGCTGTCAAATTCTTCCTGTATTCTAAAGCTGCCGGTTTGCACAATGTTATAGGAATTCATTGCCGATTGCAAATTGGTGAAACTTGCCGCGTTTCTATTGGGTAAATATATCGTGAGCGGATCGGGCATATTACTAAATGACTGAAGGGCATTTTCTACGCCGCCGCCTATAACAATTGCCGGTGAATCTACGGTGCCCAATTGAAATTTACTGTCGAAAGCCAAATGCTTATTGATCCCCGTAATTGTATGGTAATTGCTGTCAACACCTTTCAAAAAAACAATCGGTTGTGCTTCGCCATTTACCAGCACTGCCTTTTCTTCTATAATGGTGCTATAATTATTAATAAATCCGTTTTTCTGAATGGCATCCAATTGTTTAGGTGAAATATTCATGAACTTTCCTGTAGAAGGCATTATTTTCAGGTCTGTATAAAAATCACTATACATAGATTTTATCAGGCCTTCAAATCCGTTGAAAACACTTAGTACTACAATGAGTGACGCTGTACCTACTACAATAGCCACCACACTAATCCACGCAATGATATTGATTACATTGGTAGATTTTTTGGATTTAAAATATCGCCAGGCGAAGAGAAAATTCATAGCTTCGGAAGATGAAGAGGTTATTATTCAGCAGGATTATTGTCGTCTTCTTTTTTTATTTTATCCAACAGTTCCTCCATCTTGTACACATATTCAAGCGTATCGTCTTCATAAAATTTCAGCAGGGGTATTCTGCGCACCTGATTTTTAATTCTTGCTGAAAGTTCTTTTTTTATTTCCCATTCTTTTTGCTGAATTGTCTTTAATGCTTTCTCTTTATCTTCAATCTTAAAAAAGCTTATATAAACTCTGCATTCCAATAAGTCAGGCGTAACTTTTACATTAGCAATGGAAACCATTCCGCCGTGCAGCATATTTAAACCCAAGTAACGAAATACTTCATTGAGCTCCTGCTGCATTAAACCGGCCACCTGTTTTTGTCTTTTACCTTCTTCCATTTGTATAAAATTAATGACTGTAAAAGTAACGATTTATAACGAAAAAGCCTCAATATTAACGATAGATAGCAGCGCATAAATAAAAATCCCTGACAAAGTTTGAAAGTTGTAAATTTATATACAAATACAGTTTGCAGAAAGCAATAGTTATAAACTCGCAGCTATTTTTTAAATTTTTTTCAGTCTGAAAGTTATCTAAGGTTATGGAATACGAAATATATTTTCAAGTTGTTTTTTCATAATATTTTTATCTTTTCCGGGGGTAATAGTTACAAAACATAATTCTCTACTCACAATTTATCATTTATCTTTGCCCGTTCAGAAGTCAATTAACGTAGATGAATAAATATTCAAGAGTATTTCATTATTTAAAAGATTATAAAGGAAAAATTGTGCTGTATTTTATTTGTACAGTACTTTCTATCATCTTTGCCTTGGCAAGTTTTGGAATGTTGAAACCATTCTTCGATCTTATTTTTTTAGAAAATACAGATCTCTTTTCTGAGCCTTCCAAATATAGCCTGATAGAAAACTGGCGATTGCGTATAGTAGATTTTGTGGCGGTGCGTTCCAACGTAGATTTGTTATTGATTATTTGCATTACATTGATCATTGCTATTTTTTTAAAAAATCTTTTTCTTTATTTATCTGTATATATTTTAAATCCTTTAAAGAATACCGTAGTCACCAAGTTTCGCTCGGAATTATACAACAAAATTTTACAATTACCCATCAGCTATTTTACAGAAAAACGAAAAGGTGATCTTATTAGCCGCGTTACCAATGATGTAAATGAAGTGGAAGGCTCTGTGGTAGGGGTTTTGGAAGGATGGGTGAGAGACCCGCTCACTATATTGCTTACACTTGCTTTTTTAATTTATTTAAGTCCACAGCTTACCATTGGTATTTTGATATGCTTGCCCATAGTAGGGTTTATATTGGGCCGTATTTCAAGAGCTCTAAAGAAGCAATCCAACGAGGCGGCTTTAAAACAGGCGGAATCTTTATCTATACTGGACGAAACACTGAATGGTTTGCGTGTAATAAAAGCTTTTAACGTAGAAAGTATTTTAAACACTAAATTCAATAAAGTAAACAATGAATTGCTGTTTGTAAAAAATAAAATTTCCAGAAGAAGAGATATGGCATCACCCATGTCTGAATTTTTAGGGGTGATGGTTTTTGTATTGATTTTGTATTTTGGCGGAAGGCTTATTTTAAACAGGAGTATTGACCTGGAAGCTTCTACATTCTTTACTTATCTGGCAGTTTTTTACAATATTATTAATCCTATAAAATCTTTAAGCACCACATTCAGCAATTTGAATAAGGGTTCTGCTGCCATTACCAGAATTGAAGATGTTTTAAACGCCACAAGTACCGTAGATGACAACGTAAACGGTATAGTGATGGAAGATTTTAAAGAAAAAATAGAATTTAAGAATGTTCAATTTTCTTATGACGAATTTAAAATTCTGGAAAACATTCACCTTGAAATACAAAAGGGCAAAACGGTAGCCCTGGTTGGATCTTCCGGCGCGGGAAAGTCTACACTGGCAGATTTAATTCCCCGCTTTCACGACGTTACAGCCGGCGAAGTATTATTGGATGGAGAAAATATTAAGGATTATGAATTGAAATCGGTAAGAAAACAGATGAGCATTGTAACGCAAGAGCCTATTCTATTTAATGATACCATAGCCAACAACATCGCTTTAGGTAATCCTGATGCTACCAGAGAAAGCATCATCCATGCCGCTAAAATAGCCAATGCGCATAATTTTATCATGCAGAAAGAAGAAGGCTACGATACCAATATCGGCGACAGGGGCAGCAAACTCAGCGGCGGAGAAAAACAACGCTTAACTATCGCGCGTGCTGTGCTTAACAACCCGCCCATACTTATATTGGATGAAGCTACTTCTTCGCTGGATACTGAAAGCGAAAGACTGGTGCAGGACGCCATTAATAATATGACGCAAAACAGAACATCAATAGTGATAGCGCACAGACTGAGCACCATACGCAATGCCGATGAAATTATTGTACTAAGCAAAGGCAGCATTGTAGAACGTGGCACACACGAACAACTTATGCAAATAGAAAACGGCAACTACCGCCGACTGGTAGAAATGCAGGAAGTGAAATAATATTTTTACTTCTGCTTCATGGCTGCTTCAATTTCTTCTGCTGTAATGGGGAATGTCTTCATTAAATCTACATTGCCGGATCTTTTGATCCAGTAATTATTTTCAATGCGAATGCCCAGTTGTTCATCTTCAATGTAAATACCCGGCTCAATGGTAAGTAAACTTCCTTCCGGTATTTTTTCGGTAAAAGAAGGTCCCAGATCATGTACATCTACACCTAAATGGTGCGAGATACCATGATATAAATATTTCCTGTAAGCACGATTATCTTTATCTTCATTCTTTACATCATTCTTAGTGAGCAGTCCCAGTTTTATAAACTGTTTGGTAGCTTCGTCGCCCACTTTTTCGTGATATTCTCCTAAAGTAACTCCTGGCTTTAAATAAGCAGCGCAGAATTTGTGAATGTTAAGGCAGGCATTGTATACTTCTTTTTGACGTTTTGTAAAGATGCCGCTTACAGGCACCGAGCGGGAAAGGTCTGCACTATAACCGCCGTACTTAGCGCCAAAATCCATTAGAATCACTTCTCCGCTTTTGCACAATTCATTGTTAGATACATAGTGCAAGGTTCTTGCCCTGTCTCCACTGGCAAAGATGCCGCCATAGGCTTCTCCACTGGCGCGGTTGCGCAAAAATTCGTGCATAACTTCCGCTTCAATTTCATATTCATACACTCCTGGCTTTATAAACTGGAGTATTCTTTTGAATGCTTTTTCGGTAATGTCAACAGCTATCTGTGTAACTTCAATTTCGTACTTGGTTTTTACAGAACGCAGTGCTTTAAGGATAGGTGCGGCGCGCAGGAAATTGTGCAAAGGAAATCTTGTTTTCATTTCCTGAATATAGCGATAATCTCTGGTAGCTAATTGTACACCTCTTCTGTCATTTTCATTGCTGTTTAAATAAATATTTTCTACGCCGTGCACCCATTTTTGTAATAAAGGATCCAGACTGTCTAACCACACAATTGTTTCTATTCCCGAAATTTTTTGAGCCTCTTCAATGCGTAATCTTTTGCCGTCCCATTTTTCTTTCATTTCGTTGGGACGTACCAATATTAAAACTTCTCTATATTTTTTTTCGGGATTATCAGGATTGATTATCAGCATGCTATCTTCCTGCTCAATTCCTGTAAGCCAATACAGATCACTGTTTTGGACGAATTTGTAAATCTGATCGCCATTGTTGGGCACTTCATCATTACTATTAAAAATGGCTATGCTGCTTCTTTTAAGTTCTTTCGTAAAACGTTTTCTATTCTCTATGAAAAGTTTGTTGTCTATTGGTAAATGTTTCATTGTTCATATAATTTATATCTAGCAATTTACGAATTTATTATAGTAAAATAAAAAAGATGAAACAATTTGTTCCATCTTGAAAATAATAAGTTAGAAAAATATGTACATTATTCCACTCTTGCTCCGTCTACTCTGAAAGCCACTTTACATATAACACCGTAAGAGTCGATTTTTCCATCCTTTATATGGCATTTCATATCTTTTACATACACCGAGTCAATGTTGTGAACGGTTTTAGATACTTCTGCCACACAATTTTTTACTGCTTCATCAAAGCTGTTAGGAGATGACGCTATTACTTCGATTACTTTTACTATTGACATGATAAATTAGTTTTAAGATTAAAAAATAATAGTAGTATAGCCTCTAATATCCTGCCAAATAAATTTAAAAGCTATAAAATTATACAACCACATTAATCATTTTCCCTTTTACATAAATGAGCTTTTTCATCGGCTTTCCATCCATCCATTTTTGTACAATTTCATTTTTTAAAACTATATCCTGTACTTCCTGTTGTGTAGCTTCTAATGAAATAGGAATATTTGTGCGCACTTTACCATTGATACTTACAGGATATTCTTTGGAAGATTCTTTAATGTATTTCTCTTCAAAAACCGGATAGGCGGCATCTAATACTGATGTTTGGTTGCCCAAAGCATGCCATAGCTCTTCTGCAACATGCGGCGCATAGGGCGCAAGCAGAATCAGTACATTTTCAAGAATTGCTTTTTTAGTGCATTTGGCATCTGTCAATTCATTTATGCAAACCATAAATGCAGAAACTGCGGTATTAAATGAAAACCTTTCGGTATCGCTTTCTATTTTTTGAATGGTTTTATGTAATATTTTCAGGTCATTATCGGTTGGGGGTTCATCTGTCCAGATGGCTTCGCCCCCGGAAGTTGTTTCTTTATAAAACAGTCTCCATAATTTCTTTATAAAACGATGTACACCTTCAATACCTTTGGTATCCCAGGGTTTGCTTTGCTCCACAGGGCCTAAGAACATTTCATACATACGGAAAGTGTCGGCACCAAAGCGTTCCACCAGATCGTCGGGGTTTACGGTATTGAATTTTGATTTCGACATTTTTTCAACTTCTACGCCGCAAATATATTTTCCGTTTTCCAAAATAAATTCCGCGTTGGCATATTCGCCGTTTTTCCATTTTTTAAACGCTTCCATATCCAGCTCAACACCATCAACCATATTTACATCTACATGTATTTTATCTGTTTCGTAGTTGTCTTTCAGGTTTTCAGAAACGAATTGTTCTGTACCTCTCACTCTGTACACAAAACGGCTTGAACCCTGTATCATTCCCTGGTTCACCAATCTTCTGTAAGGTTCATCAAAGCTGAGTTTTCCAACATCATACAAGAATTTGGTCCACATCCTGGAGTACAATAAATGTCCTACGGCATGCTCTGTACCACCAATATACAGATCTACCTGGTTCCAATAATCTGTGGCTTGTTTTGAAGCGAACTCTTTCTCGTTGTGCGGATCCATATATCTTAAAAAATACCACGATGAACCTGCATAGCCGGGCATGGTGTTGGTTTCTAAAATCATTTGATCTGATCCGCCACCACACACCTGGTTGAATTGCAATTTCCAGTCGTCCATATTTGCCAGCGGGCCTTCGCCCGATGGTCCGGGTTCATAGCTGTCTACTTTGGGCAATTCCAACGGAAGATCCTTTTCTTCTAAAGGATAGGCGATGCCGTCGCGCCAGAGGATAGGAAAGGGCTCGCCCCAATAACGCTGCCGGCTGAAAGCCGCATCGCGCATGCGGTAATTGGTTTTTCTTTTGCCTATACCCATTTCTTCCAGCTTATTGATAACTACATCAATTGCATCGCGCATTACCATACCATTGAGAAAACCACTGTTTTGCAAAACTGCATCTTTAGTAGGATTGGCATTTTCACCGTCATAGTAATCACCTATAATGTTCGTAATCGGGATATTGAAATGCCTGGCAAATTTATGATCCCGCTCGTCGCCACAAGGCACTGCCATGATGGCGCCTGTACCGTAACCCGCCAAAACATATTCAGAAATATAGATAGGTATTTTCTTTGTTTTGTCAAAAGGATTGACGGCATACGCGCCTGTAAAGCAGCCGGTGATGCGCTTTTCAGCCATGCGTTCACGATCGCTGCGACTTTTTACGTAAGCAATGTATTTCTCTACTTCTTCTTTTTGAGAAGATGATGTGATGTCTTCAACCAACTCGTGCTCGGGAGCTATTACCATAAAGTCTACACCGAATATGGTATCTGGGCGGGTAGTATAAACTCTGAGAATCTCACCCCCGTCCCCTCTCCTTAAGGAGAGGTGAGTAGTTGAAGCCGGGCTTTGCTTAGCTTTTAGCGCGTCGCATTTTTCAATAATTTTTTTGATCACTTCTTCGGTATTATCCAATACCTGTTGATTCGTAAAACGAATGGTTTCATAACCGAAATAAGCCAGGTATTTATCTCTTTCGCTATCTGTAATAATTTGATCTTCTATGGTATGGTATGCACCATCTACTTCTACGATAAGTTTTACTTCTAGGCAGGCGAAATCGGCTATAAAATCTGCTATAGGATGTTGCCTGCGGAATTTATAAGTATGATTTATATTGCGTAATTCCTGCCATAATTTGTCTTCTGCCTCTGTTGCATTTTTTCGGTTTGTTTTCGCAAATTCAAAAAGCTTTGCATTGTTTGCTTTAAGTTTTTGTTCAATGGTATAGATGTCTTGGGGCAAATCTCCCTTCTCCTCTGGAGAAGGGCCGGGGATGAGGAAATCAATCTCCGCACCGGAACTTTTACCGATCCAGTTGGTTTGCATTTCTTTCATGGCATCGCTAAAATCTACTGTTTCCAGGCCTTTCAGCAATCTGTCGGCATACTCGGTAATGCGCAGATACCATTGGCGCAACTTTCTTTTTTCTACCGGGTGACCGCCTCTTTCCGATACACCATTCACAACTTCATCATTTGCCAAAACAGTACCTAAAGCTTCGCACCAGTTTACTTCGCCATAGCCGCAATAGGAAAGACGATAATGCATCAGGATGTCGGCTTTCTCTTTCTCTGAATAGTTCAGCCATTCCTTCGCGGTAAATTTTACGGTATCATCGCCGGGACATTCATGATTGCTATTTCCTTCCTGTCTGAAAATATTTTCCAGCGTGTTTATAGGTTCAGCTTTACCAATTTTCCTGTTGTACCAGCTATTAAATAACTGCAGAAAAATCCATTGTGTCCATTTATAATAGGCCGGATCGCTGGTATTCACTTTTCTTGACCAGTCGTAACAGAAACCGATATTATTCAGTTGTTTTTCAAATGTCTGTATGTTGTTAGCAGTACTCACCGCAGGGTGTACGCCGTGCTCTATGGCATATTGTTCGGCGGGCAATCCGAATGCGTCATAACCCATAGGGTGGAGTACGTTATAGCCTTTTAGTCTTTTATACCGGGCAAAAATATCACTGGCAATATACCCCAGCGGATGCCCCACGTGCAAACCTGCGCCACTTGGATAGGGAAACATATCCAGCACATAATACTTGGGTTTTGAACTGTCGTTATTGATCTTATAGGCATTGGTCTCTACCCAGTACTGTTGCCATTTTTTTTCTATATCGCGAAAATTGTATTCCATATATAAATTAAATTATCAACGGTGATATAGGAATAATTGTCTATTTCCTATATCTTTAGCCGTGTTTATTATTTTAAAAAAATTTGATGCAAATGTACATCATTAGCTCGTAAACATTAAATTTGCCGAGATTAAGCATAGATATAATGGAAGAAAAAATTGTTACAAGAACCAAAAGTCGCCGCGTGAACTCCCTGTTTACTATTATAGGAGTTTCGCTGGTACTATTGATTTTAGGAATTATGGGGCTTTTATTTCTCAACTTTAAGCAAGTAGGAAATAAAATGAAAGAAGATATTAAAGTAAGCATCTATCTTCAGACTGAAAATAAAGATTCTATTAATCTGATTGTCAATCATGTAAAAGCCCAACCCTATGCTAAAGATGTGCTATACATAGATAAAGCCAAAGCCAAGGAAATATGGAATAAAGAAGGAAATGAAGATTGGGAACAAATTTTGGACTATAACCCCTTGCCCGAAAGCATTGATTTTAACGCCAGAGAAGCATATGTAAATTCGGATAGCCTGGCCAAGATCAATACATCTTTGAAAGAATTATATGGTGCGCAAATATCGGAGCTGGTTTATCCTAAAGTATTGGTCAGTTCGGTAAATGAAAGGGCAGCCCAAATAGGTATTATATTTCTGGCTATTGCCATTATATTGATTGTAATAGTAGTAATAAGCATAGATAATACAATTCGCCTTACCATGTACAGTAATCGTTTCCTGATTAAGACTATGCAAATGGTAGGCGCTACCCGAAGATTTATTACCCGACCGCTCGTAGTAAGATCAATAATCAACGGTCTTATAAGCGCGCTGATAGCGTGCGTAGCTTTGTTTGGAATAATGCAGTGGGCTTACAGGCAGCTACCCGAATTGAGGGGCTTACAGGATAACACGCTTACTTTATTGTTATTTGCAGGAATAATCATTCTAGGTGTATTGATTTCGTGGATAAGCACTACCAGAAGCGTGGTAAAATATCTTAAATCAAGAATTGAAAAATTATATTAACTTTGCTTTTCAAATAAAAAATATTTATGGCTACGTCTACCGACAAAACAAGTATTCAGGAAAAACAAACAAAGAAAAGACAACCTTTAGCCCCATTATTTGGAAAGCAAAACATCATTATCATGATTGCCGGCTTAGTGGTAATTGCTATAGGTATGCTGCTAATGTCAGGAGGCAACAATCCTGATCCTAATGTATTTAACAACAATGAAGTATATGGCTTTAGAAGAATTACACTGGCGCCGCTTGTAATTTTGCTTGGCTTTGGAATTGAACTAATTGCCATATTCTGGAAAGAAAAAACAAAGGAATAGACAATTTTATATACTGTAAAATTTACTTTAATGACCACAACTTCAGCTACGTGGTCATTTTTATTTAGATAAATATAGATTTTTTCATAAATTTATCGTACTTTTGCGCCTCGAAAATTATTTTTTAAACAATTAAATTAAAAGGGTAATGAACAATTACGAATTGATGGTGATTTTTACCCCTGTGCTTTCTGACGAAGAGTTTACCAATGCTCAGAAAAAATACACAGACTACATCACAAGTAACGGTGGTGAAGTTGTGCACAGCAACCCTTGGGGATTAAAATCACTGGCGTATCCTATCCAGAAAAAAACCACAGCGTTATACTGGGTTTTGGAATACAGTGCGCCATCCGACTTCAACGAGAAGTTCAAAGTACAAATGTTGCGCGACGATCAGGTTTTGCGCCACATGATCACTGTACTCGATAAATACGCCGTCGAGTATAATGCTAAAAAGAGAAGTGGCGTAAAAGCTTCTGAAACCGAAAAAACAGCAGAATAATTATGGCAAAATCTAATGAAATAAAATATCTTACTGCCATCAGACAAGATAAGCAACCCAAAAAGTTCTGTCGTTTCAAAAAGTATGGTATTCGTTATGTAGATTACAAAGACACAGAGTTTTTGAAAAAATTCATTAACGAACAAGGTAAACTTTTACCACGCCGCCTTACAGGCAACTCTCTTAAATTTCAGCGCAAAGTTTCCGATGCTGTAAAGAAAGCCCGCCAAATGGCATTGTTACCATACGTAACAGATCTTTTAAAATAGTTAATTGATTTAGTCACCTTCCCTAATCTCGTTAAATGCGGGAGACAGTCTTAAAACCTCGTGTTGACTGGGCTCTTGGGAACTAAGAACAAATAAAATGAAAGTAATATTATTAAAAGATGTAGATAACTTAGGCGCGCCTAACGAACTTGTAGAAGTTAAAAGTGGTTATGCCCGTAATTATCTCATCCCGCAAAAGCTGGCAGTAGAAGCTAACCCTTCTAATATGAAACAGCTTGATGAAAAGCTAAAAGTAAAAGCTAAGAAAGAAGAAGCCATGTTGTCTGAAATGAACAAAGTGGTTGAAATTCTGAAAGAATCACCTGTGAAGTTATTAGCTAAAACAGGTACTTCAGGAAAAATCTTCGGTAGCATTACCAGCTTGCAGTTGGCCAGAGCTATTCGCGAGCAAAAAGGTTACGATATTGATCGTAAACGTATAGCTATTGTAGAAGATGTAAAAGAGCTGGGTACACACAAAGCTACTATCGACTTTGGCAACAACAACATCATCGAAATTGATTTTGTTGTGGAAGGAGAAAATGGCGAAACTGCTGCATCTGTAGCTGAACCTAAAGCCGAAGCTTAACCAGCATTGCATAAGCAGAAACCTACAAAAGCCGTCCGGAAAATTCCGGACGGCTTTTCTTTTATGTTTTGCTATTAAACAATCAGCATAAAAAAACCGCTTTTAAAAAAGCGGTTATACACACAATCACAACGTCAGTTTTGGTTACTGATTATTTTTTAGGAGCCATCTCCAGATAAATTACTATGTCTACATCCTTAGCTACTCCCTGACCGGTAGGGTCGTATTTTACATTATAATCCAAACGGTTAATATTGCTTTTAGCTGTAAATCCAATTTTTGGATTGCCTTGCTGATCAACAACTTTGCCACCGTATATTACTTTAAAAGTAACAGGTTTGGTTACATCTTTAATAGTAAGATTTCCTTTTAATTCGTAAAAATCGTTCTGTTTATCGGCTTTGGATTTATTGTTGGTGGGTTTTGTAGCTTTTGTGAAACTTGTGCTCACAAATTTAATCTCAGGATATTTTTCTACTTCGAAGAAATCTGCGCTTCTCAAATGATCATCTCTCTTGGTTATTCCGGTGTTAATGCTGTTTACATCAGCAGTAAAGCTGATTTTAGCATCGGAAAAATCTGCGTTGGAGGCTGTCATTGTTCCTGTGAATTTATCAAACTCTCCGGGCACAAAAGTAAGACCCATATGCTTGATCTTAAAAGTAATAGCTGAGTGTGCAGGATCTACAGTCCAGGTAGTGGCTGTTTGCGCGGTAGCGGCAAATCCTGTAAGAACTACAACCAGCAATAAAGCAATTTTTCTTATAATCATTTTTTCTTCGTTTTATTTTTGATAAGCAAATTTAGATGTATCTTTTGGTACTTGGTAATAACAGAAAGTTAAAAATAAATGTTTAAACAATTAAATGCGGGCTGATATAAATATGAAACAATTTTTAGTTGCGAAAAACAAAGTTTAAATTTGAATATTAATAGTAAAATTTGAGTATGCTTAGCAAAGAAACACAAGAAAAAAAGTTTAAGGAGATATATGAGAAACTTAACGAAAAACAAAAAGAAGCAGTTGATACAACCCAAGGACCGATAATGGTCATAGCCGGGCCGGGCACAGGAAAAACACAAATACTTTCCGCGAGAATTGGAAAAATATTATTGACCACAGATGCAAAAGCAGAGAATATTCTTTGTCTTACATACACCGATGCCGGCGCTGTGGCCATGCGCAAGCGGTTGCAGTCGTTCATAGGCCCGGAAGCATACAAAGTAAATATTTCTACTTTTCATTCTTTTTGCAACGATGTAATACAGGAAAATTTATACACATTTCAAAAAAATAATTTAGACCCGATTTCTGATCTGGAAAAAATTCAACTGATGCGACAACTCATTGATAATTTTTCTTCGGAGCATCCGCTGAAGCGTTTTAAAGGAGAAGTATATTTCGATATTAAACCCTTGAGCTCATTGTTCAGCAATATGAAAAGAGAAGGATGGACTCCCGAATTTCTGAACGAAAAAATTGATGCTTATTTACAGGAAATACAAACAGAAGAGGAAGATTCACCTTATTATAAAAAATTCAGGTACAAGAATAATAGCAAATTTGGTAAAAAAGGCGCGTATAAACCAGACTATTACAATACCATAAAACGACTTACTAAAACTAAAGCGGCTGTAAATGAATTTAGTAATTATCAGCAGCTTATGCATGAAGCGGGTTTGTATGATTTTGATGATATGATCAATTGGGTCATTAAAGCCTTTACGGAAAATGAAGAATTGTTGCGCAGATACCAGGAGCAATATCAATATATTTTGGTAGATGAATTTCAGGATACCAGCGGCACACAAAACAAAATAATAGACCTGCTGATAAGCTTCTGGAATAGTCCGAATATATTTGTTGTGGGCGATGATGACCAGAGCATTTATCGTTTTCAGGGAGCGAATATTGAAAACATGAATGTATTCGCCAGTAAATATACAGATGAGATAAAAACCATCATGCTTACCAGTAATTATCGTTCTACGCAACCTATTTTAAATGCTTCCATGCAGGTAATAGAGAACAATAAAGACCGGCTGGTAAATAAAATTGAAGGACTTTCTAAAAATCTATCGGCTGAAAATGATACAAGAAAACACATACAAACAATTCCACAGGTAATAGAATACGCATCGCCTCTGCATGAGATGGTTGCCATCACAGAAAAGATTCACAGCTTGATAGAGCAAGGCGTAAAGCCCGGAAAAATTGGTATTATTTACCGTGAAAATATATATGGTAATGAAATTGCTCGTTATCTGCAACTAAAGAAAATACCTTACTACAGCAAACGCTCTCAAGATCTGCTGACGATTCCTTTTGTTGTAAAAATCATTCAGCTGCTCAGGTACATCAATATGGAAACAGATGCGCCATATGGCGGCGATGGCTTATTGTTTGAAATTCTGCACTATGATTGGTTCGGCATTCCTGCTATTGAGATTGCCAAATTAGCGGTAGAAGTAAATAATAAAAAATACAAAGAACAAACATCTTTACGAAAAGAAATTTTTGAAAAAAGCAATCCTGTAGTGCAAACACTTTTTGACAATGAAGATACACTGCTATTCAAAAAAGCCAGCGATACAATTGAAAAGCTGATTGCAGATGTACCTAATTATACCTTAGCGCAATTAATAGAAAATCTTATAAACTATACAGGCATTGTTAATATAATTATGCAAAGCCCTGACAAGATAAGGCTTTTAAAGATTCTGACAGCTTTTTTCGATTTTGTAAAAACTACCTTGCACCGAAATCCCAACATGAGCTTAAGCAATTTTATTCTTACCATAGATACTATGGAAAAAGAAAAAATTACTATACCTCTTAATGAGGTCGCGGGCAATGAAACATCTGTGAATCTGTTGACAGCACACGGTTCTAAAGGATTGGAATTTGAATATGTGTTTATGGTTTCTACCTATTCAAAACTTTGGGAAAAGAAATCAAAAACAAATTCCGGTTATTCTTTGCCTGAAAATATTTTTGACAGTAATGATATCGGCGAAGCAGAAAATGCCAAACAGCTGGAAGAGCTGCGCAGATTATTTTATGTGGCTATGACAAGGGCTGAGCTGTCACTTGAAATCAGCTATCCTGCAAAAACCAATGATGGCAAGGATTTAGAGCCTTCAGTTTTTATTTCTGAAATGATGCAGAATGGTCTGGTAAAAGAAGCCGCAAAAATATGGGTAAACGAAGAGGTGATAGCCCAGTACCAGTCGATTTATTTTATGCACAACAAAGCGCCTGAGATAGCCAAATCAGAAGAAGACTTTATAGACCCGCTGTTGGATAAATTTGTAATGAATGCAACCGCGCTCAACGCCTATCTGGAATGCCCTTTAAAATTTTACTTTAATAATCTTATTCGTATACCTTCTGTAAAAAATGAAAGCATGGAATTTGGCTCGGCCGTTCACTACGCCTTGCAAAGTCTTTTTGAAAAAATGAAAAAAAACGGAGATGCTTTTCCTCCTCCTGAAGTTTTTGTGGCAGATTTTAAATGGTATATAGACAGGAATAGGGAAAACTTTACAAAAGAAAGTTATGACAGAGCCATACACTACGGCCATAAAATATTGCCTGCCTATTACGATAAAAATATAGACACATGGCAAAAGGTAGTTTCGGTAGAAAGAAATATACAAAATGTAGTAGTAAAAAATGTACCCATAAAAGGTAAGCTGGATAAACTTGAGTTTGCAGGCAGCGATGTAAACGTGGTGGACTATAAAACGGGTAAATATAAAAATGCTAAACCAAAATTAAAATCACCAAACCCTGCAAAAGAAGGGGATATAGGCGGCGATTATTGGCGACAGGCGGTTTTTTATAAAATACTGGTTGATAATGATACAAACAACAACTGGAAAGCAGTAAGCACGCAGTTTGATTTTATTGAGCCTGATGACGACGGAGAATATTTTACAGAAAAAATAGTGATATCGCCCAACGATATTGCAATTGTTACCGAGCAGATTTCCGATACCTGGCAAAAAATTCAAAACAAAGAATTTACAAAAGGATGCGGAAAGCCCGACTGTGATTATTGTAATTTGGTAAAGAACAATAAAATATTTGTGAAGCTGCATAATTTGAGCGAACAGGAAGAAGGATAGAGAATTTCAAGACAAAGTTTTTTTAACGGATGAATAATCGATTATTTTACTAACTACTACTTTCAAAATTTAAAAGTAGAATCCACAATTCTTTGTAGATTTGAGTTAAAATAAAAAACTACAAACATGAGTGTAGGATTAATGACTGCTTTATTTCTGGGTATCGGACTCAGCGCAAGCTGTGGCTTCAGAGTGTTTGTACCGATGCTCGCCGCTTCCATAGCCGGACATTACAACCTTATTCCTTTCATAGGAACATTCGATGGGAATTTTGCCTGGTTGTCTACATGGCCCGCTATCATTGCGTTTGGCACGGCATCTATTGCAGAAATTCTTGCTTACTATATTCCTTTGGTTGATAATTTTTTAGACAGCATAGCTTCTCCGCTGGCAATGATTGCAGGTGCATTGCTCACCACATCTGTTATTCCTGTTGATAATGAAGTTTACAGATGGATACTCGGTATTATTGTCGGTGGTGGCAGTGCAGGCATTGTTCAGTCGGGTACAGTGCTTACGCGTTTATTTTCGAGCAAAGCTACACTCACAGCCGGAAACCCCGTGGTTTCTACAACAGAGAATGTGGCAGCTGTCAGCGGGTCGGTTTTATCTTTTATTATTCCTATAGCTGTAGGCATAATATTTTTAGTCTTATTCGTAGTAATCATTTCAAAAATTATTAAAAGAAGAAAAGCTATAAAGTCTGTTGAACCGGAACAGCCCGACGTATAAAGATTTTTTTCTTTTTTATTATTATCATTCAATTACATTCATTAATTGTATATTTACATATACATCTTTTCATATATTTTTATATTCAGATTAAATAAGAATTTTTTATGTTGGCGCAGGAATTACTTTTCGACAAAGGAGCGGTAGTTAAAAAATTTAAATCAGGAGATTATATTTTTCGCGAAGGTGAGCGTTGTCTTTTCTATCATCAATTAATGGAAGGCGAAGTGCGTGTTATAAGCGAAACAGAAGAAGGAAAAGAGTTTCTCCATGAAATAATCTTTCCTGGAAACTGCTTTGGAGAACTGCCTTTATTTGACCATGAACCCTACGCTATATCTGCTGTTGCCGAAACTAAAAGCGAAGTCATTATACTTAGCAGAGATAAGTTTAATTCACTGCTGACAGAGGATAAAGAGTTGTATCCTTTATTCACTAACTTTTTTACTAAAAGAATCCGCTTTGAAATATGCCGTCTTAAAGAAATAGCGAGTATTGATCCTAAATACAGAATTTCTTCTTTACTTAATTATTTTAATGAAGAAAGAAATGTTTGCGTTGGAGGTAACAATACGGGAATTATTTGTTCTGTTTGCAGCAAAGTAAAGCTTACACGTCAGCAAATAGCAGATATGACCGGTTTAAGAGTAGAAACCGTGATAAGAACGCTTAAAAAAATGGAAGAAGAAGGTGAGGTAAGAATACTGAAAGGCAAAGTATATCTGGATACGAATCCTCTGAAAAAATGTAGCCTTGAAACAGAAAATTAGAGGTCTTTATTTCTGAACTTCTTCAGTGAAATATAAAAAGGAACTACTATCCAGAGAATAATCAGGAGAAAAGATATTATCATCCCCAAAGTATTGCCGAAGAAATTTTTGAATATAGCTCCTGTATAACCCATCATTGCAGAAGCATCCAGTTGCAACAAAATTAATATTCTTGAAAGATCAATAGGATTCAGTGCTGTAACAAACACCATAGGTTTTTCTATAGGGTAGTCAGCTAACTGAAAAGTAAGAAACAGTATCAACCCATCAAAAAGCAATGCGAAAAACAGCCATATAATAATGGCCAGTCCCGTTCCTTTCGCCTTGTCTTTAGTGATGGTAGCACACAAAAAGGCTACAGCAACAAATACGCAGGATATAAGACAGCCTATTACAATCATTATCAAACCCTGAGCATTGGGGCTGTAAACCAGCAGAGGAATGCCTGCGCCTATAAGAAAAGCTACCACAAAAGCCGTACATAAACCAATGAAAAGACTAAACCATATTTTTTTTCTTTCGATCGGCTGACTAACCATCAGTTCTATAAATTCGGAACTGTTGTAAATATAAATAGTTGAAAATATAATGCTCACCAATGGCACAGTTAATAAAATTACATTCAGTATAGTCAATAAACCTTTTGAACTTGTATCTTCCAGATTGAAAACACTCCACGACAAAATACCAATGAGTAGGGCGTAACCTATTATGAGCTTACTCTTTAAAATGTCTATGAGTATATATTTAATATTTCTTTCCATTAATTTGCTTTTAGTACAGATGCAATGGCTCTGGATATTTTGTCCTGTCCGGTAAAATCTCTTACTTCATCAATTGTTTTGTGAAAAATAAGATTTCCTTCCTGCATAAATACAATTTCATTAATCAATTCGTCAAGTTCTGCGAGCAGATGAGAAGTTATTATAACCAGTTTTCCTTTATTTCTTTCTTTAATAATTTTCTCTTTTAATATTTCCGATGCCAGAGGATCCAATCCTGCGGTAGGCTCGTCAAGAATCAAAATATCAGGTTTAAACAAAAAAGAAATAGCTGCACTTACCTTTTGTGTAGTGCCGCCCGAAAGCGTTTTCATATTTTTATCAAAAATACTTTTCAGTTGATACGATTCTACGAGTTCTTCGTCGTATTCTTCTGTATAATCTTTTCTCAAAGCTTTAATTAATGCGAAAACCTGACCCACATTCATATTCTCCGGATATCTGCCTATCTGTGGCATATAGCCGATTTGAGAACGATAGCTATGATTGTTTTTTACTGATTGTCCGTTGCAGATTATATCGCCTTCAGTAGGAATGACCATTCCCAGAATAGATTTAATAAGTGTGGTTTTGCCGCAGCCGTTTGGTCCTATTAAAGCAATGCCCGCACCTTTAACCATTTGCAGATTGATCTTTTTTAATGCCTGCACTTTGCCGAAATTCTTGGACACATTTTTTATTTCAATCATATTTTATAAGGTTTTAAAACCGGCTGATCGTCAATAAAAGCTTCCGGCGTAAGTGTGGGAATTATTTTTTCGGATTTCTCTAAGAGAGAAACAATAAAACTTCTGTAAAGTATTGTTGCTGTAGGATTATTTTCTACTATTACAGAAAATAAACTCAGCGGTCTGAAAGGCACATCTCCGTAGCTGTCTTTGTTTAAATCATAGCCTTCATATTTGTGCCAGTAGTTTTGGCTGAATTTATTCAGCACCAAAGAACCGTTTGTAGCTACATCAAAAGTATTGGCGATGAAATTATTTTTGATCACTTCTACATCCATACAACTTGCCTGTATTCTAAGCCCCCAGCCATTGTCAGAAAAATCGTTGTGAGAAAAATAAATTCTGCTGGAACCTTCCAATACAACGGCTGTGGTGTTGGTATAGAAATAATTAGACTGAATATTACTGTCGGATATTTCTTTCAATAAAAGTCCGTAAGCTGCGTCTCCCCAGTTTTGCGTAAAGAAATTGTAAATCATGTTTACACGTTTGGAATACATAACCGCAACACCGGAACCATTTTCTTTGAAATAGTTTTGGATATACACATCGTCATTGGAAAACATGAAATGCAAACCATATCTGATATTCCCGATAGAAATATTACGCACAATAACAGAGTTGCTTACAAATTCAAAATAGATACCGTCTCTGTGCTTTTTAATTGTGTTGTCCAAAATCAACAGACTGTCACTTTTCCAGCAGTGAATGCCGTTGCCGCTGTTAGATTCGGATTCTGCATCAGAAGTAATAATATTTTTTTCAATACGGCTGTTTGTGCTGGCTTCGGCATAAATACCAAAAAAATTATTGTCTAAAATATTATTGCGGATAACAATGTTTCTGACCTGTGAAAATTTTACAGCTGCAAAGTCTTCGGTGCCTGAAGTGCCGGAATTAATAATTTTAAAGCCATCAACGGTAACATCAGAAGCTAAAATGCTGATGATTTCATACTTGCTTTCACCATCCAGCACAGGATAATTAACGCCTTTTAAAACGATTGATTTATTTATTACGATAGCACCTTCTTTGTAAGTTCCTTCACTTACAAGAATAGTATCTCCGTCGGAAGCCAAAAGAATGGCTTGTTTTACAGAGGGAACAGGTCCATTTTTTTCAACCTTGATAGTAGTTGCTGAAAACGCACTCAACGATAATAAAAACAAACTTGCTATCAGGAATAATCTCATTAAAATATTTTGTCTAAAGTTATAACATCACCACTAAATTCTTTTGCTGCCTTATCCATATCTGCTTTGTTTTTAAATGCTGCAATGTTTCCGTTCATCGGACTTCTGAATTTTTCACTTGACAGATAAAGAGCAGATTTAGTATTTAACAGTTCGGCTTCGTTATAAAAGTTTGAAACAAAAATATCTTTTATATTATTATTTTCCAATTGTGCAGACTTTATCATTTTTGCTGCGCAGGTAATATCGTCATACACATATATTTTACCTTTTTTAGTAATAATTTCTGCTGCGAACTTTATATCAGAAATCGGCATTTTACAATGTGCACAAGGCTCGCCGCGTTTAATAGGTCTTTCTTTCACCTGACAGCCGCCCATTGTAGAAAACATCAGGAAGCAACCCATAAATAATGAAAATATTTTAAGCATGTTTTTTCTTTTTTCTTGTAATAAAAATTGCTGCTATCAGAGAAACTCCTGCACCCACAATTAGCCATCCGCCTGTATGCGGAAATGAAAAAGCAAGAAAATTAAGGAGTTGTTTATAACCGATTAATGGAGGCTGATACGCCATGCCCGGCACCTGAATAGCTGCATTAGGGTCAAGATTATGACCATAGTTGTATTCCCATTTCCAGAAATCAACCATTGATACTATACCAAAGATGATGAAAAATATAAGTAACCATATTGCATATTTTCTTTTTCCCAAAAAAGCAACGAGGAAAAAAAGAAATGCTATAAAGCCTAATATGCAGGGTAATACTGTGAATTCAATAAAATCTTCGGTATGTAAGGTTTGCATACCGATGTAATGGTTTAAACCATTAATAATTTCCACATCTCCCGCCAACTTATTGGAATAGATAAGCATTCTTAATCCTTCAGGATATTGAGGAGCATCCAAATCAATATACCAAATAGGTACAAAAATAGCAATCACGAGCATGATGCCGCCCAGTGCTATCAGTGTTTTTGCGAGGCCGTTAAGTGGTTTCATCTGTTTATATTTATCGTTCAATTAATTGTTTGAAACTGTTTGTTTCTATGATAGTGTTGTATTCATCCTGTTAAATAAAAACAGGTTGATGAAAATATGATTTGTTCACCAACCTATTTTTTATAATCAAAAAAATCAAATGAAAAAACCAATTTTAGTTTGGTGATTGAAAAGCCAGACAGGTATGCAAGCCTGTCCGGCTTTTGCAATGTCTATTTTTTAGCAGTGTTTTTACTACTGTCAGTGGTGGTTGCGGCGTCTGCCGGTTTATTGGTACCAATGCTGTAACTTATAGGAACATTACTACCAGCAGGAGAAACTCTCACATAACCTGACATTTCCTGATGCAAAGCGCTACAGAAGTCTGTGCAGTAGAATGGGAAAATACCCACTCTGTCTGGCACCCATTTCAGTGTGGCGGTTTCGCCCGGCATAATCAGTAATTCGCCATTATCGGCGCCCTTAACTGCAAAACCATGCGGTACATCCCAATCCTGCTCAAGGTTTGTTACGTGAAAATAAACTTCATCACCCATTTTCACACCCTCAATATTATCAGGTGCAAAGTGAGAGCGGATGGCCGTCATGTAGATGCGTACAATATTTCCTTCTCTTACCACTTTTGCATTAGGCTCACCTTTAGTGATATACTTGTGCTGATTTTCAGTTATGTTGAAGAATTTTTTAGAATTTTTCATGATAAGTTCAGCAGGAGCAGCTTGTGCATAGTGAGGTTCGCCTATTGTAGGGAAGTCAAGCAACAATTGCATTTTATCTCCGCTGATATCAAATAACTGTGCACTTTGAGCCAGTTCCGGACCTGTAGGCAGATAACGGTCTTTGGTAATTTTATTATAAGCAACAAGGTATTTACCATAAGGCTTTTTAGAATCTCCACCTGGAACCATTAAGTGACCTATTGAATAGTAGGTTGGTACGCGATCTAATATTTTCAGATCTTTTACATTCCATTTTACTACTTCAGAAGAAACAAAGAAGGAAGTATAAGCATTTCCATTAGCATCAAATTCTGTATGCAAAGGGCCAAGGCCTGGTTTTTGAACTTCGCCGTGCAATGCCGCTTCATATTTTACAACTGGGATGCCTTCGTATTCGCCATCAAATGCTTTATCGGCAATTGCTTTTTGAAGTTTATCAAAACTAAATACAGGAATTAAAGCAGCCAGTTTACCACTGCCAACAATGTATTCACCGGTTGGGTCTACATCGCAGCCATGTGGAGATTTAGGACATGGAATAAGGTAAACAATATCTTTTAATTCTGACACATCTAAAACCGTAACTTCTGTTTTAATTTCAGATTTTGCGGTATGTGTTTTCTCATCCCAAGAGTTGTGTGCATATTTTACTGATTGTTTTTTTCCTCTACCTGCTTTAAGGTATTCTTCAGCTTTTTTCCAGTTTACGGCCATAATAAAGTCTTTATCTTTTTGAGATGCATTTACCTCTAAAAGCGTATTGGCCTGCTCTGTATTATAACATGAAAAGAAGAACCAGCCGTGAGACTTTCCTTTACCGGAATGGCTCAGGTCAAAGTTTACGCCAGGGCAGCGTAGCTGGAAAGCGATGTCCATTTTACCATCATCTTTATTTACACTGATAAAGCTAATGTAAGCCTTAAAGTTTTGCTTATAAGAATCAATAGGAACGTCTCCGTCAGCATAATCTGGTGGAACGCTAAACCTGGTACCTGCTACAACGTACTCAGTATTTTCAGTAATAAACGGAGAAGAGTGGTTACCGGCGCTGTTGGGAAGCTCAATTATTTCAGCTGTGCGGAATGTTGTTAAATCAACCCTTGAAACGCGCGGGGTATTATTTGCATTACCAAACACCCAACGTCCGTCTATTTCGCCATTTGTCTGGCTGATCTGTACGTGGTGGTAATCATCCCAGGGCACAAAACCGTGGGAAGTATTAAGCATGGGTTTGGTTTCTTCGCTGTAGCCGTAACCTTTTTCAGGGTCAACAGAAAAAACCGGGATAACGCGCAGCAACCTACCACTTGGCAGGCCGTAAACGCTTAGCTGGCCGCTAAAGCCACCAGATACGAAGTTGTATAGTTCATCGTATTTGCCCGGTGCCACGTAAACTCTGGAAGCAGCGTCTTTAGATACGGCATCTGCTGTATTTTTTGGTTTACATGCATTGAGACCTGATAGTATTATTACACTAAATGTAAATAATAATGCTTTTTGTAAGTGTGTCATAAAAACGATATTTTGATGATAAGATTGGATTATTTAAGTCCATCATTTTTGCGCATATATTCATATACAGCTTTTGCTTCTTCGTCAGTAAGATTCTGATTAGGCATTCTTACCAGACACAATGCTAATTGAGCCTGTGCTTCCGGATCTTTGTCCAGCATTTCTTCTGTATTGGTAATGAAATTTAGAATCCATGAGCCTTGCTGTCTGTCTGTAACACCTTTCCAGCCCGGGCCTACCAGTCTTTCATCTGTAAGCTTGTGGCAGCTTGCGCATTTAAGGTTATACACTTCTTCGCCTTTAGTAGCCAATGAAGCATCCAAAGTAGCGGCAGGTTCAAAATCTTTAAATTTTCCTTCTCCGCGTTTTGTGTCGTAGTCTTGTCCGGCTACCATACTTTTTGGTGCTTCTCCGGATGCACTGCCTTCTGATTCAGTTTCTTGTGAGCCGCCGCCGCAGGAATAAATCAATGCAGCCATTGATAATAGAATTAAGAGTTTTTTCATTTGTGAAAAGATTTAGTTACTGATTAAAAATTTGTAGTTAATGATTTAATAAAATACTGTTATCAAAATTAGAAATAGTTTTTTCGAAAATTTATGCGTGCAGTCATAAAATAAAGATTTTAATATGATTTTTATCATTAAAATACTGTTTTTGTCTTTTATTGGCTGTGGTAAACTCGTTTTTGAAGATAACGGGGAGGATTAATGAGTTTTGTTTTTGTTTAATTGTGAAAAGAACAAACCCGATATGCTTATAAATAAAAGTATAGCTACTATCAACAGATAAATATTTGTGTGGGGTACATACACTGATATCAATGATGCCGTACCCTGAACCATCAATACAAACTCATTTAAAAATACACCCGCAACAAAACTATATAAAGAGAATTTAGCAAACCGATTGATTTGAATATAATTATTCTGCACAAAAATTGCCAGAAAATAAAGGGTAAACACACCAAGAAGAATCAGGTGTAAATAAGCAATCACAATAGATCTGAACCCAAAAGCCAGTTCGCTCAATGCCGGAATAGTAGAACCCAATTGCAGTAATATTTTTATTGTATAGGCAATTGCTACTAATGCAAAAAGAAAAGTAGCCGTTTTATGTAGTTTTGTTTTGATTGCGCTTTTGTATCTCAATAAATTCTTCACCATTAAAATCCATGCTATGGTTTGCAGAATGGAAGAGAAAACCACAATAATAAATAACCATACAGGAAGGTCAGCCCAAAGGGTAGATAAAAAATAATTGGGTATACAGGTAAGTAGAAATATTAAGAATACCTTTTTGTCTTCTTTAAAGTTGTGAATATTATTTTTAAGCCACTGATAAGCCAAACCAACAGAAGCAAAAAGAAACCAACCGTTGTATTGAAAATGCAGATAAAAATAAAAAGAAGCCAGATACAAATTCTGATTAATGGAAATTTTCATGGAGTATGCCAGCAGAAAAGTTCCTACGGTAGATAGTATGCCGAAAACGAGCGCAGCCTTTAACCATTTATCTGAAATGAAAGTATTGTTTTTGTTGTGATTTAAAGCCTGAAACAATTTTATGCAAAATATATAAAATACAAGTATAGATAAGGTAGATAAAGTAATGGATACTGCTCCGTATCCCTGAGCAATGAATGCCGGAATTAATCCATAAGAAATAAAAAGGTTGGCTATTAAAATATTTTTAAATGGCCGGTAGTTGATGTCGGCATTTCTGTTCATCAACAATTGAATAATGAAAACATATAAAGTCTGAGAAATCCAACCTATAAATGCAAAGTGCGAATGTGCATGCAACAGATGTTTCTGATCTACAAAAGGTAAATAAAAAGCGATTTTATAACGCATCAGTAAACCCAGAAAAGCAACGAGTAAAATATTAAAGAGAGAAACTTTTATCCAGAATTTTATATTATACATTACTCAGGCAGTTTTGTACAAAACTAAAGCAATAAAGTTTTACAAAAAACTTTTAAGTGCTGAAAACCTTTATTCATAGGTGTTTCAGGTTGTTTTTATGATTGTGGTCATAAAATGCTGTCAACAAATTAGTGTTCTATATACACATTTCTAAGCTCCAGCAAATTCATGGGAGTTGATTTCAGATTTTTTACATTCGGATTAATCAGGCGGATGATTTCGTCGTAAAATAAAGGTACAACGGGAGCATCATTCATAACCATCTGATCCATTTTTCTGTATAAATCAAACCGTGCGGAGTCGTCGGTTTCCATAATGGCTCTTTCATACATATTGTCGAAAGTCTTGTTTTTGTAACGTGTATAATTGGGCGGTGCAGGATTTTTGCTGTAAAACATAGCCAGATAATTTTCCGCATCGGGATAATCTGCAATCCAGCTACCTCTGAAAAACTGTGCTTCCGACTTGGCAGTTTGTTCCATCAGCGCACTTTTGGTAGTGGTTTCTACCTGCATGTAGATACCAATATTTTCCATTTCTTTAGCCACGAAAGACGCCATATCGGCATACATAGGCACGGTTATCAAGGTGATGCCCGGAAGATTTTTACCATTTGGGAAACCTGCTTCTGCCAAGAGTGACAAAGCTTTTTGCGGATTGTAATCATAACCTTTTACGTGGTCTATATTTTTTGAAGGCAAACCTCTTGGCACAAAGCCCGCTGTAGCAGCCATTCCTAGCGAATTGCGCAAATACAGAATCATTTTATTTCGGTCAAATCCATGATTGATAGCCTGACGGATGGCTTTTATTTTCAAAGGAGAGTTTTTTACTGCGGCATTATTTTCATCAACCAGAATTCCGTAATATTCAATATTTAAAAACGGTCCTTTCTCTAAGATAAAATCATCTTTCCACTGATGTCTCAGCTCGCCTTTTTTATTCACCACTTCATCTTTAAATGCAGGATCAACATCGTTGATGAAATTGAGTTTATCTTGTCGCAGCAACAAAAATTCGGTAGCCTTGTTGGTATTAAAACTAATGGATACACCGTCGAGCAAGGGTAGTCGATTACCATTTTCAAATTCCCAATAATGATTGTTTTTCTCTAGTACCATTGCCTGTCCTTCATCCCAGTATTTAAGTTTAAACGGCCCCGTGCCGCAAGGGTTTTTTCTAAAATCTTTTCCATATTTGTCTATCGCTTCTTTTGGTACAATAGAACAATACTGCATGGTAAGTATACCTAAAATAGGATTAAAAGGTTGTATGAGATGTATCTGAAATGTGCTGTCATCCATAGCCCTGAAACCGTTTTTTGCAATGCGGTTGTTAAAAAGCCAAGCTCCCGTACTGGCCAGTGCAGGATCTATAATTCTGTTTAAGCTAAAAGCTACGTCATGCGCATTCATCTTTCTGCCTTTGCCATTTTTAAAAGCAGCATTATCATGAAAATAAATACTGTCTCTTAAATAAAAAGTATATACCAGCCTGTCTGCGCTTACCTCCCAGCTTTTAGCCAGGCTTGGCACTACGTTCAGGTTGCTGTCCAGTTCTACTAAAGTATTATAAAGTTGGTGCACAGCCCAGTTGATAGACTGGCTTCTGGAAAAAGCAGGATCAAGCGTTTGAATGCCGGTAGATTCGTTGTAATAAAATATTTGTATTACTTCCGTTTGCCGGTTTTTACAGGACAGCACAATCAGCAAAACAGCGAATGCGAATACTAATAACAAATAATTATGCGTTATTCTTTTTATCATAAGCATATTTCAAACGTACACATTTTTTATGAATTGCATCAAGATATTAAAAATAAATATGCTGACAGAATACAAAATATTGTATTTTTAAATTTCAATAAATAAGGAAAAGTGATACAGAAGATTATGTATATTAATAGGTTTTTGTTGTTGACAGTAACGGGCTGCTTATTGTTTAATACCGGGTTTACACAGTTTTTTCAGCAGCAAAAAACGCCTTTGCAAGATTCGCTGCGTGGCTCTGTTACCAGAGAGCGAGCCTGGTGGGATGTAATAAGGTATGACATTACTGTGGAACCCAACATTAACAATAAAACCATTACCGGCAAAACGGATATAACCTATAAAGTCACAGATAACACTGTAAGTTTTATGCAGATTGACCTGCAGGCGCCTTTGGAAGTAGATAGTGTTTATTTAAACAACTTTACAAAAGTAGATGTTGTAAAAAGAGATGTAGACTTGTTTTACCTGTTGATGCCGCCCCAAACAAAGGGAAAGAAAAACAAACTGACCATTTATTATCATGGCAAACCTTTAGAAGCTGTGAGGCCGCCGTGGCAGGGAGGATTTATTTGGGAAACCGACAGTTTGGGCCGCCCCTGGATATCCGTTGCCTGCCAGGGACTGGGCGCATCCGTATGGTTTCCGTGCAAAGATCATCAGAGCGATGAACCCGACGAGGGAGCAACCATTACCATGATTGTGCCCGATACATTAACAGGCGTGGGAAATGGCAGGCTGGTAGAACAAAAGAAACTATCCGAAGGTAAAGCCAGCTTTAAATGGGCAGTAAGAAATCCTATTAATAATTACAATATTGTTCCCTACATAGGCAAATACGTAAATACTACAAGAGAGTATAAAGGAGAAAAAGGCAGATTGACGATAGACTTATGGTCACTTGATTATAACCGAGAAAAGATGACTACACATGCCTTGCCCGATGTATTGCGCACATTAAACGCCATGGAACACTGGTTTGGGCCGTATCCTTTTTATAACGATGGCTATAAGCTGGTGGAGGCGCCACATTTGGGTATGGAACATCAGTCGGCGGTAGCTTATGGCAATGATTATGTAAACGGCTACAGGGGAAAAGATATTTCCAGTTCGGGGCATGGCTTAAATTTTGATTTTATTATTGTACATGAAAGTGGCCATGAGTGGTTTGGCAACAGTATTACAGCGGGTGATATAGCAGATATGTGGATACACGAAAGCTTTACCAACCTTAGCGAAGCATTGTTTACTGAAAAGTTTTATGGCAAAGAAGCAGCCATAGACTATGTAGTAGGTATAAGAGGCAATATTTTAAATGATAAGCCCATTATTGGAAAGTATGGTATGAATGAGGAAGGCAGCGGAGACATGTATTATAAAGGAGTCAATATGCTGCAAAACATTCGTACTACCATGAATGATGAAAATAAATTCAGGAATATGCTGCGCGAAATGAACAAGGTTTTTTATCATAAAATCGTAGACAACGCGCAGGTTCAGCAATTCATTAATCAATACAGCGAAATTAATTTTTCAAAAACCTTTGAACAGTATTTAACCACCACGCAAATTCCTACATTTGAATTTTATTTTTCGCCGGATGATAAAAAAGTATTTTACAGGTATATAAATGCTGTAGAAGGTTTTGATATGCCTTTGGTTTTGGTAAAAGACGGTATAACCATAAGATTGCTTCCGGGTTTTGAATGGCAATCTTATGATATTGATTCTGATAAAGTAAAAGAAATTTTTTCCACAAATTTTATAGAAAGAAAATACTACCTGAATGCGAAAGAAATTGAGGATTAACAGTTTGTGTTTTTTAGGAAGAAAAATAATTGTTAAATAAAATTTATAGCAATGCGTACTTTAGAAAATAGTTGATGAAATTTAGCAATTAATACTTTACTTTGCCGTGAAATTGGTTATATACAATGAAAAAAATATTTACTTTAATAGTAATTCTTTCGGTTGTGTTTATTGCTTGCAAAAATAATAATCAGGACAAACAAGCCGAAGACACCTTAGACCTCGATGCATTGAGAAGAGATACCATGAGCGCGATACAAGGAGATTCCGCTGCCATTACCGGTTCTTCAGGCATTTCAGTAAACGCGGAAAACGCCATAATCAGTTATTCCAACTCCGTTTTAGAAGCGATACAGAATAAAGATTACAAGAAGCTGTCTACCTACATCGACCCTACTCAGGGAGTCGTTTTTTCTCCTTACTCATATGTAGATAAGGATGTTTTGAAAAACAATCATTTTACTAAACAAAGTATAATCAGTTTTGGCGAATCTGATGCAAAAAAAACCTGGGGTTATGCCGATGGTAGTGGAGACCCTATCAACATGAGCATGGAGCAATACATTGACAGATTTGTATACGACAATAATTTCCTTCATGTGAAAGATATCAAAGCCAATGAATCTCTTTTTAGGAAATCGAATGGTGTAGACAATAGCTTAACTGTTTTTCCCGGAAAAACGTTTGTGGATTATTACAAAAAACCAAAAGAGGGCGAGACTGAATTTGACTGGAGCAACCTGAGACTTATTTTTAATAAAGAAGGCAACAATCTCTATCTTATAGCGGTGGTACATAACCAATGGCAGATATAAAATTTTTCACTCCTTTTCTTCCTTCAAAAAAATGAAGGAAAACAATACGTAAATAAAAAATACAATGGGTATAGCCTGCCATTGAATGCACATACTTAGTATTATGGCAATAATTCCCAAAGCCACTTTCCACCAGTCTTTTGTCAGGTCAAAACCTTTGGATTTAAAACTCAAAACCGGAAATCTTGCTACCATTAAAAAGCTAACTATTAAAACATATATATACCAGTACCATGCGTTATGCGCAATCGCATTGATCCAACTGTTGTTTTCATATGTAAAAATAAAAGGTAGCGAAATGGTGAGTAAAGCTGCTGCCGGAATGGGTACACCTTGAAAATTTTTTGTACTGCTTGTAGTTATATTAAATCGGGCTAATCGGTACGCCCCGGCAATAGCAATCAGAACGGCGGGCAAAGCATACAGCAATGCATGGATGCGCTCAGTGCCATTTTCTAAATAAATAAAATTAATGTATCTAAAAACAATAAGCGAAGGTGCTACGCCAAAGCTTACCACATCGGCCAATGAGTCAAGTTGTTTGCCTAATTCCGAAGCAATGCCCAGCAGCCGGGCAATGAATCCGTCAAAAAAATCAACCAGGGCACTGCATATAATAAATAAAGAAGCGATAGACAATTGGTGAGATAATATGTCGAAGGCAGAAGAAGTTTCATTCTTTAATACATCGGCGCTTAAAGAATCATACATGATTACTATTATACTTATACATCCAAAGACTAAATTCAAAAGTGTAAATCCGTTTGCTATATGTCTTTTCATTTAGTTTATTAAGTTTAGCTTGTTAGGTTTTTCACCACGTTATCAAATTTACTGTTATTTTATTGAATAAAAAAAGAGACCGAAAAAATCAGTCTCTTTTTTATTTTGTATACCAATAAAATTATTCTACAGGAGTGAGATACTGTGCATAACTGTATCCTTCTTCTCCGTCGTTGGTACGTACCAGCCACCATTGATCATTGGCTTTTCCTACTAAGGTGATTACTTCATCTTTAGCGGCTTTACCTACTACAGGCTGATCGGTGCCGGGCCCTTTTCTAATGTTCAAATTAGATTCGTGCGTAGTTACTTTTACTTTTCCTCCTGCTACCGCGGTAGCAACTTTTACGTCCATAACCACATCTCCGGTAAGGAAATTAGGATCAATAGAACCATACACATCCCACAACTTGTTTTTTACTTCGGCGTTAGGCGCTGTGCCATTGATATGCAATACGCCGGCTTGTTCCGCTACCTGCAAATCGTCTATGCCGGAAGCTTTGGCGGTATCTAAAAGTGGTTTATATTTTTCTTGTAATGACATTTTAAATTGTTTTTAGTTGATGTATAAATTAAATTATTTTACCTGAAGAGCGCTCATGTCGGTTCTTTGCGGGCTTAAAGCATCCAAAGCTTGTTTTAATGCCTGCACTCTTGCCTGCTCAAGGCTTCCTGTAACGGTGATAACGCCGTTAGCAACTGTAGCCTGTACGCCCGGAAAATCTTTTACTACCGTAGCAACGCCTTCTTGTAAAGTAGCGTCAGGAGAAACGGTAACTGTGGGCGCTACTACCGAAATATTGTTTACAACACTTTTTACACCTGATTTTTTATCAGACTGTAATGCTGCAACAGCACTTTCAGCAGCCGCTCTTTCTTCTTCACTGGCCACGGTACCGGAGAGTGTAACCACACCGTCTTTTACATCAGATGCAACACCGGGAGATTGCGTTAATACATTCTCTACGTTTGCTTTTACAGCTGTGTCGTCAACTTTTGATTTACATGCAGGTAATGCGAGAATTAAGCTTCCTGAGAGGATAAGTGCAGGAATCATTTTGGTCAATTTCATGATTTTTAGTTTTAATTTAGTTTAAAAAATTGAATATTAAAGTTAGGAGAATTTGTTGAATTAAACTGTTAAAAAATATAAGACAATTTTCTTTTGAACTTTATGCAGCTCTTTAGCATTTATGGATACAAAACGTCTAACCAGTTTTTCAATCTTTCTATCCATTTTTCATTTTTACCTGGCAGGTTCAATCCGTAGCCATGTCCGCCGGAAGGGTAGATGATCAGTTGATTACCGGGTACTTTGTTTTCTATCAGCTGCTGGTAATAATGCAGGCTGTTTGCAACATTTACAACATTATCGTCCTGCGAATGAAAGATAAATGCCGGCGGTGTTTGAGAAGTAATATTTTTTTCCGCAGAAAAATAAGTAACAGCTTGTTCTGTGCTGGTATAAAATTTATTGTTTTTCAGCGAGGCATCCTGCAGTAAATTATCCCTGGAACCTTTGTGTGTAAGCTTTTCATCAAAAGAGATAACAGGATAAGCCAATACACTAAAATCGGGTCGGAGACTGGTTTGTAGGGTATTTCCGATCAATACATTTATATATTGCGTAGAAGCAGCGGCGGCTAAATGTCCGCCGGCAGAAAAACCCATAATGCCTATTTTATTTTTGTCTATTCCCCATCTTTTTGCCTGCTCTCTTACCAGCTGCACAGCTCTTTGTGCATCCATCAGCGGAGCGACAGATTTATCTACATTTTTGTTGTTGGATGGAATCCTGTACTTTAATACAAACGCGGTAATGCCCATTTCATTGAGCGAGTGCGCGATTTCCCTGCCTTCTTTATCTATAGACAATATATGATATCCGCCACCTGGACAAATGATAATACTTATGCCACGCTTGTCTTGTATTTTAGGTTTATAAACAGTGAGTGTAGGTTCTGATATTTCAAAAACTCTCTTCACACGGTCGTCGTCCGTTTCCGTGTATTCTGTATTTTTTATTCCTTCTTTATTGTTCGGTATTTTCCCATCGTATAGAGGGATGGTTTGTTGCGCTGTAGTTGCCTGCATGAGTAAAAATAAATTGACAGAGAACAGAATTAAATATTTAATCATAATGAATAAATTTTTTTATTCTTCATCCAACTGGTATAGATCTTTATAGTTTCTTCCTAAACCATCGTAGTCCAATCCATATCCAACAACAAATTTATTGGGTATTTCAAAGCACACATAATCTATAGGAATGTCATATTCCGTAGCTTCTTTTTTGTGCAGCATAGTTACCAGTTTGAGAGAGCGCGGATTCTGATTCAATAGTTGCGGTAGAAAAGTGTGCAGCGTTTTGCCCGTATCTACTATGTCTTCAATGATTATTACGTCTTTATCATGTACCTCATTATCCAGCCCGATCGCTGTAAGCACCTGCCCGGAAGATTTGGTACCCTTGTAAGAAGCCAGCTTAATGAAACTAATTTCCGCATCTATATTAATTTCTTTAAGTAAATCTGCCGCGAACATAAAGGAGCCGTTAAGTATGGCAATGAATAAAGGATTTTTGCCTTCGTAATCTCTGTTGATGCTTGCTGCAATTTCTTTTATTTTTTGTCTTATTTCTTCATCGGTAATGTATGGCACAAAGTTTCTGCCGTGCACTTTAATTTTATTGCTCATCAAAAATGTATTTTGATGCTAATTTAGTACAATAATTTTAGAAGAAGATTTTTTTTGCAGATATACATTTTGATTAGCCGCTATTTTAGAGTCGGCATTTATCTTGTTGTACTTTTTCAGTTGATCTAATCTCACGCCTTCCAGCATGGCTATTTCGCGCAAAGTATTGCCTTTTCTGGTTTTAAATATGGCTTTATTACCTTTTTTCTTTCTCTTTTCAAGATAAATAAGCCGGCCCTGCTTCAGTACATCCGTATCCTGCATATCGTTATATGCCAAGATTTTAGCATAAGGAAGTTTTCGGTTAGTGCAGAAGTTGCGCAGCGAAAAGCCTTCGGGCGCGTAAAAAACTTTAGCGCCGTTTATAGTAAAAAAGCCTTCGGGATAAGTAGGTTTTTCCACCACCGGCTCCTGCTTTGGTGGCAGAGTTTTATTTACTGTTCGGGCTTTTATTTCTTTAATTTCCTGTTTTACATTTTTGGCTACTGCCGCATGATAATCTTGCTTGGTCATGCTTCTGTTCATGGCAAGATAGCGATACATGTCAATATTGGCGATGGTTTCAGAAGAATATCTGGCCAGATCATATCGCTCAATCAGGTTGATCAATAATTGCGGGTAGTTTTTATTGGTAGCATATCCCGCTTTTTTAAGTCCGTAAGCCCAACCTTTGTAGTCATTCATTTGCAAAAGGAAAAGATCTTTATAAAATGGCCTGTTTTTCAAAAAGTCTGAATGATCTATAAAAGACTCTTCCACGGAAGTATATACTCTAAAACATTCTCCTTTTGCATCATCGTCGTGGTAAGTTTTTCCGCCTGTCCAATCTGTTTTGCATTTTATACCAAAATGATTGTTAGACCGGGCAGCCAGATCGCTTTTTCCTGATGCCGATTCCAGTATGCCCTGTGCAAGCGTGATGCAGGCAGGCACACCAGTGCGTGCCATCTCTATCATGGCCAACTCTTTATATTGTTCAATATACTCAAGAGTAGCGGAGTTAAGCTTATTGCTTTGTGCAAAATTTTGGATAGATAAAAATAAAAAGATAAGTAGGAATGAATGTCTGAATTTCATTTGTTTATTTTTTACTTTTACGTGAATGTAAATTATATATTATATAGCTGTTGAAATTTATTGTTTCTTTCGTATCAGCATTAAACCGTCTCTAACCGTCAGCACCACTTGTTCACAATTCTCATACGTGGAAATAAATTTATTAAACTCGTCAATCGCTTTGGCATTTTTGCCTTTTATTTCTTCATGCAAAACATCTCCGTGAAAAAGTACATTGTCTGCAATGATGATGCCGCCTTGGTTTAAACGGTCAAATACCATTTTAAAGTATGCAATATAATTAATTTTATCAGCATCAATAAAAACGATATCCCATTTATAATGCAATGTGGATATAATTTTCAGCGCGTCGCCGTTATGCACATTTATCTTGTTTTTTAATAGCGATTGGTTGAAATAACGCCGGGCGGTTTCAGCGTCTTCGGCACGTAATTCTATTGTATGCAATTCGCCATGTTCCACCAAACCTTCGGCTAAACAAAGGGCGGAGTACCCGGTAAAAGTACCAATGTCTAATATATATTCCGGCTGTTTTATGTGGCTGATAAAAGATAATACGCGCCCCTGTACATGCCCGCTGAGCATGTGCGCATGCGAGTGCTGCTGCTGTGTTTCCAAATTGATCTTTGCCAACAGTTCGTCTTCCGGTGAAGTAAAACGGGCGGCGTATTTCTCGGCTAAGGGATTAACGAGTTCCATGTTCTTTATCTACTTCGGCCTGAATTTCTTTTTTTCTCGCTTCAAATTCTTCCTTGCTGGTAGGGCGGGAGATAAGCCAGAAGCCAATAAATGCCAGTAATCCGTTAATGATGATTATTTCCAGTCCAATCTGAAAATCACCAAATATGTCACCTTGAAAATAATCTATTATAAAAGTAAGCAAGGGAGCAATTAAACATATAATGGGTACTACGTTGTCTTTTACCTGGCGCTTGGTAAATATCCCGAAGGCGAACATGCCCAACAAAGGCCCGTAAGTATAGCCTGCCAGTTTCAGTATCAGGCCTATCATACTTTTGTTATCAATCCATTTAAATATCATTACCATTATTAAAAATGATAGCGCTACCACCAGGTGTACTCTTTTTCTGAATTTTTCTTTTTGTTTGTCATTTAAATCATCTCTTTTTTTCAATCCAAAAATATCAATTGACAGTGAAGAGGTGAGGGCGGTCATGGCGCCGTCTGCACTGGGGAATAACGCGGAAATTAGCGCGATGATGAAAATGATGCTTATAAACGGCGGCATGTGATCTACGGCAATTGTAGGGAACAGCATATCGCCCGTAGCATTTACATGCTGGGAATCGCCAAATAAATACAGGAGTCCGCCTAAGTATAAGAACAATGCCAATACACCCAATAAGATAAAGCCAAGCGTAACCATATTTTTTTGTGAGTCTTTCAATTTGGTTACAGATATACTTTTTTGCATCATTTCCTGGTCTATACCGGTCATTGTTATGGTAAGAAAAGCCCCGGCCAATATTTGTTTTACAAAGAAAGTGCTGTCTTTAGGATTGGTTGCAAATACCTCTGTAAGGCCTTTTGAACGCATATTGTTTATGCTCTCGGCAAATCCCAAGTCAAGATGGTTCAGGATGTATACGGTACAAATAATCAGGCCCGCAAGCATAGCAGTTGTTTGCAGAGTATCGGTCCACACAATGGTTTTTACACCGCCTTCGTATGTGTAGAGGATAATCATGGTAAGAATTAATAAAGTAGTAACCCAGAAAGGAATGCCTAATCTGTCCAGAATTACAATCTGCAAAATATTTACCACCAGATATAGTCTGGCTGTAGAGCCTACCAAGCGCGAAACGATAAAGATAGACGCGCCAGTTTTATAAGAGGTCTGCCCAAACCTGTGTTGCAGATACCCGTAAATAGAGGTAAGCTTTAACCGGTAATACAAGGGCAACAGTACATATGCAATGACGAAATATCCTATCAAATATCCAATGGCTATCTGCAAATAATGAAACTGATCAGGGTTAGGCGTTTTGCCTACAGCACCCGGTACACTCACAAAAGTAACACCACTCAAGGATGTACCGATCATACCAAAGGCTACCAACATCCAGTTGCTACTGCGGTTACCAATAAAAAAACTATCATTATCGCTACCTTTACCTGTTCTCCAGGCTACATATAAAAGCAGAGCGAAATAAATGAAAATAATGAGAAGTAATAACCAAGGTGTCATTTTATAAAAATTTTATGCTTGCAAACATAAGAAAACAATTGATAAGTTAACTTATTTTGGCAATTGATTTTTTAGAAATTAAATTTGTTCGATGAATTTTCATTTTCAATGTTTTAGTTTCAATCAACTCAATACAGCACAACTGTATCGTTTATTGCAATTGCGAAGTGAGGTTTTTATAGTAGAACAAAATTGTGCTTATCAGGATCTGGATGATAAAGATTTTTGCTCTCATCATTTATTAATGTATGAAGCAACCAAGTTGATTGCCTATGCCAGACTGATACCTCAGAATATATCTTATGCAGAAATATCCATCGGCAGAATTGTAAATGCTTCCTCACACAGAAATAAAGGCATAGGTAAAATACTGATGAACAAAGCCATTGACGAGTGCTATCGCCTATTTGGCAAGCAGCGCATAAAAATCAGCGCGCAGGTGTATGCCGTAGGATTCTATACACAATTCGGATTTGAAACATCGGGAGAACCGTATTTGGAAGATGACATACCCCACGTAAAAATGATTTTAAAATAAAATAAACATGATCTATAAAAAGTTTTTTATCCTGCTTTTTGTAATGGCATTGGCCACAGTAAGTTTTGCACAGCAAAAACAATTAACCATAGAAGAGGCTACATTGGGCAGAGGCAGACAGTTTTATCCCGAAGACAAAACGGCACTTCAATGGCAGGACAATAATCATATCACCTATGTAAAAAATTATACAGAGTTGATACAGCACAATATTGCAACCGGTGCAGAAAAAACCATTTTAAATCTGGCAGAACTTAATCAGGCATTCAAGAATAAGAATGTTGCGGCATTGAATGCTTTATACAACTATAGTTGGGCATCTTCTTCTTTATTAAAAATTAATTCAGGCAACCATGTTACGATGTTTGATGTAGATAAAAAGTCTGTGACCTATCAACAAGACTATGAGAAAAGCGCCGCCAACATTGCCGTTCATCCTTCTACAAAAGACATAGCCTATACCATTGACAATAATGTTTTCATTAAAACCAATTCCGGTAAAACAGTGCAGATAACAGCCGATACCGACAAAGGCATTGTAAACGGCAGCAATTATGTACATCGTCAGGAATTTGGTATTGATAAAGGGATCTTTTGGTCTCACTCGGGCAGGTATTTGGCATTTTACCGGAAAGATGAAAGAATGGTGGCCGATTATCCTTTAGTAGATATTACTCAAAGAATTGCCACGGTTAAAAACATTAAATATCCCATGGCAGGCGAAACGAGCGAAGAAGTAAGCTTGGGGATTTATGATCTTGTAAGTGGCAAATTAATTTTCATTCAACCCAAAGGACATAAAAATGATTATCTCACTAGAATAGGCTGGGATCCTTCGGATAAATACGTGTATATAGCCGAACTGAACCGTGGACAAAATCATATGCAACTAAATAAATATGACGCTTCTACCGGTGCATTTATAGCTACTTTATTTGAAGAGAAGAACGACAAATGGGTAGAACCCGAAACCGATATGCTATTCCTGAAAACAAAGCCCGACCGGTTTGTATGGCTTAGTGAAAGAGACGGCTATATGCATGCTTACTTATACAATACATCAGGCAAGTTATTAAAACAATTAACCAAAGGAAATTTTATAATTACCAATTTTATAGGATTTGATGAAAAAGAAGAAAATTTTTACGTAATGTCTACTAAAGAAAGTCCGATAGAAAGACATTTATACAAGTACAATTTAAAATCAGGAAAAGATACAAAGCTTACCAAAGAAAAAGGAACACATAACATATCTTTAAGTCCTGATAAAAAACTGTTTGCAACTAATTATTCAAACACTACAACTGCCCGAAACATAGATCTGGCGGATAATACAGGGAAAAAGATTAAAACGTTATTGGCCGCTAAAGATCCCATTCAGCAACAAAATTATGCTTTGGGCGAAATGAATATCGGTACGATAAAGGCAGCCGATGGCGCAACCGATCTGTATTATAGGATGATTAAACCTGTTAATTTTGACGCCTCAAAAAAATATCCGGTAGTGGTGTATGTATATGGCGGGCCTCACGCGCAGTTGGTTACCAACAGCTGGCTGGGAGGTACAGGATTATTTGACTACTACCTGGCGCAAAACGGCTTTATTGTTTTTACACTCGATAATAGAGGCTCGGCGCACAGAGGTTTTGCTTTTGAAAGTATAATACACAGACAAAACGGGCAGGAAGAAATGAAGGATCAAATAAAAGGTGTTGAATTTCTTGCATCACTGCCTTATGTAGATACTTCTAAAATTGGTGTAAGCGGCTGGAGCTATGGCGGCTTTATGGCTACATCTCTGATGACCCATTTTCCCAATATATTTAAAGCAGGAACAGCAGGCGGACCGGTTATCGACTGGAAATATTATGAGGTAATGTACGGAGAAAGATATATGGATACCCCACATGAAAACCCTGAAGGCTACGCTCTTACAAGCTTACAAAGCAAAGCTAAAAATCTGAAAGGCAGATTGTTGATGATTCACGGCGATATGGATCCGGTGGTGGTGATGCAGCATAGCCTTTCGTTTTTAAAAGCGGCCACAGACGCCAATGTATTGGTTGACTATGCCGTTTATCCAACGCATGAACACAACGTTTCAGGCAGAGACCGGATAAACCTCAACAAAAAAATTGCGCAATATTTTATTGATCATCTAAAGTAAATTATAGAATGTTAACAGCCTAAATTATAACTTATCAGCACTTCAACAATTACATTGTCTTTAAGCCTGAAACTGAGAATGGTTGCACTTTCTCTGTCTTCCAGGTTAAAATAACTTTCTCCTAAAACAATGTTGCCGTTTTCATCATAAGACTCATAAACAAAAAAGTTAGGGTAGTGTATATAGGTGTCAAAGAGCTCTTTTCTGGTGTTGCCTACACCAATGCCGCTAAAGGTTTTAAATGCCGGACTAACGGTGGCTAATTGAATAACATAAGTGTCTCCTTCGCCATCATCGCTTACATTTATTCTTATTTCATTACCATTGTGCATTACAGCATTGTATTTTTTGTAATCGGTGTATTCAATCATTTTCTTTCTGGCCAGCTTCTCTGTTTCTTTGCCTTTCATCTGTAACCTGTAAGGCCCTATTCTCATAGTAGAGATTTGATTATTATCCTGCGCAGACAAATACAATGGCAGGCATAAAATTGTAAAAATAAGTATAGACTTCATATTGTTTTATTTTATTATAAAAGTAGTGATAATTTTCAAATTGTATTCTACCGTTTTTTGGGTATTTTTTTGGATTGACGGGTTTAGAAATAGCGGGATAATTTTGCTACTTTTGCGCCGCAATGTTAAAGAAAGAAGCTGCAAAAACCTGGAAGTTGTCAATACCTATCATATTTGGGGAGATTACCCAAATATCTTTGGGCCTTATAGATTCGGCAATGGTGGGTTCCATAAATTATAAATTGCTGGCAGCATCGGCCCTGGTAAATAGTGTAATGAATATTCCGTTTGTAATAGGCATAGGTTTTACCATGTCTATATCGCAAAAAGTAGCGCAGGCACACGGAAGCTACGATGCCAAAAGGGTCTCACATTTTTTATATAATGGTTTTTGGCTTTGCCTGATATCGGCTGTGCTTATTTCCATGGGATTAGAATTGAGCAAAGACATTCTTTTTAATTTAAACCAGGATGAAGAAGTAGCGCATTTGGCAGTTCCTTTTTGGCGTATCATGGGTATTTCTGTAATCCCTTCTTTGCTTTTCATGGGCCTAAAACAATTTGCCGACGGGCTTGAGAAAACAAAGACGGCCATGCTACTTTCGTTTCTGGCTTTACCGTTAAATGTGTTTTTAAACTGGCTGCTAATATTTGGCAACTGGGGATTTCCCCGCATGGAACTGGAAGGTGCCGGGTTGGG
>JAEWKC010000028.1 GCA_023386235.1 Bacteroidota bacterium | reverse complement strand
AATTACTCTGGCATATTGTACTGGCGCTTTTTTATCGTTAGACGGGCAAAACAAAAACGGCTCAGCCGCCATTTTAAACGCCTGTATAAACATGGTAATGACAATGGATATTTTATAGTTGGCAGAGTAAATACCAACAATAATGGTACGTTCTTCCTGGGTGCCGGGGTATAGCTTATTAAGAAATTGCCTGTCTACCAACTCATTAATCATTCCTGCTAAACCGATGATGATCATGGGAGAGCTGTATTGAAAAATGTTTGTCCACAGTTTTTTATCAAACTTAAAGCGGAACGATTTCCATTCATCAATAAGAATGAAAAATACAAAGCTGCTGGCAAAAACATTTGCTAATAATATCTGCGATACAGTATCAAACCTTTGGGTGAATGCATGCCAGAAATTTCCATTCACAGATAACTCCGGAAGAAATATTAAAAAGAAAACAACAAGAATAATATTGATAAGTATGCCGCCAATTTTAGTAAAGGCATATTTTTTAGGCCGGTTATCCTGCCGTAGCTTGGCGTAGGGGATAGCTGCCAGCGTATCGAAACACAATATTAATAAAGCGATGGAAATATATTCAGGGTGCCCGCCCAGGCCCATTGCCTGCTCAATGGGCACACGCAGCAGGTAAAGTATGGCTGTCATTATCAGCGTGCTTACCAGCAAAGAGCCAAAGGTAGTTCTGAAAACATCCTTACGATCAGTGTCGGGTTTGTTGCTGAATCTGAAATAGCCTGTTTCCATTCCGTAGGTAAAAATCACATTCATTACACCAAAGTATGCATAGATAAGACTGATGGTGCCAAACGCGTGCATACCTGCTCTGTCAGCCATGAGGTAGGTGAGCAGTGGCGTCAGCAATGAATTGAGCAGCTTTGCCGCTACGTTGCTTCCGCCATACCAAATGGTTTGCCCTGCTAATTTCTTAATTTGTCCCACGTAAGATGTTTAAAAAAAGCAAATGTAATTATTAATTTCAGATTTTAAATTTTAGCTTACCGGCAATTCATTATCCCATGTATTCTAATGAACATTCACGTCTCGGGATCTAACAATTTATCATTTACAATTGACAATTAATCATTAATTTTACAAAGTGTCAAATCCAAATTTAAATACCGATTTTACTAAGCTGTCTTCAGCCGATAAAGAGTTTGAAAATACCATCAGGCCCAAAGAAATGTCTGATTTTTCGGGACAGCCGCAACTGATAGAAAATCTTATCATTTTTATTAAAGCTGCCAGGCTGCGGGGCGAAGCACTGGATCATATTCTCTTTCATGGCCCGCCGGGTTTGGGCAAGACCACACTGTCAAGAATTGTGGCCAATGAAATGGGCGTGAATATTAAAGAGACTTCAGGGCCTGTGATAGAAAAGCCCGGCGACCTGGCGGGGTTACTTACCAGCCTGGGAAAAAACGATGTATTGTTTATTGATGAAATTCATCGTCTTAGCAATATTGTAGAAGAATATCTTTATGCAGCGATGGAAGATTTTAAGATTGATATTTTAATTGACAGTGGTCCGAACGCACGCAGCATACAATTGTCTTTAGAGCCTTTTACATTAGTAGGCGCTACTACGCGCAGCGGCTTGCTTACAGCTCCTTTGCTTTCCAGGTTTGGCATCAAGTCAAGACTGGAATATTATAATGCCGATGTGCTGAAAAAAATCATATACAGAAGCGCGCATATTTTGCGCACTAAAATAGACGACGATGCTGCCTATGAAATTGCCCGTCGAAGCCGCGGCACACCACGTATTGGAAATGGCCTGCTCAGGCGTGTAAGAGATTTTGCACAGGTGCTTAACGATGATGTTGTTGATATCGGCATCACCAAACATGCTTTAAAAGCATTGAACGTAGATGAACACGGACTGGATGAAATGGACAACAGAATCCTGCTTTGTATTATTGATAAGTTTAAGGGCGGGCCTGTAGGTATTACTACCATTGCCACCGCGGTAGGGGAAGAGTCGGGGACTATTGAAGAAGTATACGAGCCGTTTCTTATTCAGGAAGGCTTTTTGCAACGCACTCCGCGAGGGAGAGAAGTTACGGAAAAAGCCTATATTCATCTCAGCAAAAATCCGCCGCCAAAAGGAAACATGGGGGTATTATTTTAAGTTTTATCCTTATAGTTAAATCTATATAATTCTCACTTGCTGTTTAACATTTGTGTAATATAACTTTATCCTATTTTATCTTTTTGCGGTATGATGGTTGCATTACTTGTATAAACTAAAATTATACATTATGGCAATCAAAGAAAAAATTATACAGCTCGCACAAATTAAAGATAATCCTTCAGTAAGTATATCTATTAATACACACAGAACTCATCCTGATAATTTACAAGATGCCATTGTATTAAAAAATGCGTTGAAAGAGGCTGAAGAAAGATTGTTAAGTAATTATGAGAAGAAAGAAATTGCGACGCTATTAAGCAAGATGAATAACCTGGCAGATAACATAGATGTAAATAAAAATATGGATAGCCTGCACGTTTATCTTTCAGAGCAGCAGGAAGAAATCATCAAAACCTCCATAGCCATACCGGAAAACAAAGTGATAGTTGATGATCATTTTTTCATTCGCCCGTTAATGAAAACATGGGCAAAAACTCAGGAATATTTGATTTTATTTTTATCCCAAAACGAAACAAGATTGTTTGAAGCTGTTAATGATACTATTGCGGAAGAAATTATCAATGATAAATTTCCTTTTGGCGAAAACCCGAATGTAGTATTTGGAAATGAAGCAAGAAGTGATGGAAAAAAAGTGGATGCTATGGCTAAAGAGCATTTTAATATCATTGATAAAGCTGTACTTAACGTGGTAAATGAAACCGGTTTAAAATGCGCCGTGGTTACCAATGAAAATAATTATTCTTTGTTGCTGGAAGTAGCCGACAAACCTGATACATACATAGGATATGTTGACGCGGATTATAACAACAGCAAGCCGCACCAGCTTGCAGAACAGGCCTGGCCTGTGGTAGAGGGAAAAATAAAAGAAAATAAAAACACAATTATCGGGCTGGTAAAAGAAGCTGTTGGCAACGGTACTGTTCTTACCGAATTGCAGGATGTATACAACGCTGCTATTGACGGAAGAGGAGATATATTAGTTATACACGAAGATTTTTCGCAGCCTGTGCGCATGACGGGCGATCGTTCATTTGACATAGTAGATCAGGATCAAATCGCAGATGCGGATGTGATAGATGATATCACCACCAACATAGCATGGGAAGTGCTTTCTAAAAACGGTGAAGTAGTTTTTACTACACAAGATGAAGTGAAAGATTTAGGAGAGATTGTTTTAAAAACAAGGTATTAACAGGTTGTCAGCTGGTTATTTTTAAAAATACTATAGAGAGCAATATCGTAATAAGCATCGTTTTTCTTTACATGTTGTTGTAAAGTAGCTTCATACTGCATATTGCTCTTTTTCATTACAGCGGCAGAAGCGTCATTACCCAACAAGTGAAAAGCGTAAATCTTATTAAGGTGAAGTTCTCTGAAACCAAATGATAGCATAGCTTTTAGCGCTTCCGACGTGTAACCTTTATTCCAATATGCTTCGTTGATCATATAGCCAACTTCGGCTTTGTCAAATTTTTTTAATCTTAATTCTATGCTGCCTATCAGCTTTCGGGTTTCCTTGATGCGTATGCCCAAAGTAATGCTATTGCCTTTATTAAATTCTTCTTTACACAGATCTACAAAATTTTTTGCATCTTCTTCGGTATATGGAAAGGGTATGGCAAGAGTGTATTGCTGGGCTTTTTCGTTATTGGCATATTCTACACAGTCAGCTATATCTTCATAAGTTAGTGAAGATAATAAGAGCCTTTCTGTTTCAATTACAGGAAAAGATTTCATTGTACAATATTATTCAAGAATACCGCCCAGCCATTTTTCGGCTTCTTCATCTGTCCAGCCTTTTCTGTTTTTATAATCTTCGTATTGATCTTTTTTGATTTTTCCAATACCAAAATATTTACTTTCGGGATGAGCGAAATACCAGCCGCAAACACTCGATGCCGGATACATGGCCAGGTTTTCTGTAAGTTGTATGCCAATGTTTTCCGTAACGTTCAGCAATTCAAAAAGTTTTCGTTTTTCAGTATGTTCCGGACATGCGGGATAGCCCGGAGCCGGACGAATGCCCTGGTACTTTTCTTTAATAAGCTCTTCATTGGTAAGCGCCTCGTCTTTGGCATATCCCCACAGTTCTGTGCGCGCTTTTTTATGCAATAGCTCCGCGAAAGACTCTACCAGCCTGTCTGACAGGGCTTGCAGCATTATCTTATTATAATCATCATGATCTTCAATAAACCTTTTTAAATGGGGTTCTATACCATGAATAGTAACTGCAAAGGCGCCCATATAATCTGTGCCTAATTCTTTAGGTTTGATAAAATCTGATAAGGAATTGTTGGGCTGGCCTTCTGCTTTTTTAATCTGTTGTCTTATAGATTCCAGGTTATATTTCCTGCCTTCCATTTCTACCTCAATGGTATCCGGAGCAATTCGTGCGGCCTGCATGAATCCTGCTACACCATGCGCGGAAAGCCATTTTTCCTGTATAATAGTGTCCAGCATTTTGTTGGCATCGTTGAATAATTTAGTAGCTTCGGTGCCCACAATCTCATCGGTTAGAATAGTAGGATAATTACCGTGCAGCTCCCACGAAATAAAGAATGGCTTCCAGTCGATAAATTTTCTTATCTCACTTAAATCATAATCATTAAATTTTTGTATTCCTATGAAAGAAGGTTTTACGGGTTCGTACTTATCCCAGTCTATTTTAGGCGCATTGTTCTGAGCTTCTGTAAAAGCAATGTATTTCTTTACTGGTTTTTTGTTTTCAAAATCACTTTTCAATTGCGTATATTCTTTGTAAATGCTATTTACATACGCCTCTTTATTGTCTTTACTTAATAAACTTCCTACAACGTTTACAGCGCGGGAGGCATCAATTACATGCACTACACCATTGTTGTATTCCGGTGCTATTCTTACGGCTGTATGCATGCGGGAAGTAGTAGCGCCGCCTATGATCAAGGGTTGATGCATATTTCGGCGTTTCATTTCTTTTGCTACATTTACCATTTCGTCCAGTGAAGGCGTTATTAAGCCACTCAGTCCTATGATATCTACATTATTTTTTTGCGCTTCGTCCAGTATTTTATCGGCCGGTACCATAACGCCTAAGTCAGTTACATTGTAACCATTGCAGCCTAATACCACGCCTACAATATTTTTGCCTATGTCATGCACATCTCCTTTTACAGTAGCGAGCAGTATAGTACCCCTGCCGGATGTGTCTTCTTCTTTTTCCTCTTCTATAAACGGAAGTAAGTATGCTACACTTTTCTTCATTACTCTTGCGCTCTTTACTACCTGGGGCAAGAACATTTTTCCCGATCCAAACAGATCGCCCACTACGTTCATCCCGTCCATTAACGGGCCTTCTATTACACGTAGAGGTTTCGGGTATTTTAAACGAGCTTCCTCTGTATCGGCTTCAATATATTCTGTAATGCCATTTACCAGCGCGTGTTTCAGCCTTTCTTCCACAGAAGCATGTCGCCAGGTATCGTCCTTTTTTTGTACTTTTCCTTTTCCTTTTACAGTTTCTGCAAATGTGATCAACTTTTCTGTAGCTTCATTATTTTCATTGTTCTTATTAAGGATCACATCTTCGCAAAGCTGTTTCAGTTCGGGTTCTATTTCGTCGTAAACGATAAGTTGTCCTGCGTTTACTATGCCCATATTCATACCGGCTTTAATAGCGTAGTATAAAAAAACGCTGTGCATGGCTTCTCTTACGGTTTCGTTTCCTCTAAATGAAAAGGACAGGTTGCTTACACCGCCGCTGATATTTACCAAAGGATATTTCTCTTTGATAATGCGGGTGGCTTCAATGAAGTCTACAGCATAGTTGTTGTGTTCTTCCAATCCTGTGGCAATAGCAAAAATGTTTAGGTCGAAAATAATATCCTGAGGAGGAAAGTGAATTTCATTAACCAATATTTCATAAGCTCTGGAACATATATCTATTCTGCGTTGCAGCGTATCTGCCTGGCCGCTTTCATCAAAAGCCATTACCACAACCGCGGCTCCATACGCTAGGCAAACTTTAGCCTGTTGCTTAAAAAGCGCTTCGCCTTCTTTCATGGATATGGAGTTGACGATACACTTACCCTGAATGCATTTTAAGCCAGCTTCAATAATGTGAAACTTAGAGGAATCAATCATTACAGGTATTTTAGCAATGTCGGGTTCGCTTTGCAGAAGATTTAGGAACGTGGTCATTGCTTTTTCTCCGTCAAGCAAAGCGTCGTCCATATTTACATCAATGACCTGCGCTCCGTTTTCTACCTGCTGCCTGGCAACCGCGAGGGCTTCTTCATATTTATTTTCTTTGATTAGCCGGGCAAATTTTTTAGAGCCGGTTATGTTGGTACGCTCACCAATATTGATAAAATTGCTTTCCGGGCGAATTGTCAATGGTTCTAACCCGGATAGTTGTAAATATATATTTTCTTCAGTCATTTCAGTTTCTTATTTTGCCACAAAGACAATAATTCACAAAGTATATGAACTATAACTTCATTCTTTTAATGCCTTCTTTTATTAATGGTACGGTAAAGTTGATGATAAATCCTAAGTTTTTATTCGTTAATTTTAAATAACTTAAAAGTTGTTCTTCCCATACAGGTGCTATCATTACTATTCTTTGTTTCTTATGTTTTTTGTGGCACTCTCGGGTTCATAGCCTTTACTGCTTCCGCTATATGTTTTATATGATCGGGGGTAGTGCCGCAACAGCCGCCAACTATATTTACCCAGCCTTCTTTTGCCCAATCTTCTATAAAATGAGCCGTATCTGCCGGTGCTTCGTCATATTCTCCCATAGCGTTGGGCAATCCTGCATTGGGGTAGGCCGAAGTGTAACAATCAGCTAATTTGCTTAATTCTTTAATGTGTGGGCGCATCTCCGCCGCTCCCAGCGCGCAATTGAGTCCTACACTGAGCGGCTTTGCATGATGGATAGAAATGTAGAAAGCCTCCAGCGTTTGTCCGCTGAGGGTTCTGCCGCTGGCATCGGTGATAGTTCCTGAAATCATCACAGGAAGTTCAGGCTTACCGCTATCGGCAAAATATTTTTTTACAGCATAAATAGCCGCTTTGGCATTCAGTGTATCAAAAATAGTTTCTATTAGCAATGCGTCTACGCCACCGTCTGACAATCCTCTTATTTGTTCGTAATAAGCATTAGCCACATCATCGAAAGTGACGGCCCGGTATCCGGGATTGTTTACATCCGGCGACAAGGATAAGGTTTTGTTTAATGGTCCGATAGCACCCGCTACATATTTTTCTTCGCTGTCAGGATGAAGTTGTTTGTATTTGTTTACAGCATTCCTGGCACATTTGGCAGCAGCTACATTTAGTTCATAAGCCATTTCTTCCATGTGATAATCGGCCTGAGCAATAGATGTGCTACTAAAGGTATTGGTTTCTATAATGTCGGCGCCGGCTTCAAGATATTGCAGATGAATTGCTTCAATAACTTCGGGCCTGGTAATGCTGAGCAAATCGTTATTGCCCTTTACATCAAATTGCCAGTCTTTAAATCTTTCTCCACGATAGTCTTCTTCCGTTAATTTATATCGTTGAATCATTGTGCCCATCGCGCCGTCAATGATCAATATTCTTTTTTCTAAACTCTTTTTTATCATCAAATTATATTATATTAAATTTTTCTATTTAGCAAAACTGCCGGTAAACACTTCAATATTTTCACCGAACATTTTTACCGCAATCGCTATAAGTACTACTCCAAAAAACTTTCTTACGGCAATAATGCCTCCGGGGCCCAGCATTTTTTCGAACCATTTTAAAGAGGTGAGCACCAAATATACAAACAATAGATTTATTAATATGCCTACCAATATTTCTACCTGGCTGTAAATAGCTTTAAAAGAGATAATGGTGGTAAGGGTAGCGCTGCCTGCAATTAACGGAAAAGCAATAGGAACAATGGCGCCCAAACGTTTGTTGCCATCGTCTTTAAATATTTCATGGCCCGATATCATTTCAAAACCTATGAGAAATAATACTATAGAACCCGCCACGGCAAAGGATTTTACGTTTACTCCCAGCATTTTTAGTATCTGCGGGCCTACAAATAGAAAAGCAATCATAATGGCGCCGGAGAAAAATACAATTCTCTTTACATCCAGCTCTCCGCCACTCTTTTTTTTAAGCGACAAAAAAAGCGGAATAGAACCAAGCGCATCAATAACCGCGAACAGCGTAAATGTTACTGATATAAGATGTGTCCAGGTGAAATCCATACATAAAAAATTTTGGCAAAAGTACAATTATCTTTTCGGGTTATTTATCTTTGACCTATAAATGATAAAAAAATGGTAATAGTTGCTCCTTCTTTTTTAGCTTCCGACTTTTTGCGTTTAGAAGATGAAATAAAAATGGTAAATGAAAGTGTAGCCGAATGGCTGCATCTTGATGTAATGGATGGCAGATTTGTACCTAACATAAGTTTTGGAATACCTATAGTGGAACATATAAGAAAAGCAACATCAAAAATATGCGATGTACACCTGATGATCGAAGAACCTGAAAAGTTTGTACTCGCTTTTCATAAAGCAGGAGCAGATGTAATAAGCGTACACATTGAGGCTTGCCGAAACTTACACAGGAATATACAGCAGATAAAAGATCTGGGCATTAAAGCCGGTGTGGCTGTAAATCCGCATACGCCCATTGCTTCATTGGTTGATATTATAGCAGAGGTAGATCTGGTAAATTTAATGAGCGTGAACCCGGGTTTTGGCGGGCAAAAATTTATACCACATACACTGGATAAGATTGCAGAGCTTAAGCAATTGATTGCAGATAAAAACCCTTCCTGCCTTATTGAAATTGACGGCGGTGTTACTTTGGACAATGCTTCGCAGATTGTTGCAGCCGGTACAAATGTGCTGGTAGCGGGAAGCTGCGTGTTTAACGCAAAAAATCCTCAACAGGCCATTGAGGATTTAAAGAATGCCGATAAGAAAATGATTTAAGGCAATGATTGAAAATCTATATCGGGCGCTGTGGAGCCGGCCGGTATTTCGCGTTTAAATTCAGTACTGATGGTGGTATTATCATTAAAGAAACCACAATTTTCTAAAAAGAAATAATTGCCTTCCACGCCTCCGCGATAATCAAGACGCTGACCTCTCCGGGCAATGTCATCAGCCGTAAATCTTATTTTATCTATGGGTATCCATTGTTGATCGGTAGTTCTGATCCACTGGTTGGTAAACAAACCCTTTCTTTGTACGTGTCCGGTTTCTGTATGAAAATTTTCAAGAAACGAATAGCAGTTTTTCAGGTAAGTATTTGTTTTAGGTCGTGAAAAAGAAGCGATCAGTATCCATTTATCTATATCCGGATCTTTGAAATAGGCGGTAAAGACAGTCCTGTTCTGTGCCGCGTCCGGCGCGGCTTTCAGCAAAAAGGCATAGTTGTTTTCCGTCTTCCAGTTGTAACGCAAAAAACTCTGGCCGCCCGAACCTTCATTGCCAAATTCACCGGTATATACATCGGTACCTTTTTTTATAAGAATGATTTTATCTTCTTCAGGAATCTCATTAGGATTGTCTGTATGAAAAGGACTCCATACCGAAAAAAGTATACGTCTTTCTGTGGGTGAATTTACCTGGATGCCGAAATAACCGAATGAAAACCCGTTGGCCTGAAAGTAAGAGCCCAGCACATCTTCGCCTTGCGGAACGCGAATTTCATTATAAAAATATTCTACTTTTTCTTTTACATTTTCAGGAATCAAAAAATTAAGATGTACGGAAGGACCGCGTCTACCAAAGTGAAAACGATGATCCTTATTGTCCTTGACAAAAGCGAGCGAATCGGCATTATCGCCTCTCACTATCAAATCGCTCACATCGGCAAAAGTATTTCCGTTTTTACTGATTCCCTGTAGATCTACATGGATGTATTCGGACTTGTCTGCTTTAAACTCTATCATTCCGCTTTCTTCAAAAGCGTTATTAGCCGGTAGTGATATTTCCTGTTTTTTGCCAAGAATGGTCACCGCTATTTTACTTTCGGCAGTGTTTTTCGTTTTTAAAGAAAGATAATAAGTGCCGGGCTGCAATGCTTTAAAATATACACTGGCAATGGTGTTGGCGCTATTCCAGTCTGTTAATCCGTTGTTTGTAATTTTTGACTGATCGTCTTTCGATGCAAAGAAAGCATTACCTCCCAAAGGAATGGTCACTGTTGGCAGCGTGGCAATATAAGTTGCTTTTTCCGGTGTTATTTCCTTTGCCATTTTCGGGGAACATGCACTAAGAAAAATCAACAGTATAGCCGGGATAAAAATGTGTTTGTAACGGAACATGTAAATTATTTTTTATAAAAGTATCTATTTATTGGCTTTATGCCAATGAATTAGAAGTGCAAATGTTTGCATGAATGCTAAATATAAAATGAGAGACTGCCTCAGAAGCTGTCATCCTGAATAAAATACTTTTTGTTGTCATCCTGAACGCAGTGAAGGATCTAAACAAAGAAATAGATGCTTTCTCGTTTCAAACGAAACTCAGCATGACAAGAGGTTGCGTAGCAAAGGTTTTCAACGCTGTTGCGACTTTATGATCCGTGTGAATAATGATTTGTTTATTAAAACTTTTTTTGATAAAAAGCTTTACAAAATACAAGTCGGCATGGTGTGGGCTTCGCGCATAACTCTAATCGGAGCCTCTTTTCAACAAGTATAATTAATAAACATCTACTGCCCCTGAGCCAAGCTGTACGCCCTCTCACCGCCGTGCTTTTGTAAGATCTCTACAGTTGCCACATCAAAGAAACGCGTCATTTTTTCATACAAAGCTACAATGTCTGTTTGCTTAACTTCTTCACCGTCTGCTGCTTCAAAACGCACATTGTACAAGTCTACCAGATTGGTATACACCGAGCCTGTGGGCCATACCTGCGTGCCCCTGTTGCTGATGTTAGTGAGCTGCAATTTGTTTTCGCCCAAAGCCTGCTTGCATTTTTCCGCGATGGTGTTGGGAAACTGGTTGGTAATAATGAAGAAATCAACTCCGGCAATTTTTTCTTCTTCCTTTGCAGGATTATCCATCATCAGGTTGATGTCCATTTTAGCTACTTTATGTTCTTTGGGCAAATCCTCCATGTCTGGTTTCGCACCTACTGCGGGCTTTTTGCCAAAGTTAGAGATGATGGCATCGGCAAATTCTGTGGTATTTAAAGATGAAATAGATTTATCTCCAAAATCTCCGGTATGATTTCCCTGTTCTAAAGTATAAAGTAAAGCGTTTTCAATCATATTGGCCTTACCATAAAATCCCAAGTGCTGCAGCATAGCCAGCCCGCTTAACAGCAATGCGGTAGGGTTGGCAATATTTTTTCCTGCTATGTCAGGAGCGGTACCATGTACGGCTTCAAAAATGCAAATGTTATCACCAATGTTGGCTGACGGTGCAAATCCAAGCCCGCCAACCAGTCCGGCGCAGAGGTCGCTCACAATATCGCCTTGCAGATTGGTCAATACTATCACGTCAAATAATTCGGGACGCATCACCAGCTTCATGCATAAGTCATCAACAATTACGTCATTTACTTCCAGTTCGGGATATTCCTTAGCTATTTCGTAAAACGTGGTCAGAAAAATTCCGTCGGTCAATTTCATGATGTTGGCTTTGTGTCCGCAGGTAATCTTTTTTGCTTTTTTATCTTTCGCCATTTCAAAAGCATAGCGAATTACCTGTTCGCTTCCGGGCTTTGTAATAAATCTGCGGCTGATGGCCACATCATTACTCAGCATGTGCTCAACACCACCGTATGTATCTTCAATATTTTCGCGCACAACAGTAAGGTCAATATTAATGCCTGCTTTGCTAAATACAGTGTCTACGCCATGCAGTGTTTGAAACGTTCTTTTGTTGGCGTAGGTATTCCATGTTTTGCGTGCCGTAACGTTGATGCTCTTAACGCCTTTGCCTTTTGGGGTTTCCATCGGGCCTTTAAAAAGAATCCCTAACTGCTCAATAGTGTCTTTTGCTTCATTGGTCATGCCATTGCTGAAACCTTTATCAAATACCCATTTGCCCATATCTACGTATTCGTATTCAAGAGGTACTTTCGCTTTATTAAATATATTCAATACAGCGGCCATTATTTCAGGACCGATTCCGTCGCCTTTAGCTACAGCAATTTTAATCATGTAAATCTGGTTTTAATTTTTTACAATCAAATCTAAATAAAATATTCCTTTTTTGTAGAATGTGACAGTAGAAAGATTCCTAATAAAATGAGAAAATAGTTAACATCTAATAAAACATTTTTGCCAGGTACCGGCCTGTGCCTATGGCAAGAATACCTAACAATACGCTGAAAGCTGCATACAGACTTAGGTAGAGATATTGATTGTTTTTTAAAAGTTGAAAAGATTCTGCTGAAAAAGTAGAAAACGTAGTAAATCCGCCACACAAGCCAATGCTAAGCATTAAGAATACATCCTGCGAAAGGAACTGATTTTTTTCGCCTGCTCCCCATATACAACCTAAAAGCAAACTGCCTGTAATATTGATGAATAAAGTAGACCAGGGAAAATCGCTATTATCATTTACAATGATATATTTTGATATTAAATAACGTAATACAGAACCTATAAAACCTCCCGAACCAATCAAAAATAAAGTCTTCATATAAATTCAAATACGATTGAAATCAAAAGTACAACATTTAAGCTATATAACTAATAATCAGCAGCAGGAGATAGAAAAAATAATTCTATCTTTATTACCTGAGAACAGAATGCGAAAAATTTTACCCGTCATATTATTTGTATTGGCTGTAAATACGTATGCACAACAGTTTGGAGCTAATGATCCTTCTCTGCAATGGAAGGAAACGGCCACAGATACGGTAAATGTGATTTACACAAAAGGAATGGATTCCATCGCGGCAAGAATTGCCTCCCTGGCAGCGTATCAGCAAAAACATTTTTCACATACCATAGGAGATAAAATAGAGCCCGTGAATGTGGTCATTCAAAACCAGGTGAATAACAGCAACGGCTATGTTAGCATGGCTCCTTACAGAAGTGAATTTTATCTGACACCGCCGATAGATGCGTTTGATATGGGCGTATTAAAGTGGGAAGATATGCTTACCCTGCACGAATTCAGGCATGTGCAGCAATACAGCAATTTTAATAATGGCATTACAAAAGCCATCTCTTTTGTTTTTGGTGAAGGAGGCAGAGCGTTGGCCAATGCCATGGCTGTTCCCAACTGGTTTTTTGAAGGCGATGCGGTGCATACAGAAACCATTTTAAGTACGCAGGGCAGGGGAAAGATTCCTTTGTTTCACAATGGATTTAAGGCTTTGCATAATGAGAATAAGCAATACAGCTATATGAAGTTGCGCAACGGTTCCTATAAGCATTATGTGCCTAATCATTATCAATTGGGCTATTTATTTACGGCTTACGGCTATGAAAAATATGGCGACGATTTTTGGCGAAATGTTACCCGCCGCGCCTCGGCTTTCAAACCTTTACTGTATCCTTTTCAAAAAAATATAAAAAAATATAGTGATGTAAATTTTAAAGAATTTATTAATAATAGTTTTGATTATTACAAAGTCCAGTGGAATGCAGATCAGTCCGATAGCCTAACATTTATATCACCTCTTTACAAAAACAACGTTACGGATTATAAATACGTGTATCCTGCAAAAGAAAATACATTTGTTACCCTTAAGAAAAGTTACAGGCAAATACCAGCCTTTTATTGGTGGAATAACAATGTGCTAAACAAAATTGCTGTAAAGCATATTAATAAAGACGATTATTTTTCTTATAATAATGATAAAATAGTGTATGCCGTTCATACACCTGATAACCGCTGGAGACACCATGAATACAGTGATATACAACTACTAGATGTGAAAACCAAAAAACAAAAAAAGCTTACTAATCGACAAAGGTATTATACACCGGATATTTCTCGGGATGGTGATAAAATTGTAATGTCTGAAATTTTGCCCAATCAACAATCTTCATTGGTTATCCTAGACAGTAACGGAGAAGTAATAAAAAAACATGCGGCGGCGGGCAGAAATATTTATACTTATCCGAAATTTATAAAAGAAGAAAACATAATTGTATTAGAAAGAAATGAAGCAGGTAAAATGAGCCTGCAAATGATAGATTTATCTACAGCGCACAAGAAAACATTATTACCTTTTTCTAATGTATTATTAGGCTATCCGGTTGTAGTAAACGATACGGTTTATTACACAAGATCGGCAGGGCAATACGATGAAGCAATGGCTTACATTTTGTCGGATAATAAGCATTATAAACTGGCTACATACACTACCGGTATTTATCAGTCTTTTGTGCACGATGATCATTTATACGGCAGCGTATTTACCGCAGAAGGATACAGGCTTGCTAAATTTTCTCCTAAGTGGGCAGAGTGGGAGATAGAAAAGGATTCACTGCGATTATTGTATAATCCAAATCCACAGAATGCCGCATACCAAACCTTGCAGGGATTTGAAGCAAAGTCCATTGCGGCTAAGCCATACAAAAAAACAAGAGGATTGTTGAATTTTCACAGTATGCAGCCTTATTTTTCTGACCCGGATTATACATTGAGTTTTTTGAGTGAAAATATTTTAAATACTTTTTTACTAGAGGCAGGTTATACCTTTAACCGTATAGAAAAATTTCATAAAGGTATGCTAAGTATGCGTTATGGAGGATGGTATCTTCAGCCGTTCATGAATGTTTCCGGAGTATACAAGAGAGAAATGCAAACTTTTTACGCGAGTGATTCTACCTATCGACGTTTGACATGGAATGAACTGAATACTGCTGCGGGTATACAGTTACCCCTGAATTTTACTTCCGGGAGAATGTACAAGAACCTGATGTTTTCTTCTTCTGTACACAATAATAATGTTTTTTATACCGATAGCCCCACTGACGCTGCCAATAAAAATATTCTCTATTTTCAGAATCGCCTTTCTTATACACAGCAATCGCAGCGCGCAATGCAGCAGATACATCCACGCTGGGCTCAAAGTATATCGTTGACCTACAGAAACGGAATTGACCGATTCAAATCTTATCAGTTCAGCGCATCGGGCAATTTTTATTTTCCGGGATTGTTGTCTACGCATAGTATGGTCATTAATGGCGCATTTCAAAATTCAGATACACTCAACAACTATGTATTCAGCAGTATATTTCCCTTTTCGAGAGGATACAATGCTATCAATTTTCAAAAAATGTATAAAGCAGGCGCCAATTATCATTTTCCTGTTATGTATCCCGACATCGGTGTGGCTAATATTGTTTTTCTTAAACGTATTCGTGCTAATATTTTTTACGATCATACACTTGCTTTTAATCGGGCTAACAGGCAATATACCTACGCCTCAACCGGCGCAGAACTTTTTTTTGACACCGGCTGGTGGAATCAGTTGCCTGTATCTTTCGGTATGCGATACAGTCGTTTGCTGAATACGGGTTTTGCACCTGCCGCCCGAAATCGCTGGGAGCTGATATTGCCGGTAAACTTATACGGCAATTGAGTTGGCAATTATATTCGCTAAAACAATTGTGGTAATCTTCATTTAGGCAAATAAATGTAACTTTGCTTTCGTAAAATAAAATAAAAAAATATGTTGGATACTATAGAGTCTGCAATTAATGATATTAAAAATGGAAAACTGGTGATTGTTGTAGATGACGAAGACAGGGAGAATGAAGGAGATTTTATAACCGCGGCGTCAAATGCTACGCCAGAGCTCATCAATTTTATGAGCAAACATGGTCGTGGCCTTATTTGTACGCCACTTACCGATGAAATAGCAGATAAATTTAATTTGCCATTAATGGTTCCTAATAATACGGCTTTGCACGAAACACCTTTTACTGTAAGCATAGATTTGCTGGGGCATGGATGCACTACCGGCATTTCTGCCCACGACCGATCTAAAACCATAAAAGCTTTGGTGGAAGAAAACACAAAACCTACGGATTTTGCCAGACCCGGCCACATTTTTCCTTTAAGAGCAAGAAAAGGCGGTGTTTTGCGCAGAACAGGACATACCGAAGCTACGATAGACTTGGCAAGACTGGCAGGATTTCCGCCGGTGGGTATTTTGGTAGAAATAATGAATGAAGATGGTACAATGGCAAGACTGCCCGAATTATTAGAGATTGCTAAAAAATTTGATTTAAAAATTATTTCTATAAAAGACCTGATTGCTTACAGGTTACGCAACGAATCTTTGGTTAATGAAATCATCAGAGTACAAATGCCCACTCAGTACGGTGATTTTACGTTGATTGCTTATAAAGAAGTGAATACCGGGGCAGAGCATATGGCACTGGTAAAAGGTGAATGGCAGGAAGGCGAACCTGTGCTCACACGCATACACTCCAGTTGCTTTACGGGTGATATTTTAGGCAGCCTGCGCTGCGATTGTGGCGATCAACTGCACAGTGCTATGCAGATGGTAGAAAAAGAAGGCAGAGGTTTAGTACTGTATATGAATCAGGAAGGAAGAGGCATAGGATTGTTCAATAAATTAAAAGCATACAAATTGCAGGAAGAAGGATTAGATACGGTGGAAGCCAATCTGCAATTAGGTTTTCAGGCCGATGCCAGAGATTATGGCATTGGCGCGCAAATATTAAGAAAGCTGGGCGCTACCAAGCTTCGCTTAATGAGCAACAATCCCCGCAAACGCGCGGGACTGTTCGGTTATGGAATTGAAATTGTAGAAATTGTTCCTATAGAAATTACGCCCAATCCGCACAACGAAAAATACCTTGCTGCCAAAAGAGACAAATTGGGGCATAATATTTTGAAGTGATAATGTTGTTGCGTTGTTATCAGGTTATGATGTGATGAACGTATAGTATTGCTGCGGTTAATATGTATAGTTGCTGCTTTGGTATCATGTTACATCGTACATTCATACCTGTTTTCACCCTCTGCACCCGCCAGCGGGGGATAGAAGAATCCGGTTTTACTTCCGGCTCGGATCTTCGCGATTCCAGCTTCGACCTTTCTTCTTCCAACTAACTTCCCGCATCCTACACGCCATCCTCACATCAATCCTTCCCAAACACTTCATTATGTTGTTCCTGCACTCTTATGAAAGTTGTTCTTTTCGACAGCTCTTTTAATTTAGAGGCGCCTACGTAGGTGCAGGTACTTCTTACACCTCCCAGCAGGTCTTTTACGGTTTCTGCAACAGCGCCGCGGTAAGGCACTTTTACGGTTTTTCCTTCAGAGGAGCGATACTCTGCAATACCTCCGGAATGCTTATCCATAGCGGTTTTAGAACTCATGCCATAAAACAGTTTATAGGTTTTGCCGTTTTCTTCCAGCAGTTCCCCACCGCTTTCATCATGTCCAGCGAGCATACCACCCAGCATTACAAAATCGGCTCCGCCGCCAAAAGCCTTGGCCACGTCTCCCGGAATTTTACAGCCGCCGTCAGAGATGATATGGCCGCCCAAGCCGTGCGCCGCATCGGCACATTCAATAATTGCCGATAATTGCGGGTAGCCTACACCTGTTTGAATGCGTGTAGTACATACAGAGCCGGGACCAATACCCACTTTTACAATATCGGCGCCGGACAGTATCAGCTCTTCTACCATTTCACCGGTAACTACATTGCCGGCTATAATTGTTTTTTGCGGAAAAGCTTTGCGCATTCTCCGTACAAAATCTACAAAATGCTCTGAATAGCCGTTGGCTACATCAATGCAAATAAATTCAATCTTAGGATGCCTGGCAATGATGGCTTTTATTTTTGTTTCATCGCTTTTGCCTGTACCTGTGCTTAAGGCAATGTACTCGTAGATGCTTTCCGGCTGTTTCTTTAAAAAACTGCTCCAGTCTTCTACGGAATAATGCTTATGTACAGCAGTAACGATCGTATCTTTTGCCAGCGCTTCCGCCATTTCAAAGGTGCCTACCGTATCCATATTTGCAGCGATTATTGGCACACCTTTCCATTTCTTTTTAGAATGATGAAAAATAAATTCGCGTTCCAGATCTACCTGTGCACGTGATTTGAGTGTAGATCTTTTTGGGCGTATCATTACATCTTTAAAGCCCAGTTTTATTTCGTATTCTATTCGCATTTTATTAAAATTAAATGAGTGATTTACCAGAGGATTAATGATTTAAGTAGTAAATATTTCCCGGTATTTTATTTAAAATCTATTTTAATCTTAGGCTGTATGCCAATGCCCGGCAAGTGCGAAGGAATGATTTTCCCTTGTGTAAAAGCGGCTCCGTCAAAGGCGTCATTTTGGATTAGCAAAGCGCCGTCCAGGTCGGCAAAGTCAAGCCCCGCGGCTAATTGAGCAGCGGCAGATATAGCGCAGGAAGTTTCGGTCATGCAGCCTATCATTACTTTCATACCCAGTGTTTGTGCAAAATGGCGCATTTTCCAGGCTTCGTGCAGGCCGGTACATTTCATCAGCTTGATATTGATACCTGAAAATACACCTTTTAGTTTTTGTATGTCACGCAGCCTTTGCACGGATTCGTCGCCAAAAACAGGCAAAGGACTTCTTTCGGTGATCCATGCATTATCCTCAAGATTGTATTTGCCGGTAGGCTGTTCTACCATTTCCACGCCTTGCTCTTTTAGCCAGTGAATCATATCTAAGGCAAAATGCTTGTCTTTCCAACCCTGATTAGCGTCTACAGCCAGCGGCAGTTGTGTGGCCGAGCGTACTGCATGAATAATGCGCTTGTCATTATCGCTGCCTAATTTTATTTTTAGTATATTAAACTGACCTTCCACTTCTTTTACTTTCTTGCGAATCATGTCATCAGTGTCTATACCGATCGTATAAGTGGTGAGTGGTATCTTAGCGGTGTTCAATCCCCACATTTTATGCCAGGGCTGTTGCATCAGTTTTCCTGTAAGATCGTGCAGGGCTATATCTACCGCGGCTTTGGCGGCGGTATTATTTTCAGCTATTTTATCTACATACTGCAATATTTCTTCTATGTGAAAAGGATTGGAAAATCCTGAGAGGTCTACTTTTTTTAGAAATTCCATTACAGAAGCCTGCGACTCACCAAGGTAGGGAGGCAGCGACGCCTCGCCATATCCGGTAACACCGTCAAATGTTAATGAGGTAAGTACAACCGGCGTGGTTTTGCGCGAGCTGTTGGCTATGCTGAATACATGCTTAAGCTGCAAATCGTAAGGAGCCCATTTTAGCTGCATCCTGTTATTGCCGGTGCGTTTAGAACTATACCAATTGGCTGCTGCCGGAAATTTAATCAGAGAAGCGCCGCTGGCCAGCGCAAAGGTTTTGAGAAAGTTTCTTCTGTTGTTCATTGTGAAAATATACTTGTTTTACTTATACCATGGATGTTCAAATACGCTCCAGATGCCGTTTACAGGCTCGTTCATAATTCTTTTGGCAATTACGTACCGGCTATGGTTATGTTTGTCGTAATTTTTATCGGCTGGGTTAAGGCTGTTTATTTGCACATATCCGTCTGTGGCGTGTATGAATTGTCGGTTTTGCAAATAAATGCCTGTGTGTACGATATTATACCTGGTGGTATCATTTTTATCTTTTCTTCCAAAAAATAAAAGATCCCCTTTTTTTAATTTGCTGAAATGCTGTGTAGAATCAATAGTTGTACCGGTTAAGTATTGCTGGCGCGCGTCTCTGGGTAATATGATACCATGCATAAAATAAGTGGTTTTGGTAAGTCCGCTACAATCCAGTCCGCGTGGTGAAGTGCCGCCCCAGAAATAAGGAACACCTAAAAATCTTCTGGACAAATTTTCAATACTGCTGCCTGTGAGCTGAATGGATTGCTGCCAGTGTTCCCATTTAAGCACAGCGGTTTTAGATATGTAGCCCTTTCTGCCATCAGCAAAAGAAACCGCATAGAAATCGGAAGGTGAAGGATTGTTGAGCAAAGTCAATATACTTCCCATTACTACTTCTGAAAGTAATTCCGATGATTTGTCGGGTTGTAGATATATGTTCGTATTGTTTTCTGTAACAATTATCCTTGGCTTTTTGTTGTATGCGTGTAAGGCTATGGAATCTATTCTTTCCAGCGGCGCACTTGTCCAGCCGGTATAGCCTTCAGGTGTTTGTACCTTATTCCAGTTGCGATATTTAGCCAGTACTTTTATAGGTGTACCTAAAAGTGCTTGTGTGGTCATCTCTGCCCGATAGGTTGGTTCTTTTCTGATGTTTATTACTGATTGAGAAATGATTGACCAAGTTTTTGTGCCGAAATTAGTATCCAGTAAGTTGGTGTCTATTTTTTCCTGCTGAGCACTGGCAACGCCACAACTAAAGAGTAATAAAAAGAAATAAATAAATTTTTTCATGCTAAAAGTATACGAACTAAAATGGTATTTTAATAAGTAAAGATAAAGTAATTAGAATAAAAAGTGATAAGCCAACAGATAGGCAATCATATCTAAATGTTTAATTCAATATAAAAAATCTTATGGATGCCTTAAAATTATCATAACTCGCTGATTCTTAGCGTCAAATTAACTTTTTAAAAACAGTATACATAAGCTTTCTGTATTATTTTACGAGTATTATACACACAGACACAGGTGCGAACGACTTCTTCCCTAATTATATAAACTTTTGATGAAAAATTATTCAGAAGCGGATGACATTGGTTTACAAAATACAAAAGAACATTCTTTGACTTCGCCGAAACCCGCGCTGCGTCTTATAGATGCTATTGTACTAATTACAGGTATTGTTATAGGCGCGGGAATTTTCAGGTCGCCTTCGGTGGTAGCCGCCAACACCGTGGATGGGTACTGGTTTTTATTTGTGTGGGTATTGGACGGTATCATCTCTCTTATCGGCGCTTTGTGTTATTCAGAATTAAGCGCTGCCTTTCCCAGTACGGGAGGAGATTACCATTTTTTTAAAGCTTGCATTCGGAAAGCTTTTTTCATTTTTATTTGCCTGGGCGCGTATCCCCATTGTACAAACCGGCTCTATAGCCTTGCTGGCTTTTATCATTGGCGATTATATGTCGCAGGTATATGATCTGGGAAAGTATACCTCATCTTTATATGCCGTGGGCGTAGTAATACTGCTGACGCTCATTAATGTGCTGGGTATCAAATTCGGCACCGGTATTCAAAAAGCTTTATCGGCACTACAGTTCGCAGGAATATTTATTATTGTTTTTACAGGTTTTTTTATTGAGCCCGCTAATTCGGCAATGTCAGTTGCAGAGGCGTATGAACCACCCGTAAACCCTTCACTCAGCCTGGCTTTTATTTTTGTATTGCTCACTTTTGGCGGTTGGAATGAAGCGGCTTATATATCATCAGAATTAAAAGCGGGAAGCAGAAAAATGTCTTTTGTGCTAATTGCCAGTTTATTTATTATCACAGTTGTTTATTTACTGGTTAATCTTGCTTTTTTAAATGTGTTAGGGTTAGAAGGTATTGCCGCATCTGAAGCTGTGGGCGCCAGTATGATGCAGGCTACTTTAGGTCAGACCGGCGTAGTGTTGATAGGGTTGTTAGTATGTTTATCTGCATTAACTTCACTGAATACAACCATATTTACCGGGGCAAGGTCAAGCTATTCTTTTGGTAAAGATTTTAATCGGTTTTCTTTTTTAGGCAAATGGAACAATAAAAAGTCTGCCCCCGTCAATTCGCTGCTGGCGCAAGGAGGTATAGCCATATTATTAATAGTATTCGGCGCTTTCGCACGCAATGGCTTCGAGGCAATGGTAGACTTTACAGCGCCGGTTTTTTGGTTTTTCTTTTTATGTACCGGCATCGGTTTGATTATTCTTCGCCAAAAGAAGCCCGATGCGCCTCGTCCGTTTAAAGTACCGTTATACCCGTTTACACCTATCGTATTTATTGGGTTTAGTGCTTATTTATTATACTCAAGCCTGATGGTTACCGTTATTGGCTCTTTGTTAGGCGTAAGTATTTTGTTGTTGGGCTTGCTTGTTTATTTTTTTTCGATAAAGAAGGAATACAAAAAGGATGTTATATAAGAAAACTATTTTTTAATATTTAAAATTGACAAAAATGAAAACAATTAATTCTTTGGTTTTATTACTGCTCTTTACATGCAGTACACAATTATGGGCTCAGGAAAGAAATCTTGATGTGCCTTATGTTCCAACTCCTCAAACGGTTGTAGATGCAATGCTGAATGTAGCCAAAGTAAACAGCAATGATGTTGTTTATGATCTTGGCTGCGGCGATGGAAGAATTGTGGTAACTCCCGCAAAAAAGTACGGAGCTACCGGTGTAGGTATTGACCTTGATGCACAAAGAGTAAAAGAAGCTAACGAGAATGCTAAAAAAGCCGGGATTCAGCAAAAAGTTCAGTTTCACCAAGGCGATTTGTTTGAATTTGACTTTAGCAAAGCAAGTGTGCTTACCCTGTACCTCCTTCCTGATGTAAACCTGAAACTAAAGCCAAAAATTCTTGCGGAAATGAAGCCCGGAAGCCGCGTGGTTTCTCACTCTTTTAATATGGGAGACTGGAAGCCCGAGCAGGAAATTGTGGTAGATGGCAGAACGGTTTATTTATGGATAGTACCTCAAAAGTAAACTTTTGTAAGCAGTAAAAAAGGTAGCAAAACAGCTACCTTTTTTATATATTTTTACTTGTCTTTAGATTAGGTAAGTTTCAATTTGCGTTATGTATCCTGCTCTAAGCTATAGTTAAAGCTGCAAAGATTTACAAAGCTTTTCAATCTTTCCTGTATATCAGTTTTTTGTATTTCTTTTATTCTTTCTATACCTATTTTTTCAACGCAATAGTTAGCCGTTACAGAACCCATGATTACAGCTGTTTTCATGTTTTCAAAAGAAATGTCATCAGTCCGGGCAATGTGTCCTATAAAGCCACCGGCAAAAGTATCGCCGGCGCCTGTCGGGTCAAATACATCTTCCAGCGGAAGGGCGGGAGCGAAGAAAACTTCGTCCTGATTGAACAATAAAGCTCCGTGCTCTCCTTTTTTTATTACCAAAAATTTAGGACCCATACTCATTATTTTTTTTGCAGCTTTCACTAATGAATATTCTTCAGAAAGTTGTCGGGCTTCGCTGTCATTTACTACCAGCACATCTGTAAGCGTAAGCACATCTTTCAGGTCTTCCATCGCTGTTTCCATCCAGAAATTCATAGTGTCTAATACTATTAATTTCGGCTTATTGGCAAACTGTGTAATTACCGATTTCTGCACGCCAGGTACAAGATTGCCTACCAGCAGGTAATCGGTATTCTGGTAGCTTTCAGGCACTACAGGATTGAAATGAGCTAAAGCGTTTAATTCTGTAACTAAAGAATCGCGTGTATTCATATCCAGGTGATATTTGCCGCTCCAAAAAAAAGATTTTACGTTCTGTAACCTTTCTACGCCTTCGGTTTTAATACCAACACTATTCATATGAGCAATCACTTCCTGCGGAAAATCATTTCCCACAATGGAAATCATATTTATGTCATTTACAAATTTAGAAGCAGCATATGCGCAATAGGTTCCGGAGCCGCCGATCGTTTTATCTGTTTTAGCAAATGGGGTTTCAATAGCATCAAATGCCATAGTACCAACAATAGTTAGAGACATCTTATTTTTTTATTTGATTGCAAATGTAAAATTTTTCTAAGAATATATAGGATGGCAAAAGATTTGTTAGTCTTTTGTTGAAAAGAAAGAGACTGTAGTTACCGATTTTTCTTTATCGCGAAAACACTTTAACTTCGGGTCTTTGGTTTTGAAAATTACTGAAAAATTAAATCTGTATATAACTTAAAATAAATCAGCCATTCGCTTTGGGTGAGATTTAAAAAGCAATCAATTAGCTTGGCTGATTTAATGACACAATAATAACAAAAAATAAAGAGATGAAAAGAGTATTAATTCCTGTTGCGGCATTCTTGGTCTTTCTTGCGTCGTGTGGCGGTGGAGACGCTGATAATGCGGCTACTACCACAGATGCGCCGGCACCTCAGTCAATGATTAAGCAAGATGCAACCAACTCTCCCGAAGGGATTGCCTTGAAAAACCTGATGAATAAAAGCGATTGTGCGGCCTGTCATCAAATTGATGCCGCGTCTATAGGACCTTCTTATGTAGCAGTAGCTAATAAGTACGATAATAATTCGGAAACCATTAATTACCTGGCCGATAAAATTTTAAACGGCGGATCTGGTGTATGGGGCAATGTGCCAATGGCTTCTCATCCAAACATGAAGCAGGAAGAAGCTGAAACGTTGGCAAAAGACATTATGGCTCTGAAAAAATAATATTTGTGTTACGTAACATAATAGACTTACCTGAGAAGTCTGATGATTATTTTATGCGCCTCGCTCTAAGAGAGGCGCATAAAGCTTTTGATGCCGATGAAGTGCCTATTGGCGCTGTATTGGTGGTAAATGAGCAGGTGATAGCAAAAGCGCATAACCAGGTAGAATTATTAAAAGATTCTACGGCACATGCTGAAATATTGGCACTGACCACGGCCTACAATGTATTGGGCGCCAAATACCTGCCCGATGCTACTTTGTATGTAACCTTAGAACCTTGTCTTATGTGCTGCGGAGCTGTTTATTGGTCTAAGTTGGGAAGAATCGTATACGGTGCACCTGATGAAAAAAACGGTTATCGAAAATATGTAAAGCATACACCATTTCATCCCAAAACGGAAATAATACAAGGCGTGCTGCAAAACGAATGTATTAGCTTAATGAAAGAATTTTTCAGGAATAAAAGATAATTTTTTACAAATCTCGTTTATTTGTATCGGTACTGATAATTAACATTTTTACAATATAAAGTTTTCGATATTAATGAGTTAATGCATTAAATTTGTAGGAGTACAAGAGAAAAAATATTACTTCAATAAAAAAACTAAAACTATGTCATTTACATTACCGGATTTACCTTATGCTTTTGATGCGTTAGAACCACATATTGATGCCAAAACAATGGAAATACATCATGGTAAGCACCATAACGGGTATGTTACTAAACTAAACGAAGCAGTAAAAGGTACAGAAAACGAAAATAAAACTTTAGAAGAACTATTGGCCAATGCGGGAAGCATTTCTACAGCAGTAAGAAATAACGGTGGCGGTCATTGGAACCATACTTTTTTCTGGGAAATACTAGCCCCTAATGCAGGCGGTGAGCCTACAGGTGAACTGGCTGAAGCTATTAAAGAAGCATTCGGATCTTTTGAAGATTTTAAAAAGAAATTCAACGAAGCGGCTGCATCAAGATTTGGTAGCGGTTGGGCCTGGCTGATAGCGAAAGACGGCAAACTGGAAATTACCTCTACACCCAACCAGGATAATCCTCTGATGGATGTGGCGGAAGTAAAAGGTACGCCAATATTAGGGGTTGACGTGTGGGAACATGCTTACTACCTTAACTATCAAAACCGTAGACCGGATTATCTGGAAGCTTTTTGGAACGTGGTAAACTGGGACAAGGTTGCAGAACATTACAGCGCTGCAAAATAATCATCAGCATACTTAAATTAAAAAATATCCAGGCAGGCAGAGTTTTCTTTGCCTGCTTTTTTTTATATTTGAACTTGAAAAAATCCTGTTATCTATGAAATATTTCTCAGTTATCTTCGCGCTCATCTTTCTTTTTTCCTGTAGTCAGCCCGTTGAAAGAAAAGTAATGGTATTTTTTAATGGCGAGTTAAAAGTGTTTCAGCAGCAGCTCACTAATAAAACGACTACAATCTTTAATAGTGATGAATTTGATTTATCCGGATTTAAAAATGTAAAGGAAATAGAAGTTGATAAAGATGGTAAAACATACAACGTACCTATACCACAAGAGCAGGGATATTATGTACTGAACCTAAGTTCCGATACAATCTATGGAGGCAGAAAACCATTGTCGCCGGTTGTTATAGACAGCGCGAATGTAGCCCATGCAAAAGGTTTGGTAGATAGTCTGCAAAATTTGCTGGATGGAAAAAACACTTTTGCTGATAAAAATACTTATAGAATATTGCCCGATCAGCTGGTGAAAATATCTGATAAGCCACAAAATGTACGCGCGTTTCCTCCTTACAAAGATTTATATGGCGCCATAGAAGGCACCGAAGATGGGTCTGAGCCTGAAATATTTAAATTCAATGCTACAGAGGAAGTATTGTTTGAAATGGAGAACTACAAAAATATTTATACACCTGTTGAATTAAAAAATTCAGATTAGTAAGGCAACACTATGCTTTATCTTTTTTGATCAGGTCAATAAAGTCATCAAACAAAATTCGGCTGTCATGCGGCCCCGGCGTAGCTTCCGGGTGATATTGTACTGAAAAGACAGGCTTATTTTTCATCCTGAAACCTTCAATGCTGTCATCGTTCAGGTTGATATGCGTAACCTCTACTTCAGGATTTTCTTTTATTTTTTCAGGATCTACCGCAAATCCGTGATTTTGTGTGCTGATTTCACTTAACCCTGTAATAAGATTATTTACCGGGTGGTTAAGCCCCCTGTGTCCGTGATGCATTTTGTATGTGGGAATATCATTAGCCAGCGCCAATAGTTGGTGTCCTAAGCAAATTCCGAAGGCGGGTTTATTTTCTGTCAGTATTTTTTTTGCCGTTTCAATGGCATAGCTCATGGCGGAAGGGTCGCCCGGTCCGTTGGAAAGAAAGTATCCATCAGGATTAAACTCTTCTTTAATTTTTTCTAAAGATGTATCTCCGGGAAACACGCGCACGAAGGCGCCGCGTTCAACCATGCAGTTGATAATGTTTCTTTTAATGCCAAAGTCAAGAGCGGCAATTTTGATGGGCGCGTTTTCATCGCCTACATTGTAAGCTTCTTTTGTAGACACTTCTTTAGACAGGTCTAAACCTTCCATTGGCGGTACTTTAGCCAGTTCTTCCTTTAGTTTGTCAATATCCGTGATCTCTGTAGAAATGATGCAGTTCATAGCGCCTTTGTTTCTGATATGTGTGACCAGCGCGCGCGTATCAATATCTGCAATGGAAACAATATTGTTTTCTACAAGATAAGCATTCAGGTCGGTATCTGCCTGGTAGCGCGAGAACTTTTCTTCTAGGTTGCGTGCAATCAGTCCTTTTATTTTTACGTTGTCGCTTTCTACATCCTTTCTGTTTACACCATAGTTACCAATGTGTACATTGTTCATTATCAATATTTGCCCGTAGTAACTCGGATCGGTAAAAACTTCCTGGTACCCGGTCATGCCGGTATTAAAACAAATTTCTCCGGATGCGGTTCCGGCCTTGCCGAAAGATTTTCCGTGAAAAACGTTGCCATCTTCTAATAATAAAATTGCGGGGATTGCTTCTTGCGCCATGCTTAGAAAAAAATTAATTGTGCAAAGAAACAATATTTCAGAGAAATATCCATAAAAATTAACGATTGATACTCAATTGGGGTAATAAAAAGTAGCTGATCTACCAAGCATCTTAGCTTTGTAGCTGTATCCTACTGCCTGCGGCGATATGTGCTTTCATTCTTTTTGCTTTTTTGATGTTGAAACGATAGCGCGGTATCTTTTCGGGAGTCACGGCTGAGGCAGAGCCTAAGAAGGCGCAAAGGTTATTTATGTTTTCCACCCCCTGCCCCCGCCAGCGGGGGATAAGAGAGTCTGGTTTTTTCTTGCAACTCGGTGCTTTCCTGTGTTTTTTATAACGAAAATACAAAGGTAATTTATTTCCACCGCCAGCGGGGGATAGCAGAGTCTGGTTTTTTACTTCCAACTCCATGCTTTCAATCTTCCCTCATTCCTCACCCCTCATTCCTGCCACCTCATCCCTCTCTCTTATCCATTCATACTTATCAAAAACTCTTCATTGTTTTTGGTATGTTTCATCCTGTTTAGTAAGTCGGGCATCGCTTCTTCAGATTTCATATCACTAAGGTAAGCGCGCAGGATGTTCATTCTTGAAAGTACATCTTTGTCTAACAAGAGATCGTCTCGGCGGGTAGATGATGATACAAGGTCGATGGCGGGATATATACGTTTATTGGCCAAACGACGGTCGAGCAACAGTTCCATATTGCCGGTGCCTTTAAATTCTTCAAAGATCACTTCGTCCATTTTGCTGCCGGTTTCAATTAACGCGGTAGCAAGTATGGTTAATGATCCGCCAAATTCTATTTTACGGGCAGCGCCAAAAAATTGTTTGGGCTTTTGCATCGCATTGGCTTCCACACCACCGGAAAGCACTTTGCCCGATGCGGGTGCTACCGTATTGTGTGCACGCGCCAAACGCGTAATGCTGTCCAGTAAAATAACTACATCATGTCCGCATTCTACCAGTCGTTTAGCTTTTTGTAATGCAATGGTAGAAACCTTTACGTGCTTATCGGCAGGCTCATCAAAAGTAGAGGCGATTACTTCCGCATTTACGCTTCTTTCCATATCGGTCACTTCTTCCGGACGTTCATCTATCAGCACTACCATTAAATAACACTCAGGATGATTTTTAGCTATGGCATTCGCTACATCTTTTAGCAGTACGGTTTTGCCCACTTTTGGCGGTGCTACTATCAATCCTCTCTGGCCCTTACCGATAGGTGTAAAAAGATCCATTATTCTTGTGCTGTAGTTGCCGGGAGACGTAAATAAATTTAATTTTTCGAAAGGGAAAAGCGGTGTAAGATAATCAAACGGTACTCTGTCTCTTACTTCTTCGGGACTTTTGCCGTTTATTCTTTCTACTTTTAATAAGGCAAAATATTTTTCACCTTCTTTGGGAGGTCTTACGGTACCGGTTACTGTATCGCCGGTTTTTAATCCGAACAGTTTTATCTGTGATGGTGATACATACACATCGTCGGGCGATGAAAGGTAGTTATAATCGGAAGAACGCAAGAAGCCGTATCCGTCGGTCATCATTTCAAGCACACCTTCAGAGTTGATGATCCCGTCAAACTCAATATTAAATAAAGGTTCTCTTTTGTGCTTATGATGTGTTACCTGCTGCGCTATCACTTCTTCTTCGCTCATTTTTTCTAATTCTTCGGCAGATATATTGTCTTCATCGTCTTTTAATAATTCCAGGAATTTTTCAGATATCTGCGGCACTTCTGCGGGCACAGATTCTATATCCGTGTCGTCTGAATCGTTTTCTTGCAGCGCTTCTTTGGTCGTGCTTTTTTCAGCGGCCTGCTCTACTTTATCATCTTTCTCTACCGAGGTGGATGTGGCTTTGGCTACTGCTTTCTTTATGGGTTTTCTTTTTCTTGTTTTCTTTTCTGCAGAAGAGGATTCTTTAGCGGCGGCCGGTTGTTCTTTTTCGGCCTGTGGCTTTTCTGAAGTAGACTCTTCTACAAAAGCCTCTTCGGTAGTATTGCCGGTAGTGGCTTTTACGGTCTTTCTTTTTTTAGGCTTAGTGTCTTTTTTGTCAGCGCCGGGTTCACTTTCCTGTATGGCCTGCTTATCTAATATTTGATAAATAAGCTCCTGCTTTTCTACATTTTTCTTTACGGGAATTTTCAGGCTTTCTGCTACGTCAATTAGTTCGGGAACTAACATGTCGTTTAATTGAAGGATGTCGTACATAAATCTTTACGTAATTATTTTTTTTGATTGATTCATCAAAATCATTCCAATTGATATTATTGGAGTTCTTTTAGAAGGATAAATAAAGTTTTTAAAATATAGGTCGATTTTTTTTGAGAAAACAAGGAGTGTAAGCGTAGCTTTTTCTAATTTGAAAATAGAAATCTTTGTTTCCGAATGCAATATTACAGTTTTTTCTATAATCAAAAAAATTATTTTCATAAGATTGTTTTTAATGAGAATAATATTGTGGAATACTTGCTATTTTTGAAAACGAATGGCAGAAATAATTATATACACAGACGGTGCGTCAAGAGGCAACCCGGGAAGGGGAGGCTACGGAGTAGTGATGATGTACGGAAAATTCAGGAAAGAATTATCGGCGGGCTATAGGTTTACTACCAACAACAGGATGGAATTGCTTTCGGTAATAAAGGCATTGGAAGCATTGAAAAGAAATACCGAAAAGATTTTGATCTATACCGATTCACAATATGTGGTAAACGCGGTAGAAAAAGGCTGGCTAAAAAGCTGGATAGCCACTGATTTTAAAGGAGGAAAAAAGAATAAAGATCTGTGGATGCAATATTATAAACTTGCTCTGTCATTTTCAATTCAATTCTTTTGGGTAAAAGGACATGCAGATAATCCTTACAACAACCGTTGCGACCAACTAGCCACTGAAGCTGCCGATGGCAACATACTGCTAATAGATGAAGTTTTTGAGGAAATGAACAGGAATAGAAGCTAATCTAAAACCTACACAGTTAGTATTTTTAATACAGCAAGTTGGCTGTTTTGGTAAGTTTATCAAGATTGATAACCTTGATTTTCTTGCCTATTAATTCTACTATTTTATCAGAGTTAAATTCAGATAATAACCTTATCACACTTTCGGTAGATGTACCTACGAAAGCCGCTATTTCTTCGCGGCTGAATAATACATTCAGCGTAGATCCGTCTTCTTCATAACCATAGGTAGCTATAAAAAACAAAAGCGATTCGGCCAGTCTTTCCCGTACGTTTTTTTGAGAGAGAGATACAATAATATTTTCAGCCTTTTTGAGGTCTTCACTTATTTTCTTGAATACGGCTCTTGACAGGCTGGGATTGTTGTAATATATATTCAGGAATACATTTTTATCTATAATACAAATGGCGCTGTCTTCCATTGCAATAGCATTACAATGATACCTGTCCTGCGAAATCAATGCTCTGTAGCCGAATATATCTCCCGTTTTCGCAAAACGAAGGATTTGCTCTTTCCCGTCAAGTCCCGTAGAAGCGATTTTGATTTTGCCGTGGCTTACGCAAAATAGACCAAAAGGAATACCGTTCTCAGAAAAAATAACCTGCCCTTTTTTATAGTTGGTACAAGATTTATTTTCGTTAAGCGTTTCCAGTTGCTCTTCAGTCAATCCGGCAAATACTGTATCTCTTTGCGGTATGCAATTCACACAGTTATTGTCGCAGTAGTTTGGTGTATCTTTCATTAAACTCTTAGTCTTATAGCAGAATGTGGCAAATTTACTATTAAAATATTTTATAACAAAAGTAAATTGATTATATAAAAATAAAATCGGCAGCACAATATTACTATTTTTGATAAGTTATAGAATCATTGATGTTTTCGAGAATTTTTATACTAACGTTGTTGTTCCTATGCGCTGTGCTGTGTGCACGGTCGCAATCGTTGTCTACTCTTCGCGAAAAACAAATAAGCGCCGCCGGAACGGTACGGGTAGATTCCTTATCCATAGTGCCGGGCTCTTTTTCCGCTGAAAAAGCAGATACTTCTTTTTACGATATTGATTATTTAAACGCGACGCTGACCTGGAAAAAAATGATTGATAAGGACAGCATTCAGGTTAAGTACCGCGTAATGCCAAAATTGAACAAAGTTGTAAAAAGGTTTGATTATAATGATTATATAGATGTGCGGTTTCCGAGAGAAAGGGTTTTGAACGAAACAAATAACCCATCGCTACTACAATTTGGCGATATGAATTATAATGGCAGCTTTGGCAGAAGCCTAAGCGTGGGCAACAGCCAGGATCTAATTTTTAATTCGCAGTTTAACCTGCAAATGAATGGTTATCTGGGCGATAGTATCCGGCTGGAAGCCGCGCTTACCGACAATAATTTGCCGGTACAGCCCGATGGCAGCACGCAGATGCTCAACGATTTTGACAGGATTTTCCTGCAATTCTCCGGCAAGAAATGGCAGGTAAGTTTGGGAGATATTGATTTAAGACAGGATGAACAATACTTTCTGCGTTTTTACAAAAGGCTGGAAGGCATCTCTTACCGGCAGTTGTTTGCTCTTAATAGCAAAATACAAAACGACTTTATAGTGAACGCTTCCATTGCCAAAGGAAAGTTTGCACGAAATGTTTTACAGGTAGCGGAAGGCAATCAGGGACCTTATAAGTTATTTGGCAACAATAATGAAATGTATATCGTAATCCTGGCCGGAACGGAAAGAGTATTCATAGACGGTCAGTTGATGAGCCGTGGAGAAGATCAGGATTATGTAATAGATTACAATCTGGCACAAATAAGCTTTACACCGAAGCAAATGGTTACCAAGGATAAAAGAATACAGGTAGAATTTGAGTATTCCGACAGAAACTATTTTAATTCAATGATTTATATTAAAAATACTATTAATTTCAATAATAAACTAAAATTAAATGTAGCAGCTTTTAGCAATACCGATGCAAAATCTTCGCCTATAAATGTTACTATAGACAATTCTAAAAAATCATTTATGAATGCGATAGGAGACAGCATAGCATGGGCTTTTTATCCTTACGCTGAACAGACGCCAAATACTTCCACTAAAATTTTATATAAAAAAATAGATACTTTAATAAATACTTATCAAGATAGTATATATGTTTACTCAACTGATAGTTTACTTGCAAAATATGCTTTATATTTTGTGCAGGTTGGTGTAAACAGGGGCAATTATATTCCGTTGATTTCAGGCGCAAACGGACAGGCTTTTCAGTGGGTAGCACCCATAAATGGTATTCCGCAGGGCAATTATGAGCCGGCAGAGTTTATACCTTCTCCCAAAAAGCACCAGCTGATAGACCTGGATGCCGAGTATACTTTTAATGAAAATACGAGATTGCGTGTAGAACTGGCTGGTAGTAAATATGATATAAACACTTTTTCTGTAAACGATAAGATGAATGATAATGGTTTTGCCGGTAAATTGCAGTTTGAAAAAAAACATCGATGGAAAACAGCAAAAGAAAAACAAAGGGAATTGTATACGCATCTCAACATAGAAAGAGCAGAGGCTAATTTTCAGCCCGTAGAAAGATTGCGTGCGGTAGAGTTTTTTAGAGATTGGGGTTTACCTCTGCTTGTACCTAATGAAAATGAAAATATAATTAATCTTCAGGTTGGATTAAGAACAAACCAGTATAACTTTATTGATTATCAGGTAGATAAATATACACGAAGCGGCGGCTACAAAGGATTGCGAAATACTCTGCAGCACAGGCTGCAAACACCTAACGGCTGGAAAATGACTGAATTGATAAGCTACACAAGTATCAAAGACGTGTACAACAATGGCTTTTTCTTTAGACCCAGAGTAGAGTTTTCTAAACGTTTTTCTACAATGGCTAATATAGAAGCAGGTGTAAGATATGCTATGGAAAACAACCAGTTAAAAAATAAGCTAACCGACTCGCTAACGAATACCAGCTTTTCTTTTCAGGATTTTTCGGCCTATATACAATCAGACAGAAGCGCGCGCAATCAATTTTCACTTACTTATAATACACGAAGCAATAAACTTCCGAGAGGAACTGAGCTGCAGCAAACAGACAGGAGTGAGAACATTCATCTACAGGCAGAATTATTGAAAAATATACAGCATACTTTTCGCCTTTCGGCTACATACAGGCAGCTTAAAACATACAATACCGATTATTTCACTTTTCTACAACCCGAAAATTCTTTTTTAGGAAGAATTGAATACAATGTAAATGAATGGAAAGGAATGCTTACCGGAAGTTTTTTATACGAAACAGGTGCCGGCCAAGAGCAAAAAAGAGCTTATACGTACATTGAAGTGCCTGCCGGTCAGGGACAATTTACCTGGAAAGATTATAATGAAGATGGCATAGCGCAGCTCAATGAATTTGAAACCGCCGTGTTTACCGATGAAGCTAAATACATAAAAATATTCACTCCCACCAATGAATTTGTAAAAGCCAATTATGTGCAGCTCAATTACAACATTCTCTTAGACCCTTATGCCTATTTTGGCGACAGCAAAAATAAATGGGCAAATATTGTAAGCAAAGTTAACCTACAATCTTCCTTACAGACCAATAAGAAAAGTATTGCGGATAAGAGTATGGAATTCAATCCATTTCAGGGAGATATAGCGGATAGCGCGCTTTTAAATCTCAATTATATTTTTAATAATACGCTTTCTCTAAACCGCATGGGAAGAATTTGGGGCTTGGATATCAGCCGTTTTGTAAACGTAGGAAAAGCATTGATGACCTATGGTGCAGAAAGCCGCGAGTTGAAAGACTGGATAGTGAAGGCTAAATTTAATATCAGTAATAATTACACTATTGAATTGCAGCAAAAAATAGGTGAAAACAATCTGCTTACGCCATTTTTTAACAACAGGAATTATCAATTGGCCACGTTTTCTTTTTCTCCTTCGGTTATTTATTTTATACAAACCAAATTTCGTATGACGGCCGGCTATCAGTATGCCTCTATGAAAAATGCACAACAGCTTGGTGGCGAAGAATATAAAAGCAGTGTGCTGACCACAGAAGCCAAATACAATGCCTTTTCCAATACAAGTCTTACAGGAAGATTCTCTTACAACCAGATAAACTTTACAGGAGAAGTAAATTCAACTGTTGGATACACTATGATGCAGGGACTGCTGCCCGGCGATAACTATTTGTGGACACTTGATATGACCAAACGTATAATGAAATACCTGGAACTCTCCGTTCGCTACGAAGGCAGAAAACCTGCCGAAACCCGCACTATTCATGTGGGCAGAGTAGGTGTGAGAGCGATACTTTGATATTTTATTGGGTAGAAAACTTTACATCAAACCAGTTATTCATCTCACCTGGATAAACGTTAAGCTTAATGAGAAAGGTTTTCTGAAAAAATAAGTACATTTGAAGATGGAAAAAAATGCCGTGTCTTTCATAGCCAAAGGAAAACAAAAAGCGTTTGATCTGGCTCACAGAAGTACTATCAACTTCAATATAGGTAAATACAATATTGCCGTAAGCGGCGGTAAATCTCAGTTTTACGATATGGATACCGCACGCATGATGGCCAAAAATCTCAAGTGGCAGGCCATAGAGCATCTGGATGAATCGCTATTAACTTTCGAGAAAAAAATATCCGATCGGGGAGCAAAAGTGATATGGGCGGAAGATGCACAGCAGGCACTGGAAGAAATTGGCAGAATATGCAGAGAAAAAAATTGCAAAACTTTGGTAAAAAGCAAAAGCATGGTTACCGAAGAGCTGCACCTGAATAAATTTCTGGAAGAGCAGGGCATTGAAAGCGTAGAAACAGACCTGGGTGAATATATTCAACAGTTAGACGATGAGCCGCCATACCACATCGTTACGCCAGCCATGCACAAGAGTAAAGAGCAAATAGCCGATCTGTTTACAGAAAAATTAGGTGTAGAAAAAAATCTGCCGCCAGAAGCACTCACGCTTGTAGCCAGAAGCGTACTGCGCGAAAAATTCGTAGAGGCGCAGGTGGGCATTACAGGAGCCAACTTTATAGTAGCAGACACCGGCAGCATAGCGCTCACCGAAAATGAAGGAAACGCAAGGCTTTCTGCGGCTTTTCCGAAAACATTAATCGTGGTAGCGGGAATTGAAAAAGTGATTCCTTCTCTGAAAGATCTGGAACTGTTCTGGCCTTTGCTGGCTACCTATGGTACCGGGCAGTTGGTTACGGCTTACAATTCATTGCTTTCCGGACCTAAACAAGACAAAGAATCTGATGGTCCCACAGAAATGTATGTGGTTTTGTTAGACAATGGCAGAACCAATCTGTTGGAAAATGAAAAAGTAAGAGAAGCATTGTATTGCATAAGGTGCGGCGCGTGCTTGAACGCGTGTCCCGTGTATAAAAACATTGGCGGACATTCATACGAAACCACCTACAGCGGGCCTATCGGCAGCGTAATCACACCACATTTAAAGGGAATGAAAGAGTTTAAGCACCTGAGTTTTGCTTCTTCATTATGTGGTAATTGTACAGAAGTGTGCCCGGTAAGAATCAATCTGCATGAGCTGTTGCTCGAAAACAGAGCCGAATCGGTTGAAGAAGGCTATACCGATTTTTCAGAGCGTGCCGTGTGGAAGATATGGAAATTCGCCACATTGCGCAGAGGATTGTATAACCAGGGAACGGGAAAAATGAAAAATAGTTTTGTAAATACATTATTCACACCTTGGAAAGCCTATCATGGCAATCTTGACTTTTCCAACAAAACCTTCAATCAAATGTGGAAGGAGCGCGAGAAGGGAAAGAAATAACAATAACTGTTTTTAATCTTTATGTATCTCGCTTGAAAAATGAAATTGAATATCGGGATTGTTACTGATCTCCGTATTTAAAAACCATTCGCTTTGCGCCAGGTACACGGGATTGCCGTCTTTATCCTCACCTGAATTTTGTTGTTTGAATCTTAAAAAATCGTCCAGCTTTTTTTGGTCTTCCGAAGTGAGCCAGCAGGCTTTATAGAAAGGCAATGAGCGAAACTCAACAGCCGCGCCATATTCCTGCAACAAACGATATTGTATTACTTCAAATTGCAGTTCGCCCACACAACCGATGATTTTTTTTGTGCCGCCAAACTGTGTAAACAATTGAGCTACGCCTTCATCTGTAAGTTGCGTGATGCCTTTTTCGAGCTGCTTGGTTTTCATCGGGTCTTTGTTTACCAGCTCTTTAAATATTTCAGGTGAAAATGAAGGAATACCTGTGTAATAAAAATTTTCACCTTCTGTTAGCGTATCGCCTATTTTAAAATTACCGGTATCAAACAAGCCTACTACATCGCCCGGGTAAGCATCGTCAATCACATCCTTGCTTCTTGCCAAAAAACTATACGGATTGCTGAAGCGTACGTCCTTATCTGTTCTTACATGATGAAAGTATTTATTTCTTTCAAACCTGCCGGAACAAACTCTTAGAAACGCGATCCTGTCGCGGTGCTTAGGATCAAGGTTGGCGTGTATTTTAAAGATGAATCCGCTAAATTTCTGCTCATTGGGTTCCACTAGGCGTGTAGTAGTTTCGCGTGGCTTTGGATTGGGCGCTATATTGATAAATGTATCCAGCATTTCTTTTACTCCAAAATTATTTACGGCGCTGCCAAAAAACACGGGGGCTACTTTTCCGGTAAGATATTCCTGAGCGTTCAGACTTCCGTAAACGCCTTCCAGCAGTTCTACATCTTCACGCAAAATGTCTGCGTCAGCGGTTCCTATTTTAGCTTCCAATATCGGCTGCGACAAGTCTTTTATTTCAAAGCTGTCTTCCTCTTCTGCTTTGGTATTTGGGGTAAATAGTATCAGATTTTTTTCGTGCAAATTGTAAACGCCTTTAAAATCTTTCCCGCTGTTGATGGGAAATGTCATCGGGTGTAATGAAATGTTCAGTTCATTCTCTATTTCGTCAATCAGATCGAAACGGTTTTTCCCATCACGATCCATTTTGTTGATGAATACAATCACCGGCGTATCGCGCATACGACATACTTCCATCAGCCTGCGTGTTTGTTCTTCCACGCCGTTTACGCTGTCTACCACTAACACTACAGAGTCCACAGCAGTAAGCGTTCGAAATGTGTCTTCGGCAAAATCTTTGTGGCCGGGCGTGTCTAATAGATTTATAAGAAAATCCTTGTATTCAAAAGTCATTACCGATGTAGCTACAGAAATACCACGCTGGCGTTCAATCTCCATAAAATCTGATGTAGCGCCTTTTTTAATTTTATTGCTTTTCACCGCTCCTGCGGTTTGTATAGCACCACCAAATAAAAGGAATTTTTCGGTAAGGGTAGTTTTACCGGCATCGGGGTGGGATATAATGGCAAAGGTCTTGCGTCTGCTGATTTCTTTTTCGTAGCTCATAATTGCGCGCAAAAGTAGTAAAAAAATGGGAAGATGTTTTCTGAATCCACGCTTTATGTTTTGTGCTTAAAAGTTTGCGCATTTCATATCCGGCATCAAACTTTACCTCTCCACTTCTGCACAATCTCTATAATATTGGGATAGCTGTTTTGCAGATAAACGCTTACTTTTTCCTCATTGCACCATTCGGCCTTTTCTATATCTTCTGCAGTTTGGGGTATAAGCCTGGGAACGCCTTTTACGCTCATTGCAAACCAGTGCGATTCTTTAAGTACGTTTTTTTTTGTAAAACGCTCATCGAAATACTCATGAAAAGTTATACCTGTCAATGATCCGATATGTATATCTGTCAAGCCGGTTTCTTCTTGCACTTCACGGATGGCGCAGGCTTCAATGCTTTCGTCGTCGTCTTGTTTGCCTTTAGGCAGATCCCATTTTTCCCTGCGGAATATCATCAATAGTTCGTTGTTTTCATTGGTCACCAATCCGCCGCCGGCAATTATTTTTATTTTTTTCATTGAGCTGATTTTTTCAAAAATAAATTTAGTAATATTTTGTTATCTTATAGTTATGTGCAAATTTATTAGATTTCATTTATCTTCGTGCCAATTGAACTATAAAGACAATAATAAATGAATCATTCCAATGAAAGCGCTATCGCAGAAAAATTGCTACAGGTGGGCGCTGTAAGATTAAATGTGGACAATCCTTTTACTTGGGCAAGCGGATGGAAGAGCCCTATTTATTGCGATAATCGTAAAATACTTTCTTTTCCTTATATCAGGGATTTTATTAAAAGTGAAATGAGTAACCTGATATATGAAAGTTATCCCGATGCAGAGATGCTTGCCGGGGTGGCTACCGCCGGCATAGCCTGGAGTGCTTTGGCTGCCGATCAGTTAAAGCTTCCTATGATATATGTAAGAACGAAAGCAAAAGATCACGGACTGGGAAACCAGATAGAAGGCTTTTACGAAGAAAATAAAAAAGTAGTGGTTATTGAAGATTTAATCTCCACAGGCAAAAGCAGCATGGAAGTAGTAAACATACTTAAAAAAAGCGGACTGATTGTTCAAAGCATTGTTTCTATTTTTAATTACGGTTACGAAACAGCGGAAGAACTTTTTAAAGAAAACGGTGTAGAATATAAATCGCTTACTAATTACAATACACTTATAGAACTTGCACTGCAAAAAGGAATTGTACCGGCTTCTACAGAAGGAACCCTAAAAAAATGGAGAGAAAACCCCGCAGCCTGGGGTATTTAACAGAAAACAGATATAGCAATACCTTAATAATCAATTATATAATATGAGTTTTTTTGGAAAATTGTTTGGTTCTAAAGAAAAAGAAAGCTTGGATCATGGTTTAGAGAAAACCAAAGAGAATTTCTTTTCGAAAGTGTCTAAAGCTATAGCCGGGAAAAGTAAAGTTGACGATGAAGTGCTGGACGACCTGGAAGACGCACTCATCATGTCGGATGTAGGGGTAGATACTACACTTGAAATAATCAAAAGAATTGAAGCGCGAGTAGAACGAGATAAATATTTAACTACAAATGATTTAAACAGGATACTTAAATCTGAAATTGAAGATATGATTGTAGATGCTTTCGATCAAACCTATAAAAACTTCTCGATTCCGCCCGATAAAAAACCTTATGTAATTTTGGTAGTAGGCGTAAACGGTGTAGGGAAAACCACTACAATTGGTAAGCTGGCATACAATTACAAAAAAATGGGCAACAGTGTTTTGCTGGGGGCAGCAGATACCTTCAGGGCTGCCGCCGTAGACCAACTGACCATTTGGAGCGAGCGTGTAGATGTGCCTATTGTAAAGCAGGACATGGGCAGCGATCCTGCCTCTGTTGCCTATGATACGGTATTAAGCGCGGTTTCAAGAAATACAGATGTGGTAATTATAGACACGGCGGGCAGGCTGCACAATAAAACTCATTTAATGGATGAACTGAACAAAATTAAAAGAGTTATCCAGAAAGTAATTCCCGATGCGCCGCATGACGTATTGTTGGTTTTGGATGGGTCAACCGGCCAGAACGCGCTTGAACAGGCTAAGCAATTTTCTGCAGTAACCAATGTAAGCTCACTGGCTGTAACAAAGCTGGACGGAACCGCAAAAGGGGGTGTTATTTTAGCCATCGCGCACCAGATGATGATTCCCGTAAAATTTATTGGTGTGGGAGAAAAAATTGAGGATCTGCTGATATTTGACAAGCATGAATTTGTAGACAGTTTATTTAAATAAATAATCAGCCTGCAATGAATAATCCATTTAGAGAATATGAGAAAATTGTTCATTTATTTATTAAGAAGACCAATTCTCTGGATTAGTAATCAATTTACTTCGCAGCCCGATAAAGATAGAATTTACCAGTCTCTTACCAATTTATTTAGCTCTATTCTTACCGAGCCCGAAAAAAACGGCTTGCAAATTCACTTCGATGCATGGAAGGACAAGTTCATTATTTTTTCTGACCAGCATAAAGGCAGAAGAAACGGTGCCGATGATTTTGCCGCATCTGAAGAAAACTACCTAACCGCGTTAGAGTATTACAACAAGCAGGGCTTTATTTTTGTGAACCTGGGCGATTGTGAAGAGCTATGGGAAAACTCAACCGTTTCGGTTATAAAAAACAATAAGAAAGCATTTGAACTGGAAAAGAAGTTTTTACGCCGCGATGCTTTTGTAAAGATCTTTGGTAACCACGATCTTTATTGGAAATATGGACCTTTAGCACCATTGGAACTGGAAATAATTTATGGTAAAAAAATAAAAGTGCATGAAGGCGTGGTTTTATCTACCCAAATCAATGAAAAAGCGCTGAATATTTTTTGCACGCACGGCCACCAGGGCGATGCCCGCAGCGACGGGAACAAGTTTACTAAATTTTTTGTAGCTAATATTTGGGCGCCTTTGCAAGCTTATTTGCGCATCAATCCTAACGAGCCTTCCAACAGCATTTACAAGAAAACCATTCATAATCAGATTATGTATGAATGGTCTGCCACCAAAGAAAATACTCTGCTCATCACCGGGCATACGCACCAGGCAGTGTTTGAGTCGCTCACCTACATAGAAAGATTATTCAGAGACATGCAGCGCGCAAAGAAGAACAACGATAATGTTTTGTTTACCGATTTAGATAATCAGACAAAATCACTAAAGAGAAATTTCGCTGTGGTTAAAACTGATTTTTTAAGCATGCAATCGGGTTATTTCAACACAGGATGCTGCTGTTTTTCAGATGGAGATATTACCGGTATTGAGCTGGAATCGGGATATATCAGACTAATAAAATGGGAAAGCAAAAACGATGCGCCCTGCCATAGAGTAGTACTGGAAGAAAAGGAGCTTCAATCACTTATGACATAAATTCTACTGTGGCATAATATTGGTGCGTGTGAAAAAATAAAACGTCATTTTACATAGAAATATAAAAAATATGCAGATGAAAAAGCATTTGTCTTATTTCGTAGCGTCGGTTGCTTTTTTTGCGTCTTGTCAAAATCAACAGGGAGAAAGTAATACGATTGATACAGCTTCAACTACAATTGTAGCAGACACTGTGGTGGCTCCCGATACTGTTTTACAAAACGATACGGTAGTATCCGAGGAAGTGGTGAGTAAAGATACAAGCAATTTGCCGGATATATCCGGGATGCACAATCTTACATTGCAATGGATAAGTTGGGACAATCCGGGTAAAATAAAATTTACTAAAACCGATGAGCCAAATGTTTACAAAATTTCTGGAGAACAGAAGAGCGCTGCACTTGGCTATGTAAAAGTAGACGGCATTGCAAAAATGATCAGCCCGCTGCAGTTGGAGTTTGACGGTACCATTGCAGTAAACCTTAGCAGAAACCCTACCAAAGAAACTGAATGTACAAAAGTGGGGAAACAAACTTTTCTATCTACCAAGAATCGCAAATACTGGCGACTGCAGAATATGCAAAGTTGCTACAACAATGGCACCATAGATTATGTTGATATTTATTTTTAGGTAAGTTTTCTTTTCTCTCTTGTTTCGGCTTTTTTGTGTGAACCATCGTATTAAAAAGAAAGTCCCAAATCGTCTATGTCCTTTCAATACCTGCAATTCATAATTAATCATTATTTTTACCCGATAATATACAAATTATGCAGATTAGAATAGGGTATGGAATAGACTTCCACCAATTAGTAGCAGGAAGAGACTTGTGGATTGGCGGCATAAAAATTCCGCATGATAAAGGCAGCCTTGGGCATAGCGACGGAGATGTGTTACTTCACGCTATTTGCGATGCCATGCTGGGCGCATTGGGCTTAGGAGATATAGGTACCCATTTCCCTGACACCAGCGATAAATATAAAGATATCGACAGCAAAATTTTACTCAAAGAAAGTTTTGAACTAATAAAACAGAAGGGCTATACCATTGTAAATATAGATTCCTCTCTTTGTTTACAGAAACCTAAAATTAAACCATATATAGCAGAAATGCAGCAAACAATCGCTTCCGTTTTAAACCTTGCGGTTGCAGATGTTTCTATAAAAGCGACCACTACAGAAGAAATGGGTTTTGTAGGAAGAGAGGAAGGCCTCACCGCACATGCTGTGATTTTACTTCAAAAAATATAAAAGATCTTTTATGCAGATAAAAATAATTAACAAATCATCTAATCCTTTACCACATTACGCTACAGAAGGTTCATCCGGAATGGATCTGAGAGCCGATATTACAGAGCCTGTAGTTTTAGAACCTATGCAAAGAACGCTGATACCCACCGGCTTGTTCCTGGAAATTCCCATTGGATACGAAGCGCAGGTAAGACCGAGGAGCGGATTGGCTATAAAGCAGGGATTAACCTGTCTGAACACGCCCGGCACCATTGACGCGGATTATAGAGGCGAAGTAAAAGTGATAATTGTAAATTTATCTAACGAACAACAAACCATACAACCTGCCGACAGGATTGCTCAAATGGTTATACAAAAGGTAGAAATGATTAGCTGGCTGGAAGTTGATGAGTTAAGCGACACCCACAGGGGAGCCGGAGGTTTTGGCCACACAGGTAAAGTGTAATTTACAACTTATTTTTTATATCCAAATAAGCTAAACAGAAAGTAAAACATGAAAATTCATTATATATATATTCTTGTGGTATTATTTACTGTTGCATCTTGCAAAACAGTGAAAAAAACACAGACACAATCTCCGGTTTTAAACACGGAAAAAGTGGTAGTTGATGAAGCGTCCGATGCAGAAAAGCAGTTTGCATTAAGTACGCACAACAGATTGTTGACGGAAAAATTAGATTTCAATACCTTTTCTTCAAAGCTATCTATTGATATACAAAGCCCTAAGCTAAATCAGAGTGTGAACGGTACACTAAGAATGCAAAAAGATAAAGCGATTTGGGTTTCTGTTACAGGGCCTTTTGGCATTGAGGTTTTCAGGGCGATGATCACGCCCGATAGCGTGCTGCTTTTAGATAAATTACAAAGCAAAATTGTTCGCAGAAATATATCCTACTTACAAAATGTAGTACAGTTTCCGCTTGGTTTTAAAGACTTACAAGATTTGCTGATGGGTAATGCGGTAATGGCAGAAGGAACCGTAGAATCGTATAAAGTTACAGATAATGCTTTACAGCTGATGATTAAAACTGCTTTATTTAACAATCTTGTTACCTTACACAAGAATCAGAACAATACTATTACTTTATCTGCATCCAGGATAGTAGAAAGCAACACCAACAGAAGCAGCGATATCATTTACACCGATTACCGGCAGCTCAACGGAAAAGATTTTTCTCATGGTAGAAATGTAGTTGTAAATGACGGTAATGCTATTACTAAGGTAAATATTACCTATAGAGAACCGGTATTTAATACAACGCTTTCCTTTCCTTTCAGCATTCCCAAAAACTTTTCTGAAGGTTAATTTTAATAATTACTAAACAATTAAACTAAAGGTTTTATCGTTATCTTCGTGCGATTAAACCAATGTAAGTAAATGATTAGAAAGTTAACAGGTTTATTTATTTTTTTCATCACCATATCTCAATTTTCTTTTGCGCAGACCAAAGAGCAAATCAGAGCAGAACAGCGCGCATTACAGAGAGAACTTACCGAGCTTAATACCAACCTTTCGCAGGTAAAAAAAACGCATAAAGCGTCTTTGGGACAGCTTAAAATGATCGAAGAAAAAATTGCCATGCGTCAGACATTGATCAATAATATCAGTAAGGATATTAAAAATCTCGACCAGCAGATTGTGGCCTACAATACAGAATTGAATAAATACAGAAAAGAACTCGACACGTTAAAAAGCAATTATGCTAAAAGTCTGGTGGAAGCTTATAAAAGAAGAAATAGCTACGATTATATTAATTTTCTTTTTTCTGCCAATTCTTTTAATGATGCCTATAAGCGTATGCAATATCTCAAAAGCTACAGAAGCTACAGAGACGCGCAGGTAAGTGATATTAAATCTACTCAAACACTTATACAAGGTAAGTTGAATGATATAGCAAACCTGAAAGGCAATAAAAATACCGCGCTCAACACACAAAGCACACAGTTAAAAGGCCTGGAATCTGATAAGATTGAAAAGGACGAAACCATCAAGCAACTGATAGCCCAGGAAGGCGATTTAGCAGTAGAAATTGCAGACCGGGAAAAGCGCAGAGATCAATTGCGCAGGGTATTACAGGATGTGATCAGGAAAGAAATTGCCGAAGCGCAGAGACAAGAACAAGAAAGACTGGCGCGCATTGCCGCGGCAAGAATCGCTGAACAGGAAAGACTGGCCAGAGTTGCTGCCGAAAAAGCCGCCGCCGAAAAAGTAGAACGGGAACGCCGGGAGCGTCAGGCACAGGTAGAAAGAGAACGCAGAGAACGGGAAGAAGCAGCGAAAGCCGCCGCCGAAGCTGAACGGCAGAGAAAACTTACCGAAGAAAGAATAGCCAAGGAAAAAGCAGAACGTGCAGAAAGACAGGAAAGAGAAAAGAGGGCAATGGAAGAAAGACTGGCACGCGAAAAGGCAGATAAAGAACGACAGGCTGAAAGAGACAGACAACTAAGACGCATTGAAGAAAGAAACAAAGCCATAGATGAAGCCAACGCGCGCGATCTGGCCAGGAAAAGAGCAGAAGAAACCAAAGCGAAAGAGCAACTGGAGAAAATAGAAAAAGAAAACGCCGCAACAAATGTGAGCACTGCCGCTGTACAGCAGGAAAGTCAGGAAGAAATAAAACGTAGAGTAGAACAGGAAGTAAGAGAAGAGAACAGGCAGGTTGCTACCAACATGGGAAGAAGCTACAACGTTTTGGAATCTTCAAAAGAAAACATGACACAGTCGCTCGACTTTGAGAAAAACAGAGGCGGATTACCATGGCCCGCATCGGGTTATGTAAGCCAGCCATTTGGCAACTATACATTGCCGGGTTCCAAAATTCGTGAATACAATCCGGGAATAGAGATTACTTCTAATGGCGACCCAGGTGTTAGATCTGTAGCTAACGGCATAGTATCCGTTGTTATCAATATGGATGATGGCTATACAGTAATTGTAAGGCACGGTAAATATTTCACTACTTACAATCACCTGGCAAGCGTTTCGGTAAGCAAGGGTCAGAATGTACAATCCGGAACACATCTCGGCAACATGCGTATGGGAGAATATGGAAAACCTTCTATGTTATTTATGGTAAGCGACGATAAAGGAAATGAATTGAACCCATCCAGCTGGCTGAGATAGAGAAGTTGGAAAGAGAATTCAGAAACGTAGCAGTAACATCATAACTCAATAACTAGATAACATTATAACAAAAAACACATAAAACTAATTAATATGAAAGGTCCGGTTTCACAATTTATAGAACATAATTACAGGCATTTCAATGCGGCCGCTTTAATGGATGCCGCTAAGGGTTACGAAACACATTTAAACGAAGGCGGAAAAATGCTGATATCCCTGGCCGGTGCCATGAGTACCGCTGAGCTGGGCATTTCTTTGGCCGAAATGATTCGCCAGGACAAAGTAGCTATCATCTCCTGTACAGGAGCCAATCTGGAAGAAGATGTGATGAACCTTGTAGCGCATTCGCATTACAAGCGTGTACCCGAGTACAGAGATCTTACGCCACAGCAAGAATGGGAATTGCTGGAAAACCACTACAACAGAGTTACCGATACCTGCATACCCGAAGAAGAAGCTTTCAGGCGTTTGCAGAAGCATTTGGAAAAAGTATGGAGAGATGCTGAAGCCAAAGGAGAACGCTATTTTCCACATGAGTTTTTGTACCAGGTAGTAAAAAGCGGAGAGCTGCAACAATACTATGAAATTGATCCTAAAGACAGCTGGATACTGGCTGCCGCCGAAAAAAATCTGCCTATCATAGTGCCGGGTTGGGAAGACAGCACTACGGGAAATATTTTTGCCAGCTATTGTATAAAAGGCGAATTGAAAGCAGGCACCGTAAAATCAGGTATTGAATACATGATGTATTTAACCGATTGGTATCGTGAAAACAGCGGTGGCAAAGGCGTTGGCTTCTTCCAGATCGGTGGAGGAATTGCCGGAGACTTTCCTATTTGCGTAGTGCCAATGATGTATCAGGATTTGGAATGGCACGATGTACCTTTCTGGTCTTATTTCTGCCAGATATCTGATTCCACTACTTCTTACGGTTCTTATTCAGGAGCTGTTCCCAATGAAAAAATTACCTGGGGCAAACTGGATATTCATACGCCTAAATATATTGTAGAAAGTGATGCTACCATTGTAGCGCCATTGATATTTGCCTGGATCTTAGGTCAATAATAATTTTTAGAAATAATATTTTACATACCGGAGCTCGCGTTCCGGTATTTTATTTTAACTTTACTTGTGTGACGGTAAAATCACAGTACATTTTTATATGAATTTATACTTCATAGCAATAGCACCCCAACAAGAACTTTCAGAGAAGATCCGCTCCATCAGCAAAGACTTCGCCGAGCGCTTTGAAAGTGTAAAAGCATTTAATAATTTTCCTCATATAACCATTATTCCGCCTTTTAAGTTTCCTGAAGAAAAAGAAGATCTCTTACTAAATAATTTTTCATATATCAAATTAGATGAATCGGCTTTTGAGTTAGAGTTAAATTCTTTTCAGACATTTGCCAATAGAAGAAACCCGGTTATTTACATTCATCCGGAATACAGCGAACCTTTAAATAGATTGTATAATGAGTTAAATGAATTTTTTTATTTTACTCCGTATAAAAATTTTCATCCGCACATAACAGTAGCTTACAGAGACCTTACCCCCGAAAATTTTGAAAAAGCCTGGGAAGAATATCAGCACAAACCTTTTAATGAAAAATTTGTAGTAAATACAGTAGGTATTTATAAGTTTACAAACAATAAGTGGAAGCTAATGAGAGAAATTAGTTTGCGGTAAATTTACAAGAATATTTATTGTAAACTATGCTCTTTGTTACCAAACTTAATCATTAGTACTATTATGCCGCCTATAATCAATAAAACACCACCAAGCATTAAGTAATATATTGCGTGCTTATCAAATAGATTGCTCACAATAGGACCCCCAATTATACCATTGATGATCTGAGGCATTACAATAAAGAAATTAAATATACCCATATAAATTCCCATTTTTGTTTGTGGGATGGTTTCTATAAGCATCGCATACGGCATAGCTAATATGCTTGCCCAGGCAAAACCTACTCCCAGCATACTAATCCATAACCAGGAGATATCTTTAATAAAATAAATGGATATCAAGCCGATACCTCCGCTTACCAAAGCTACAAAATGTGTTTTCTGCTTACCTATTTTTTTAGCTATCGGCGTAAGCAAAAATGCAAAAGGTATAGCAAAGAAATTATAGTAAGCAAATAAGGAACTTACAAAGTCTCCGGCATTATTAAATTCAAGAGATTTTGTATTATCCGGGCTCAGGCCAAAATGATGTGTTGCTATGGCATTGGTAGTAAATACCCACATGGTGAATAAAGCAAACCAAGAGAAAAATTGTACGATACCCAGTTTAAGCATAGTAGGGGGCATTTTGGAAAAGTCTCTGAAAATATCAGAAAACTTAGCTTTTTCTTCTACTGCTTTTGTTTCTCCCGAAAAAGAACGAAGCTCTGCGGGCGAGTATTCTTTGGTAGTAGCAATTGTGTATAATATTGTTGTGACAAGAACCATTGCTCCAATGTAGAAAGAATAGATAACATTGGGTGCCACAAATCCTTCCGGAGCAGTATTAGCAACACCCATTCTGGTTAAAAGACCGGGGAGCGCAGAACCTATTACAGCGCCAATGCCAATAAGAATAGTTTGTATACTAAATCCCGCCGTACCTTGTTCTTTGGGCAGCATATCGCCCACCAAGGCTCTGAAAGGTTCCATAGAAACATTCACAGAAGCATCCATTAACGCCAAAAAAATGACAGCCAATAACAATACATTGGCACCCAAAAAATGAGTAACCGATGCAGAGTTGGGGAGAAATATCAACCCTATGGCACAAAAGATAGCGCCAATTAAAAAGTATGGTTTTCTTCTTCCAAATTTTCCCCAGGTATGATCGCCCATATGACCAATAATAGGTTGCACTATCAGGCCGGTTACAGGAGCTACCAGCCAAAACCAAGATAGCTGATGCACATCGGCGCCAAAGTTTGCCAAAATACGGCTAGCATTACCGTTTTGTAAACCAAATGCCATTTGAATACCTAAAAATCCCATACTCATATTAATAATTTGAGCGGTATTTAATCGTGGTTTTTGTTTTATAGCATGAACGTTCATATACTTTATTTACTTAGTTTTAAAATAATAGCATCATTGGATGGTATTGTAATTGTTTGATCCATTTTATAATATTCATTTTTCAGAATGTCAATCAAACCGGAACCATATAAAACATCTTTAGCTGTAAAAATCAATGGTTGTGTATCGAAATTAGCAATTACAAAAATAGTTTCTTTTTTTGAAGACCTTTTATAAGCCAACTGTTTATCAGAGAATAATTGAGCATTTATTTCATTGTATCTTCCATTTCTGATAGCATCACTTTCTCCTGAAAATTTCAATAAATTCTTATAGAAATCTCTTAGTTGTTTTTGGTCTTCATTTAATTGGCCGCCATCAAATTTGCCGTTGTTCATCCATTTCTGGTGATTGGGTACACCCCAATAATCGAAAATAGTGGTGCGGTTATCCTCGCCACCAAACCCTTCTACGCCTTTACCGGGTTCTCCTGTTTCCTGCCCGAAGTAAATCATCACCGGCCCACTTGAAAGCGTGGCGGTTACTATCATGGCAGCCTTCGCATTCCACGGGTTTTTCGCAAAGCCATCGGATGCGATTCTTTCTTCATCATGATTTTCCAGGAACCTTAGCATACGCGATGCATGATGATAATCGTGTTCTTTGTTCATTGATGAAATGCTTTTAACAGTGGCATTGGGTGCTTGTTTTATCAATGTTTTCAACGTATCGTAGAGATCTACTTTATCATACAGGAAATCAAAATTTCCCTGGGTTAAATAGGTTTTATATACTTTAGGATTATAGGCTTCCGCAATGAAAATAATTTTCGGGTTTACTTTTTTCACCTGTGGGATTACCCATTCCCAAAACTCAACCGGTACCATTTCTGCCATATCGCATCGGAAACCATCAATGCCTTTTTTAGTCCAGTAAACAAGAATATCTCTCATCTTGTACCATACGGGCGGAGTAGGAGAGAAGTGTTTGCGCTCGTTATTTTGAAAGTCTACACCGTAATTGAGTTTTACGGTTTCGTACCAATCATCAATAGAAGGATTTGCTTTAAAAACGTTATTGCCGGTTACTTTGGCCGGGTTTTCATCAAAATGTTTATCTTTTAGTTTAGAATAAAAATTGTTGCCGCCCGCCTTCACTCCTTCAGGTACAACGAAAGCTTTTTCCGGGATGTAGTAAAAATCATTCATTGCACTGAATGCTATATTTTTATTGTCTTTTTCACCAAAATCCACAACGCCAAATGGTTTGGCATCAGAATGATATTTGCGTGCCACGTGATTCGGTACAAAATCTATTATTGCTTTCAAACCTTTGCTGTGCGTGCGTTGTATCAGGTTTTCAAACTCCTGCATACGGTTTTGTATACTTACTGCCAATGCCGGGTTTACATCGTAATAATCTTTAATGGCATATGGCGATCCGGCAATACCTTTGATCACGTCAGGATCATCCACGGGTATATTATTTTTCGTGAAGTCGCTCATGGTAGCATGTTCTATCACGCCTGTATACCACAGGTGTGTAATGCCTAATGCTTTCAGGCTGTCGAGGGCTACAGAAGTAATATCGTTAAATTTACCCACACCATTTTCTTCCAACGTGCCATAGGTTTTATTATTGGTATTTGTATTGCCAAATAATCTGGTCATCATTTGATAAATGATGATTTTATTATCAATCGGTTTATCATTCATACCTGTGTTCTGCTGCGGCTTATAGGTTGTGGTGCAGCCTGATACAATGACTGAAAATATAAAAAGTAACTTCTTCATTATTTATTTTGATGTTTTGTCCAACTTTGTTCCCAAACAAGAACGACATCTTTCAAGCCTGTCGTCATGCTGAGCGTTAGCGAAGCATCTGTTTTCTTCTGTTTTTTTAGATTCTTCACTTCGTTCAGAATGACAGCTTTGGAGGGTTGTCATGCTGGTTGTTAGTGAGACATCTTTTTGTTCTTTTAGATTCTTCACTAACGTTCAGAATGACAGCTTTGAAGGGTTGTCATGCTGGTTGTTAGTGAGACATCTTTTTGTTCTTTTAGATTCTTCACTAACGTTCAGAATGGCAGCTTTAGAAGGGTGTCATGCTGAGCGTTAGTGAAGCATCTATATTCTTATATCAATTCCAGCACACTTGTACTGTTGCCGGGTACTTTTATTTCACCCGATAGGGAAATATTTTCTTTTGTTACAATATTTACACCTGAAGTAAATCCTTTCATTCTTTCGGAAAATCTTGGTGTTTTTAAAAAGATCTCTTTTTCATTGGTATTCATTATAACCATAACTGTTTTACTGTCATTGTAGCGAAAGTAAACATACACACCCTCTTTGGGAATATACTGCATTAGTTTTCCTGTTTGTAAAACAGGATTGTTTTTCCTGTAATTGGCTATGGTAGCTACATAATTGTACATATCGTTCTCTTCTTTGGTTCTTCCGGCTTCTGTAAACTTATTTACTTTATCTTCTTTCCAACCGCCCTGAAAATCTTGTCTGATCAATCCATCCGGATTTGAAAATCCATTGTATAGAATTTCATCTGCATAATACCATTGCGGAATACCGCGGGTGGTAAGCAGCCAGGTAGCCGCAGATTTCATTTTATCTTTATTTTCCCCGGCTACGCTCAGGAATCTGCTCAGATCATGATTGCCCAGGAAAACCACGTTATTAAAAGGTTTCTGGTAAACGAAATCTTTAGCCAGTGTGCCATATACTTTCATTACGCCATCGTTAAATCCAAAAGGTTTATTCATGGCATCGCCTATTGCCCACAGGCTTTGAAAATCTGTGAGCCCGGGCAAATGCGTATCAATTCCCCTGTTGATAACATCACCGCCACCGAATGCGGCTTCATTTACTACACCGTTTACCCATGCTTCACCAAACATATTGAAGGTTGGATATTCATCTTTAATTTTTTTTGCCCACCATGCCATAAATTCGGGATCATTATAAGGATAAGTATCAATTCTAAAGCCATCTATGCCTGCATATTCAATCCACCAGATATGGCTTTGCGTGATATAGTTGGCACAAAACTCATTTTGTTGATTCATATCTGCCATGCGCCTGTCAAACCAGCCCTCCGTCATTACTTTTTTATCAATTTGTGAGCCGTAAGGATCAAATACTGCCTGGTCGTGAAAGTTAGACTTTGTGAAAGTATCCCATTGATGCACCCAATTTTTCATAGGTAAATCCATATTGGTATAATGTTCGGTTCCGAGATGATTTGGCACTACGTCCATTACTATCTTCATATTGCGTTTATGCAATTCATCGGCCAGTTTCTTATAGAGTTCATTCGTGCCGAATCTGCGGTCTATGTGGTAACTTTCCGTCATGGCATAACCATGATAAGATGCAGAGGATTCATCGTTTTCTAAAACCGGTGTGAGCCACAATGCAGTAACACCAAGCTTTTCAAGATAATTCAAATTGTTGATAATGCCTTGCAGATCGCCTCCGTGCCTGTAAAACATAGAATCTCGATTGATAGTAGTTTCGCGCATTCCTTTTACGATATCGTTGCTGTAATCGCCATTGGCAAAACGATCTGGCATGATAAGATAAACAAAGTCTTTACTGGATACGCCATCGGGTTTACGGGTATTTCTTTCCTTTAATTCATACGTATAAATAATATCCTGCTCTTTCTCTTTAGAAAAAGTGATAGGGAATTTACCAGGTTTTGTATTGTCACTGATCACCAGGTTCAGGAAGAGATAATTGGGGTTTTCTACTTTAACAGCGCTATTAAGCAAAACACCAGGATAATTAATTTTTACATCTCTCTGCGCAATGTTTTTACCATATACAATTAGTTGTACTTTATTGTCTTTAAACCCTATCCACCAGTTAAGGGGTTCTATACGCTCTATGTTTTTAATTATTGGTTTTTGTGCATAAATAGCGGTACCAATAACAATGGATAAAAATAATAAGATGTGTTTTTTCATTTTTTTATTATTTATTCTAATGACTTCATTTTTAGATTCTTCACTTCGTTCAGAATGACAGCTTTGGAGGGTTGTCATGCTGCGTGTTGATGAAGTGTCTGTTTTCTTTCTTTTTTAGATTCTTCACTTTGTTCAGAATGACAGCTTTGGAGGTTTGAAGAATGAAAACTGATGACAATGAGCTGAAAAGAATGTTTGGAACATCATTACAGACGCTCCAAACATTATTAAATATTCTGCTTTATTCACACACCACTATTGTACTGTATAAGTATATTTCAAAGGATTGCTTACATCTAGGCTTATGGTTTTTGTGCCTCCCGGAGAGGCAATATTATCTCCTCCATAGCTTAGATAAGTAGCGGAACCGCCTAAGTTAATATCCCAGCCATTATTGGCTCTGAACTTCCAACTACCACTTCCAAATGGAACTGTTGCCGTCCATTTTTTAGTAGTTGCATTATAGGTCAATGGTGTAGAAGTATCCCAGCCCCCCGGTGTGGCATCTCCGATTAATCCCCATGTAGAGATTTCTGTGACTGTCCAAGTTTTAGCAGTCATATTTACTTTTACAAGATAATATTTTCCTGTTGCAGGCCATTTAAGATTGGTGTTATCAGCGCCATCAATTGTTCCTCCGGTAGCGCCTGAAGTACCTCCATAATTGGTTCCGCTCCAGCTATTTTCTGAAGTGAATTTAAACTCACCGCTTCCACCTGCCGGCACCCACACATAGCCTTCATAATTGATGCCGTCATTGGATGCTATACTTGGCGCAGACCCTGGATCCCAACCTTGGAAATCACCTGCCATGTATAAATACAGGATCATTTCAGCGGGTTTTATCTTCAATGAAATTGTATTGGTTGAATAAGAAGCCTGATTCGTATTATTTACAGTGGCTTTTATTCTTACATCAACAGATCCTTCCTGATCTAAAGGAAGTCCGGCGGCTACAGCCATGGAATATAATTCCAGGCCGGTAAGTTCATGTGTTAATGCGTCGCCTACTTTTATTTCATTTACGTTCTCAAAATTGCTTCCAGTCTTGGCAGATTCAATAGCATAGCTTATGGTAGTAGTATCTCCGTATTTTGGTTCCGTCCACGTTAGGGTTGTAAATTTATCATCTTTGGTAAAAGCTGTAGGAGCAAAAGGTCCTGTAGCAGAGGCTGTAAAAGCAAATGGCAGTGCCGTAGGAGCAGCTTTCATTCCTATTACATTGGATAAATACATTTCATTATTATTTGCGTAAGAAGATCTTAAACGCACGTCCAGATCTTTTGTAGCGCCATAATCCGTACCCCAAGCTACTAACAAATTATTTAATTGTGCTCCTGTTAATGAAAATGCTCGATTACCCAATACTGTATATTTTGCAGCATTAGCAAAATCAGTTCCGGCAGGCGCAATTTCCACTACATATTTATAATTGGATTCATTGGTTGCATAACCCGGATCTGTCCAGGAAAAAGTCACTACTTCTTTATCTGCATCAGCTAATGCTGTGGAAGGCGTGGTAGTACTTGTGGTAAGCTGTGTTACCGCTCCTTCCTGGTAATGAGAAAGCGCATCGTCTTTATCACAGGCAGAAAAAGCTATTGCCACAACTAAGGCGGGAAGGAATATTTTTAATATTTTTTTCATTTCAATTTATATTTATTAATTGTAATTATACTTTTTCTACTTTCAAGGTCATGTTTTCCAAATCCACGGTAAGCTTGTATGTGCCTGCTTCTGCCGGAGTAGGTATTGTTGCGGGCTCATTTGAACTATCCGGATTGCTTGATGATAGATTACCACCGGTAGCAGGCGCGCCACCTAATTGCGGATGCCAACTTCCGTGTTTAGTAAGGAATTTGTATCCTTTACCCGGTTCAAAATCCATTGTAATATGAAGTGTTTTACTTACTTTATCATATGCAAGTTTTTGATTGTTACTGGGCTTGTCTGTCCAATTATCCGGAGTGCCATCTCCTGTTATCCATAAATCAGGATCTACGGAGTAGGGCGTAATGGTTCTTTTGATAATATTAGAAATCAAAGGAACGGCAATAGAACTGCCTAATCCGGCTTTAAGGCGCATTTCCACATTGTATGGTTTGCCATCTTCTAATCCTAAAGCTAACAGATAGGTATTGATTTGACCTTGTGTAAGTGTTGCCTGCAAATCGTTGGAAACACTAAATTGCTGCAATTTAGGATTGGTAAAATTAGAACCGGTAGTGTCAAATTCAAGCAGATAAGTAACGTTTTGAGAACTGATGCCTGTATTGAAAGAGTAATTGGGATTTGTCCAGGCAAAACTCATAACATCCTTGTCGGCATTGTCTTTATTCAATACAATCACATCTGCGCCTTCAGCTGTAAGCACAGGTGCCGTGCCGTTTTCAAAATAAACTCTGTTCTCAACTTTTTTACATCCTGCCAATACTGCAAGAAATAATACTAAGCCGAAGAGTTTTAAAAATTTATTGTTCATTGCTATATTTTTAAATACTACTTTATAAAATTAATAACCGGGGTTTTGATCTAGGTTAGGGTTAGAGCTGCGGTTAGCAGCAGGAATAGGGAACAGGTTGTATTTGCTGTCTACCGCGTTTCCTGAGGATACGCCACCTTTCCAAGGCCACAGATAACCGGAAGTGGTAAATAATCCGTAGCGAATTAAATCCGTTCTTCTGTGTCCTTCCCAATACAATTCTCTGCCTCTCTCGTCCAAAACAAATCTTAAGGTAAGATTATTGGCATTTACCCTGCCAATATTGTTAGGTCCGTAGCTTTGTCCGAAAGCCCGATGTCTGATCGCGTTTATGTAATCAATAGCTTTTTGATCGGGTGTGCCTGCGCTTCTTATCGTAGCTTCTGCATAGATCAAATACATTTCAGGAAGTCTGAAAATTGGAAAGTCAATATCAGAATAGGTTTTTGTTATATCAGATACAGCACCCCCGTCTGATCTGATGTTCACATATTTCTTTACATGTAGTCCGTTGTTGAAATCATCAATGGCGGGGATTTCTATTTGCGCGGCACCGGTGCCGTATTTAGAAGTAGTGAATAAAGCTCTTTTGTCTGTGTTGCCGGTCATATCGTTAAATAAAGCACCTAATGCTTTTGTTGCGCGATAGCCGTTCCACCCGCCTGAAGTTCCGTATTCAGCAGCATCATCTCCTGAGGCCGCGTGTATGAAGAACGTGGTATTGCCGTATGCCTGGGTACGCAATCCGTCGCAATTAACTGCAAAGATTATTTCATTGGCTTGTTTATCATTATCCGCCATGAATAAAGTTTTGTAGTCGGTGCTTAGCGTATATCCCGCGTTGATTACCTTTTCGGCGTATTGAGCTGCTTCAGCCCATTTAGGGGTTTCTGCATATACCTGTGCATTCAAATACAATCTGGCAAGTAAAGCCCAAACAGACGCTTGATCTGCACGCCCGTAAATAGCAGTTTTAGCCGGTTTTATTTCATTTTCTATAGCTTTTAATTCTGATTCTATATAAGTAAATAGTTCGGGTCTTGTTATTTGTTTAGGAGTGAACTTTCCAATGCCATCTTCTTCTGTGATAAAAGTAGATTTGCCAAACAGGTCTATCATTATCCAATAGTTAAACGCTCTTAAAAATCTAGCTTCGGCCCTGGAAAATTTGATATCCGCAGCCTGTTCGCCTGTAATGCCGCGTGCAGCAACTTTTTCATCGGTTGACTCTCTTAAATATTCATTGATAAGTGTGATGTTCCAAATAGGACGGGCGTACATCCCTTTTATAAAAGGGTCTTCGCTTGTCCATCTCATAAAATGAAAATCCCAGATTGTCTGGTCATTCCAGGCACATACAGCCTCATCGGTTGTTAATACTTGGTGGTTAAAGAATGATCTTATAAATGGCACCTGAGAGCCTTCGTCCAAACCGCCGCCAATATCGGGAGAGCCCGCAGGGCCAGTGTTTCCGGTGATGGAGAGTGTGCTGTATATTTTTGCCAATACACTTATATATCCATTATAATCTGCATATACTTTATCTGATGTCAAATCATTCTGAGGATATAAGTCTAATCTTTTTGCACAGGATACAGTAAGTAAGCTTACTGCCACTGCTAAATAAAATATTTTCTTCATTATAATTATTTTTAAATAAGTTGATTTTTAGAAATCTAAGTTTAATCCTATAGAGAAAACTCTTGGTCTTGGATAAATTGTGTTGTCAATACCTGAATCGTTAGAGTTTTCAGGATCTAAACCGCTGTATTTTGTTATTACAAATACATTTTGCACAGAACCGGAAACACGCATATTTACCTTTTCGTTTAATATTCTGCCAATGTTGTATGCAACATTAATATTATCCAGTCTAAAGAAAGAGGCGTTTTCTATATAATAATTGCTGAAATACTGGTTGTTGGCAAATCTGGTAGTAAGATAATCAGTAGCCACATTTCTTACCACTAATAGCGGATCTCTTAAATTTCTCATGGCACCTTGTGCTGATGCCCAGTTGTTGTACAAATAATTGCCTATCATACCATGTCCTGTTAATCCTACAGAAAGTTTTTTGTAGTTGACCTGTGTATTAAATCCAAGAAGGAAATCGGGCATAGGTTTTTTAAAGTAAATCCTGTCGAGGTTATCTATACTTCCATCTCTGTTCATGTCTTCATATAAACCTTCAATAGGTAAATCGGTTTGTGGATCATATACTTGTTTATACACATAATAGCTAAACGGAGCGTAATCCACTGCATGTTTTCCTATTGTATTACCGGTGCCTCCTGTAATGCCGCTTACATCAATACCTCTGTCATTGGGGTCATTTCTTTCGCTAAGCCTGGTAATAATGGTTTTGTTATAGCTAAAGTTAAAGCCTAAATCCCAAGAAAAATTTTGTTGACGTATAGGCACTGTGTTGATTATAAATTCAAAACCTTTATTTTCCATATTACCTATATTGGTTGTTAAGCCAATATCAAAGTTAGAACCCGGTGCAATAGGAATGTAGCTTAGCAGGTCTTCAGTTTTATTTTGATATACATCAATGCTACCGCTTATTCTGTTTTGAAAAAATCCATAATCCAGGGCTACGTTTATTTTGCGTGATGTTTCCCATTTTCTGGTTGCATCATAAGAACCCGGACGAAGGAAGGTGTAATACTGATTGCCCAATTGATATTGCGCGGTTTCTGAGCTTCTTGAATAGAAGGGCATATAATCATACAATCCACCAATAGCTTGTTGTCCGGTAATGCCCCAGCCAAATCTAAGTTTTAATTCGTTTACCACATCTCTCATATTACTGAAAAATTCTTCATCAAGTTTCCATGCCAATGCCAATGCCGGGAAATAACCTACACGGTTATCAGGCGCAAAACGTGACACGGCATCGCGACGTATAGACGCGGTAACTAAATATTTATTATTGAATGCATAATTGATTCTTCCTAAATAAGACTCAATAGCATATTGTGGTTTGTCTGTTGCAAAAGCGGGATTGGTTCCTGCTATAATAGTATCTCCGCTAAAGCTGTAAGCCGGATAATTATATACATCAGTGACGAAATCCTGGAAACTGTGTAATGCCAATACGTCTATTTTATGTTGTCCTACGGTTTTTTCATAGAATAAAGAAACATCGGCAAGCGTATTTAGTTTCTCCTGCCGATAAGGAGTTTTTCTACCACCGGTGTGCCAGTTGGTTACAGACAGATTGCTTATATTGTCATTTCCTTTACCTGCTGTTTTATCCATACCTACATTCACAATAAAATGTAAGTCGGGTAAAAAATGTAATTTATAATCTAACTGTACATTACCAATCAGCCTGTTTACAGTAGAACGGTTGTCTCTAAGCATCAGCAGGTCTAAAGGGTTGGGTGCAATGGAACCTCCGTTTGTATTGATAGGATTACCATCAGAAGCTATCCATTGCCAATAGCCGCCATAAGGATTAGAGGCATCCATAACTTCTTGCGTTGGATCGAATGTTACTGCGGCTCCTACGGCTCCTGCATCAGCAAAAACGTTTTTAGTTTGAGATAATTTTAAATTGAAAGTTACGGCTAAATGATCGTCTAAAAATTTAGGCGTTAAACTTAATGCCCCGGACAAGCGATTGAAATTATTTGTTTTTAGAATACCATCTTGGTTGTTATAGCCTACAGAAGCACGATAGGGAAGCCAAGTATTTACTGTACCGCTTACGCTAAGGTTATTATCTGTACCAAAAGCATTTTGATATATTTGATCTTGCCAGTCAGTATTGGCAGAACCTAATAAGCTGCTGTATCTGGTATCTCCGGTTGCAGCTGCATTAGCATTCACAACTTCTCTGATTTGATCAGCGGTCAATACATCCACTTTTTTAGAAAGTGTAGAGATAGAGTTAGTAGTATTAAAGTTCCATCTTGGCTTGCCGCTTGTGCCTCTTTTTGTAGTGATGATAATAACACCATTTGAAGCGCGAGAACCATATAAAGCTGTAGCAGAAGCATCTTTTAATACGCTCATGCTTTCAATATCATTGGGGTTAATGGTGCTAAGCAAATTGTCGGTACCGGATATGCCGTTGCTTTCAACAGGTACACCATCAATTACAATCAAGGGATCGTTGGAGGCGTTCAATGAAGCTCCGCCGCGAATACGTATCTTACTTCCGCCACCGGCAGCACCTCCGCCTGAAGTAATTTGCAAGCCCGGCACTTTGCCTTGTATTAATTGTTCAGAAGAAGCAATGTTACCTTTCTGAAAATCTTTAGCAGATATGGCTGTGACAGCGCCTGTGAGATCTTCTTTTCTTTGACGTCCGTACGCTACTACCACTAAATCGCTCATGGTAGAGCTGCTACTTTCAAGTAAATTAATTGTCATGGGCGTTGAAGAAATTTCTACCTCTCTTTCAGTCATCCCGACCGAACTAACTACTAAAGTTCTTGCGTTTTGTGGAATGCTGAGTTCAAATCTTCCCGAAGAATCGGCTATGGTTCCGTTTCCGGTTTCTTTCACTTTTACTGCTGCGCCGGGTAATGGTAGTCCATTGTTGTCGGTAACCACACCTGAAACAGTTCTTACTTGTGCCATAACTGCCGTGCAAAATAACAGCATGATAAATGGCAGAATTTTAGATAAATGTCTAAGTTTCATTGTTTGTTTATTGTTTTTAATTCTTTATTAAAATGGATTCTCCATTGTTTATTTTCTTCCTGAATGTTTGCTTTTTTAATATTTATTGTTTAATGATCTTGTATGTTTCTTTATGATTGTTTTCAGTTATTTTTACTATGTATATTCCATCTGCTTTATTTCTTACATCAATATTTACTAATGCAAGATTGCCGGAGGTTTTATATATAAGTTTTCCTGCCACATCATATATATGAATGATTCTGTAATTATCGTTATCAAAGTTTATTTTAAAAATACCATTGCTTGGATTGGGGTAGATAATAGTAGCGTTACTTTTTTGTATGGTTATTTTTTTAGTTTCAGAATAAGTTGTTTGATTATCACTTTCAGTTATTACAATTCTGTAAAAAATATCTTTTGATATAAGTTTGTCAATATTCTCATCTGTGAAGCTGTAAGTATTCACAGTAGCTTTTTGAGGAGTTGCGGTATGTATGGTATGATAGTTCTTAGCATCTGTACTTCTCTGGATCTGGTAATGCTTAATAGTCGCTTCTTTTGTAGTATTCCAAGAAATATTCACACTATTCTTATTTTGCGTTACCTTAAGATCTGTTATTTTTACTGGTAAAGCTTTTAAATCCTGGTTGGTATATACATAGAATTCACCGGGTTGCAGAGTAATGTTGCTTGTGGCTGTGGTGACGGTTACAGGTATACCATTCATGCTAGTGTTAGGTTGATTGGACGCGGAATATTTGTTGCTGCCTGCAAAGGCATATAGGTTAGGTTGTGCTTTTTCTGCCGTTTCCGCGCTGCCGTTTACAGATAATGTAGACAGGCTGCCTGTGCTGCTGATGTAGGGATACCAATCGCCGGTTGCGGGCCAGGTAATAGTGGTAGTTCTTGAAGTGATATCAAAATTACCTACAACTACTATTTTCAGTTCAGGACTATTGATTACTAATTTTCTTATCATGCCCTCGCCAATGCCCAGGTTTGTACCATTATCAACATAATTATTAATGAATGTTGACGGGAATGCGCTTCTCAGCTTCATCATTTTAGCGTAAGCGTCTTTTAGTTTTACTCTATCAGGATTGTGCAGATAATCCCATCTGATAGGTTTAATATCTGTGCGACATGCGTCACTGACAGTATTATCGCCACAATGATTAATAGAATAGGGATAGCCCAGTTCACCAAACTGCCAAATCATTTTTGGGCCTGGTGTGGCAGCCCAAAATGCCATCGCCATTGCATTACGCGTATAAGCGGTGGCAGAATCTTTTACATTATACGAGCCTGAAACATTTCCCCATTGTACATTTCTATACATCAACCTCTCTTCGTCATGACTTTCCATGTACAACAGCATATTATTTTTTGTCCAGCCTCTGTTGCTGTAGATGCTCCTGTTTAAATCACTGTCTGCTATCCATCCCATTGTAAGCTGGTTGTATTGATGATTCATATTTTCCCACAGAAGCATCCCTTTATTGGCTAATTGAATTTCTTCATCATCATTCCCTAAGTGTTCCAATACACAATACGCGCCGGGTGTTACTGCTTGTATAGAATCGTAATATCTATACCACGTATTAATTCTGTTCTGGTCGTATTGATTCCATGCCGCAACATCGGTTGAATGGCGCTGTGTAAAGCCTTTGGAAAGATCGAAACGGAATCCGTCTATTTTATAATTTTCCAACCAATAGCGCATAACTCTTGAAGCAAAATACTTAGTGTCTTCACTATCGTGGTTAAAATCATAACCTACATTAAAAGGATGGGTGGGCTGTTGATTGAACCACGGACTGTTAGAGGCAGGCTGATTGTTTGCGGCGTCCCAATACATTCTGACCATTGGAGATGAACCGAAACTGTGGTTGAGCACCATATCCATGATTACTGCAATTCCCTGTGCATGACATTCATCAATAAATTGTTTTAATGCAGTTTCTGTACCATAGTATTTATCGGGAGCAAAGTAAAAATTAGGATTATAGCCCCAGCTTAAGTTGCCTTCAAATTCATTGAAGGGCATTAGTTCAATGGCATTCATCCCCAGGCTTTTTATGTATCCTATTTTAGCTTTTACCGCATCCCAATTATGCTCAGCTACAAAATCTCTTACCAGGAGTTCATATACTCTCAGCTCTTCTTTTTGCGGACGTTGAAAACTACCAACACGCCAATTATAAACAGTCTTATTGGTTTGCAAAACACTTACAATGCCATTTACATCTTTATTAAGCACTGATGGGTAGGGTTTTAAACCGGGATAAGTAGCAGCATCAATATACGGATCGTTCCAGGGATCTAAAACCTTTTCCGCATTGTAATCGGCTATTTTCAACGATTCATCTATGATGTACTGATATGCATATTCCTGACCGGCTACTAAATTGCTTAATGTAATCCAGAATATACGACCGTCGGCGGTTTTATTCATTACATAGCCCGGATCGTTTTCATCCCAATTATTGAAATCGCCCATTACACGAATGATAGATTTGCCGGGAGCAAACAAAACTAAGGTGACTTTTGTAGGATCGTTAGCATAATAGTTGATTCCTTGTTTCAATCCTGCCGGAGGTTCGGCTACCGGCGAATTGCCGGGCACTGTATAGGTGATAGTAACTGAACCAGCCGAAGCGGTACCGCTATTGGCTTTTGCCATTACAGAATGATTGCCGAATGTAGTAAAAGCAACAGAAGCGGTATAGGAAGTAACACCTTGCATACTGCTTATCGGGCTATTATTTTTTTCTAAATAAATATCAGCAATCTGACTGGCATTTACCATAAATTCCACAGAAGAATTCAATGTCTGAGTAGTATTTTGCGGATAAGTAATGTCGTATTTAGGCTCCCAGAAAGGTTTGTCAATTCTTACATGCAAGTTATTGTCATAAACCGGCACGTACATATCGCTGCCATCGGTATTAACGCCTTTTATATTACCATCGCCGCTTCTGAAAATAATTGCAATGCGTGTAATTCGTTCAGCAGCATCGGTAATACCGAAATAATTTCTTAAATCAGTGGGAATAGCAAACTGCCATTTATTATTTCCTAATGCCGCTGCTTTAAAATTAGCATCGACAACACCCCAGGATGAATTTACATATTTCCAATCTGAACTACTGGTGCTTTTGGTGGTAATCACTCCAATATGTACAAAAACATCACCGGAGTAATTTAATAATCCTTTATTGCCAAAGTTGGCATCATAAACAATCAGGTTATTGGTACTCGTTTCTGTTATGAATGCAGGATTCATATTCAACAACTGAGCGGTACTTACCACTATTGCTATAAAGAATGTAGTGAATAATAAAAGAGTTTTTTTCATTTTCTCATTATTTTCGGAAACGTTCCCAATAAAATTATTTTCAAAATTATTTATTTGTTAACAAACAAACAAATGTTTCTCATATGATTTTCGTCATATTTCTTAAATAATTTATATTCAATTACTTATAAAGTAATTAAAATTATTTACTTGAGTTTCTTTCTATTATTTCTGAATTGAGTGTAATGATTTCTGATAAAGAGTTGTTATTTTTCAACTTCTCAAATAACAATTCAGCGGCTTTTGCGCCCATCTCATAAGATGGTTGGGTGATAGTGGAAAGTGAAGGTTGTAAAAGTGATGCGATTGTAAGGCTTGAATAGCATATAAGTTTGATATCGTTTGGTATTGATACTTTAAGATCGTTGCAAACAATATAGGTAGAGATAGCTAATCTTTCTACTGATGCTAAAATACCATCAGGCTTTTGCTTATGGATAAAGTCTTTTATAAGCTGATAATTTTCATCGAAATCGTTGGAACAGTTTAATATCAGTGCTTCATCAACTTTTATTTTATGTCTTTTCAATGCGTCTACATAACCATTCATGCGTTCATTGCCGATAGATATATTTTTATTGATCACAAGAAAAGCTATTTTTTTGCATCTGTTTTTTATGAGCAATTCAGTTGCTTTAAAGCTACTGTGGTAATCATCTGTAATTACTTTAGGCGCTTCAATTTCATCGTAAACTCTGTCGAAAAAAACAACGGGTAAAATCTTCTGCAAGCGTTTTATATGATTCGGATTTTTGCCTTCTCCTGTTGCAGACATTATCACACCTTCTACTCTGCCGTTTTTAAGATTTTCGGTAATTTCTATTTCTCTGTCGCCATCGCTGTCAGTAACATAAATCAGTGTATGGTATTTTTTGCTTCTCGCAATTTTCTCAATACCTTTTACAGCCTGCGAAAAAAAGTTGTTAGCCAGCTCCGGCATAATCACTGCAATGGTTTTGCTTTTGCGTTCTCTTAAATTACTGGCATATATGTTTGGCTGATAATTTAATTCTTCGGCTTTTTTTAAAATTTTTTCTTTGGTCTTACTGTTGATTTCATCGCTGTTCGTAAATGCGCGGGAAACGGTTGATTTAGATAAATTGAGAATTTTAGCCAGCTCAACAATGTCAATTTTTTTACTCTTATCCATAAGAAAAAGGCTTTTAAAGTTTCACAAATTTAAAAGCCCTGAGATGATATAAAAAAATAAATATTGCCGTAAGCTATTTTACAGCTTTTAAAATGTTGGCTGTAGACGTGCTGTTTCTGAAAACTTCTTTGAGTGTTCCTTTATTGTTATAAATGGCTGTAAATGGCGTGGTTCTTACTTCGTAGAATAATATGGTAGCAAAGTTAGGATCGCGGAAAAATTTAAAATTGGGTTGATTATCAAAGCCATATTTTTTTGAAAAATTCATTACACCTTCTTTATCACCGGAAGTTGTTACCCATAAAAAATCTATATTCTTTAGTTTGTCTAAATTTTTAGATAGTTCTTCTGCCTCAATCTCACAATGATGACAATCGGGACTGAAAACTATGATAGCCGTATTTTTTTCTTTGTTGGAATTGTATACATCGTACCATTGCCCATCAAGCGCTAACAGGTTAAAGTTAGGTAGCTTCTTGTTTTTCTGATAGGGCGCTAAGGTATCAACAGCAGCAGTCTGAGCCATTGCGCCATAGCATAAAAATAATGTAACCAATAATACAAATGTTCGCATGATAATATTTATTTGAAATAAAGATAATAAAAATGACTTTAAGTTTATTTGGCTTTAGACGTTGGCATTTCAATTTAACAATAAGTTATTGTACTTTCCGCTGTTTGTTAATCAGTAAAATTATGAGTACTTTAGTACTTGAAAATATTGATCATGCAACATACGATACTTATAACGGGCGCTACATCGGGCATAGGCAAAGCCATAGCGGAAAAATTTGCTGAAAATGAATGGAACTGTATAATTACCGGCAGAAGAGAAGAGCGTCTTATGCAATTAAAAAATGAGCTGAAAAATAAACACAATATAAAAGTGTTGTCTTTGTGTTTTGATGTAAGAGACAGGCAAGCGGTTTTTGAGCAGATTAATTCACTGAGTGGAGAATGGAAAAATATAGAAGTATTGGTAAACAATGCAGGCCTTGCTTTAGGAAGAAGCAACTTTGAAGAAAGCGATATAGAAGATTGGGAAACCATGATTGATACCAACCTGAAAGGATTATTATACGTGAGTAAAGCGGTAGTGCCTTTATTCATAGAAAAAAAACAGGGCCATATCATCAACATCGGTTCTATTGCCGGCAAAGAAGTATATCCTATGGGCAATGTGTATAATCTTACAAAGCATGGTGTAGACAGTATTTCACGTTCTATGCGTATGGAATTGCTGCGTCATCACATTAAAGTTACCGCCGTGCATCCGGGAGCTGTTGATACGGAGTTTTCTGATGTAAGATTTAAAGGAGATAAAGTAAAAAGAGATGCGGTATATGCGGGCTATGAACCACTTCATGCTAAGGACGTTGCAGAAATTATTTATTATACAGCTACCTTGCCCAAGCATGTATGCATTAATGATATGGTAGTTACCTGCACGGCTCAGGCTAATTCGTACGTAACGTACATAGAAAAAAAATAACATTTTTATTATGGGCAAATCAGCAATAATTGTAGGAAGCACAGGACTGGTAGGAAATTATTTACTTACTCATTTATTGGAAAATGATAATTTTTCTTCAGTAAAAATTTTTGTGCGCAAACCCCGTGCTATCAACCATCCTAAGCTTACAGAGATAATTACCGACTTCGGAAATTTAGGAACGGTAAAAGAAGAGTTTGATGCCGATGTTGTTTTTTCCTGTTTGGGAAGTACAAGGAAAAAGACACCTAACCTGGAAGATTACTACAAGGTCGATTTCTTTTATCCTAAATGGGTAGCAGAAATAGCTAAAGAAAATGGCCTTAAACAATTTCATTTGGTTTCCTCTATAGGAGCGGATAGCAACAGCCGTAATTATTATTTAAAAATGAAAGGTAAAACAGAAGATGCTATATTGCAACAACATATTGAAACTACCTGTATTTACCGTCCTGCCTTGATCACAGGAAGCAGAGATGAAAAAAGACCGGGTGAATATGCCGGTAAACTTTTATTTAAAATCATAGATCCTTTCCTGTTTGGAAAACTGAAAAAATACAAGAGCATTTCAGCTGAAGACATTGCTAAAGCTATGATTCGTCAATCGTTAAAGGAAACAACAGGAAAACATATTTTTGAAGGTCATGAGATAAAGGAGTTGGCAGATAACTAAACCATTTTCACACTGATAATTTTTACCGGGCAGGCATTAGCGGCTTTTTCACAAGACGCGAAAGCCTCGTGGTTTCTTGTTTTTAGTGTGAAAAAACCTTTCTTTTCGTTTGATTTTAAAAGCACGGATTTGCCATCAGCTTTAGACATTCTGAAAAACTCAGGCGCAAATTCCGCACAGTAGTTGCATCCAATACATTTATCTCTTTGAAGGGTTATTACAATCATGCAGGCAGAAAATTAGGAGTTGGCTACTATTTTGTAGAGCTTATCTGATGGCCGTGTTTTGAACGGAACCGGCATGGTTACTACATCTCCTTTGATAGCCGTGGCAGCGTCTACATCGTTTACCATCATAGAAGTTATTTGCATTTCCTGCGAGCCGGTAGTGGGGCCTTGCACCAGTATTTTATCTCCCACTTTTACATCGTATACCTCAATCAGGAATTGACCTATTTCGTTTTTAGGATAATAGTGTTGAGCAGAACCTATATACAATTTTTTTTGTGTAGCGCTATTTCCGGGGTTGGGCGACCATTCGCCTAACTCCTGGCCTAAATAATAACCGCTCCAGAATCCACGGTTGTATACAGTTTCAAGCTGCTTCATCCAATCCTGAACCTTCTCTTGCGAATATGTACCGTCCGCGATGCTGTCAATGGCTTCCCTATAGCAGCGGGTAACAGTGGCCACATATTCAGGTGCTCTGCCTCTGCCTTCAATTTTCAATACTTTTACCCCGGCATCCATTACCTGGTCAAGAAAAGGAATGGTACATAAGTCTTTTGGAGACATCATATACTCGTTTTCCAATTCTATTTCAAAGCCGGTTTCCTGGTCAATAACGGTGTATTTTTTTCTGCAGTTTTGCTTACAGGCACCGCGGTTGGCAGATGAGTTGTGAGAATGTAAACTTAAATAACATTTGCCCGAAACCGCCATACACAAAGCACCATGCCCGAAAATTTCAATTTCCACAAGATTTCCATTCGGTCCTTTTACCTGTTCTTTTTCTATTTGATCGGTAATTTTCTTTACCTGCGTCAGGCTGAGTTCACGGCTCAATACCATGGTATCGGCAAAAAGCGCGTAGAACTTTACAGTTTCAATATTGGTAACGTTTATTTGCGTGGAAATATGTACTTCCACACCAATTTGCCGGGCATAGGCAATCACTGCCTGGTCCATCGCTATTACAGCCGTAAGGCCTGCTTCTTTTGCCTTATCAAGTAATTTTTTGATGATGGAAAGATCGTGGTCGTATATAATGGTATTGAGTGTAAGGTAGGTGCGTACGCCTTTGGCGTTGCATCGGTCAGCAATTTCCTGCAAATCGTCCAACGTAAAATTTATGGTTGAACGGGCACGCATGTTCAATTGTTCTACGCCAAAATACACCGAATCTGCGCCATTGTCAATAGCCGCTTGCAGACAGGCAAAATCTCCGGCAGGAGACATTAATTCTATTTTCCCGGTTTTGGTCATCGTTAGCTTTTCAGGTTGCAAAATTACAGAAAATATCTTTAGATAAAAATTATAGCAAATTATACTAAATAAATTAGCTTTTTATTACTAAAATATTTAGTTTTGATAAAATTAATAGTTTATGGAAAACAAAGAATTGTCAATGTATGAATATTTATTGCTATTGTCTATCCCAGAAGCGGCAGAAGAAAAAATAATGGCGGTGAAGAAGGAATTTCATGAAAAATATAAGGCACAATATGCATTGAATAAGCCGCATATTACACTGAATACATTTACGCAATATCCCACATGCGAAGCCCGGATTATCAGTAGATTGCAGGCTATAGCTCAATCTTTTGATAAAATAAAAATTGAACTGGATGGTTATAGTTCTTTTCCTACCCATACCATCTATATCAATGTATGTTCAAGAATACCGGTACAGGAACTGGTAAGAGATATCCGATCGCATACGCAAATGTATATGAAGCCGGGTAAAGACATAAAGCCTTTCTTCACCACAAATCCGCATCTGACCATAGCAAAGGGATTAAGCAATGAGCAATACGAAGCGGCCTGGAACGCCTTAGAGCATCAGCATTTCAAGGTTACATTCTTTGCTTCTTCCATGCGTTTGCTCAGAAGACCAAAGGGAGGTAAGTACACATTAGTAAAACAATTTGTATTTGAAAATACAAAAATTGAGGTAACGCAGGGTTTGTTATTTAAAAAACAATAAAGTATGCAAAAAAAATTAAAGCAGGATTCGTTTAAAGTATCCGTTGCAAAAAAAGAAGATAAAGACCAGTACCAAAAGGGTAGAGGCGCACAGATAAACACACACAATAAGTTTTTAAAAAATAAGTATTTACAGGATGATGTAGAAGCCATTGATGACTGGGAAATAACTAATGTAAAAACACAATACATTGAGCAAAATGTAAAGACCATTGTGAACAAAGTAGACAGCCCCGATGTAGGCATGGCATACAGTATGAACGCGTATGCCGGATGTGAGCATGGCTGCATTTATTGCTACGCCCGAAACGTGCATGAATACTGGGGTTACAGTGCCGGGCTTGATTTTGAAAGAAAGATAATTGTAAAAGTTAACGCGCCGGAAATGCTCAGAAAGCAACTCAAACACCCTAAATGGGAAGTAATGCCCATCATGCTCAGTGGCAATACAGATTGCTATCAGCCGGCAGAGAAAAAATACAAACTTTCCAGGCAGCTACTGGAAGTGTGCAACGATTTTAATCAACCCGTGGGAATGCTTACTAAAAACGCTTTGATCACAAGAGATATAGATATTTTGCAGGAGTTGGCGAGAAAAAAACTGGTAAGCACGCTAATTTCCGTTACCAGTTTTAATGAAGAGCTGCGTCGTACCATGGAACCCAGAACTTCTACAGCCTCTCAGCGGTTGCAGGCAATGGAGCAGTTAGCCAAAGCCGGTATACCTGTGGGCGTGATGTTAGGCCCCATGATACCCGGACTTAACGATCATGAACTGCACAGGATAATGAAAGCTGCTGCCGATGCGGGAGCTACTTCTACAGCGTATACTTTTATCAGATTAAACGGCGCTGTGAAAGATATCTTTCATGATTGGATTTATAAGAATATGCCCGACAGAGCCGATAAGGTCTGGCATTTTATAGAAGAAAGTCATGCAGGTAAAGTAAATGATTCCAGATGGGGCTTGCGTATGAGGGGAGAAGGCCCGATCGCGCATATCATAGCACAGCAATATAAGAAATACGGGAAGTTGTACGGCATGAATAAAGAGCCTGTAGTACTGGATACATCCCTATTTAAACGCGCGGGCGGCGTGCAGGGAAAATTGTTTTAGAATAATCGGGTGGGGAATGGATAAGGCTACTAAAGGCGGAGTATATCTGCCTATGGTAATTTATCTTTTGCCATTCTGTAAAGTTATTTTATAGGAAGCTTAAGAGAAGTTTTACACGTGTATTTACATTATCTCTTGAGTAAATGGCGCTTGACGAAGTTCCGAAATAAATGCGAATTTTTTCAAAATGGGGTTTAGAAAAGACAGGAGCATTTGTTTCGGAGCATTATAGTCAGAAAACAATCGTTTAATTTTTGTTTCCGCTAAAATGGAACGAAAAATAGCTTCCTGCAAACAAGGGCTGTAAAAGCAATCAGAAAGTGACACTTTTGAGGTTCTTTCTCAAATCAGAGTTGTGCAACGGTTACCCGTGTTAGCAGACATATCTTTTTTTTGTTATAAGCTAATTCCAAGATTCAGTTTTCCGCCAAGTCCAACTTCCACAATTTTTTGTAAAGTTGATAATCTAACATCTTTAATATTATTTTCAACCTTGGAAATGTAGCCTTTATTAGTTCCACACTTTTCGGCAAGTTGCTCTTGTGTAAGACCTTTTTCAAGCCTTGCCCGTTGAATCAATACGCCAAGTTTGAATTCCTCAAAACCTTTCTCAAATTCATCTCTTTTCTTTGTTCCCTTTTTTCCGTATTCTTTTTCAAGAATTTTGGAGAGAGGGGTTAAATTTTTATTTTCCATTTTGTTTTTATTTATAAATTGTTACAATGTATCTACGATTTTTCAAATTCGTATTCTTCCTTAATTTTTAATGCTTTCTCAATTTCTTTCTTCGGTGTTTTTTGCGTTTTCTTTTGAAAGCCATTTGTAAGGACAACAAGTTTTCCTTCGTCAAAAAAGCAAAAAATCCTAAAAATGTCATTTCCAAACTGAACCCTTATTTCATAAAGTCCGCTTGTTCCTTCCATATGCTTGAAATATTCGGTAGGAATTTTATCCACAGTTTGAATTACCATAAAAGTCCACAATATTTTCTCTTTCACTTTTGGCTTCTGCTTTTGGAAGAAGTCCAGAAAGTAATTTTTATAAGCGAAAATATTTCTAATTTTCTTTTCCATTTCGTTTACAAAAATACAAAAAGTTGTCCAAATGAACAACTTCTATTTTTGTGCGCAATTTTTAGTGATATGACCGCTAACGAGCCGCGGCTTGACGAAGTTCCGAAAAAAATGCGAATTTTTTCAAAATTGGGTTTAGAAAAAATAGGAATATTTGTTTCGGAGCTTTTATAGTCAGAAAACGATCGTTTAATTTTTGTATTTGCTAAAACTTATAACTGAAAATAGCTCCCTGCAGACGAGGCTGTAAAAGCGATCAGAAAGCTATACTTTGAAATTTTTTTGCAAACCGGAGGTTGTGCAATGGCTATCGATGTTGTTCGAAGTTTTTTTAATCTACAAAAGTTTCTTGCATTATATTTTTCACTTCAAAAATCTCTTTTTCGGATAAATTGCCAAAAATTTTGGTTATTCTTTTACGGTCAACAGTTCTGATTTGGTCAATCATTATCCAGCCCTTAGTTGTTTTTCCTTTGATTTCTATTCTTGTCGGGTATTTTTTTGAAGTGCTCGTAATTGGCGCAATAATTACGGTCTGCAGAAATTTATTCATTTCATCAGGTGATAAAATTACGCAAGGACGGGTTTTCTTGACTTCACTTCCAATCGTCGGATCCAGATTAACTAATACGATTTCGTATTGGCTTAATTCCATTCGTCAAAATTTTCGTCTTCAAAAACATCATCAATCAAAAGTTTATCGTCATTATTTTCACGCATTTTTTTGAATGCATTCTCCCAATTTTTTCTCGGTTCTGCCTTTGGCTTTAGCACTATAAAACCCTTTTCCAGAATCAATTCTATTTTATCCTGAATATTATATTTTTCAAGAATGGTTTTTGAAAGCCGAATTCCTTTCGAGTTACCGATATTTATAACAGATATTTCCATGACTATTTTTACTTGTTATTACAAAGTAATTACTTTATTTAGAATTGTCCAAATTTAATTTTAGGCAGAATCTTTATGAAATTTGGTCAAGCGCCACCGTTGACACGCTTTGGGAGAAAGACTCGGGAGTTTGGCTTATAAAGCCAAACGAAGAGGCTTGCGAGCGTGGGTTGCGTGTCAACGTTCCGGGGCTTTGCGTTCGGGCGGGAAACTTTCACGGTTGAACGTCAGCCCGCCTGACGCCAAACCCTTGTTATAGGCAGCCAAAATTTTCATTCGTCTTCGTCATATTCGTCTAACAAGTGATACATTTCTTCGTGTGCTGCCAAACCAAGAATGTCGCCAAACATTCTGGTCGTGTCAAAACTTTGATTATATCCTTTTTCATCAAACACTTTAAATTCAGGGATAACATTACAAGTCGCTAAATATGAACATTCTGTCGAAATCCGTGAAAAAGCACTACTGTCTCCGTCATTTTCAAAGTGAATGTCAGATTTTGCACCTTGCTCTAATAGTTTTTTCACTTCTGCAAAGTCAAAACATTGGGTACGATTGTAAAGTCTTAAATCAATTTCGCGAAACCCTTGTTCTAAATACGTTGATATAGGTTCTAAAATTATTTCGTCAAAATCGTTTGGGTCGTCACAGTAAAAGTATTCGTGATAATGATTGTATTCAATTTGTCTATGAATTTCTTGTTGCCCAAGTTCTGCACACCAAAAGTCTAACATTTTTTTAGTCCGTTGTATGTGTTTTTCAACTAACGGCATTATTTCTTCTCGCCAATCAACGTCAAACCATATTACTTGGTTGAAAAATGTCAAGTTTGTCAGGTCAAAAGTTGTGTTTTCGTCTATTGGAAACTTATCCTTTTTTGCATAGAGTTTTGGGAACTGACTTTTGAACTCAATAACCTTTTCTAAGTCGTTGAAGTAAACAGCAAGGAATAATTCTTCTAATTTCTTGTTTTCGGTTTCTATTGATATGTCGTTCATCTGACTTGTCATTGTTCGTTTTTATTCTCGTTAGTCTATTGGTGTAGCGGTGTTGTCTCGCTTGGTTGCCTATAACGGTGGCGCTTGACGAAGTTCCGAAAAAAATGCGAATTTTTTCAAAACTTGTTTTAGAAAAAATAGGAGCATTTTTTTCGGAGCCAAATTTTGTTAAGCGTCTTGTTGCACGCAGCC
>JAEWKC010000032.1 GCA_023386235.1 Bacteroidota bacterium | reverse complement strand
ATATTTTATTTTGGCACTCATGATACCGCTACGCTAAATTGGCTCCGAAAAAAATGCTCCTATTTTTTCTAAAACAAGTTTTGAAAAAATTCGCATTTTTTTCGGAACTTCGTCAAGCGCCACTGTTTTTAATAAACGCAGTCACCAGCAAAAACCATAACTACATATATGATATATCCACTTATCCCGATCGGACTGATAGTAATATTTATCCTGTACATCTTATTTCTTCTTTTCATTAAAAAAGATATGAAAACAGTAAAGTCCGTATTGTTTCTTGGATTAATCTTTATTGTTGTCTGGGTGGTTTTTTACTATTTTTTGCTGAAATAAACTGGTGTTTAGTACATAAAAAAAGCGAAGACAACATCCTCGCTTTTTTCATCTGATTATGTAAGAGAACTATTAATTCTGAATGCCCGCCACGTCAAATAATAAACTGAATCTGAGTGTATTGGACAACGGGTTTCTGTTGAGAGAATTTCCCTGGGGAGCAAGATAAGAGAAGTTCAACCCAAATACATTGTACTTAACTCCTACACCTGCAGAAAAGAAGTTTCTGCCTCCGGCTTCTTTCGTCTCACCAAAATAACCCGCGCGCGCAAAGAATTGCTGAATGTAAGAATATTCTGCGCCTACCGAAAACGCGTATGCCCCGTTATTGAACGAATTGCCTATGCCCTCAAATACACCGGTATTGTAGTATTCTGCCAATTCTGTTTCGCTCACCTGCGTGGTTCCTACATTTGCAGGGTACGGAGGCACCAATAAATGATTCATATCTACAGCAAATGTCAACTGATTATCTTCATCAATATTGGCTGTGTAGGCCCCGCCTAAACCCAGGTTGGCGGGAAGAAAGTTTTTAGAATCAGGATCATCAGAATAGCTGATCTTTGAACCCAGGTTAGAAAATGTCAGTCCGGCAGAAAAGCCCTGCCCGTATTCATCTCTTCCATCGTAGGTAGCAGAAATATCTCCGGCTACCGCGCTGCCCGGCTTGTATGTATTTCCGTTGATGGTACCGCTACCCAAATTAGAGCTAATGTAGCGAAACGTAGCGCCGATACCAAACTTCTCGCTTAGCTTACGTGAATATCCTGCTTCAAAGGAAAACTCTCTGGGTGTTTTAGTCTGAAGCAGCGAACCCTGTTCGTCTACAAACTGCATCTGGCCTAAATTAAAATATCTTAATCCGCCATGAATAGCCTGCGTTTCGTCTATCTGATAATATGAGCCTAAAGTAACCAGGTATACATCATTGGCAATGTCTTTTAGCCAGGGAGTATAAGTAACGCCTACCTGTGCTTTGGAAGAAGCGAAAGGTATTTTAGATGCGTTTACAAATGTAGCGTTCGCATCGCCCGATACGGCTATGGAAGCGTCGCCCATAGCGCCGGCGCGCGCGTCGGAAGAAATTCTCAGGAACGGTACAGATGTAGTAACCACGTTAATAGGTTCGGTAGTAGTGTTATTTTGTGCATTTACAGTGGCTGTTAAGCTTATTGCCGCCAAAGATAATGTCAGGTTTCTAACCCATTTTTTCGACATAATTAAATATTGATTTAGTTTTTAGTATTATTAAATGTGTATTTTTTTTAAATGAACACTTCATGAAAACGCAGAATTAAATATTTTATTATTTAATCTTTTATTTTTTAAAATAAAGAGTTTACTCTTTCGTCAATATTCTTATATTATCCAGTACAAAACCGTAAAGCCGGGGAAAAAATTTGTTGTAGATATCTTGCAGCAACGCTGTATTGTTTTCAAATTCGGGCATTACATCTGTATCATCAGGCAGAAATGCAGCCCGGCGTACAACGTTGCGCATGCTGTTTTCAATGCCCCATACATAACGGTAATTATACAGCCAGTCTTCCTTTACCATATACGGCAGCATTCTAAGAAAACGCTGCGGGAGAATAGCTGTATGGTTACTTAATACCTTGTATATATTTTCGGAGAATTTTTCCCATTGCTCGGGTGTTTTTATATTGGGATCATTCGCTATAAAATAATCCATAGCCACATCTACAAAGGCGCCCGCATATAAGCCTACTTTTGGTTTAAAAACTTTTTTAGCTTCCGCTATCAACGGATGCTCATCGGTAAAAGTATCTATTTTTCTATGCAGTTCTATACCCGATTGTATAGCATCACTATATTGAAACTTTTGTTTTCCTTTTACAAAATCGCTTATCATATTGCCTATAATAAAAGGTTGATGATCAAAAGATAAATATGCGTGTGCTAAAAAATTCATGTAGTAAATATAGGTTTACAGACCGGTTTGCTTATTGCCGCTCAAAAATAAGAAAGAATTTTGTAGTTTTGCCACTCACGCACTTTAATCTGTATGAAGAAAAATGTTCAGGTAAATTACATAGAAAGTTTTGGTACACAGGATGGCCCGGGTGTAAGAATGGTAGTATTTACACAAGGTTGTAAAATGAGGTGCCTGTATTGTCAAAATCCTGATACACTTCCTTTTAAAGGCGGCACGTCTATGACCACCGAGGAGCTGATGGATAAAACCCTTCGGCAGAAAGAATATTTTGGCACGCGTGGAGGCGTAACCATTTCCGGCGGCGAACCGCTTTTGCATGCCGAAGCTTTAATACCTTATTTCCAGGCTTTACACCAGAAAGGCATCAACACCGCTTTGGATACCAATGGATTTGTTTGGAACGAACATGTGGAAGAGCTTTTAAAGCATACAGACTATGTATTGCTCGATATAAAACACATTGATCCCAAGCTGCACAAAAAGCTTACTAAAGTAGAACTCCAACCCATCATTGAATTTGCCAATAAAGTAAAGGACTACGATGTACACCTATGGGTGCGCTATGTATTGGTACCGGGCTGGAATGATAAAGAAGAACACCTGCGTAACTGGGCAAAATTTGTACATGGCCTGGGCAAAGTAGAAAGAGTAGAAGTACTACCCTATCATTCTTTGGGTGTGCCCAAATATTTAGAACTTGGAAAAGACTACAAACTGCACGATACACCCACACCTACTGTGGACCTGAAAGAAAAAACAAGGAAAATTTTTGAACAAGAAGGACTAACCAATATTGTGGTAAAATAAAAAAACGCGCAAAGGTACTATTTATTTTTTAAATATTCAATGTATAAACTCATATTTATTTTTGGATGATTTTAAGAAAAACGTTAGTTTATTGTCTTATCTTTGCGGTATAATAAAATACAAAAAAATCCTTTAATAATGAACAAACAAACACAACTGCAGATTACCGATTTCGTCGGAAGTCAATGGAAAGAAAAAGTGGACGTAAGCAATTTTGTACACCAAAACATTACTCCGTACACCGGCGACGCATCTTTTCTTGAAGGCCCCACCCAAAAAACAATTGATCTATGGGAAAAAACCAAAGAATATTTACAACAAGAAAGAGACAATAATGGATTAAGAAGCGTAGACGCTAACACAATTTCTACCATTACCAGCCACCAACCCGGCTATATTTCAAAAGAAAATGAAGAAATTGTAGGCTTACAAACTGATGAGCCATTACGCAGATCCATCAAGCCTTTTGGCGGCATTAAACTGGTTGAAAGCGCTTTAGAAGAAAGAAACATCAAAATATCTCCTAAAGTTCAGGAAATTTTCCAGTATGCTAAAAACCACAACGACGCGGTTTTCTCTGCATACGACAAAGAAATACGCACCTACAGAAGCAATCACATCGTAACAGGATTGCCCGATAACTATGCAAGAGGACGTATCATTGGCGACTACAGAAGATTAGCCTTATACGGTATTGATCAATTGATAGATTTCAAGAAAAAAGATTTTGACACCATAGGCGGTGAAATGAATGACGATAAAGTAAGATTGCGTGAAGAAGTTTCTATGCAAATAACTGCTTTAAAAGATATTAAGAAAATGGCTGCTTCTTACGGTTTTGATGTTTCTAAACCAGCTACTACCGCTAAAGAGGCCACACAATGGGTTTACTTCGCATATCTTGCCGCTATTAAAGAACAAGATGGCGCCGCGATGTCAATGGGAAATATTTCTACCTTCCTTGATATTTATTTTGAAAGAGATTTACAGGCAGGATTGATTACCGAGGCTGAAGCACAGGAAATCATTGACTCTTTGGTAATTAAAATGCGTTTGGTTCGTCATTTGCGCCCCGGCTCTTATGATGAAATATTCGGTGGAGATCCTACATGGGTAACTGAATCCATAGGTGGTCAGCTTTTAGACGGAAGAACAAAAGTTACCAAAACATCTTTCCGTTTCTTACAAACTTTATACAACTTAGGTCCTTCTCCTGAACCAAACCTTACAGTACTTTGGAGCAAAAATCTTCCCGAAGGATTTAAGAATTTCTGCGCCCAGGTATCTATTGACACATCCTCTATTCAGTATGAAAACGATGATCTGATGCGCGCCTCCAGAGGAAGCGATGACTATGGTATAGCTTGTTGCGTTTCTCACCAAACTATAGGAAAATCCATACAGCACTTTGGTGCAAGGGTAAATCTTCCTAAAGCTTTACTGGTAGCCTTAAACGCAGGAAGAGAAGAAGAAAAAGGCATTCAGATAATGGACAATGTTCCTGCTCTGAAAGATGGCGCTTTGAATTATGAAGAAGTAATAGCCAACTTTAAAATAGCTATGCAGGAATTGGCAAGAGTGTATGCAAAATCAATGTACATCATACATTATATGCATGATAAATATTATTACGAGAAAGCGCAAATGTCAATGATAGACACCAACCCACACATTGACGTTGCATACGGCGCGGCGGGTATCTCTATCATAGCAGACTCACTTTCAGCTATCAAATATGCTAAAGTAACTCCTGTAAGAAATGAAATAGGCCTTGCCGTAGACTTTACTATTGAAGGCGAGTTTCCTAAATATGGTAACGATGATGACAGAGTGGACAATATAGCTAAAGAAGTTTCTTCTTATTTCTACAATGAGCTTCTTAAGCACCGCGCTTACAAAGACGCTACGCCTACCATGTCTTTATTGACCATTACTTCCAATGTAATGTATGGTAAGAATACCGGAGCTACACCTGATGGCAGAAAAGCACATGAATCGTTTGCTCCGGGAGCTAATCCCATGCACGGACGCGATTGTTCAGGCGCTATCAGTTCATTGAACTCAGTAGCTAAACTGGACTATGAAGATGCACAGGATGGTATATCTAATACATTCTCTATTATTCCTAAAGCGTTAGGTCCTACAAAAGAAGAGCAGGTTGATAATTTAGTTGATATGATGACAGGCTACTTCTCTAAAAACGCACATCACCTGAATGTGAATGTATTGAACAGAGAATTACTGATGGATGCTTACAATCATCCGGAAAATTATCCACAGCTAACCATACGCGTTTCAGGCTATGCGGTAAATTTTGTAAGACTCTCCAAAGCACACCAGCTGGAAGTAATTCAAAGAACTTTCCACGAGTGCATGTAATTTTGTAAAGGATTTTTTTATTATAAATATAAGCCCCGCAGGTTAACTCTTACGGGGCTTTTTTATGCCTTTTTAAAACAATGGATACTGTTAAATTTACCGATTCCCGAAAAGGTTGAAAAATTTATTTTATATTTATTCTATTAGTTCGTAAATTAGAAAAAATATTATCAGAGTTAACCGGATTTAAACTATGGCCAAAAGCGCAGCATCAGCCAAAACTAAAGTGGCACAAGCAAAAAAAACAGCAGCGAAGAGAAATACAGTAAATAATGATGTAAATCATTCTTATAACATATTTGCCGGCTTAGAAAAGTACTTTGGATTTTCGCAATTCAAAGGCAGGCAGGAAGAAGCTATTAACAGCCTGCTCTCGGGCAATGATACTTTCATCATTATGCCTACAGGAGGTGGCAAAAGCCTTTGTTACCAATTGCCTGCGCTGATTTTAGAAGGATGCGCTATAATAGTGAGTCCTCTAATAGCTCTTATGAAAAACCAGGTAGATCTGGTAAGAGGCTACAGCGAAAATGACAACGTAGCTCACTTTATGAACTCATCGCTAAACAAGACCCAGATAAAAGCCGTAAAGGACGATTTGGTTACGGGCAAAACAAAACTGTTATACGTAGCTCCCGAGACATTGACCAAACAGGAAAATCTTGACTTTTTCAAATCTCTCAATATATCTTTTTTTGCTGTAGACGAGGCGCATTGTATCTCTGAATGGGGGCACGACTTCCGACCGGAATACCGCCGCTTAAGAGAGATGATGGATGCCATCAATGAGAAACTGCCCGTGATAGCGCTTACCGCTACCGCTACACCAAAAGTACAAAGTGATATAGTAAAAAACTTAGGATTAAGAGAGCCGCACATATATGTATCTTCCTTCAACAGAGAAAATCTGTATTACGAAATTCAGCCTAAAATAAAGAAAGATACTACCATAAAAAATATGGTCAAATTCATTTCGCAAAACAAAGGCAAAAGCGGCATCATTTACACACTCAACAGAAAAACTACCGAAGAGCTGGCAGAAGTGCTAATGGCCAATAATATAAAAGCCGTAGCTTACCATGCCGGCCTGGATTCTAAGCTACGCGCCGAAAGACAGGATGGCTTTTTAAATGAAGATACACAGGTAATTGTTGCTACCATTGCCTTCGGCATGGGAATAGACAAACCCGATATTCGTTTTGTAATTCACTACAATATACCCAAATCCATTGAAAATTATTACCAGGAAACCGGGCGAGCCGGAAGAGACGGACTGGAAGGAAAATGTATTTTGTATTATTCTCATAAAGATGTTTCGAAGCTGGAACATCTCATGCGCGATAAGCCGCTGACAGAAAGAGAAATTGGAGCTCAGCTTATTAATGAAACTCTTGCCTTTGTAGAATCCTCCGTGTGCAGAAGAAAGGTTTTAATGCATTATTTTGGCGAAGAATGGCAGCAGGAAAATTGTGGCAATTGTGATAACTGTCTTCATCCGAAAGAAAAAATAGAAGCTAAAGAAGAAGCTGTAAAAGTGCTGAAAGTAGTGCAGGAACTGGACGGCCGGTTCGATACAAAATATGTGGTGAATATACTTATTGGCAGGGCCACACCGCAGGTACAAATGTACCGGCATGAAAAGAATAAAACATTTGGCATTGGCGACGATAAAGAAGAACTATACTGGAACACGCTTATACGCCAGATGCTGTTAGGCTACCTGTTGCGCAAAGACATTGAAGAATATGGCCTGTTAAAAATAACTCCTGACGGAGAAAAATTCCTGAAAAAGCCAGCCTCTTTCAAAATTGTTTTGTCCAATACCTACGATGAAGCCAACGCCGATGACGACGAAACGGAAACCGGTGGTGGTAATGCAGCTACAGATGAAGTATTGCTCAATATGCTAAAAGAGTTACGCCAGAAAGAAGCAAAGAAAAAAGGTCTTCCTCCATTTGTGTTATTCCTGGAAACCTCTTTGCAGGATATGGCCACGCTGTACCCTACTACCTTGGAAGAACTGGAGAAATGCTCGGGCGTAAGCAAAGGCAAAGCGCTGAAATACGGTAAGCCTTTTGTAGAATTTATAGCCAGGTATGTAGAAGAAAATGAAATTGAAAAGCCTGATGATTTTGTTATGAAAACAGTGGCTAATAAAAGCAGTTATAAAATATACATCATTCAAAATGTAGATAAAAAAATACCGCTGGAATCTATAGCCAAAAACAAAGATCTGAAAATGGATCAGTTGCTGGACGAAATGGAATCCATTGTATCAAGCGGCACTAAGCTGAATCTTAACTATGCCATTGACGATATGTTGGATGAATATGACCAGGAAGATATCATTGATTATTTCAAAAGCTGCGAAACCTCAGATCTGGAAATAGCAAAAGAAGAACTCTCTGATGGTGGCTACGATATAGAGCAGCTTAAAATTATGCGTATTAAGTTTTTAAGCGAGTACGGAAATTAAATTGCCTGAAAGTTTATCTGTTATAGTAACTCAAAAAGCAAGAGAGTTGGACAAAAATGTCTAACTCTCTTGCTTTAAATATCAGTATGTATCTTCCTCAGGTTATTAGTACCTGTAATATTCCGGCTTGAACGGGCCTTTTACTTCCACCCCGATATATTTAGCCTGTTCGGGAGTTAAGGTTTCCAGCTCTACGCTCAATTTCTTTAAGTGAAGGGCCGCTACTTTTTCATCTAAATGCTTAGGCAGCATGTACACTTTGTTTTCATACTTATCGGAATGCTTCCAAAGTTCAATTTGTGCCAAGGTCTGGTTAGAAAATGAATTGCTCATTACAAAGCTGGGATGGCCGGTAGCGCAGCCTAAGTTTACCAATCTTCCCTCTGCCAGTACGATGATTTCATTTCCATCTACATTATATACATCCACCTGTGGCTTTACAACAGATTTTGTATCGCCATAGTTTTCATTAAGCCAGGCCATATCTATTTCATTATCAAAATGGCCTATATTACATACGATGGCTTTATCTTTCATTCTTTTGAAATGCTTAGCCTGTACAATATTGAAGTTGCCCGTAGTGGTAATAATGATATCCGCGTTTTCTACCACAGTATCTAATTTCTTCACTTCGTACCCTTCCATCGCTGCCTGTAAAGCACAGATAGGATCTATTTCTGTAACAGTTACTATAGAGCCTGCGCCACGGAAAGACGCTGCGGTGCCTTTGCCCACATCGCCATAACCGCAAACCACTACTCTTTTACCGGCCAGCATTACGTCGGTGGCTCTTCTTATGGCGTCTACAGCGGATTCACGACAACCATACTTATTATCAAACTTAGATTTAGTAACCGAATCATTCACGTTAATCGCCGGCACCAAAAGTGTTCCGTTTTGCATTCTTTCGTATAAACGATGCACCCCGGTAGTTGTTTCTTCAGATAAGCCTTTAATGCCTTTTACCAACTCGGGATACTTATCAAATACCATATTGGTTAAATCTCCGCCATCATCCAAAATCATATTCAACGGCTTGTCTTCGCTGCCAAAGAACAAGGTTTGCTCTATACACCAGTCAAACTCTTCGGCGGTCATGCCTTTCCAGGCAAATACCGGAATACCAGCGGCGGCAATAGCGGCGGCGGCATGATCTTGTGTAGAGAAAATATTGCAAGAGCTCCAGGTAACCTCGGCACCCAGCGCCACCAGCGTTTCAATCAGTACGGCGGTTTGAATGGTCATGTGCAGACAACCCGCAATTCTTGCCCCTTTCAGCGGCTGCTGCGGACCGTATTCTTCACGAATAGCCATTAACCCGGGCATCTCTGCTTCGGCTAAAGCTATTTCTTTTCTACCCCACTCTGCAAGGTTGATATCCGCTACTTTATATGGTAAATTCAAATCTATTTTTTCAATTCCTGTTGACATATATATTCAATATTTTAATAAAAAAATTTTTGCAAAGGTAACACAATTAATTCGCTTTCTTCACATCTATCAATTCTACCTCAAACACTAAAGCCGCACCTGGTGGTATATCGGCCCCGGCCCCTCTGTCGCCATAAGCTAATTGCGCGGGAATAAACAATCTCCATTTACTCCCTTTGGGCATCAGTTGCATAGCTTCTGTCCAGCCTCTGATAACGCCGCCTAAGGGAAAAGTAATAGGCTCTCCCCGCTTGTATGAATTGTCAAACTCTTTACCATCCGCTGCAAGTGTACCGGCATAATGCGCTACTACTGTATCCTGCGCCGTGGGTATTACGCCTGTACCCGGCTGTAAAATTTCGTAACGCAAGCCACTTTCTTTCTTAATAATTTTGGAAGCAGGGAAACGACTTGTTATCAGGCTGTCGAGTTCTTTGATCTGCCTCTGGTTTTTGGCTTCGGCAAATTGCCCTTCGGCTTTCATAAATACGGACTGGATATCCTCATCGGACCATCCTGTATTTTTACCTGAAAAAACCTTTTTCACCGCATCGCTTAAAAAAGTAGTGTTGATATTTTTAGCGCCTACCGTTTTATAAAAATTAGCCACGCTTAAACCAATGGCATAGCTTAACGAATCCTCAAACGTTTTAGGTGTAAGCGGCGCAGGTGTAGCAACTGCGGGCTTTTTTGCTGGCGCAGCCGGCTTTTTAGCTTGCGCATATAAACTTCCCGACAGAAAAAGGCAGGCAACGATAATTACAATTTTTGACATGTGTATTTTTTGAACGAATTTTTTAATGTGCAAAAATAAACTATTCTGCATAAAATTTAAAATAAGATACTCTTGTAATGTTAGCGAAAGTTGTACATTTGAAGATAATAACTCTATTAGTAAAATATTATTTGATACAATGAAGATTATTTTGCAGGAAGATCAACTGCTGTTGAGCATAAAAAGATTAAGCCATCAAATACTGGAAAATCATCTTGAGCTGGAAGATACGGTGATTATTGGCATTCAGCCCAGGGGCACTATCCTGAGCGACAAAATAGTCAAGGAGCTACAACAAATACTGCAGAAAGATACTATTCCTTACGGGCAGCTGGATATAACTTTTTACCGGGATGATATTCGTCAGCAATTGCACATTGCCAATACAACCGACATTCCTTTTGATATGGAAGGAAAATCCGTTATACTAATCGACGATGTTTTATGGACAGGACGTACAATTCGTGCGGCTTTGGACGCATTGCTCGACTTTGGCAGACCCAAATGTGTAGAGCTTTGTGTGCTTATTAATCGCAGGTTTGGAAGAGAACTGCCTATACAGGCAAATTATATTGGAAAATCAATAGACACTTTCGACTCGCAGAAAGTAAAAGTACACTGGAAAGATTTTAATGCCGACAAAAACGAAGTAGTACTCTTTGAAAAAGAAGACAACTGACTTTTGCTAAAATACATTCATTAACACCAACACCAGCACGATGGCTACTGCCACTGCGATAAGTAACTGGTAACGCTGAAAGAAATGCACCGTCTTTTGTTGTTGTAAAAAACTTTGTATCTGCTGTTTCTCTATACCTATTTTCAATAGTTGCTGCACTATTACTTTCTGGTCGGGATAGTGTAAAAGCATGGCTATGCCTAATACCTCTTCCACAAGATTTTTCTTTGTAGCCGCCTGCTCACTTTGCCTGATAATTAAAATACTTTCGTCGTCAATAAACGGAAGTAAAGCATTAAATACAGCTTGTTTATCCATCCTGTATTTATTTAATTGCACAGTACTTTTACGCAATTCAATGATTCTTTTATAAATATCCTGGATATTTTTTTCATAAAGAATAATGTCAGGATATTCCTTCAGCACAAAAAGATCGTAGTTTCTTCGTTTGTGCGGGTTGGAAAGCACGCCATACGCTTCGTTGACGGAACCCAAAATCAATGCTGCGTTTTTATTATCGCTGATATCGGGGTGATACTTACGTGCAAGCTCCCGATAGGCCTGTTTGATTTCCTGATTGTTTGCTCTGTAATCAACGCCTAAAATCTGATAATAATTTTTTTCTGCCATCGCTACAAAAGTAACAGATATACAGCATTTTTTGTAAAATCTTCTTTATCTAAATCATTAAAGTAATAATCTTTATTTTTGTGCCAAAACAAATATCCATGCAGTATAATTTTGATGAAGTGATAGACAGAAGCGGAACCAATGCTTTTAAAATAGATGCTATGAAAGCAAGAATAGGCAAAGAAGGATTGCTGCCTTTATGGGTAGCCGATATGGATTTTAAAGCCGCTCCTGAAATAATAGAAGCACTGCAAAACCGTGTGCAGCATGGCGTTTTCGGCTATACGCTGCCCACAGAAAGCTATTATCAATCTATCATAGACTGGGTAAAAAAACTATATGACTGGGATGTATCAAAAGAAGAAATCAGCTACCTGCCCGGTATTGTAAAAGGTATTGCGTTTGCTATTGACTGCTTTACGAATGAAGGTGACAAAATAATTATACAACCTCCTGTTTACCACCCTTTCCGCATTGTACCACAGGCACACAAAAGAGAGGTGGTGGAAAATCCATTGATATTTGACGGAGAAAAATACAGGATGAATTTAGACGGACTAAGAAAAATAGCCGAAACAAAAGAGTGCAAAATGCTGATCCTCTGCAACCCGCACAATCCCATAGGTTTGGCATGGGACAAAGCTATATTGGAAGAGCTGGCAGAAATTTGTCACGATAATAATATACTGGTAATATCTGATGAAATTCATGCCGAAATCATTCATCAAAACAAAAAGCATATACCCTTTGCTACTGTTTCGGCGAAAGCTGAAAAGAACAACATAACATTAATGGCGCCCTCCAAAACTTTTAATTTAGCGGGCATCGTAACTTCTTACGCTATAGTAAAAGACAGAACATTGCGCCTGCAATACTACAATTATTTAAAATGCAGAGATCTTGACCAGGGAACCTTATTTGCTTATTTAGCTACAGAAACGGCTTATACAAAAGCTGAGAACTGGCGCATAGCCATGATAGAATATATTTGGGAGAATATATGCTATGTAGACAATTACCTGAAACAAAACATACCATCCATAAAAGCTGTAATACCCGAAGCGTCTTTTTTAATATGGTTAGATTGCACATCTCTTCATCTCTCAACGGAGGAATTAAAAAATCTTTTTGTAGAAAAAGCCGGACTTGCCCTCAATGATGGAGAAACATTTGGCTCGCAAGGCAAAGGCTTTATGCGTTTAAATGTAGGCTGCTCCAGAAATTTATTAGAGCAAGCCATGCAACAACTGAAAGACGCGGTGAATAGTTTATAGATTACTTATAATGCAGGTTTAATCTTTCAATTAAGTCCTGCACCAATGGGTTCATCTCAATTATCTTTTCAAGTTTTTCGGTACTGGAAAGTGGTCGTTCTATTTCCTGGTTCACGCGTATCACATTTACCTTAAACTGAATACTTCTGTTGGCAAATGCTGTTTGTACTTCGTGAGAAATAAAAGGTCTTTGTTTTTCTATGTATCCCCCGGATATAGGACTATTTACCTTCACTATAAATTCATTCTCAGAAGCAAGCTCCAATGTAGCCATCCTGAAAGCATTGGCTGTAGAGGTTTTTACCTGCTTAGTGAGGGTTTGGGTATATTGGTCCCATATAGCTTGTAGCTGTTTTATTTCTAAGGGTAAAGCTTCTGCCACTTCTTCTATCAGGTATTCTTCCTGGTATTTCTGGCGCAGACTTTCCAATAAACTTTTTTTAGAAATATTGCCATTAGTTGTTATTACAGCAGGTTTAGTTTTTGCTTCTACCGGTTGTGCCTGCTGCGGTAGTGATGGTGCTTCTTTCTGTTTCAGCGCAGTTTGTACAGGCTCGTTTTCAACAACCGGCATTTTTTTTTCAGCGTCTTTTTCTATATATAATTTGGCTTCGCCGAAATCTTTATTTTTAGGCAACGCATTTTTTAACGGCTGATTATTCGGCGCCGGCAATTGTGAAGAGCCTAATCGTATTTGCCTGATAGCTATGGCATCATTCACCCGTTTTTTTTTTATGATGCCTGAAGCAGAAGCATCCGAAGTAATTTCAATAGCCTGTTGCAGATAGTTAAGCTTTATTAAAGCCAGCTCTACGTGCAGTCTTTTGTTTCGTGCCGCTTTATAATTGATCTCCGCTTCATTTAGGATGTTCAGCGAGCTAAGCAGGAAAGATAGTGACACATTGTGCGCTACTTTTTCGTATTTGGCACGCATGGTTTCTACCACATCCAGCAATTGTATAGCTTTAGGATTCTTACATACCATCAGGTTTCTGATAAACTCTGCAAATCCGTTTAAAAAAATATCTCCTTCAAACCCTTTCTTATTAATCTCGTCGTACAAAAGCATGGCAGATGCGAGATCCTGACTCTGCAGACTTTCCAGCAATTTAAAATAATAATCGTGGTCCAGTATATTCAAATGCTCCAGTGTATTCTGATAAGTAACTTTTCCATTGGTAAAGCTTACAATCTTATCTAATATACTCAAAGCATCGCGCATGCAACCTTCACTTTTTTCTGCTATTACCTGCAAGGCGGAAGCATCGGCATTAATGCTTTCTTTTTCTACAATTTCCTGTAAATGTTCTACCGAATCTTTATTTGTTATTCTTTTAAAATCAAAAATCTGGCATCGGCTTAAAATCGTTGGCAATATTTTATGCTTTTCTGTAGTAGCCAAAATAAAAATAGCATAGTGCGGCGGCTCTTCCAGCGTTTTTAAAAAAGCATTAAAAGCGCTTGAGCTCAGCATGTGTACCTCGTCTACAATATATACTTTATATTTTCCTGCCTGAGGTGTAAAGCGCACCTGCTCTACAAGTGCTCGTATATCGTCCACGGAGTTGTTGGAGGCCGCGTCCAGTTCATGAATGTTGAGCGAGCTGCCTTCATTAAAACTTTTGCAGGATGTGCATTCGTTGCAGGCTTCTCCATCGTCATGCCGGTTTTCGCAATTGATGGTTTTAGCAAGAATCCTTGCGCATGTGGTTTTTCCTACACCGCGCGGTCCGCAAAACAAGAAGGCATGTGCCAGTTGATTGTTGTTGATTGCATTTTTAAGCGTAGTGGTTATATGCTCCTGCCCTATAACCGTATCAAAAGTTTGTGGTCTGTATTTTCTCGCTGATACAACAAAGTTTTCCATGTACGCAATTTACATAATTTATTGTTTTAGCAAATATCTGATTTCTTTATATTTATTTTTTATTCAGCATCAGACACGCTTGCAGCAAACGGGTAAGTTTTCAGGAGAAAAAATCAAATTATTGTATAAGTTTGCAAAATGAAGCGTGGCGATGATGATAAAAGAACCGTCAGTAATTTATTGCTGGAATACATAGGGTTTGGCACACAACTGGGAGTTATGCTTTTTATAGCAGTATGGGGCGGGAGAAAACTGGATGAAAAATTTAATTTTCAGACTCCTCTTCTGGTATGGATTTTTCCTTTGCTGGTGCTGGCCACTACTTTTGTAAAAGTCTTTAGAGATACCGCTTCTAAAAACAAAAATAGAAAATGAATAAACTGAATTTAAAAAAAGACACTATTGTATTGCTGATTATTTTTATAGTTATTAATGCGGTGATATTGATATTGAATAATGCAGGTGTAGGGGTGCCACAGATAAATTATACAGTTGTATTGATAGCTAATTTATTATTGTTCATACTTACGTTTATTTCTTATATGGTGCACGTCAAAGCCGTAAACAATAACAATCCGCACGCGTTTGTAAGAGGTGTAATGATGATGATGGTTGTAAAGCTTTTTGTACTAGGCGCGGCCGTTGTGGCCTATTTGTATGTGTTTAAAGAAACTAAAAATATTCCCGCTATATTAGTTGGCTTGCTGTTGTACATTATTTACAGTGTAATAGATGTAAGAGCAGCCACCAAGTTAAGTAAGCACACAAAAAAGAATGGCTAAAGTAGAGCATCCGATGCAGGCGCTGGCACCTTACCTGCCCGACAAATGTTTTGATGAAGTGATTCACTACCTAGTGAAATACAAAGTACACCTAACCATTTCCCGTTCAAGAAAATCGGTTATGGGGAATTATAAAAGCGCGTATAAGGGTGATAATCATAAAATTTCTGTCAATGGTAATTTAAACAAATACTCTTTCCTCATTACGCTGCTGCACGAACTGGCGCACCTGCTTACTTTTGAGCAATATGGTCCGCGAGTGCAATCGCATGGTAAAGAATGGAAAAGTATTTATTCTTTTTTATTGAAAGATTTTATTGAAAGAAATATTTTTCCTGAAGATATTGTTGCCGCCATAGCCAAATCTTTGCACAACCCCGGCGCCAGCGCCTGCGCAGAAGAAGACGTGATGCGTGTGCTGCGTAAATACGACGAACATGCCACCGATAAAATCTTACTGGAAACGCTGCCCTCAGGTAATGTATTTGTATACAGCAAAAGGTATTATAAAAAAGGGAAGAAACGCACCAAGCGTTATGAATGCATTGATATTAAAACCGGCAGAATGTATCTCTTCAGCCCTATCTGCGAGGTAGAAGCTGTTTGATATTACTACATCAATCCGGCAGCATCTTTCTTTCATTCAATATATAAGAGACTCCCAATGTGGTAAAAAACCTGTTATTTTTATCAGCTATAGAGCGTCCGGAAGCTATATCTATCTGCAATGCGGGTGTTATTTTATACTGCAATCCCACATCAAAATTATGCTGTGGAATAAATTTGGTGAAAGAAGAAAAATATTCTCCAAACACAAGAAGTTTATCAAGAGCAGTATAACCTATATTGAAAGAGCAGTTCATTTGTTGGAACTGCTCTGATGTACCTATATTGTAACCAATAGAAACCTCTTTATTCAATTCATTTTCAAAAGCCAATTTCAGCTCAAATGGAATATTTGCAGGTCGAAATGCCTTGGTGGAAACCTGAGAAAAATACACATATCCTACAAAAGTAATAGCAGGCAATAAAGCACGCTGATTTACTATGTTTTGTTTAACACTAAAAGCAAGCGGCTTTACACCCTTTACAGCATCTTCTTTTCCTGCATCTATTAATTATCGAACTTCACTTGAACCATTCAAACCATATCTCAGCATAAAATTATTCATAAAAGTTTGCTTTGATATGGTTACGCCATTTTCAATTTGCCATTTATTTTTTGGAATAACATAGACACCATCACTTTGATCGGGACGATCTGTATTAATGTATTCATTTTGCCCAAAAGATAAGTTCAAAAAAGCTAAAAATTGCATTACAATAATTGTGCATATTTTCACGATGCTTCAATATATATTATTCATAAGATGTTTTCTAATGCAAGTGCTCAATAAACACATGGCTATTATTCGCTTATGCGTGTAAATTGCCCTTATTGTAAACTCAATACCTAAGTCATTATCAAGATGATAATACTTTGTCGATTAACTTTTTATATAACAAATATAACTATTCTTTACAAGTTCTCAATGGCCTTTATCACCGGTTCAAAAAAGTTTACTTTTTGCAGACGACTGGCATGCCCCATTCCTCCGGGGCTAAACACATTTACTTCCATCACTTTATCTCCCACAATGTCCAATCCTACTAAAAACATACCATCGTCAACCAGTTTTTGAGATACGGCATCTACAATATCTAAAGTAGCCTTACCTATTTTAGGTATTTTTACTTTTCCGCCCTGGTGCACATTACTACGGATATCATTTTTTGCCTGTGTACGATGAATGGCGGCTATCTTTCCATCTATTTCAATTATCTTACCATTCATCAGAAATAAACGTATATCGCCTTTGCTGGCATCAGGTAAATATTCCTGTGCTACTATAAAACCATCGCGGCCGATGGCATCAATAATCTGGTTCAGGTTTTTATCGTTATCATTTATCAAAAATACATTTTTGCCTCCTGAACCCTGTAACGGTTTCAATACGATATGATTTTTATGATCTTTGTAGAACTGGCGAATTTCATCGGCACTGCGTGTGATGATGGTGGCCGGGCGAATATTATCAGGGAAATACTGAAAGTACATTTTGTTGGTGGCTTTTGCCAGCGTGTCGGGGTTATTGATAACCTTTATGCCATCTTTCTGAGCCAGTTGCCCAAACACGATTCCCGCATACTGTGCCCAAGGTTTTTCGTCGGCATCGTCAGACGGATCGTTCCTTAAAAAAAGCACGTCCAGGTCGGGTGCTTCAATCAATTTTTTAGGTTGCTTAAAAGTTGCATCCATAAATATTTTCGGGCTTCTGAATTTTTTGTCGGGTGCTTTTCTTGCATGCGCGCCCATTTGCTCCGACTGTGTATAGCTGAAATCCTCTACAGCTATGTAATATACTTCGTGCCCCATCTGCAAAGCTTGCAGTGCCAGCCGGGTTGTGGTAAACGCCGGCGCTTCCGACCCGTAACTATTGATAACGAAACCGATTTTCATGTAATGTATTTTTTTATGATAAATTAATAATGTTTATAATTCTTTAGCCCGATCAGCATTGTTTCAGCATACTAAAAATATTTCCGTCCTTTTTTATCGCGTCCAGCTTTTTCAAATATTGCTCAGATAAATAACGCGGTGTAATAGGCGCTTCTTTCAAAATCTTCCGGTGGATCAATTCCTGCACTACAGGCAAATATTCCACTTTAATTTTACCTATCAGCAATTGCTTAAGGTCTTTTCCTTTTTTGATATATTCAATTAAGTTAAGCAGTCCTTTCAGGTAAACAGCGTCTTTGGTAAGCCCGCCGCCTCTGTATACACGCATTGTAATGTTGAATGCGGTCTTTTTAGGTATCTGGTATTTGGTTGTTAGCAAATGGAAGGTTTCTACAAAACTATGTCCGTTTGTCATTTCATTTACCGCTACCACGCGTGCGGCAAGTGTACGAACGCGATTATTGGTCAGTCCATCACATAAATACTCCGCTAAAACCGCGAGCCCCTCCTGCAATTCTTCGTAACCCGGCACCCCAATTGAGAAAAGCTCCAGTGGCTGTGCTTTTCCGTTGTAATAGGTAACCACATGTGTACCTACCTCATGCTGTAATAGTGGCACTGCTCTTTCTTTGGATACTTCAAATTCAGCACTTATATTAAGCACTCCTTTTGATACCAGTATGCCTTCCACATCATCTGCTACCCTTACCTCTGTAGATACGCTTTCGTCTTGCAGGCGCAGCCATTCCAGTTCTTCGCGGGCAAGTTCTGAAAAAGCGGACGCTGAAATTTTTTCAGAACTTTTTTTTACATCATGATGATCTACCACTAATAAAATTGTTTTCGCCACATTTAAAAGATCTTCATCTACCGGTCCAAACACTTGTAAACTACTCAATAAAAAATCGTGCCTTTCTCTTTCCTGTAGCATATTTAGCATACGATCAATTTCTTTTCTTTTATCCCGAAACAGGAAGGCAATGGTAGGATCATTAATATTTTCAATAGGAAGGTTGTACAATTTACGTTTGATGAGCTCAGGATCTACCGGCATGGGCCTGTAATGAAACGAAGGATCTGTTTGGAAACCGGATTTGCTGAAATCCTTCCAAGCATCATCCACATTGACGGGTGTAACCAATAACAGAAAATCGAATAGCTTTGTATATGCCGCCATCTCCCTGTCAATTTCTTTTGCCAGGCCGCTGATGGCAGTGGTTCCCAGCATTTGAAAATTGCCCGCGTCATAAGAAGTTCTTATTCTAATAAACTCATAAAATCCCTTTCGCAATGCCTTGCTATACTTGCCCAGCAACTCCCGGAGAAAGAGTGGATATGGCTGACCCGTCAACCGGTTTATGTAAAACGGGGAAATTTCCAAGCCCAGATATACAATGGCATGTTTACGCGACTTTTCTTCTGCAAGCAATACACAACGGCCGGGCGGAGTTATATAGTTTTCAGTTCTTTTTATAGCTGCGTTTTTTTTATAGCCGGGTATGTTTATTTTAGAGAACTCTTCTTCTATTTTACGTGCTACTTCTACCGAGCCTTTTTGGTTAATGTGAATGGTAAAAGGCACTTCGGGGTTTTCCGTTTGTGTTAACCATAATTCCACTACAAGAAAACTACTGAAAGCGTCAGATAAAAACCCTGAAATTCTGTCAATCAGTTCATTGACAATTTCATTGCACCTGCCATTGGCAATGATGTAAGAAGATTCTGTTTTGGCAAGTTTGGTTGTGAACAAATCTTTCTCTTCTTCTGCCGCACGATAGACTACCATAAACGGAACCGGACGATCCATTTTGAGAATACTCTTATCGGGTAATGTCATATAAATAGACTCCGATTTTTGAAGCTTGTCACGAATGCGATTCCAATATTTCCTGATATCGTCTTTTACTACCTCCATTAATTGACCACGGTTTTAATTTCTGATTGAAGAAACTCCAGCGAAGCCGATAATAGTTTTTTTATTTCCATGATGTGTTCAATAGCCGCTACGCCGGTCCATTCATCCATAAATGTTTTTTTAAATTCTATAGACAGCACGCCGCATTTATCGCCATATCTTTTTATTATCTGCTGCGCAAATCCACCTCCTTTAAAAATAATGTTTTCGCGGGCGTCGGGTGTTTGATTCATCATATTGTAACCACTTATAAAATTAGTATATTTTGTAAATAGCTTTCTCCACTTTTCACTATTATAAGCGGTGCCTAAATTTATTTCGGGATGCGTAGAATCCGGTGATTGCTCATCGGGGCTATCTCTCCGATGATTGTAGGTATGTACATCTAAAACAACAGCGAATCCATGTAAGGCTATGGTTTTATCTATCAATTCATACATCGCCTCATAAAAAACATCATAATTATTATACAGTTTATCTATCAGCTCTGCAGGTATATTATTCCAAACCTCTAACCCCCATGCATCTTCCGGCGTTTGATATATCGCTTTATCTTTTACCCGGTTCAAATCGGTTTGAAACCTTGAAGCATGCACTCGCACTTTGGTTATAGGCAAATGCTCAATCATGTACCAAGTATAAGGATCTTCCTCACGACTGCGTCCCTGCTCGTCAAGCAGAAGAAAACGTTTTAGCGTATGTTCAATAGAATGACCATCATGCAGCGCAACCGCTATAAAGGGTGTAGACTGTTCCTGAATTGTATAAAAAGCTTGCTGATTCATGTATGGCTTAAAATACAAAAACTAAGCCATTGTATTATTTTGATAATGATTAATGAAGTAGAAAAATATTTTTTAATCATTTGATTAATTTTTTTGTTTAAATCATTTTTTTAATTTTAACTTTGTAGCAGAAAATTAGAATCATGGTTAAAAAAAAATCCATAAAAGATTTATCTACCGAAGAAAAAATACTTGCCGCCGCAGACAAGATATTTACGGAGAAAGGATATGCCGCCGCCAGAACCCGCGATATTGCTGAAGAAGCGGGCATCAACCTGGCGCTGCTCAATTATTATTTCAGAAGCAAGGAAAAATTATTTTTTAAAATCATGACGCAAAAGGTGGAAGATTTGTTTGTATTTATGTTTCCCATCATTAGCAATGACGCCACTTCTTTAGATGAAAAGGTTGCAATTTTTGTTGATAAATATATTGAGGTAGTAAGCCGCAACCCTAACCTGCCCTTGTTTCTCAGCAGTGAGATGCAGAAAAGTAATATCATTCATCAATTGCCAATTGATAAAGTAATCAACAACGCTTCCCTGATCAGGCAAATAAGGGAGCGCAATTCCAGGGTAGAACCGATACATTTTTTCATGAATCTTCTGGGGTTGACCATTTTCCCGTTTTTTGCCAAACCCGTATTGCAGGCTTTCGGTGTGATGGACGATAACAAGTTTAAAAAAATGAATGAAGAGAGAAAAAAATTGATTCCGGTATGGATAAAAACACTCTTAGATCAATAATTTTATTATTATGCGACTATTAAAATTGACACTATTGTTGGCTGCAATAGGCATAAACACATGCTTTGCACAAACACTTACTTTAGAGGATGCCTTTGAACTGGCAAGAAAAAATTATCCTGCCATTCAAAAAAATGAATTAATAAAAAAAGCTACAGACTTTTCTTTGCAAAATGTATCGAAAGCATATCTGCCGCAGGTATCCGTTTCCGGCCAGGCTACTTATCAGTCGGAAGTAACAAGTATTCCCCTAAACATGCCGGGCATACAAGAAATGAGTAAAGATCAATACAGGATACAGGCCGAAGTTTCGCAGTTGCTCTACGATGGGGGTAATATACAGGCACAAAAAGATCTGATAAAAGCTAATGAAGCCGTACAAGAGCAGGCCATTGAAGTAACCATGCAAAATGTAAATGAAAAAATTACAGACATGTACTTTGGCGTATTGATGCTGGATGAACAATTGAAACAAAATAATCTGAGAAGAGAAAGCCTGAACAGCGCTTTGAAAAAAGCAGAAGCCGCTTATGCCAACGGAGTTTCCTACAAAAGTAATGTAAACGAACTGAAAGCCGAGTTGCTGAATGTAGATATGAGCGATATTGAAATAAAAAGCAATCAACAGGCGTATAAAGATATGCTTGGCGAAATGATAGGGCAAAATATTACCGAAGCGCAAACCTTTACCTTTCCGCAAAATATTTCTACAGAAGCACTAACGCTGAACCGTCCGGAGGTAAAATTGTACGACCTGCAAAAAAACGTATACGAAGTACAAAAGAAAAAATACAATGCCGAATGGATGCCAAAAGTATCTGCTTTTGTACAAGGCGGCTACGGCAGACCCGGACTGAATATGCTGAATAATGATTTCAGCCCTTTCGCTATAGGCGGCATAAGGTTTAGCTTTCCTATCAACAGTTTATACACCTATAAAAACAATATTAAAATAGCTGAACTGAACCAGCAGCAACTGGAGGTAGATAAAGAGAATTTTATCGTAAACAATAATTTGCAACTCAAACAAAAGCAAAGAGAAATTGAAAAATATCAGGCATTGATCAATGAAGATGATAAAATAATTGAGCTGAGGCAATCCGTTACCCAATCGGCACAAGCCCAATTAGATAACAACGTAATTACGGTATCAGAATTCATAGCTAAATTAAATGCCGAGCATTTAGCACGTCAAACTAAGTATTTACACCAGTTGCAGCTACTTAAATCAAAATATAATTTATCAAAAACATTAGGCAATTAATAAAACGTATATCATGCAAATCAAAACTTTTATAGCGATAGCCCTTTCGGTGATCTTATCATCCTGCAACAGCAATCAGCTTGATTTTGATGCTTCAGGAAATTTTGAAGCGGATGAAGTGATTGTATCGGCAGAACAAAACGGACAGATCAATTCATTTGCCATCAACGAAGGCCAGCATCTGGCGGCCAATGAACTCGTTGGTCTTATAGATGTAGAGGCGCAAAAGCTGCAAAAAGAACAAAATCAGGCTAGTATTCAATCGTTAAAAGAAAAAACGGTAACGCCTTCCGCACAAATTGAAGTGGTGCAAAAACAACTGGCAGCACAACAGGCACAAATGCAGCAACTTTTATCGGAAAAGAGCCGAGTGGAAAATCTTGTAAAAGCCGATGCAGCGCCAAGAAAACAATTAGATGATATGACAGCGCAGATAGACCAACTGAATAAGCAAATGGCTGCAACCCGCTCCCAGATTAACTTATACAGTTCTAATGCCACTACGCAAAACAGAAGTATTCTCAGCGAAACCGTACCACTACAAGCTGCCGGGAAACAAATTCAATACCAGATAAATAAAGGACAAATTCTAAATCCTTTAGACGGAACCGTGCTGAGCAAATATGCCATGGAAGGCGAAATGGCCACCATTGGCAGGCCTTTATATAAAATAGCTAACCTTGATACACTTAACCTGAAAGCGTATGTAACGGGCGACCAGCTTCCTAAAATAAAGATAGGACAAGAAGTTACTACAAGAATTGATAATGGTGACGGCACTTACAAAAACTATACTGGTATCATCACCTGGATTTCAGACAAATCTGAATTTACTCCTAAAACCATTCAAACCAAAAAAGAAAGAGAGAACCTGGTGTATGCCATTAAAGTGCGTGTACCTAATGATGGATTTTTAAAAATAGGTATGTATGGCGAAGTATTATTCAATACAAAAGAAACGAAGTAATGCACGCGATCACACTGCAAAATATCAATAAAAAGTACGGCAATACACAAGCCATAAGCAATATCAGCTTTTCTGTAAATAAAGGTGAATTGTTTGGTCTCATAGGCCCCGATGGCGCTGGCAAAACAACCCTCTTCAGAATACTTACTACTTTACTATTGGCCGACTCCGGCACAGCCAGTGTTACAGACCTGGACGTAATAAAGCACTATAAAAAAATCCGTAACAAAATTGGATACATGCCGGGTAGATTTTCCTTGTACCAAGATCTTACCGTAGAAGAGAACTTAAGCTTTTTCGCTACTTTATTCGGTACGTCCATAAATGAAAATTACGAAACCATTAAAGATATATACGACCAGATAAAACCTTTCAGCAATCGAAGAGCAGGTAAGCTATCAGGTGGCATGAAACAGAAGCTGGCGTTATGTTGCGCGTTGATACACAAGCCGGAGGTATTGTTTTTAGATGAGCCTACCACGGGAGTTGACGCTGTATCAAGAAGAGAATTCTGGGACATGTTGAAATCACTCAAAAATCAAAACATTACTATTTTGGTTTCTACGCCCTATATGGATGAAGCGCTTTTGTGCGAAAGAATAGCTTTGATACAAAAAGGGAAAATACTGGATATTGATACACCGCGAAACCTGATAGAACGTTTCCCTAAGCAGCTGTATGCCGTAAAAAGCGATGACAACTACGCTTTGCTAAAACAGTTGAAGCAACTGCCATACATAGAATCCTGTAATACATTCGGAGAATGGCTGCATATAACTTTTGAAGACGATGCAGCCATACATGCCGCAGAACTAGAACAGGCCGTACAGGCAGATAAGCTGGTTGTAAAACCTGTAGAACCTACTATAGAAGACAGTTTCATGAGATTAATGCTACACGAAGAATCCATTAAGTAATACACCATGCACCAGAAAAACAATATAAAAAACAATAATTCACCTTCTCTTTCCAACAGAGAAAAAGTAATAGTTTGCGAAGACCTCACAAAAAAATTCGGAAATTTTACAGCGGTGGATCATATAAGTTTTGATGTAAAGAAAGGAGAAATATTCGGCTTTCTTGGCGCGAACGGCGCCGGCAAAACCACCGCTATGCGTATGCTCTGCGGACTATCCTATCCTACATCCGGCAAGGCTTCCGTAGCAGGATTTGATGTGTACCGTGAGAAAGAAAAAATAAAAAGAAACATTGGCTATATGAGCCAGAAATTCTCTTTGTATGATAATTTGTCTCCCATAGAAAATATTAAGCTGTATGCCGGCATTTATGGCGTGCCCGGCAAAATCATTAAATCAAGAACAGATGAACTGATTGAAAAGCTTGGACTGCAAAATGAAAGAAATAAAATGGTAGCTTCTCTTCCACTTGGCTGGAAACAAAAGCTGGCGTTCTCTGTAGCCATTTTTCACAACCCGGCGATTGTATTTTTAGACGAACCTACAGGAGGTGTAGATCCTATAACAAGAAGACAATTCTGGGAAATGATCTACGACGCGGCGGAAAGCGGCATCACCATTTTTGTAACCACACACTATATGGACGAAGCGGAGTATTGCAACCGGGTAACTATAATGGTTGACGGTAAAATAGAAGGCATGGATACCCCGGAAAATCTTAAAAGAACCTTTAACAGCAACAGCATAGATGATGTATTTTACCAATTAGCCAGAAAAGCGGTAAGAAGCGATAACTGATTTTAAAATACGCATCAGTACAGTAAAAACAACAAAAGAATATCGGAAGAGAACTATTATAAACTACCATCTAAGTAAATGAAACAATTACTCGTATTTATAAAGAAAGAATTTCTGCATGTGTTCAGAGACAAACGCACGCTGCTGATCATGTACGGAATGCCATTGATGCAGATTGTTTTGTTTGGCTTCGCGCTTACCAGCGAAGTTAAAAACATCAATGTAGTGGTAGTAGACAATGCCAAAGATATTCAATCAGAAAAATTAATCAATAAATTTGAAGCCTCTACTTATTTTAATATTCATGAGCAGCAAATTGCTTACCCGGCTTTAGAGCACGAATTTAAAAAAGGTAAAATAAAGGCCGCCATTATCTTTCCTGAGAACTTTGGAAAAGATATAAATAATACAGGAGCCGCGCAGATACAAATTATTTCCGATGGCTCGGAACCGAATGTGGCAAAAACACTTACACAATATATTGCTTCCATAACTGCCGATTATCAACAGGAATTGAATATCAACCTGCAACCCGGCATAATGATTATACCGGAAATAAGAATGCTTTATAACGAAGAAGGAAACGGGTCACTTAATTTTGTTCCCGGCGTAATGGCGCTGATATTAATGATCATCTGCACCGCGCTCACCTCCGTAGCCGTAGTGCGGGAGAAGGAGCTGGGTACAATGGAAATATTACTTGTATCACCTTTCGAGTCTATGATGGTTTTACTTGCCAAAGCTATACCCTACCTGGTTTTATCGCTGGTAAATCTTATTTTTATTTTACTGCTATCTGTCTACCTGATGGATGTGCCTATGCGCGGAAGCATTGTATTACTCTTCGTGTTAAGCATGCTTTTCATTTTTACTTCCTTAGCTGTAGGACTTGTAATTTCCAACAGTACAGATTCTCAGCAGGTAGCTTTGCTGATTTCCATGATTGGCATGCTGCTGCCCACTATTATATTTACGGGTTTTCTTTTCCCGTTAGAAAATATGCCGAAATTTTTCCAGGTTATTTCAAACATAGTTCCCGCAAAGTGGTATTACACCGGCGTAAAATCCATTATGCTAAAAGGCCTAGGATTTAGCTACGTGTGGAAGGAAATGGCCATCTTGTTATGCATGTCTGTGGTATTGCTTACCATAGCCATCAGGAAATTTAAAGTAAGATTAGAGTAACTTTTTCATTCGTTAATAAGAAAGATAAACAAACAGAAGCATGAAAGTATTAAGATTTTTACTTGAAAAAGAATTTAAACAAATATTTCGCGACAAAAGCATTGTTGCTATGATATTTGCTTTGCCCATATTGCAACTGGGCATTCTGCCTATTGCCATGAACTTTGAAGTAAAACAAATAAACCTGACTGTTGTAGATAATGACAAAAGTCCACTGTCTTATAAATTAATGAACAAGATTGGCGCTACAGGATATTTTCAGATAATAGCTGCCGAATCTTCTTACAAGCAGGCATTTGAGCATATTAAAACCGGGCGTGCTGATATAATACTGGAAATACCTAACGCTTTTGAAAAAAATCTGATAAGAGAAAAAAATCAAAAAATAAATTTATCGGTAGATGCTATTAACGGCACCAAGTCTACACTTGGCACAGCTTATCTTAGCAGCGTTATTCAGGATTTCAACAGGAATATTCAATTGTTTCAAAACAATGTTCCCGTAAAATTAAAATCGATTGCCATTACTTCTTCCAACTGGTTTAATCCCTATGCAAATTATTACTGGTACATTGTTCCGGGCATCCTGGCTTTCCTGCTTACCGTTTTTGCCGGCTCTATATCAGCATTGAACATAGTAAAAGAAAAGGAAATAGGAACCATAGAACAGATAAACGTAACTCCTGTAAAAAAATGGCAGTTCCTTCTTGGAAAGCTGGTACCTTTCTGGGTGATAGGCATACTCATTCTTACCATTGGTCTGTTGGTATCTGCTATATTTTACGGCATACACCCTTTAGGAAGCATACCCATGCTGTATGCGCTTTCCGGCTTGTATCTTGTGGCATTGCTGGGGTTTGGCTTATTTATATCTACCATCAGCGACAATCAATTGCAGGCGATGTTCATATCCTTTTTCTTTATCATGATTTTTGTATTAATGAGCGGATTATTTACTTCTGTGGAAAGTATGCCTCAATGGGCAAGAAGCATTTCCGATGCTTTACCCATCACTTATTTTATGCAGGGCATCAGGATGATTGTTTTAAAAGGCAGTGGCTTTGCCGATTTACAGCATATATTTCTTATACTCATCGGCTTCGCTATACTGTTAAATGGCATGGCCGTTTGGAATTATAGAAAGACGAGTTAAATTTGCTGCTAAATCTCTTATGCATGAATGTAATTTTGGCCAGCACTTCTACTGTTTTCGGAAAAGGATACCTGGAATATATGAAAGAAGAAATATCGGGTTTATTCAGTAATGTAAGCACTGTCACTTTCATACCTTATGCCAGACCTTCCGGCATTTCGCATGATGCTTATACACTGATTGCCAAAAGCTTTTTTAGTTCCATAGGAAAAGAACTGCTTGGCCTGCATACCGCGCCGGATGCGGCAGAAGCCGTAAAAAACGCAGAGGCTGTTTTTACGGGAGGCGGCAATACTTTTTTATTGGTAAAATCGCTCCACGACTTAGGTCTCATGCAGGTTTTAGCCAAAACCATAGAAGGTGGTACTCCTTACCTGGGCACGAGCGCAGGCACTAATATTGCCGGCATCAATATGCAAACAACCAACGATATGCCAATTGTATATCCGCCAAGTTTTACTTCTATGGGTATAGTTCCTTTCAATATCAATCCGCATTATCTAGATCCCTTTGCAGGCTCTACACACATGGGCGAAACAAGAGAGACAAGGATCAAAGAGTTTCATACGCAAAACGCTATTCCCGTTGTAGGATTAAGAGAAGGCAGCTGGATCAGGTTAATAGAAAACAAAATTTTATTAGAAGGCCCGCACACAGCAAGAATATTCTTACAAAATAAAGAACCGTTTGAGTTGGCGCCTGGCAGTGAAATGATTTTTTGAGGATGCAGTAAATTTGTTTTGTATAGTCAAAAAATAATTGCTGTGTTAAATATTTTTGTCTTGCATACTTTTTATCTTCCAATACTATTCTCAATTTTATACAGATTGAGCTTTACTATTTTTCTAATCATAAAGCCGCAGGCTGTTTTTCTAAACCCAATTTTGAAAAAATCCATATTTTTTTCGGAACTTCGTCAAGCGCCATCGTTATCGGCAATAGCGTATGAACACAGCACAAATTGAGAAATTAATAGAAATTGAATTCCAAGAAAAAAATTTTGGAGTAACAGAACAATTATTAGAAATTCACAAACCAATTTTTGAAGATGGTAAAATCAAAATTGAAAACATCAAAAAAAATACTGAAAATATTTCTGCATATATTCCTGTTCAAAATGAGAAGTTTTATTTTGTAGTTTATTTAGATATTAATTCAGAAGAAATAATTGGTATAGATACTGAACCTTACATTTGTGTTTATTTCAATTCAAGTTCCGAAACTTTAACATTAGAAGAATTAGAAAGTTACACGAAATTAAAACCAACAAAAACTTGGAAAAAAGGAGATTTAAGAAAAAATACCCAAGTCAAATATAAATTTAGTTCATTTCAAATTGAACCAAATCCCGAACCTGACAATTTTGATAATAAACTGAAAAATTTGCTTGACTTTTTGCAGACTGACATAAATGGAATAAAAGAACTAGTGGAGAATGCGAATGGTTATATTCAAGTTGCAATGGAATTTTATAACGGAAATGGAATGATTGGCGGACCGAACATAAATGAAGAAAATATCAAAAAATTAAGCGATTTAGGTTTATCAATTGACTTTGACCTTTATGTTTCGGGAAATGAATACAAATAAAATAATTGCTACTACCGCTAACAAGGGTAACCGTTGCACAACTCTGATTTAAGAAAAACCTCCAAAGTATAGCTTTCTGATTGCTTTTACAGCCTTGGTTACAGGAAGCTATTTTAGTTGCGTTTGGCAGAGACAAAAATTTAAACAGCCCATTCCGGCTTTAAAGGCCCATGCAAAAGGCTTGAAAATAAATTCAAAAGCCCTTTGCCGGCTTTTGCAGCGCTATATCCAGCCTTACAACTTTCGTTTAAAAAAATATTTCTTATTTGCGTGCTCCGCTTATCTTTGCGCTTTAATTTTTTAACTTATGCGAAAAACCGGAACGGCTTCCGTTTGGTTTATTTTTATCACTTTACTGATAGATATTACAGGCTGGGGATTAATCATTCCTGTAATGCCCGATCTTATAGCAGGCATTATCAAAGGCAATCTGAGTGAAGCTTCTGAATATGCTGGCTGGCTGGGCATGGCGTATGCGTTGGCGCAGTTCATTTTTGCTCCGCTATTGGGCAATCTGAGCGATAAATTCGGAAGAAGACCTATATTATTGATTTCCCTTTTAGGCTTTACCATCAACTATATTTTCCTGTTTTTTGCCAATACGCTTCTGCTTTTATTTATCGGCAGAGCGCTTTCGGGCATAACAGGCGCCAGCATTACCACGGCATCTGCCTATATTGCCGATATTAGCAACGATAAAAATCGTGCGCAAAACTTTGGTATGATCGGCGCGGCATTCGGACTGGGCTTTGTTTTGGGCCCCGTATTGGGCGGTTTCTTAGGGCATTATGGAGAAAGAGTACCATTTTTGGCAGCAGCAGTTTTGTGTTTTCTGAATTGGCTGTATGGTTATTTTGTTTTACCCGAATCACTCGACAAAAAACACCGCAAACCTTTTGAATGGAAAAAAGCAAACCCGATTGGCGCTTTTTATTTTCTTAAAAAAATTCCTAATCTGGGAAAACTCATACTTGTATTAACGCTGATATATATTGCACAACACTCTGTAAATTCAACCTGGAATTTTTATACAATGGAAAAGTTTGACTGGAGTACAAGAATGGTAGGCGTTTCTCTTGGCGTATTGGGCCTGCTGATGGGTTTGGTACAAGCCGGACTGATCAGGTTTACAAAAAAATGGCTGGGCGATGAAAAAAGTGTTTACTGGGGATTGCTTTTATATGCAATTAGTCTCCTACTTTTAGCAATAGCGCCGGAGCCTTGGATGGTATTTGTATTTCTGGTACCTTACTCTTTGGCGGGCATTGCCGGGCCTTCGCTTCAATCGATCATTACAGCTAAAGTGGCATTGGAAGATCAGGGAAAACTGCAGGGAGCATTAACCAGCTTAATGAGCGCTACTTCCATGATAGGACCACCTGTAATGACCGGTCTTTTCCATTATTTTACAAAAGAAAATACACCGATCTATTTTCCCGGCGCACCCATGATATTGGGTTCAGCTATTATGCTGATTAGCGCGATAATAGCTTATTACGATTTGAACAAGAGAACATTATAGTTTTTCTACTATGCCTTTAAAGATGGCTGAAAGCTTGGGTTCAGCTGCTTTAGCAGCTTCCAATACTTCTTCATGCGTAATTTTATTATCTGTTTCACGGATACCCTCATCCGTTACTACGCTTATACAAAACACTTTCATACCCGCATGATTGGCTACAATGCATTCCTGCACGGTGCTCATGCCTACCAGATCTCCACCCATGAATTTAATAAACCTGTATTCGGCATGTGTTTCAAACGTAGGACCGGTAACGCCTATATACACTCCCTGCTTTAATGAAAAGGCTTGTTGCAGGGCTATGTCCAAAGCAAGTTGTTTTATTTCTATAGAATAAGGTTCGCTCATATCCGGAAACCTTGTACCCAGCTCATCTCTATTTTTTCCGATCAAAGGATTGGGTTGAAAAAAACTGATATGATCGGTGATAACAACCAGGTCGCCCACTTTAAAATCAGGATTTACGCTGCCCGCGGCATTTGATAAAAGCAAGGTTTCTACACCCAGCAATTTCATTACACGCACCGGGAAGGTTACTTCTTCCGGTGTATAGCCTTCGTAATAATGAAATCTGCCAGACATGGCTACAATTTTCTTGCCGCTTAATTCTCCAAAAATCAATTTTCCGGAGTGTCCTTCCACTGTACTTACAGGAAAATTAGGAATTTGCTCGTAGGGAATTTCTTTTTCAATATTGATTTCATTGACCAAATTTCCTAAACCACTTCCCAAGACAATGGCAGCCGTTAGCGGTTTGTCATATTCTTTTTTTATGAAACTTACGGTTTCATTCAGTTTTGATAATAGATCATTCATACAAGATGTTTATTTACAAATATACTCATTCCTGCTTACAACAAAAAAGCCGATAGTAAACTACCGACTTTATAAATATAATATTTCGAATTGATTATCTGCCCATTAATGGTAAAGTATATCCTACACGCAGACCTACAAAACCTAAGTTGTCTTTATCGTTTCTTGTATTGTTATTTACATTGAACTTGTGATCAGAAGCTTCGTAACGAAGGCTTAAGTCAAAACCCGCAACGTTAGTACCTACGCCAATACCATACAAGAAACCTGGATCATATTTAGCCTTTGCACCTAAAACATTGTTTTCAGTAGTAGGGATAGCAACACCCAATTGAGGATGTAAATAGAAGCTACCGATACCGTATTTAACACCTGCTTTAATTGGAACTACTCCAATGCTTGTTTTTACACCCAAATCTTCTGCAATTCTTTTCGCATCACTGTCTTTCATGAAAAAGTTGTTGTATCCTGCGGAAAGCGTTAAACCAATTGATTCGTCAAAATTATATCCGTACTGAAGATCTCCTCCAATACCAAAGGAATAATTATCATTCCAATCTCCAACAGGCAGCATTGGGCTAACACCTATTGATAAATTTGAACCCGGCACCATCTGTGCGTTTGATTGATTAGCAGTGAATAATCCGCCTACTAATACTGCTAATGCTACTAATGTTTTTTTCATAACTTTTTATTTTATTTTTTTAGTTAATTTGTATCAGACTTTACATGTTTTCTGAGGTCTGTTTTCCACTGCCAGAAAGCAGCTTTGTTTAATACAGAATAGCATTTGCAACTAATGTGCCAAAAAATAAAAACTGCTGAAATTGTTTACAAGTATTCGTTAGAACGGCAGGTCGTCTACCGGTTCTTCGTACTGATTATCGGCCGTAAAATCAGGTTGCCTGTCGGCAACAGTGTTTTGTGTATTTTCTAAAGTGCTCGCATCGCTTTCTATTCTCCAGGCGTCTAAATTAGTAAAGTACAGTTCCCTGCCATCTTTGTTCCATTTGGTACCGCGGATATTAAAATGTACTTTTATTTTGTCGCCGATATTAAACTTATCAATCAGTTCGGTCTTATCCTGTACCGACTGAAATTTTATATAATTAGATATGGTTCTGCCGCCGATATCGTCTATTTTTTCTATGACGAATTCCCTCGTTTTAAACGTTTCCGTTTTTTGCTGTATAGCTGATTTCTCTAATAGTATTCCTGAAATTTCGTAAGACATTTTTTTTATTTATGATTTATGATTGCTGGTTTATGCAGAACGTTGCGTGTATATTGAATGCACAGCGTATTTGCTTCGTACTTCGTATTTATTTTTTTATATTCTTCACTTCGTTTTTTCTGCGTTCTATTTCTTTATTAATAAGCAAGAGCTCTCTTCCGGTTTGTCCTTTTACGCTGGAGTTTTCTATAGCCCTGCGCATCAGGTATGGAATTACATCCTTTAAAGGACCGTAAGGTAGATATTTACTGGCAGAAAAGCCCATTTCGGCAAGATTAAAGGTAATATCGTCGCTCATGCCGTATAGTTGCGAGAAATGAACATGCGGATGATTTTTGGCAATTTGATTGTCGATTAAATAATTGGCAGCCAGAAGATTGCTGTATTCATTGTGTGAAGCCACTATAAAACTAACACCCTCTATATGTTGTAAACAGTAGGTTACGGCCAGGTTATAGTCTTTATCGGTATCTTCTTTTGTATTTTGTATGGGTGAATCGTAGCCGTTCATCAATGCGCGTTCTCTTTCTTTTTCCATATACGCTCCTCTTACCAGTTTTACCCCTAATTTAAAACCCTGCTTCCTGGCAATATCATGCGATATTTTCAAGAACTGTAGGCGGTCTTTTCTATATAATTGTATCGTATTGAACACTATTACTTCTTCTTTGTTGTAGCGCTGCATCATTTCCATCACCAGTCTGTCTATCGGGTCTTGTATCCAGCTTTCTTCCGCATCTATCATGATGCCTACTTTGTATTGCAATGCAGTTTCGCAGATTACAACCATTCTTTGGCGCAGCTTTTGCCATGCTGCCACCTGCTCTTCGCTGTCGTGTACGCCGCTTCTGAGTCTTGGTGCGTCATTGAGCTGCTGCAATAAATCAAAGCTTGCAATACCTGTTATTTTTACGGCTACATAAGGTACGGCTTCCGTTTGAGAAGCGTATTGAATCAGCTTTATATATTCTTCGGCAGTTTTATCAAAAACTTCGTCGTTTTCTTTCCCTTCTACTCCATAGTCCAGTATGGTCTTTACACGATATTGATACAATTTATCAATAACGCTCTCTGTTTGCTCAAGTGTTTCCCCTCCTACAAACTGCTTAAAAATGGTATTCCTAATTGCTTTTCTTATAGGAAACTTGGCACGTATCAAATAAGGCGTAAGCCTGATTCCCAATGTAGAAAATACGGGTACTTTCATAGAAGAAAAAAGTAAACGCGCATTCTTTAACTCACTATCTGTTTTGTATTTAAAAGCTATTTCCGAATTATCGAAAGAATTCTCCATTAACCATTTTTTTTAATACGCAAATATCGAAAAAAATAGTTGAAAAACTGTACTGCTTTTTACGCATTATTCATTTTTTCTAAAAAAAATTTGGATAATAGAAAAATAGTACCTTATTTTATACTGTATTAGAACAATAGTACACTAAAACAATAATCACTATGATTAGTATTAAGGACTTGCAATTTTCATATAAAAAGAAGAATATCTTCAATGATTTACATCTCACCATACTTCCCGGGCAAATATGTGGGTTGCTGGGAAAAAATGGCACCGGCAAAACTACTTTGCTATATTGTATCTCAGGCCTGCTGTTTCCTAAGAGGGGCATTATAAATATTTTGGATCATACACCACAAAAAAGACAGCCGACTTTTTTACAGGAAATATTTTTTGTACCTGAAGAATTTTATCTGCAAGGTGTTACTATTGACAGCTTCGTTAAAACAAATGCTGCTTTTTACCCTAAATTCAGTGAAAGCCAGTTCAATACATATTTAGCAGAGTTTGACATCCCGGTAAAAAACAGACTTGATGAAATGAGTTATGGACAAAAGAAAAAAGTGCTCATTAGCTTTGCCCTGGCTTGCAATACTTCTGTACTATTGTTAGACGAACCTACCAACGGGCTTGATATACTAAGCAAAGCGCAATTTAAAAAAGTAATAGCCGGAATCACTGACAATGAAAGAACAATCATCATATCTACCCATCAGGTTAAAGACCTGGAAAATTTAATTGACAGAATTATCATTATAGAAGATACTGGGATCATTTTTGATGAAAGCATGGAAACCGTAGGGAAAAAACTTGCCTTTAAACTTTCATTTGATTCTGAGGAGAAGGCTGCTGCCATATACACAGAAGAAAGTATTACCGGCAATGCCGTAGTACTACCTAACCATACGAATGAAGAGAATAAAATTGATCTGGAACTTTTATACAAGGCGGTGATCATGAATAGAACAGTAATAAAAAATTTATTTCAATAAATATACCAACCATATAAAAATACACTGATGAACAAGAATAATATATTTAGCGTAAAACGATGCTTTCTATTGCTGAAAAAAGAATTTAAAGAAAATGGCAGAGTAATGTTATACAGCTTCATTGGCATTGCCATATTAATTGCCTTGTTTGTGTTTTACCCGGTGATAAGCAAAAAAGAACAATATTCTCAAAACGATATGGCATTACTCTATTTTTTCGGACTTTTCATAATTGGACTAGCATCTGCCAACTTTGCCTTTTCCAGCTTAGGTCATAAGCCTTATGCCATCAGCTCTTTAACGTTACCGGCGAGTGCTTTGGAAAAACTTACTGCAAAATATTTTATTTACACTATTCTGTTCATTGTTTTATATAGCTTTTGTTTTTGGTTGCTGAACAAGTTTGCAGTATATACGTATATCTCCGGTTTAGTAACTAAAAATCCCGATCGTTACATTTACAGACAAATGGAAAGAACTGTAACAGATGATTTTAATATTACATGGTATGCTTTTTTTACCATACAACTTATTTTTTACATTGGCGCTATACATTTTAAAAGGTATAGCTATTTGTTATCAATGCTCATTTCTCTTGTAATGTTTATACTATTTGCCAGTTACTTTACAAAAATTCCATTCAGTTTAAGCTCAATAGATCCTGAAAAAAATATGATACGTATTAAAAACAATCAACTTTATATACTCGACATAAAACACACCATACCTTATTACAAACTTTACCTGCTACCTACCTGGCTTATAATAATAAAAAACCTTATTACTTGTGTCGGCATCCCTTTTCTCTTCGTTATAGCATGGTTTAAGTTAAAAGAAAGAGAAATAAAATAAATTTTAAAATCATTGTAAATAACTAATTATGGAATTTCAATCCAATGGTAAAGCAATATATCTGCAAATTGTAGATTATGTATGCGAAAAAATATTGCTAAAAGAATGGATAGCGGAAAAAAAAATTCCAAGCGTAAGAGAATTGGCTATAAAACTGGCAGTAAACCCCAATACTGTTGCACGCTCATATGATTTTTTAAAACAGGAAGAAATCATCTATGATAAAAGAGGTATAGGTTATTTTCTGTCAAGTGAAAGTTTTAAAAATGCCAAAGCGTACCGTGTACAACAATTTCAAGAAACAGAACTTCCTGTTACATTCAGAGTAATGAATATGCTGGGAATAGACTTGCAGGATTTACATTCAAAATTTGAAAAATTTAAAAAAGATAATCAATAGCAATATTATAATCCGTTCATTTATTCTAAACAAATATACACATGAAAACAAGTACAAAATTAATCATAATAGGTCTTGCTATTCTACTTATACAACCAATAGTATTGGGATGGATATATAAAAATAAAATTAAAAAAAACGAGTATGTTATTACACCCGCTAAAGAAGCCGGTAATATGAGCGGCAAGCTTCCTGATTTTAAATATATAAAGATTATTAGCAACGATAAATCCATAAAGTTTAATATAAATCCGGCAGACACGCTTTGCTATTACACTAGTAGTTTCAATGAAAATAATAAAGTAAATGTTACAACTGAAATGAATAATGATACATTACTTTTCAACGCAAATTTGACAAACAGCAACAGAAGCAGCAAAACCATCATCAATATAGTAACACCGGATGTGCAATTTATTGAAGCGAATGGTATTGATCTATCAGTTCTTGCAGGCGATAGCAACAGAGTTTTTAATCCCTTGAATCTACAGGCTTTAAACAATGCTGAAGTTGAGTTTGAATTTCAAAGCATAACCGAAGAAAGAAAAAGAATTAGAAATCCATCAGTGAAGAAATATGATTTTATTGATTTGCTGATAGATGAAAACAGCGCTGCAAATATTTCCGGATCTATTTCAATCAAAAAAATGAATTTGGTTATACGCACTACAGGCAAATTGAATGTGGCAGAAGATGTTACGGTAGACCAGCTGCATACACAGTTCAGCAACAGTGCACGCATAGTGGCCCCGGCAAGATTTTTTAAAAATAACGATTTAACAAATAATTAAGCAATGATTTTTGTACCAATTGTCATTATTTATTTAGAAAATCTTATTTTTACCTAAATATTTAGTTTCAATTATTGCAACATTGGGCTCTAATGCAGGATTACAGAATTGAATACTTCGCATTTTTTATAAAATTGATATATACTTAAATTATACAAACACATCTTAAACACAATGAAATGAGCCATAGAACCTTGCATAGCAAAAGCAATGATTTTGTTGGTAAATTCCATCTGACGATTAAAAAAATATACGGATGAAAAAACTTTATTTTCTTTTTTTCCTTTGTACCCTGTCTGCAATGGCAACTGCGCAAAGTGGCACCATTAAAGGTTCGGTGAGCGACACTGCCAGTAATACATCGCTTACCAATGCCAATATCATTTTACTAAACGCTAAAGACTCTATTCTTTATAAATATACCCGAAGCAATGAGCAGGGCAACTTTCAGATAAATAATATTGACACAGGCCGCTACATCTTGCTTATTTCCTACCCTAATTATGCAGACTATACCGAAAACTTTACCATAGATGCGGAAGCTAAAGAAAAAGACTTTGGACATGTAGATTTAATACTCAAATCTGAACTACTAAAGGATGTAATAGTGCGCTCCAACGCAGCTGCCATACGCATAAAAGGCGATACTACAGAGTTTGTAGCAGACAGCTTTAAAACACTGCCCAATGCTACCGTAGAGGATCTGTTGAAAAAATTGCCCGGCATACAGATAGACCAGAACGGCACAATAACCGCACAGGGTCAAACCGTAAATAAAGTAATGGTAGACGGCGATGAATTTTTTGGAGATGATCCTACGTTGGTTACTAAAAATCTTAAAGCCGACATGATAGACAAAGTGCAACTTTACGACAGGCAAAGTAAAGCGGCAGAGCTGTCAGGAATTGACGATGGACAGCGCGATAAAACAATTAATCTGAAACTTAAAGAAGACAGAAAACATGGCTACTTTGGAAAGCTTGTAGCCGGCGCAGGTAAAAGCGATACAGATAAAAATACTTTTTACGATACGCAGGCTATGATTAATGCCTTCCGTGGAAAACGTAAAATAGCAGCCTTCGGTATTCTTTCCAATACAGGTACCACAGGCTTAGGCTGGGGCGACAGCGACAAGTATGGCGGTGGATTTAGTTATGGCGGCAGCAGTAACAGTGAGCTTGACGGCTGGGATGGCAGATATACAGGCGAAGGCATTCCAAAAGTGTTATCCTTAGGCGCTCACTACGACAATAAATGGAACGAGGAAAAGCATTACATCAACAGCAACCTGAGATATGGATTCATTGACGTAGAAGGCAGCAACAGTTCGCTTACACGCTATAATTATGGCAACAATACCTCGCAGGTTACCAACTCAAAAGGAGACTTTAACCGTCACAACGAACGGACTAAGGGCGATGCGCAATATGAATGGAAACCCGACTCCAGCTTTACAATTGGCTTAAATGCTTCAATGGAAAAATTTAACGGGCGCAATTATAATTATAATATTTCTGAAACAGAAGATGGGCAAAACGGCAATAAGATTAACAAAAATGAGAACATTACAGATAATACAAACAAAGGTGGGCGCGCATTTACCATGGCATCTATTAATAAAAAATTCGATAAAAAAGGCAGAAGCCTGAATCTGATGCTGCAATACAACAATACCAACAATAGCACTATAGGACAATATAATGCCTCTACAGAATTTTTTATCAATAATACTCAAACTATTATAGACCAACGCAGAGAAAGCTATAATAATAATGACTACTACGATGCGCGGCTGGCATACACAGAACCTATAACCAAGTTCTCTTCTATTCGGTTAGCATATAAAATCAGTCATTATACTTCTGATTCGCATTTGAAAGCCCTGACAAAAGACGGAAACCAGCAATACACCAACCTGGATACTTTATTTAGCTATGTTAATTACAATTCAGAAGACCGGCATATTTTTACCACAGGCTACAATTTCAATAAGAACAATACCGTTTTAAATATCAGCAACGATCTGGCGCTTGTAAATAACAACCTGGAATACAGGCTTATTGATACTTCTTTTAGAAGACACTTTATAAACCTTTCGCCTTACATTAATTTCCGTACCACATTAAAAAACAAAGCAAGAATATTTATGTATTACAATGGTAATACCATACAACCTTCTACCACACAAATGAATCCGATTAATAATACTGCAGATACTTTAAACTTTTATGTGGGTAATCCTAATTTAAAAGTGGCCTTCAATAACAATATCAATCTCAACTATAACAAATACTCTATGATGTCTGATACCTACCAGGGCTTTTATATAAGTTATGGAAATACCATCAGCCCGATAGTTACAGACATTACCACCAATTTGCAAACGGGCGCCAGAACCTATCGGTATTACAACTCCGAAAAGTGGAACCACAACGCCAATCTTGGATTTTATATGGGTTCTAAAATTAAGAAATGGGATTTAGGCTACAATGCAGGCCTGAACGGATCGGGAAATATATATCAAACCAGTATCAATGGCCAACCGCAAACTACAAAGGTGTTTACACCAAGCGTAAATCTAAGACTGAATTATACAAAAGAAAAATTGATTGATGTTTCTTTAACCCAAAGCTTAAGTTATCGTTTTTCAGAAAGCACTATAGAAACCAATGTAAATAACAACGGATTTATCTACAATCTCAATCCGGGATTCAGGTTAATGCTCCCTGCTAAATTTGAAATCAGTTCTGATCTTAACTACAACTGGCAGCAAAAAACAGAAGCCTACAATTTCGACTTCAACCGTACTTTGTGGAATGCTTCCATAGCAAAAAAATTCTTTAAGAAAGAAAATCTGAAACTAGAACTTTCAGCAAGGGATATTCTGAATCAAAATGACGGATTCTCTCGCACTATCAATGATTATATGTTCACCGAAAGAAATCATACTACTATTCGTCGTCACTTCTTATTATCGCTGGTTTGGGACTTTAATAAAATGGGCGGCGCGCCGGCAGAAACGGCACAATAATTTTAATTAACAATAAACTATTATACCAATGAAACGCATTCATATATTTTTCAGCCTGTTTTTCTTTCTTCCATTTTGCACAATAGCGCAAAATGCAGCCTTCATTAAAAGTGGAAAAATTTATTATGAAAAAAGAGTGAACACATACAGCCTTTTCACTAATCTTTTTAAAGACAGTAAAGATATGTGGACAGATAGAATGATGGACTATTATAAACAAAACAATGAGAGATTTCAAAACACCAATTTTCTTTTACGTTTCACAGAAAACAAAAGCCAATACGCTTATATAAAAGAAGACAGCAAATCTACATTCTTCTTCGATATGAAAGAGATAGCCGGACAAAATTCCATCGTAACAGATCTTAAAAACAGTACCGTTCTCGCTCAAAAAAATATGAATACCGATAGTTATGAAATTGCGGACAGCCTGTCTAAAATAACCTGGAAAATCACAGATGAGTATCGTGAAATAGCGGGCTTCAATTGTAGGCGCGCCAATGGTTTGCTGCATGATTCTATTTATGTAGTGGCTTTTTATACAGATCAAATCATACCATCTGTAGGGCCGGAATCATTATATGGATTGCCCGGCGCTATTCTGGGCGCCGCAATGCCACACGATTATACTACGTGGTTTGCTACAAAAGTTATCAACGAGCAACAAAACGAAACTGAACTGATACCTCAAAAAGGGAGATATAAAAAATACAATAGCTACAATTCTTTGTACAATGATCTTAAAAGTGTAGTAAAAGATTGGGAACAAATGGGTGCCTTCTTTTTAAGACGTCTGATGCTGTAAACTTAATTCTGTGGGCTGCCGCCTTCCTTCCAGTCTTTCACCATGCTTTTCCAGGAGGCCGGTCTGAACATATTTACAGGTTGAGATTGTCCGTTTACAATTGCTCTGCCGGGTGTAGCATTTAATACCTGCCTTGATACGGTTTCCACACCATCGCGCGGAACAGTATTCATCATAGCTTGTAAAACTTCTTTTCTTACATTGTATTGAGCTATATCGTAGGAAGTCAGGTCAACGCTCATTGCCAAAAAATCACGCTCAAATTTTGCAGCGCTGGGCAATGATTTTATAAAAGTAGTGGGTAGTAGTGTAGTATCTTCCTGCATTTTAAAATCCACATTGTAAGTCTGTGAAATAAGATCGGCAGGAATGCTTACAATAGCGTCTTTAAAACCGATATATGAAAACCTGATCTTATCACCCTTTTTCACCACTATAGAATAGATCCCCCTGTCGTTGGTAAGTGTACCCCGTTTGGTTCCTTCCACAAAAACAGAGGCCTGTGGCAGCGGAATATTGCTTTCAGTTCTGATAACCCCGTACAGCTGTACAACCTGTTTATTCAGGTCTTCAATATTTGTTTTTTGGGCGTAACTGTCATTGACAATAAAAAAACCGGCAATAAAAACAACAATATAAGTATATAATTTTTTCACTATCAGAAAAATATCATTTTTTATCGATTCGTTCAAAATTACTTCAATTTTTGCATTCCATGAACCGCGCAATCGCTAAATTTGCAGAGAATCAAACAATTTAACAGTTTAGCATGACCGAAAATGAAATTTTAGAAGCCCTGAAAAGCGTAAAAAGTCCTTTCTCTAATAACGATATAGTGAACTCCCACCTGATAAAAGAAATAAAGATCAATGGCAACGCGGTTTTCATTACTCTAAGCATTAGCGCTGCCAGTAATGAGAACAAACAAAAATTAAATATTGATTGTGAAAATGCCATTCAGCAAAATGTAAATAAAGATGCTCAGGTAAATGTTACTTTTAAACCCACAATGGCGGCAGGAGCCGCTCCTGTGCCAAAAGCTTCTGCAAAAGTGCTGCCTAATGTAAAAAATATTATTGCCGTAGTTAGTGGCAAGGGCGGCGTTGGCAAAAGCACCGTAGCATCCAATCTAGCGCTGGCACTGGCTTCCAGCGGCGCTAAAGTAGGCTTGATGGACGCGGATATATATGGCCCCAGCGTACCCATGATGTTTGGCCTGCGAGGCGAACGTCCAATGATGCGCGAAGATGAAAACGGTAAAGGACAAATTATTCCTATAGAAAAATATGATCTTAAAATACTAAGCATTGGTTTTTTGGTAGACGAAAAACAGGCTGTGGTATGGCGCGGGCCTATGGCAAGCAGCGCTATTAAGCAATTCATTACAGATGTGGATTGGGGCGAACTGGACATTTTAGTAATCGATATGCCTCCCGGCACCGGAGATATTCATTTAACATTGCTTCAAACTGTTCCCATTACAGGCGTCATTATCGTTACCACCCCACAGGATGTGGCATTGGCCGATGCTAAAAAAGGCATTGCCATGTTTGGCCAGGCGCAGGTAAACGTGCCTATCTTAGGCATTGTAGAGAATATGGCCTACTTCACTCCTGCCGAGCTTCCTGAAAATAAATATTATATTTTCGGAAAAGACGGGGGCAAAAACCTGGCAAGTGAATACGATGTAAACTTTTTAGGACAAATACCCCTTGTACAATCCATACGCGAAGGTGGCGACAAAGGTGTGCCCATTGTAGCAAGCGATGACAATGTAACCAAAAAAGCATTTATGGACCTGGCAGGTGCAACCATTCATTTTTTGCACAAAAGAAATGACGAGCACGCTCCCACTTCACCCGTACAAATTGTAGAGTAAATGCGCGTTCTAAACAACCGGCAATGCTATTTTTAATTATTACAACCCTCACTATTGTTATGATATATCCTGTTTTACGGAGTTTTATGTTTACAATGCAGCCCGAAAAATCGCATAGCTTCTCTATGGAAAGCATGCAGAAAATAAACAAGTTTGCTCTGGGCAGAGGCCTGCTGCGCGCCATGTTTACCTACAAAAATGCAAATTTGGAAAGAAATATTCTGGGCCTGCGTTTTATAAATCCGGTAGGACTTGCCGCAGGTTTCGACAAAAATGCCACCTACCTGCACGAACTGCAATCATTAGGCTTCGGCTTTGTAGAAATTGGTACCGTTACCCCCAGACCGCAACCGGGAAATGAACAGCCACGCTTATTCAGGCTACCTGCCGATAAAGCCATTATCAACAGAATGGGTTTTAATAATGACGGTGTGGAGATTGTAAGAACAAGACTGGAGCTTTTTCATAAGCACAAAAAAAACAACGACCTTATTATCGGTGGCAATATTGGCAAAAATAAAGTAACGCCCAATGAAAATGCCTGGAAAGATTACGTTACCTGCTTTAATGAATTGTTTGATGTAGTGGATTATTTCGTGGTAAATGTAAGTTCGCCCAACACGCCCGGCCTGCGCGAGCTACAGGATAAAGACAGCCTGAGAAAAATATTCACCGAGCTACAAAATATCAACGGGCAAAAACAAAAAAGCAAGCCCATACTTTTAAAAATAGCCCCGGACTTAACAGAAAATCAGCTTAACGATATCATTGCTTTGGCCGATGAAATTAATTTAGACGGTTTAGTAGCTACCAATACTACCATTTCGAGGGAAGGTCTTACTTCGCCCAAATCGAAAGTAGAAGCCCTGGGTGCGGGAGGTTTAAGTGGTAAACCTGTGCAAAAGCGCTCGACCGAAGTGGTAAGATACCTTGCAGCTAACCTCAGAAAAAAAATACCTGTTATTGCGAGTGGTGGCATTTTCACTGCCGAAGACGCTAAAGAAAAACTCAACGCCGGCGCCGACCTCGTGCAGGTTTACACCGGATTCATTTATCAGGGACCGAGCATTACAAAAGATATCTGTAAAGGGCTTGTGTAAAAATATTTTTTACTACATTTGCGCAACCAAATTAAAAAATGAACAATCAAATTAATTCAAACGAATCCATTCCTTCTTCCAGGAAAAAGATTATTGTGTTAGGCAGCGGTCCAAACAGAATAGGTCAGGGTATTGAGTTTGACTATTGTTGCGTGCACGGCCTGCTGGCCATTAAAGAATGTGGCTACGAAGCTATCATGATCAACTGTAACCCTGAAACCGTTTCTACAGATTTTGATGTGGCCGATAAGCTATACTTTGAGCCTGTATTCTGGGAGCATCTCTGGGATATCATTGAATTGGAAAAACCCGAAGGAGTGATTGTTCAGCTGGGAGGTCAAACCGCCCTAAAACTGGCTAAACGCCTGCATGAAAGAGGCATCAAAATCATCGGCACTTCTTTTGACAATATGGATATAGCCGAAGACAGAGGCCGCTTTAGCGATCTATTGAAAGAATTAAACATCCCCTATCCGCAATACGGTACAGCCTTTACCGCAGACGAAGCCATTGAAGTAGCCAACGAAGTGGGCTATCCTGTACTGGTGCGTCCCAGCTATGTTTTAGGCGGACAAAGAATGCGCATCGTTATTAACGACGAAGAACTGGAAAGCGCGGTAGTAAGTTTATTGAAACACATACCCGATAATAAAATATTGATTGACCATTTCCTTGATCGTTGCCAGGAAGCTGAAATAGATGCGATATTTGACGGCGAAGATTTTATGGTGATGGGTGTAATGGAGCATATAGAACCTGCCGGTATTCATAGTGGCGACAGCAACGCGGTGCTTCCTGCTTTCAACCTGTCTCCCATGGAAGTAACCACAATGGAACTATATGCCGAAAAAATTGCCCGGGCATTAAACATCAAAGGTCTTATCAACATTCAATTTGCGGTAAAAGACGGCAATGTATACGTTATTGAAGCCAACCCGCGCGCAAGCCGCACCACGCCTTTTATTGCGAAGGCTTATAATGTGCCCTTCCTTAATATTGCCACAAAAGTAATGTTAGACGAAGCAAAGCTGAAAGATTTCGATATTAAGAAAAAATTAAAAGGTTATGCCATAAAAGAACCCGTATTCAGCTTCGACAAATTTCCCAATGTAAATAAAGAATTAGGCCCCGAAATGAAAAGTACGGGAGAAGCCATTCGATTTATAAAAGACCTGAGAGACCCTTACTTCAGAAATTTATACAAAGAAAGAAGTATGAGATTAAGCAAGTAACTGACTGATTAATATCATGTTTTTCATTCGGAATATTAATCCTACTTTTGTTTCAAATAAAATACAAAAAAGTAGTTTATTATAATTTTTTTCTCATAAGCAGTTAGTTTTGGTTGCGGCCCCTGTTTTTACGGGGGCTTATTTTTTATTTATTCCCAAAAAAACTTTCATTCAGGCAACTTTTTTACGCAACTTTGCGTCTACTCTATAGAAAACACAAACAAGATTGGAAATAGCTTTACAGAACAAGGAATTGATAGCAATTATAAGCAAAGCGGCACAGGGAGAACAAGCTGCCCAGCAGAAACTGTTTCAAACTTATGCATCAAAAATGTTAAGTGTTTGCAGGTATTACATAAATGATTTACAATATGCCGAAGATGTGATGATTACAGGGTTTTATAAAGTATTTGCACATCTTGCCACATTTAGAAATGAAGGCAGCTTTGAAGGTTGGATAAGAAGAATAATCACCCGGGAGGCTATATCATTTCTGAGGCAGAATAAAAGCATGTTGTTTGTAGACAAAGAAGATTTGCCCGATACGGCAGATGATGATTCATTAGAAAATAATTTAGCTGAATACCATATTGATACATTGCAAACATTAATTGATGATTTGCCCGATGGATATAGAACAGTATTTCTCTTGTACGTAATGGAAGATTATTCGCACAAAGAAATAGCCAATATGCTGCATATATCTGAAAGCACATCTAAAACGCAACTTCTAAAAGCAAAGAAAATGCTGAAGAACAAATTGGAAACCGTTAAAGAAAGAGTCAATGAATTCGGATAAACCAACTTTATTACAACAAAAGCTACACGGCAGAACGATAGAACCTTCCGCAAATGCATGGGCCAAACTGGATGCCAAACTGCATACGGAAAAAAAGATAGTAGTACCTATCGTTAAAAAAAGAAATTACCTGGCGATTGCGGCTTCTGTGATTGCCGTGTTAGGCGCGGGTGTTATAGCTTATATACTATTCAATGATAATAACAATAAAGCTTCTGTTATTTCAACAGCCAATAACCAAACTATTATAGAAAATTTAAGCCCAGATGTATCAGAGAAAAATAATAAAGAAAACACTATGGCTATAACCAGTACTGCAGAGCAGACTACTTCCGTAAAACAAAATACTCAAAAAAGCGGTGCAGATAAAATTACTCCAAATACACGTACAGTACAGGTTTCAGAAAATAACAGGGTTAAAAACGATACTTTTACCAATCAAACAATAACAGGTAATGACAAGCCGGTGATAGTGCAGCAAAACAATGATCCTATTTCTAATGCCGATGAGGAAACAGATAAATTGCTCAATTCCGCAATGGACGATCTGCAAAAGAAAAAATACCGCAATGTACTTACACAAGCTAAAGCATCCGTTTTACTGGACGACGTGGAAACTGATATCAAAAACAATAAATCGCTGCGATCTAAGATATACAATGAAGTAGATAAAAAATACAACCAGATCAAAACGGTCATTGTAGACAAATAAACAATATAGTTTAACTTATAATTCTTACACTTATGAAATGCAAATTTATCTTTTTTGCAAGCCTGTTTATTTTATTCAGCGCTGCAAATCTCTACGCACAAGACACTACCTATCTGTCAAAAGAGCAAATGATTGAGAAAATCAAAAAACGTGAAAAAGAAGCTTTAAAAAAAGAAGTAATCGCGATCAATAAAAAATTAGAAAATGAGGAAATCACTTATGAAGAAGCCGAAGAACTTAAAACAAAAGCCGCCGAAAAACACGCCATTGAAATAGATAAAAAAATTGCCCGGCTGGATGACCCGGTAAGAGCAGATACCGTAGAGTACGTAGTACACACCTACCCCAAACGTACTACCACCGACAACCTGGCATTTGCATTTGGCATCAACAACGCTATTGAGCAGGGCAAATCGCTGAACAACAGTGAGTTTAAAACGCTGGGAAGCCGCTTTGCAGAAATCTCCTTATTAGCTTCCACCCGCCTGGCAGAAAAAAGCAATTTTGCCAGATTGAAATACGGCTTAAGCGTTCAGTTCAACGCGCTGAAACCTACTGACAATCGCTATTTCACTACCAACAATGGAATAATTGCTTTAGAAAATTATCCTATTGATTTAAAAAAATCCAAACTCAATTATTACAATCTTGTAGTGCCTGTATACCTTGAGCTGGGCGGTTATACATTGGGAAAAGGAAAAAGCGAATATAAATTTTCTACCCACAATAAATTCAAGGCAGGCTTTGGAGGATATGCAGGAGTAAGTATTGGTAATCGACAAAAACTAAAGTATGAAGAGAATGGAAAAATAACAAAAGAAAAAATAAAAGCAAGTTATCCTGTCAATGAATTCATTTATGGAATAAGCGCCTACGCGGGTTTCGGTGAAACAACATTATATGTAAAATACGATTTAAATCCATTGTTTAAAGAACCGAATGCCCGGTTCAACAATATCTCTTTCGGGTTCAGATTCGAGTTGTAAAATACATTCAGTTCTATCTTACATCCTTATTATCAGCGGGTAAATTTTACCGGCCGATTTTATTTTATTATATTAAAAAACTATCATCAACAGCATTAAAAGAATGATTAAAAAGGCAATAATAATTTTATATCTTCTTTTCAGGTTTTTAACAAGAGGTATTCTGTCGGCGTATTGTTCCAGCCGTTCTTCCTGGCTGGGTATTTCAATATCTCTTTCTAGGTAACCGGTCTCCACAAGCAATTGTGTAGCGCGCTCTACGTCTTCTTCCCACACCTGCAACTGTATACCACCACTCCAAAAGGTATAGAACGGCATGGTTTGCGTCAGGTTTTCATCTTTGAAGAAGTAAGGAATAGCAGCGTTCTCCAGCAAAGTTTTTAATACTACTACTTCATTAGGATGTTGAAAATATCTTATGCCTACCAATTTGCTCATACCCTAAAATTAACTTTTTTTCTCCATATCTAAACTGTAATATTGAAGATAATAATTTAAAATAAATCTGTTATGAGCAAACCGTTTTACTCCGTTTTAGAATTGGCTACTGTTAATGATAAAAATACCGTGCTGCAAACGTTTGAAAACACATTAGACCTTGCCGCACACGCAGAAAAATGGGGATACACAAGATTTTGGTTTGCAGAGCACCACAATATGCAATCGGTAGCAAGTGCCGCAACTGCTATACTCATTGGCTATGTGGCAGGCGGCACCAAAACTATACGTGTAGGCTCCGGTGGCATTATGCTGCCTAACCATACCCCATTGATAGTAGCGGAACAGTTTGGAACATTAGCTACGCTTTATCCCGACAGAATTGACCTGGGACTGGGCAGAGCTCCCGGAACAGACCAGATCACCGCTGCCGCGTTAAGAAGAGATAAAATGGCCGCCTTTCAGTTTCCTGAAAATGTAAATGAATTGATGCGCTATTTAAGTAAAGAGTATAAAGATGATAAAGTACGTGCAGTGCCGCGTGAAGGCATTGATATTCCCGTATGGATATTGGGCTCCAGCACAGACAGCGCGCATTTAGCCGCAGCAATGGGACTGCCCTACTCTTTTGCCGCGCATTTTGCACCCACACAGTTTGAACAGGCCATAGAGATTTACCGAAACAATTTTCAGCCTTCCAAACAACTAAGCAAACCCTACGTAATGGCTTGTGTAAATGCCATTGCAGCAGATACGCAGGAAGAAGCAGAATTTTTATCAACCTCTTTATTTATGATGTTTAAAGGCGTAATCACAGGCAAAAGCGATTACCTGAAAGCGCCGGTAGAAGATATCACCGCAGTTTTAAGCGATTACGAGAGAGCCGTGCTGCCTCAAATGCTGAAATATACTTTTATAGGCAATAAAGAAAACCTGAGTAAAAATCTTAATGATTTTATTACACGTAGCCAGGTAGATGAAATAATGTTTACATCTTACATTTACGACCATGAAAAACGATTACGTTCTAATAAAATTGTAGCTGAAATACTGGAATGATTTAGGAGATGCGCCCCCTGTTGCCTCTATACATTAAACAGGAAATGCATAATATCGCCGTCTTCTACAACGTAGGTTTTACCCTGTACCGCCAGTTTGCCGGCTTCTCTGCATGCCGCTTCTGATGTATATTTCAGAAAATCTTCGTATTTAATCACTTCCGCCCGGATAAATCCTTTTTCAAAATCTGTATGGATTACGCCTGCAGCCTGCGGAGCAGTATCACCTTCGGTAATGGTCCAAGCACGTACTTCCTGCACGCCGGCAGTAAAATAAGTGATGAGATGCAACAGTTTGTAAGTAGATTGAATAAGCCTTGCTACGCCACTTTCATGCAGCCCCATTTCTTCTAAAAACATCTGCCGGTCTTCATAGCTTTCCATTACGGCTATTTCACTTTCGATAGCAGCACTTATAAATAGCACCTCCGCTTCTTCACCTTTGATAGCTTCTTTAAGCGCTTCGGTGTGTTTATTACCGTTTACCACAGAGCCTTCATCTACATTGCACACGTATATAACGGGCTTGGCTGTAAGCAGGAACAAAGGATTTATAAACTTTACTTTTTCTTCAGGAATAATATCGAACGATCGTGCATTTTTACCCTGCTCTATATGTGCTTTAAGCATCTTAAAAATTTCCACACCGCGTGCGGCATCCTTATCGCCGCTTTTGCCTTGCTTTTCTAATTTAGTGATATTTTTTTCTATCGTATCTAAATCTTTTAGCTGTAGTTCAGTATCAATAATTTCTTTATCTCTTACCGGGTCTACGCTTCCGTCTACATGAATTACATTTTCATCTTCAAAGCAACGCACCACATGTATAATGGCGTCCGTAGCACGAATGTTGCCCAGGAACTGGTTGCCCAATCCTTCTCCTTTACTGGCACCTTTTACCAGTCCGGCAATGTCCACAATTTCTACAGTAGTAGGTACCACACGGTTGGGTTTTACCAATGCTTCCAGTTCAAACAGTCTTTTATCGGGAACGGTGATTACACCTACGTTGGGTTCAATAGTACAAAAAGGGAAATTGGCTGCCTGGGCTTTTGCATTGCTCAGCGCGTTAAAAAGAGTTGATTTGCCCACATTGGGAAGTCCTACTATACCAGCCTGTAATGCCATTATTGATTGTAATTTTTTTGAGGTGCAAAAGTACGGAAATAATGACAATTAAAAACTATTCAAATAGCCTTAAGCGATTTTTCAACAGGTCGATTTCTCTCTGCATGGTTTCCATGCGATTGAGCAGGTTCTGTATAGTATCAATGCCTGCCAGGCTGATATCTAAATCATAATGCCATTCTGTGTATCGCTGAAGGTCATTGATTTGCGCATCTGAAATATAATATTTTTGTTCTACTTCTATAATTTCTATCAATCCTACATCTTCCAGGTTTTGTATAAAAGTAGTATCTATGCTGCATTGTCTGCAATATTCTTCTATTAAAATCAATTCTTGGTTCATGCTGAAAAATTTAAGATTGAGCTAATTGATTAAAAAGTTCTTTTTGTTTGTCTGTAAGATCTGTAGGAATCTGTACCTGATAAGTTACTATCAGGTCGCCGAAATTACCTTCCTGCTTATATACCGGGAATCCTTTTCCTTTCAGCTTTGTTTTAGTACCGTTTTGCGTACCTGCCTTTACCTTTAATTTTACCTGTCCGGTCATGGTGTTAATGGTTGTTTCGCCGCCTAACACCGCCGTATATAAATCAATGGAAATAGTTGCGTATAAATCATCTCCCGCACGCTTGAATTCATTATCATCCGCAATACGGAAGGTAATGTATAAATCACCGTTAGGTCCGCCATTCATACCCGGCCCGCCATAACCTTTCAGGCGAATTTTCTGTCCGTCTGCCACACCTGCGGGTATGGTGATTCTTACATTTTTATCGTTAATGGTAAATGTGCGCTGATGTGTAGTGTATGCCTCACGCAAAGTTATTTGTACTTCAGCATTCAGATCCTGTCCTTTGAACTGCGCATTAGCTCTTCTGCCCGAGGAGAAATTCCCTGAAGCCTGAGCGCCGAACATTTGCTCAAAGAAATCTGAAAAGTCTCCCTCGCCAAAGTCGGCTTGTGTATAAAACCGGCTACCCGAACGACTTCCGGCATACTGCTGCTCCTGCGCTTGTCTGGCTTTTTCGTATTCCTCGCCATGACGCCAGTTTTCGCCGTACTTATCATATTTCTTTCGCTTTTCCTCATCGCTGAGTACTTCATTGGCTTCGTTGATCTGTTTGAATTTTTCAGCTGCTTCTTTATCGTTGGGATTAAGATCGGGATGATACTTTCTTGCCAGCTTTCTATAGGCTTTCTTAATAGAATCCTGCGAAGCATTTCTATCAATGCCTAATATCTGATAATAATCTATAAATGCCATATACGTAAATTAATTATCACAAATGTAAAAAAAACAACTTAAACACCGTGCTAATATTTTGTTGCCATTACATCTGAAACTTTGTGCTGCAAAGCGTTTTTGAAGGTGCTCTATAAATAAGCTTTTAATAACTTTTGGAGAAGGCAAGCTCACTATCCTAAAGAATTTGGTGGATTTTGAATAATAGATAAAATACCACCTACCGATTCAACACTGCCACGAATCTACATCCGAATAACTTATGAATAATATCAACTGAATTATTGGGTGCTAAAGTAGATGTAAATAAAAAAAGGCATTGCTAATCAATGCCTTCTGCGGAGAGAGAGGGATTCGAACCCCCGGACCTTTGACAGTCAACGGTTTTCAAGACCGCCGCATTCGACCACTCTGCCATCTCTCCGGGCGCAAAATAACATCAACTTTGTTATTTCTCCAAAAAAAATTACTTTATATAACGTATTTTTGCTGAAATTTTTTGTTCAGGTCATTTCACATACCGTTTTAACTGCTAAAAAGGACAAGAGAAAAGTACAAATCATTGAATGAAACATCTTAAAGCTGTCAATAAATATTTCTGGAAATACCGTTATCGCTTAATAGCAGGCATCTTGTTTATTTGCGCCTCTAATTACTTCGCTGTGTTAACGCCCGAAATTACAGGCTATGTGGTCAACAAAATACAGGAAATGCTACCTAACGGCAAACCCGTTACCACTCATCCTTCTCAATTTGGCCTGGTAAATAATGTATACGCGTGGCTTGATCAATACCCTTATGGCAAAATGGTATGGATTGCCAGTCTGGTCATACTTTCTTTAGCGCTTTTGCGTGGTGTAATGATGTTTTTGATGAGGCAGACAATTATTGTAATGAGCCGGCATATTGAATACGACCAAAAAAACGAAGTATATGATCATTATCAAAAACTAGATGCCAACTTTTACAAAATGCACAGTACCGGAGATTTGATGAACAGAATGGCTGAAGACGTCACCAGAGTGAGAGCCTATGTGGGTCCTGGCATTATGCAGCTCATTAATCTGGTATCTATTATTATTTTTTGTCTGTACAATATGTTTAGCAAAGATGTGCAGCTTACATTGCTTACGCTCTCGCCCCTGCCTGTATTGGCACTGATTATTTATTTCGTTAATTCTACCATTCATAAGAAAAGTGAGAAAGTGCAGGCGGTGCTTTCAGACATTACCACTACCGCTCAGGAATCTTATTCCGGCATCAGGGTCATTAAATCTTTTGTGCAGGAAAAAGCCATGATCAATTTTTTCAGGGAAAACAATGAATCGTACAGAAGCAATGCGGTTAATTTAGCCAAAATAGAATCTGTATTTTTCCCTACCATTACCATGGTTGTGGGCCTGAGTACCATCATTACTATTTTCATAGGCAGTATGATGATTTTAAATGACATTGCCACACTGGGTATTGTAGTAGAATTTGTTATGTATATCAATATGCTGGTGTTTCCTTTTACCGCTATTGGCTGGGTTGCCAATATGATACAGCGCGCGTCTGCTTCCCAAAAAAGACTGAACGAATTTTTAGAGTCTGAACCCGAAATTAAAGATCGGCCGGATACAATAAAAGCTGTTATCAATACCAATATTCATTTTAAAAACGTTTCTTTTACCTATGAAAATACAGGAATTAAAGCCATCAATGATTTTAACCTGAGTATTCATAAAGGCGAAAAAGTATTGATACTGGGTAAAACAGGCAGTGGAAAATCTACGCTCGCACAACTTTTATTGCGCTTTTTTGAAGTAAACAAAGGAGAAATATTGTTTGATAAAGTTAATATTAATGATATAGCACTTCGCCATTTGCGCGAAAGCGTGAGCTATGTGCCACAGGATGTTTTCCTGTTCAGCGATACGATTTATAACAATATTGCTTTTGGACTGGATGAAAAACCCACAGGGCAAACAGTAGAAAACGCGGCTAAAATGGCAGGAATCCATAATGAAATATTATCTCTCGAAAACGGTTATCAAACAAAGGTGGGAGAAAGAGGCATTACCCTTAGCGGCGGGCAAAAGCAACGTATATCCATAGCCCGCGCATTGATAAAGCAACCAGAACTGATGATATTCGATGATTGTTTGAGCGCGGTGGATGCCAAAACCGAAAATCTCATTATCAATAATTTAAACAGCGCACTGAAAGATAAAACGGCCATTATCATTACACACCGCATATTTACTGTATTTAACTTTTCAAAAATCATAGTGCTGGAAGATGGTAAAATCATTGAACAAGGCAATCATGCCACGCTGATGGCCCAAGACGGTTATTACAAAGAATTGTACAACAAACAGGTAAAACACGAGTAAATGGAATTTTTTCTGTTAAAAAAAAGCCTTCAAAAAATTTTGACAGAAAAAAAACAATATTATATTTGTAATGACTTTTTGAAAAGGATATTTTAGAACATTAAACTATTGTATTGTGGCGTACGAAAATAATGAAAAGAAACAAGAGAGCGTTTATAGTAAACGCATTAAAGCAGGCAAAAGAAGAACTTACTTTTTTGATGTAAGAGAAACGCGTAGCAACGACTACTACCTTACCATCACCGAAAGCAGGAAACGCTTTAACGACGATGGCTACGACAGGCACAAAGTATTTCTTTACAAAGAAGATTTCAATAAGTTCCTGAAAGCCCTGGCAGAAACTGTAGAGCACGTAAAAACCGAGCTGATGCCCGATTTTGACTTTGATGCTTTCAATCACGAGTACGAAGAAGGCGAATACACGCCTGCGGCTAAAACTACAGTCAGCGAAGAAAGCAACACTAATGAAGTAAAACCTCCGGTTGAAGAAATTAAAAAAGAAGAACCGGAAGACAATCCTCCTGCCTCATCCGGCGATAACTTGGCCAACGAGCATGTGGACAAATGGTAAATGGTAATATTTAAAAAAGATACTGCACTAAAAACAGTATCTTTTTTTATATAGCCTGTATAAGGTTCTTATTAAAACTATCGGTGATTGCTGGAAGCACTTTACTAATAGAATCTTTTTTCAAAGAATCTATCCTGATAGAATCGCGTCTTAAAGAATCCCGCTTTAATGAATCGGGTTTAGAAAGATTGAGAGAATCCTGCAAACGTGCTTCCGCGCCTTTTATCGAATCCTGTATTCTTATTCTTTCCTGCACTTGCGCCACCATCCTGTTTCCGTAATTATAAACACTGTCGTACAATACTTTTAATAATTCAGGATTTGACTGGTAATATTTCCAACTGTCAATAAATTTTTTTTGCGATACACCGTGGTATTCCAATACTTTGCTGTATTCGGTAGTCAACGAATCGGGATAACTCATAATAGAACCGCCATTTCCAAATATTTTTTTGTCGGCAAACATCATTTCCCACATCATCACTTTCATTTCATCCGGCTGTATATATTTACGCGGCACTTTAGAGCAGGCCGCTGCAATAACAACAAATGATAAAAGCCAAACCGTAATTTTAATTTTGTAACTCATTGTATTTTTCAATATTGCCCGGATCAAGCAAAGTTAATATCTGATGTGCCTCACTTTTTATATGCGGCATTGATTTTTTAAAAATCCCCGATAATTCCCCACCTCTGTTTTCAATAAAGAAAGGAATGATCATGGAAGACGGGTTTTCCAAATACACTTCTCTCAATGTTTTCAATGCTTCCAGGAGATTATTGGAAGCCGTACGATCATCGTTATAAATATTATCCATTCCCAGCCTGTAGTAGTTATAAATAATCTGGTTGATTCTTTCAAACCGTGGGTTAGATAAGTTACTGGCCAATGCAAAGCGTGTTCGTTCGCCATCAAATAACTGCCAGCCTTTTAGCACATTTCCCTGTGGCGCGGCGTTTACAATATTTTGAGCCGCAGCAAAAAATGGCGCTCCGGCATTTAACTCAAAAGAAGCATAGTGCATTCCTAAAATAATATTTACCCAATAAGTGACTACAGAACTCAGATTCACAGCCAGCGGATCGCCGCCCGTACTCCTGGATACATCTATGTCTAACCGCTGCGAAGGCAGATATTTAAAAGTAAATAAATCGTCTCTGAAATTCACAATGGGCGACTGATACATGGAATTGAATACAGGCCTGGCCGCTTGTACAATCAAGGTAGCATCGTATGTATTTTGATTGGTAACACTTTTTAAGGTGATGGAAAAATTACACACAATCCTTTCCTGTGGCAGGAAAACATCTTTGGTCCATTTTTTAGTATTCAGAAACTCGGTTAGCTGGTTTTGCAGCGTACGCACCGCTGACTGATCAGCGGAAGTGCCCAATTGCTGGGCGTTTACCATTACTTTGGCATTCAGTTCCTGCGCAGATAATGCAGCAGTGTTTATGAGTAAAACAACAAAAAATAATATTTTCAATAAGCCGTTATTCATTTATCTTCTCAATCAAAGTATCAACAATAAAGGATGCTATTTCTTTTTTTGTAGCAAGTGTCGATTCAAATTCATTGCCGTCTTTATCAAACACGGTTACTTTATTGGTATCTTTTCCAAACCCGGCGCCTTCATCCTGCAACGAATTTAAAACGATAAAATCAGCATTTTTATTTTTCAGTTTTTTCAACGCGTTTGCTCTTTCATTTTCTGTTTCCAAAGCAAAGCCGGCCAATAATTGATTCTGTTTTTTTATTTCACCCAAAGAGGCAAGAATATCCTTGGTTTTCTCCAACTCTAATGTAAAAATATTATCTGATTTTTTTATTTTTTGTTCGGCTGCTTTAAGCGGTTTATAATCGGCTACAGCTGCTGCCATTACAGCTATATCCGTTTCAGCAAAATGCGCATGAACAGCATTGTACATTTCTTGTGCACTGGTAACTTTTACCGTTTCTATTTCGCCAAACGCAGGCTGTATGACACTTGGCCCGCTGATAAGCAACACATCGGCGCCTTGCATAAAGAAAGCTTCCGCTAAAGCTACGCCCATTTTTCCCGAAGAATGATTACCTATAAACCGAACGGGATCTAAAGCTTCGTAAGTAGGCCCGGAGGTTATTAAAACTTTTTTTCCGTTAAGAACATTATTTTTTAGCGCAACTCTGATGGCCTGAAAAATAGTAGCAGGTTCTGCCATTCTACCCTGCCCTGTAAGCCCGCTTGCCAGCTCTCCATATTCTGTATTCAGTACTTGAATATTGTTTTGTTCTAAAGTTTGCAGGTTTTGCTTTGTAGTGAAATGATGCCACATATCTTCATCCATTGCCGGCGCGATCATTACAGGACAGGTAGCTGAGAGATATACAGCCAGCAAAAAATTATCGCAGATGCCATTTGCCATCTTAGCCAGCGTGTTGCAGCTAAGAGGGGCTATCACCAATATATCGGCCCATCTGCCCAGATCTACATGATTAGACCAGGTATTATCTTCAAACATTTCTATCAGTACCTTATTGCGCGCAAGCGTACTGAGCACAAGCGGGGAAACAAAATGCGCGGCAGACGGCGTCATTACTATCTTTACCTCTCCTCCGGCTTTTATCAGCATGCGCACAAGTTCAGGAATTTTATATGCCGCAATGCTGCCGGTGATGCCTATTAATATTTTTTTTCCTTGCATGAATAATATTTTACAATAAAAACCTGATAGTAAAGATACATTATCTTTTGTTTACTCCTCCTCGTGTAGCAAAGCTGTGAGCAGATAGTTTTGTATAAATTGTAAATGCCATTCGTATTATAAAATAGGAATGGCATTTTGTATTGTGTAAAGTTTTGTATCAGGATTATTTAAACAGATCCTGCTCTTCGTTGCGGAAGTAAACTTTATCTTCCAAAAATTCGTAAGTAGCTACGATGGCCGGGTTGGGCATTCTTTCGTAAGCTTTGGATATTTCAATCTGCTCTTTGTTTTCATGAATTTCTTCCAGGCTGTCTGTATGGCTGGCAAATTCATCAAGCTTAGAATGCAGCTCTTCTTTGATGGCTACATTTATCTGCTGTGCGCGTTTTGCAATTACCACAATAGATTCGTATAAGTTGCCTGTTTTGCCTTTTATCTCAAGCAGGTTTTTGGTTTCAACCACATTAGGAATGTTTTGACCAATTTGTTTTCTCAGTTTACTCATGTTTATGTGTTATTGACTAATGTTTTTAAATATGCTAATTCTTTGTTGATATCGGTTTCTATATCAGTTATTTCTTTTTTGTATTTTGTTTCAGGAAATCCTGACTTAAAAAACTGAACATCTTCTATTGCTTTATTGAAGCGCTCTGTTTGCAAACCTAGCAGGCTGTTTTTGGCATACCTGTAAGACGATAATACTTCTTTGTAAGAATAATCTTCCAAATTTTTAGATTCGGGAAATTTTTCTATTAAGGAATTAAAAGTAACCTGCGCGGCCAGATATTGCTCCCTGTCGAAATACAGTTGTGCGGCCATATATTGTTTTTCTTCCAGCTTAGCCTGCAACCCTGCCAGTATTTCCGCGGCTTCTTTAGCGTTTGCTCCTGTGGGGAATGTAGCAAGATATGCCTGCAATAATGATATGGCTTTTAAAGTACTCCTCTGATCCAATGCCGCACGTGGAGAAGCTTCTGCCAAAGATTTCCCTCTTAAAAAATAAGCTTCTTCAATGCGCGAGCCTGTAGGAAAATTATCCATATACGCGTTAAAGGTCATTTCCGCTTCTACATAATCTCTCAGCAAATAAGAGGTCATGGCAAACTTGTAAAAATTTTCTTCGTAGCGGGGAGTACCTTTCAGAAAGGTCTTTAACAGCTCGTCGTACAACTGATGTGCCTGGTTAAGCTTTTTGTTTGCCTGCGATCTCTTATCCGATTGAATCAGTTGTGCCCCCGCCTGATAGTATTCATTGGCTTTCGTTAGCTTATATTCATTGTCCTTACTTTTAAGTACTTTTGAAAACTCCGCCGAACAGGAAACAGCCAATACGGCAATACAGCCTATCAATAAAAATGAAAACAGTCTTTTCAATTGTTATTTTTTATTATTTTATTTTAAATGAAATATACTTCTTTAGTTGTTACAAACTGCCTGGTATATCTCATAAAGTGTACAAAGGTAATATTAATTTTCCAAATCAAGCAAAAATCATTGATAGCGCTCAATAACAATTGCTCTACAAATTAAGCACAGAAAATTTTATTAAAACACAATAAGTTGCATGAGTTTTGTTAAATAAACCCTGAAATTAAACACGGATTATCGAAATTTGTCTTATCAAGGCAATGTAAATAAATTTATTGATTACTATTTAAACAAGAAAAAAATGAAAAAACTACTACTTATATTAGGAATATTATTTATCGGCACTTCACTTTTGCAGGCACAAAGCGTGCAGGAAATCTTAAATAAAACCAGCGCTAAAATTAAGAACGCGCAAGGCATTACGGCCAACTTTTCCTATAGTGTAAAAGATAAAAACAATGTATCTCAGGGTTCGGGCAGTGGCAATATGACTTTGAAAGGGAATAAATATTATATAAAGCAAGGCAGTAACGAAATTTTCTTTGACGGAAAACAAGTATGGAACTTCAATGGTTCAGACGAAGTACACATAAGCGCTGCAAGAGACAACGCCGATGTGCTTACTCCGGAAAAGATCATCAATGCCGATTTTAAAAGCGGATATACTTCCAAGCTGGTTTCCGGCAGCGGCAATACTTACAACATTGAATTGATTCCAACTGATAAAAGACAAAATTTCACCAAAATAAATCTTGTGATTTCCAAGGCTACCCATCTTATCAGTTCGGCAAGCGTGGTAGACAAGTCCGGCAACACCACCAAATTCACTCTGTCTAATATCAAGACGAACGTAAAGGTGCAGGATTCTAAATTCCTGTTCGATGTAAGGAAATATCCCGGAATTGAAGTAATAGGATAAGCTATGTTATCGATATAATTTTCAATGATTTATCATACCTCTTTTCATAAATAGGTTTAGCATAAGCGGTATAATCGTATAGGTTGTACCGCTTTTTCTTTGCTAATGTTCTATGTTTGCATAAAGCTCAAAGCACTTTCTTTATTCGTTTTATACATATCGTAAAGAAAGTTTATTTTTGTAGGATTAAGAACGTACTGAACTAAAACAAGAATGATAATAGAAAAAATAGAAACACTTTTTAAAACATTTTCCGAAGAGAAGATAAACACTATAGAAAAACTTCCGCAAAGCGGCAGCGACAGAAAATATTTCAGAATATTCTGCGAGACTAAGAACTACATAGCTACAGACAACCTGAATATAAAAGAAAACAGAACTTTTATATCCTTTACCAACCACTTTAGAAAACTGCATTTGCCGGTTCCCTTTATCTACGCGGTTTCGGAAGACGGGCAAACCTATATACAGGAAGATCTGGGCGAGAAATCGCTGTTAGATATGTTGGAAGAAAAAGGCCATTGCGAAGAAGTAAAGAATCTTTATAAGAAAAGTTTAAAAAACTTAGCTGCCATGCAAATCAATGGTGATAAGGGTTTCGACTATACGCAATGCATTACGGCACACGAATTTGGCAAGAACGCCATAATGAGCGATCTGCTGTATTTTAAATATTATTTTTTAGACACCTTAGGGTTGCCTTACGAGAAACAGCAGCTTCTTGATGAATTTGAAGCGCTGAGCTCTTTCCTGAATCAGACAAGATTTAAATACTTCATGTTCCGCGATTTCCAAAGCAGAAACATTATAGTAAACAACGATGAAGTTTTCTTCATAGACTATCAGGGAGGCATGAAAGGCGCTTTGCAATACGATGTAGCCTCATTGCTTTGGCAGGCAAAAGCCAACCTGAGCGAAGAATGGAAAATAGAGCTGGTAGATTATTATGTAAATCAGATAAACGATTTATTATCTGTAAAAATATACAAAGATCTTTTCCTGAACCAATACCGCGGCTATGTACTCATAAGGCTTCTACAGGTTTTGGGCGCTTATGGCTTCAGAGGATTGTTTGAAAGAAAAGCACACTTTCTTACCAGCATTCCACTGGCACTGAACAACCTTAAATGGTTTGTCACCAACAGGAACATTGGACTTGAACTGCCGGAGTTTGAAAGAATTTTGTCCATCATTTGCAGCGATGAAATCATTAAAAGATTTACACCCATTACAGCAGATGAAAAAACACCGCTTTTAGTGGAAATAAACAGCTTCTCCTACAGGAATGGTGTGCCTGAAGATAACTCTGATAATGGCGGAGGATTTGTATTTGATTGCAGAGGCATTCTGAATCCCGGAAGAATAGAGGAATATAAAAAACTATCCGGGCAAGACAAACCTGTACAAACATTCCTGGAGCAAAAAACCAAGATGAACGAGTTCTTAAACAGTGTGTACGATTTAATTGACATTAATATTGAAAATTATCTCGAGAGAGGATTTACTCATCTGCAGGTGAACTTTGGATGTACCGGCGGACAACACAGGAGTGTATACGCTGCCGAACAAACAGCCCGGCACCTGAGAAATAAATACAAAGTAAAAACCCAACTGACGCATACCAATAAAAATAATTGGGTGAAGTAATGAGTGGTTGCGACATGTGTAAGACATCTATCTTCGCACACTCAACCCCAAACTTCCACCATCAAACACCAAACGCATTCATGAAAGCAATGTTACTTGCCGCCGGATTAGGCACAAGGCTAAAACCCTGGACAGACAAGCATCCTAAGGCTTTGGCAATTGTAAACAATAAAAGTCTTCTGCAAAGAAATATAGAATACCTCGTTTCCTATGGGTTTGATGAAATAGTAGTGAATGTGCATCATTTTGCAGACCAGGTTACAGAGGCTTTAAAGCAGCATCAAAACTGGGGAGCAAAGATCATTATCTCCGACGAAACAGATAAAGTACTGGAGACCGGCGGCGGTTTAAAAAAAGCAGCTCCCTACCTCGCTGACTCACCTTGCTTTCTGCTGATGAATGTAGATATTCTTACTGATATTGATTTGCATTCATTGCTTCATCAACATACCCAATCCAAAGACATTGCCACTCTCGCCGTATCAGAAAGAGAAAGTTCGCGCTATTTTCTTTTTGATGAAAATGAAAAGCTTTGCGGATGGAAAAATACAAAAACCGGAGAAGAAAAAATAGCCCGCTACACCAAAGAGCAGCACGCAAAAGCCTTTAGCGGCATGCACATTATCAACCCGGCTATTTTTGATCTAATGCCGCAAACTGGTAAATTTTCTATGGTTGATGTGTATCTTCAATTAGCTAAATCCCATACTATCGGCTGCTTTGAGCACACCGGCGCTAAATTTATAGACGTAGGAAAACCCGAAAGTATAGAGAAAGCCTCATTGCTTTTCGCCTGATTGGGAGGGAGGCAGATTTTCTTTTTTTTGTTTATCGCCATGCTTTAGCTCATGGCCACATTTCATACAAAACTTAGCAGTATCAGGATTGCCTTCATACAGACATTCTTCACAATAATACCTCGATTTTTTCCTTGCCGCCTGCCTGGAAAGATCTGAGGACAAAATACCTGTAGGTACGGCTATAATGGCATAACCGAGTATCATTATGAACGACGCGAATATTTTACCTATGGGGGTAGCCGGCGAAATATCGCCATAACCCACCGTGGTAATGGTAACGATAGCCCAGTAAATACTTTGCGGAATGCTTGTAAAACCAGGGTTCTTGCCGTATTCCAACACATACATGGTGGACCCTAAAAATATAGTAAGCAGCACCACGAAGAATAAAAATATCAGGATTTTTCTAAAGCTTCGCAGTATAGAAAAAAGCAACATCCGGCTTTCATCCAGAAAATCTACCATATTGAAAATCCTGAAAATTCTCAGCAAGCGGAAAGATCTTATCAGCATCAGCATGTGCGATTGTGGGAATATAAATTCAAGGAAAGAAGGTAGTATGGCCATTAAATCTACCATTCCATAGAAACTGAAAATATATTTTTTAGGATTTTTCACGCAAAGGATCCTTATAATATATTCAATAGAGAATAAGGCAATAAAAAAATAATCCAGCATTAAAAATACAAGATAATACCTGGCGCCTAACGAAGGAATGCTCTCCAGCATCAGGCATATTAAATTAGCCAGTATGGCTATGAATAAGCATATATCGAAAATTTTACCCGCAGGCGTATGCGCCTGAAAAATAATTTCAAATAATTTGTACCTCCACGATTTAGGATTGGTGGGTTTATTGTAGTCTTGCGCTACATCAGACTTGTCGGGTATAATTCTAAAAAATGATATGGGCATATTAATATCAAAAGTAAACCAATAATCATAATAGTTTAAAACTTGTCAAATTTATTCGTTTTTATTAATATTAAGACGCCACAGTGCACACTAAAATTTTTTTAGTTTAAATAATAATCAAATGTTATCTTTGCGCCTCAAATAGTGTTAACAAAAATCTAATACACAACATTTACAGATATGCAACTAAAAGGTTTAGTAAAAGTTTTTACGATTTTATTGATTGTAATCAGCGTTTATCAATTATCATTTACCCTGATTGTACGCAACCATGAAAACAAAATGAAGGCAAAGGCGGCGTCTACCATTAAAGCAGCCCATCCTTCCGCAGAGCAAAAATATGCAGGAAATCCTCAGCGTATTTCGGCATATAAAGATTCTTTAGAAAATCTTATTGATGCAGAAACTTTCAGATTACTTGACAGTACAGAAAGCGCTAAAGTAGGACCGTTTGGATTTACCACTTATCAAAATGCAAAGGCACAGGAACTAATGCTGGGTCTTGATTTGCAGGGAGGTATCAGCGTAACAATGGAAGTAGGCTTTGACCAGTTGATAAGAAACCTTGCCGATAATACCAAAGATCCTAACATTAATAAAGCCATAGAAAACGCCAATGTAAGAAAAGCAAATGGTGAGGCTAATTACATGAACCTCTTTTCGCAGGAGTTTAATAAGGTGAGCAACAATGCCAGCCTTGCTCCATTCTTTGTAAACAGAAGCAATGGCGCCGTAAAATTTAACTCTACCAATGCGCAGGTGCTTACTTATTTAAATACTGAAGCTAATAATGCCTTTACCAATACCACTAACATTTTACGTACGCGTATCGACCGTTTTGGTGTAGCTTCCCCGGCTATTAACCCCGACCCCAACAAAGGCGTAATCACTATTGAATTAGCCGGCGCAAAAGACCCCGACAGAGTACGTAATTATTTACAATCAACAGCCAACCTGCAATTCTTTGAAGTATATAATCTGCAGGATTATGGCAACCAGTTATCCGGCGCGGAAAAAGCGTTGTCTGCTTATTTAAAAGGCGGAAACGTTGCTGCTGATACTGCTACTAGCACAACTTTAGTGGACACTACTGCGGCAGTGGCAGCCAACACCGTTACAGACACTGCAATCAACAAGTCTGAAAGCGATACACAGTCTGCATTTGCCAGAGTAGCGGGCACAGCTCCTACGCAGGCATCCGGTACACAAAACGACTCTCTTGCCAAATTAAGATTAGAAGCTCCTTTCACCAGTTTACTGGCCGGAGGTCCACAAAACAACGGCTATATCTTAGGATATGTTCATACTGCCGATACCGCGCAAATGAACAAGTACATCACTAATGAAATATTTACCAGCAGATTGCCGGGCAATTTAAAACTCTTATTCGGAAGACCAGAAGCCTCTACCGGAGATTTAAGTAAAATATTACCCATTTATGCCATAAAAACCCTGGAAAACGGTAACGCTCCGCTGGAAGGCGAGCATGTAACAAAAGCCAGTCAGGGCTATGATCAGGTGCATGCCAACCAGGCTACTGTAGAAATGAGCATGGATGCCGTAGGCGCCAGAATATGGGCAGATTTAACGAAGAGAAATATAGGAAAACCAGTTGCCATTGTTTTGGATGGCGTGGTATTAACAGCCCCTAACGTAAACACTGAAATTACAGGTGGCAACTCGGTGATCACAGGAAACTTTACTGTAACCGAAGCGCAGGATATGGCCAACATATTGCAATCGGGTAAATTAAAAGCTCCTGCGAAAATTGTTCAGGAACAAATCATTGGCCCTACTTTGGGTGAGGCTGCCATTAAAGGTGGTTTATTATCTTTCGGATTGTCTTTCTTGATGATATTCGGCTTAATGTTATTGTACTACAATACTTCAGGCTGGATTGCCAATATCGCTTTAACCCTCAACCTGGTATTTACATTAGGCATCCTGAGTGCATTGGGCTTTACGCTAACAGCTCCGGGTATTGCGGGTTTGGTGCTTACCATTGGTATGGCGGTGGATGCCAACGTAATTATTTTTGAACGTATTAAAGAAGAGATAAAACGAGGACGCACTCACTACGATGCCGTAAACATGGGCTATAAGCGCTCCTACGCTCCCGTTCTTGACGGACACATCACTTCGCTGTTAACCGCCTTCATATTGTTCTACTTTGGGTTAGGACCGGTATTAGGATTTGCCACTACACAAATAATAGGTTTATTATTATCTATGTTCTGTGGAATTTTAGTATCCAGATTAATCTCTGAAATGTACACTACCAAAGAACGTCATTTCAAATATTTCACGAAATTATCTGAAAGTATTTTCAATCATAAACCTATTGATTTTGTAAAATACAGAAAGATGGCTTACGTAATTTCTTTCATCATCATAGCTTTAGGCATTGGTACTATTTTCGTTGGTTTTGATCAGGGTGTGGAGTTTGCCGGCGGTAGAAGCTATACTGTGAAATTCGCTGATGCTCCCAACCAGGAAGGTGTAAGATCTGATCTTGCTGCCGTGTATGAAGGTGAATCTCCCGTGATTAAAACCGTTGATAATGCCAATCAGCTTAACATCACCACGTCTTATAAAATTAAGGACAGAAGCGAAAACGTTGACAACGAAGTAGAACAGAAATTATATACCGGCCTGCAAAAATATTTACCTGCCAATACAAGCTTCCAGGACTTTAAAAGCAGCAGCATTCAAAGCTCTCAAACGGTATTACCTTCTATTTCTGAAGATTTAAAAAGTGGCGCTACCAAAGCTACATTGCTGGCTGTATTAGCGATAGTACTATACATCCTTATGCGTTTCCGCGATTGGAGATATTCAATGGGTACAATAGCTTCATTAATACACGACGTGCTGGTAACCTTAATTGTATTCAGCTATTTTAAAAACATTGTACCATTCCCGTTAGAAATTGACCAGCACTTTATTGCAGCCATACTTACGGTAATAGGTTTCTCTATGAATGATACAGTAGTTATCTTTGACCGTATACGTGAAAGCGCTGCAAACATGCGCAATACCGATAAGAAAACCATCATCAATAAAGCATTGAATGAAACTTTAAGCCGTACAATTATGACATCGCTTACGGTATTCTTAACCATTTTAATCTTATTTATTTTTGGCGGAGAAACGCTGAGAGGCTTCAGTTTTGCAATGCTGATAGGTGTACTCACTGGTATTTATTCATCTATATTTGTAGCAGCTCCAATCCTGATAGATGTAGCTAAAAACAAACCATTCGGTCAGGCTGATGACACCCATGTGAAGGCCTTTCATAAAAAGAAAATAACCGGTACAAAAACCGTTTAAAAAAACAATTATAACAAACAAAAAAACGCATCCTTTTGGTACAGGATGCGTTTTTGTTTACGGTTAATAATGAACATCTTTACAACTATTGAATTGATCCAAAACAATTGCATTTTCATTTTGAATTAGATCCGGCTTGTAACAAACCGGCAATGATCTCCGTTTGCAGCAAAGTTGATTATCAAAGATTTCGTTGAAAATTTGAAATAATCTTCTCTCTCTCATAATAAACCAGCTGCATAAAAAAACTTCCGCAGTTAACTGTAACCGCGGAAGCTTTATATGTTTATCTATTGAGATTGTATTAATACATTCCGTCCATACCACCCGGCATTGCAGGAGCAGCCGGTGCTTTTGGCTCTGGTTTATCTGCAACCACACATTCTGTAGTTAGCAGCATCCCTGCAATAGAAGCCGCATTTTCCAAAGCTATGCGTGTAACTTTTGTAGGATCAATTACACCAGCTTTAAACAATGGTTCAAATACTTCTGTACGAGCATTAAAACCAAAATCTGATTTACCATCTCTGATTTTCTGCACTACTATAGATCCTTCTACTCCACAGTTAGCAACGATTTGACGAACGGGCTCTTCTAAAGATTTTTTAATAATGTTGTAACCGGTAGTTTCATCGGCATTAGCGCCTTTTGCTTTTTCCAAAGCTTCTGTAGCTCTTATGTAAGCAACGCCACCACCTGGTACAAAACCTTCTTCAACCGCGGCGCGTGTAGCATGTAAAGCATCGTCTACCCTGTCTTTCTTCTCTTTCATTTCTACTTCCGTAGCAGCGCCTACATACAATACGGCAACACCGCCGGCCAATTTAGCCAAACGCTCTTGCAGCTTTTCTTTATCATAATCTGAAGTAGTGGTACCTAATTGTGCCTTAATCTGGTTTACACGAGCAGTAATATCGGCTTTTTTGCCTTTACCGCCTATGATAGTTGTAGTGTCTTTATCTATGGCTACGGAGCTTGCACGACCTAAAGAAGTAAGATCAACGCCTTCTAAAGTATAACCCTGCTCTTCGCTGATAACAATACCGCCTGTTAATACCGCTATGTCCTGAAGCATTTCTTTTCTTCTGTCGCCAAAGCCGGGGGCTTTTACTGCCGCCACTTTCAGCTGACCACGCAATTTGTTTACCACTAAAGTAGCCAATGCTTCTCCTTCTAAATCTTCTGCAATGATCAATAAGGAAGCGGAAGTCTGAACGATTTTTTCCAATAATGGTAAAATTTCTTTTAAGTTAGAAATTTTCTTATCAAAAATAAGGATGTAAGGATTCTCCATTTCTGTTTCCATTTTTTCGCTGTTGGTAACGAAATAAGGAGAAACGTAACCTCTGTCGAACTGCATACCTTCTACCACATCTACGTATGTTTCTGTGCCTTTTGCTTCTTCTACGGTAATAACGCCTTCTTTACCTACTTTAGAAAAAGCTTCTGCAATCAGCTTGCCTATAGTTGCATCGTTGTTGGCAGAGATAGTAGCTACCTGGTCTATTTTTTTATTGTCGTTTCCTACAGCCTGAGATTGAGCACGTAAGTTTTCAACTACGCTTGCTACCGCTTTATCTATTCCTCTTTTCAGATCCATTGGGTTAGCGCCTGCTGCTACGTTCTTTAAACCTTCTGCAATGATAGCCTGAGCCAATACAGTTGCTGTGGTAGTACCGTCGCCGGCAATATCTCCTGTTTTAGAAGCTACTTCTTTTACCATTTGCGCGCCCATGTTTTCAATGGGATCTTCCAGTTCTATTTCTTTAGCTACGGTAACACCGTCTTTAGTTACGGCAGGAGCACCGAATTTTTTTTCTATAACCACATTGCGGCCTTTAGGACCCAATGTTACTTTTACGGCGTTGGCAAGTGTGTCCACGCCTTTCTTCATTTTATTTCTTGCTTCTATATCGAAGAAAATTTGTTTTGCCATTGTTTATTACTATTATTTTTTATTTGATTGGTTATGTGTTTCTTTTAATATGCAAATCGCTTTTTTACAGGATCGCAACGATGTCGCTTTCTCTCATAATTAAATATTCTTTCCCGTCAATGTCAATTTCCTGACCTGCGTATTTGCCGTACAATACTTGATCGTTTACTTTCACAGTCATAGGTTCGTCTTTTTTACCGTTGCCTACTGCTACTACAGTGCCTTTCTGAGGTTTTTCTTTAGCTGTATCAGGAATGATAATGCCACCTGCACTTTTTTTCTCTGCTGCTGCAGGCAATACTACAACTCTGTCGTGAAGTGGTTGTAAGCTTATTTTTTTAGCTGCCATGATATTCTTTTTTTTAATTTTTAATTGTTTATGATTTATTGTGTTTTTAATTACTTTCAATGCATCAACTTTTTTGCCATTAGTTTCTTCAAGGTCAAATTTGCACGAATTAGCAGGTTATTAAACTATTTAATAGAAAAAATGTCAGCGAAAATTTTCGGGCTGACATTTTTGCAAATTCAACTGTAACAAAAATTTACTCAATTGTTACTCTTCTGCCAAAGAAAGTAAACAAGGAGTCTTTAATGCGTGTAGTATCGGTAAGATTTTCAACCGGTATTTTCACGTACATCTTATATTGGTTTTGCCCATTGACTATTGCAGAATCCACATATATGGTTTTTCCCATATTTTCCAATTGTGTTTTTCTTCTAGAAACTCTCTGGGAATTAGATGTGGTTTCAAAGATGAATTTCTTTTCACTGTTGTTTGCAACAGGAGCTGTCACAGCGTTGGCAGTGGCAAGCGAATCCGGCTGAACAACAGTTTCCGAAGCTATGGCTTGCTCATTATTGGCCAAAAGCTTATTTTCCTTTATCAATGAATAAACAAAATAACCAATGCCTGCCAACAAGGCTAAAATAATGATTATTAGCAGTACTTTTACGCCATTTCCTTTGTTGTAATTGTGCCTGTTGTAGCTGGGCACTTTGCTAAGACTAAAATCTTCATTTACACTTTCAGGAATGGATTCTTTAAATCCTAAAGGCGAAGTCTCGCTAAAATTATATCCTGTATTTCTGTCGTTGTAAATATAACCAATACCCTGAAAATGCATAGGTCGCGAGCCTATATTCATCAATTGACGCGATTCTTCAAAAAAAGAATCTACATCTGAATGTACAATATTTTTATTCTTTTGTTGCAGTTCAGCAATGTAGGTATACAATTCTTCTGAAGTAACCGCTCTTTTGTCAAAAACAAAGCGCGTGCTTCCCAACTGCTCTCCTTCTTCATTTGCTTCCACAGGATTGTTGATAGAGATGGTACCTACCTTTTCTATGCTTAAAACTTTATGTTCTCTTAAAAAATCTGTTATTTGTTGTATGGTTACTGCCACAATAGATATGTTTATATTAAAATAAAATGTTTAATTTGTGCATAAAATTACCGTTTGATTTTGATATTTACTACAAAAATATACTTTTTTAATAATGCTTACAAAAGAGGAATTAACTTTTATAGAATATTGGGAAGAAAACCGCGATAAAGAAAAGCAGCTTTCTTATCAGATAAAATCGGGGATTGTACCCGGTATTATATTTATGGCACTTACATTAGCAGTGGTTTTTAGTGGCTGGTATACCCGCGCCGAAATGGTCATGAACAATACAGGCAGCATTATCACCATATTGATAGCATTGATAATCATTGTATTTGTATATGCTATATTTACCAAACAACAACAGTGGGATCAAAAAGAACAACAATACCTGGAAATAAAAGCTAAAGAAAAAAAGTTAAAAAATATTTAGCCCAGGTGTAGCGTTATTACCATTTTGGTACGTATTATGATAGTATTTTGTATACCAACTGTAAAAAGTTGTTTTTTAATCAATAATAATAAATGAAGAAAATGAAGAAATTATTTGTAGGAATCTTATCACTAGTAACCATGTCGGTATTATTTACTTCTTGTTTGAAAAGTGATAATACTACTTATCCTCAACCTGTGGATCCGGCCTTAGAAAAAGATACGATTGCTAAATTTATAGCCAGGCACGGATATAACATGGTAGAAGATCAAAATGCTAAAGGATATATGTACGAAATTTTAAATCCAGGAAGCCCAACGGATACAATATCTAATGAAAAGCCGATTGTAACTATTAAATATAAAGGAACACTACTTAACGATGTTGTATTTGACGAATCCTCTAATGCAAAATTTGATTTAAGACTTACTTCACTAATTCCTGGTTTTTCTCATGCCCTATTTAAGATCGGGAAAGGCGGACATATAAGATTTGTTACCCCATCAGCTTATGCTTATGGCACTAGGTCTCAAAATAAAATCCCTGCTAATTCACCATTATTTTTTGATATAGAATTAATTGATGTAACTGCTCAATAATTATAGCTTTTAATCATATCCCTAAAAAAAGTTCACTCGTTGTGAACTTTTTTTAATTCCCATAATTGATTTTTCGCTGGATAATACCCCCGCCTACCACATCATTTCCTTCATAAAAAACAGCGCTCTGGCCAGGTGCAATGCCTTTAGCATCATCATAAAACTCAAAACGTAAGCTTCCGTCAGCTTCATTATACATTTTGCCTAAAGTGCCGCTGTCTTTATATCTAATTTTGGTCAGCAGTTCGGTACCGTCTTCCACTCCATTATATTTAAGCCAGTTAACTTTAGAAATAAACACTTCTTTTTTAACTAAATCTTCCTCGTCACCCAACACCACCGTATTGGTTTCGGGAATAATTTCTGTAACGTAGATGGGTCGGCCCACAGCCACCAAACCTTTGCGCTGGCCAATGGTGTAAAAAGGATAACCTTTGTGCTTGCCTAAAATCTTTCCGGATTTATCTACAAACAAACCACCGTCAACTTTTTCTTCTAGTCCTTCTACTTTTCTTTTCAGAAAACCTCTATAATCATTGTCGGGAACAAAACATATTTCATAGCTCTCGCTTTTCTTGGCCAGTTCAGGATAGCCGTAATCTTCAGCCATCTTCCTGATGTCGGATTTTCTATAATTGCCCAAAGGCAATAAAGTTCTTGCCAACAAGTCCTGCTCTAATCCCCACAGCACATAGCTCTGGTCTTTTAACTCATCCTGGCCTTTACTTAAATAGTATCTGCCGTTAGAATGCTGATGAATATTAGCATAATGGCCTGTAGCAATAAAATCGCACCCCATAGCATCGGCACGCTTCAGTAAAGCACGCCATTTAATGTGCGTGTTGCACATCACGCAAGGGTTTGGCGTACGGCCGGCCAGGTATTCTTCTACAAAATTCTCAATTACAAAATCACCAAATTCATCCCGGATATCCAGAATAAAATGAGGAAACCCATTCTCCACAGCGGCTTTGCGCGCGTCGTTAAAACTATCTACATTGCAGCAGCCGGTTTCCTTTGAGCTTGTACCGCTTGCCGCGTAATCCCAGGTCTTCATGGTAATCCCAATTACTTCATATCCTTCTTTATGAAGCATTAAGGCAACAACGGTACTGTCAATACCTCCACTCATAGCCACTAGTACTTTTCCTTTACTCATTTTGCAAAGGTAAAAAATATTGTATGAATGCATATAGAAAAGGAGCGATTTGACAATCTGATGATTTGCTTCACAATATTAGCATGGTTATTCCGTCAGTCTTTTCCTTTCACGATTGTTCATATATTCCAAAATGGCTTCTTTAGTAGTAAGCCAGTTGCGCCCTTCCTTAAAGGCATCTATTTTACCTTTTCTGGCCAATAAGCTAATGTATTCCTGGCCATAAGGCACATCCGGCTCCTGCACAATATCACCGATAGACTGGTAATCATCATAAGTATTGGTGAGCGAACTTACATAAATATCTATGCTTCTCTCCAAAGCCTGCAATACCAATAATAATAATTTGCTGTAATCACCGTTATTTGACAGATTAAGCGCATCATAATATTTTTTACGATCATTCTTAAGAATAATTGCCGGCGGAAAACCATCCTTCATCAATAGCAGATTGTACAGCAAACGCGCCGTTCGGCCATTACCATCAAAAAAAGGATGGATCCATACAAAACGATGATGAAAAATAGTAGCTTTGATAACAGTGTCTATATCCGAATCGTTCACCCATTGCACCAATTCCGTCATCAACGCGTCTATTTTTAAAGCATTAGGAGGTACAAAGTTGGCGCCTGTAATCCTTACCCCCGAATTGCGATATCTGCCTGCAAAGTCTTTTTCTATTTTCTGCAATACCAATGCATGTATTTTAAGAATATCGGTATCAGTAAGTACATATTTTTTATTGACCAGACCTTCAACAAACGCAATAGCATCCTGATGATTGACTGCTTCAAAATGCTCGCGCAACGATTTGCCTTTTATAGTAAAGCCTTCTTCTATTACCATTTTAGTTTCTTGCAGTGTAAGGGTATTGCCTTCAATGCTATTGGAGTTGTATGTCCATTCAAGCGCTAAGCTGTCTTTTATGCTCTGTACAGCATACGAAGGTATAGGTCGCATTTTATCTAACGCGACTTTTTTTTGATAAAGGCGCTGCAATTGTTTTTCGAGGCCTTCAAATTGGTATGAATAGTTGTACCAAAGCATATTTTTCAATTTCCCCACAAAGGTACAGCTTTTTCTTTAATATCGGATAGTTTAAAAAATAAATATTACCGATATTAAGTAGCAAAAAATAATCTTTGCTGCTTAACCTATCAATTCAGGTAGTGTTAAGCAGCATTTCTTAGTAAATTTTACAAACCTCCTCTCTATCTTTCTTCCGGTAAACCGTATTTCTCCAATATAAAATCTATATCCTTATCTCCTCTTCCACTCAGGTTGATCAGAATAGATTTATTAGGTTCTGCTTTAGCAAGTTTCAGCGCATAGGCCACCGCATGTGCGCTTTCCAAAGCGGGAATGATGCCTTCGAGACGGCTCAATTCAAAGAATGCATCAATGCACTCTTCATCATTGATGGTAACATAATTTACGCGTTGCATGTCTTTGAGCATACAATGTTCGGGGCCAACACCCGGATAATCAAGCCCGCTTGCTACGCAATAAACCGGCGAAGGTTCGCCATGCTCGTCTTGCAGTAAATAACTTTTAAAACCATGCAAAACACCCGGTGTTCCAAAACTCATGGTAGCGGCATGATCGCCTGTGTTCATGGACCTACCGCCTGGTTCAACGCCGTATATTTCGCAATTTTCTTCAAGAAAATCAACGAATATACCAATGGCATTGCTTCCGCCGCCGACACAGGCTACCAGCTTGTCCGGCATTTCCCCGGTCATTTCAAAAAATTGTTCTTTGGCCTCTATGCCTACCACCCGCTGAAAATCGCGCACCAACAACGGGAACGGATGTGGCCCTACCACAGAACCAATGCAATAAATGGTGGTTTCCGTATCTTTTAGATAGGCTTCAAAAGCGGAATCTACCGCTTCTTTAAGCGTTTTAAGTCCGTGTGTTGCGGGCACTACTTTTGCGCCGAGAATTTTCATTCTTACCACGTTTGGATATTCTTTGGCTATATCTACTTCGCCCATGTGTATCTCGCACTCCAGCCCAAAATAAGCCGCGGCGGTAGCCAGTGCCACTCCATGCTGGCCTGCGCCTGTTTCGGCTATCAGTTTTTTCTTGCCTAAATATTTTGCCAGTAGCGCTTCGCCCATACAATGATTGAGCTTATGCGCACCGGAATGATTCAGGTCTTCGCGTTTCAGGTAAATCCTTGCACCATATTTTTCAGAAAGCCTGTTGCAATAATAAACGGGCGTTGGTCTTCCCTGGTAATGTTTGCGAATGCTTCTAAGCTCTGAAATGAAATTATGCGATTTACTGATAGACAAATAAGCTTCATAAATTTTCTTCATTTCGGCTTCCAGTACCGGAGGAAGAAACGCTCCGCCATATTCATTAAAAAAGCCATTGGCATCGGGATATTTTTTAAAGTAATTTTCTGCCATAACGATAGATTTTTATATTAAAACCTCAGAGACGATTCCCCGAGGTTTATATTTTATTTTTAAAGGATAATTTTTATTATTTCAGACTTCCTACCATGTCTTCGGGCTTTACCCACTCATCAAATTGTTCGGCTGTAAGCAAGCCTAAATTAACAGCTTCTTCTTTTAAAGTAGTTCCGTTCTTATGCGCGGTCTTGGCAATTTTTGCCGCGTTCTCATAACCAATATGTGGGTTCAACGCTGTAACCAGCATCAGAGATTTATCTACCAGTTCTTTGATTCTTGTAAGATTGGGTTCAATGCCCACAGCACAGTGATCGTTGAAAGAATGACAGGCATCAGCCAGCAACTGTGCGGATTGCAGGAAATTATATGCCATTACAGGTTTAAAAACGTTGAGTTCGTAATGCCCCTGCGTGCCGGAAAAACTGATAGCCACATCATTGCCCAATACCTGCGCGCATACCATTGTCATAGCCTCGTTTTGGGTAGGATTTACTTTGCCCGGCATAATGGAAGAACCCGGTTCATTTTCGGGAATTAAAATCTCACCGATGCCTGAGCGCGGACCGGAAGCCAGCATGCGTATATCCTGAGCGATTTTGAAAAGAGACACGGCTAACTGCTTCAATGCACCATGCGTTTCCACGATGCCGTCATGTGCCGCCAACGCCTCAAATTTATTGGGCGCCGTTACAAAAGGATGACCGGTAAATTCAGCAATGTATTCAGCTACTTTCACATCGTAGCCTTGGGGGGTGTTTAACCCCGTGCCAACTGCCGTGCCGCCCAAAGCCAACTCTTTCAGGTGTTCCAATGTATTTTTAATAGCTTTTATGGCATAATCCAATTGTGCTACATAGCCAGAAAACTCCTGGCCTAAAGTTAAAGGCGTAGCATCCATTAAATGGGTTCTGCCAATTTTTACCACATCTTTGAAAGCTTTTGCTTTTTCGTCCAATGTGTTTCTTAAAACCTCTACAGCCGGTATAGTCTGCTCTACCACTTTTTTGTATGCTGCAATGTGCATAGCAGTAGGATAGGTATCGTTAGAAGACTGCGATTTGTTTACATCATCATTAGGATGAATAATTGATTTTTCGCCTAATTTTCCACCATTATTTACATGCGCACGATTAGACACTACTTCATTCACATTCATATTAGACTGTGTACCCGAGCCGGTTTGCCAGATCACCAAAGGAAACTGATCATTTAATTTTCCTTCTAAAATTTCATCACAAACACCGGCGATCAAATCGCGCTTTTCTTCGGGCAGAACGCCTAAGTCGCAATTGGCGTAGGCTGCAGCTTTTTTCAAATAAGCGAAGGCTTCAATAATTTCCTCAGGCATAGAACCTTCAGGTCCGATTTTAAAATTGTTTCTTGAGCGTTCGGTTTGTGCTCCCCAAAACTTATCGGCTGGCACCTGCACCTCGCCCATAGTATCTTTTTCAATACGATATTCCATGGTAAAATATTTTAGTTTTATTGAATAGCAAAGGTAATTTATTTTGTTTGTAGCTGATATGATATTGGTCAGATTATAGTTGGGAAGATCAGGGATGAGGGGTGATTAAATGATAAGTGATAAGTGATGTGAAAATTCGGACTCTTCTCTCTCGCTGGACGATGATGATGCAAAAAAACGAAGATCGGAGAAGCCAAAACTCACAGTATTGTATATCCTCCGATGGCGGGGGCAGGGGGTGAATGAGAGGGTGAGTGATGAGTAATGAATAATGAGGATTGTCAGATTATTAAAAAATAAATTGACGGTAATTTTTATATAATAGAATGACTGACACACAAAAAAATTCTGTAAAAAATATTTTTCCACCGCCACCTCCCGCACCGCCCACAAAGAAATAATAGTTAAAATAAAAAAAGCGGCTGAAAATTCAGCCGCTTTTTTCTATTGCTTTAATTCGATTTTTAAAATTAATATCTTCCGTCTTTCTTATCTTGCGAGCGTCCTATACCATAACCTGCCGCGCCACCTACTACACCACCGATTACAGCACCTGCGCCACGATTTCTTTTATTGATTATAGCACCTGCTACCGCACCTGTACCGGCACCGATCATAGCGCCTTTAGCAGCTTTACTGATACCTTGTCTTTGAGGAGCAGTTTGTACGGGAGCACTTGCATAGCCATCGTTAGATGAACCCCTGTTTACACTTCCACCGCTGGAAGATGAACTTCTTGAAGAGCTTGAACTTCTGGCAGCCGTAGATCTGCTTGTAGCTGCTCTGGTAGCAGTTGCTGCTGTTGCAGCTTTAGCAGCATTCATTTCTTCTGCTTTTATCTGTGCCAGAGAATCAATTTTGGCCTGGTCAGCCAGTTGGGCTTCCATTAATTTTTGTTGTCTGAAAGCAGCTAAACCTGCGGTATCCTGGCTTGCTACTGTATTTTCCTGATTATTTCCTTTACATGCTGCAAATATCATCATAAACGCAACAGCTATTAAAAATAAATTTCTTGTATACTTCATAAAATAAAGTTTTTGACGTTTGCGAATTAGGTTTTATAATTAGTTATTTATAATGTTTTAGATAAAACAAAAACTGTACAAGTTTAATTCTCCCCTCCTATTTCGACCTTTAAAATGTTAAATCACACATACTTTTTCCCCATAATCAACTATTAATCAATGATATTATTCATGATTTATTTTAACAAATAGAGACTGTCAGTAACTACAGTCTCTATGTATAAAAGGTTAATTAGCCTATGGTTTATCCCACCATATATGTTCGTTTAAGTAAGTTGGTTTACTTGCATTTGGATTCTTTGCTAATACTTGTTGTATATTATAATTGATCTCGTAACTAGGCACAGCAAATCTTCTTGGCCAATCTGTTGCATTAGGGTAAGCTTCTACAAAAACGTGTCCGGGTCTGTTGAAGCCCTTATAAACTCCGGCTGCTTCATTATAGTTTCCATTAGCATCTGTACAGTAATTGTTTCTGCGCAGATCAACCCATAGTTCCGGAGAATAAGACATTACAATATACTTTTGTATCATTATATGACTCAAAGTTAGCTGTGCAGCATCTTGTACAACTGAACTGCTAGCTAGATAAGCATCAATTTTTGCAGCAGGTATTTTCATAATATTCATATGAGATCTAATGCCTGCTTTGTATGCACTCAAAGCACCAATACGATCATTTTGTCTGAACTTAACTTCAGATTCTATAAAACGCATTTCTGCATTTGTAAGTAATAAACCCTTTGAACCTCTTTGCGTATACCAAGTGCCCGTTGATAATATTCTTTGACCGGAAATATTTCTTCTCATCTGAACATATACTGAATCTTTATTAGAGAATTTATTGGTAGAAGCTGCATATGTATAGTTGATGGGGCCTGCAGTTGGTAAAGAAGATTGCATATCCATAGGAACCGTTCTAACCAAATTACCATTTGCATCCTGCATGCTAGGAATGAGCGAATCTAATCGGGGATCTTCCATGTTATTGTTTCCTGAAGGAGCACCGGTATAATTGTTAGTAATATAATCATAATACAATTTTGTTATTCTTGCTGAAGTACCCGTATTGGTGTATTGGATCGCTTCTTTAGATGCATTGGTATTAGGAGTTTCATCTACATATTGAATAATTGTGCTTTGATCATCGCTCTGCGGAGCTTTTGCCAAAGCATCTAAAATAGATTGAGGATTATAAGTAGATTTCTTTAGTAAATGATTTAAAAATCTGGCTTTTAACCCATTAGCTAATCTAATCCAGTTATCTACATTACCATTATTAAAAATATCACCTTTTGCCAAAGCAGGCGCACCGGTGGCTTGTGTCTTTTGTAAGTCTGCGATTGCTTCATCTAACAAAGGCAACACTTTGCTGTAGATATGCTCTGCATCATCAAACTTAGGAGTAATGTTTAATGGATTATCAAAGTCGTCATATGGAAGCATTCCATAAAAATCTGCAAGATATCCAAAGCCCCAAGCTTTTATAATTTTTGCCGCACCTATATAGTGAGATGCTCCTACTTTCTCTGCTGATTCTATCAATGGAGTAATATTAGAAGCTGCATTAACATACCAAGATTGCCATGGCCAATTGGCGCTAGAAGTATTTGAATACCATCTTGTAAGATTCCAGTTGTTGTTAACGGCATATGTTACACCAAGTTGCTGTGATACAAACGCAGCGCGTGTTCCGGCACTTTCATACCCATCAATAAACTGAGCCAACAATGGCGGAAGTCTTTGATCTGGCGTGGGTACTGTAGAGTTCGGGATATTGGGATTATTATTTACATCCAGCCATTTATTGCACGAGCTGAACGCTATCGTTGTGATAATTATTAATGTATATACTATTTTATTTTTCATTTTTTCTTTCTTTAATTTTTGTAATTTAATTAAAATCTAAGATTCAAGCCAATAACGAATCCGGCTGTGTTAGGCACACCTGCATAATCTATACCCACAGAACCTGAGCCTACTACGCCTGCACCTGCCGCACTTGTTTCAGGATCCATGCCAGTATAATTAGTAAGAAGCCATAAGTTATTTCCGGTAGCGGTAATAGTAGCAGATTTTATGAATTTGGTTCTGCTCAATAAATCTGTTGGTAAACTATATGCTAAGGATAATGAACGCAATCTTAGCCAATTTACTTCTTCTATAAAGAAAGGAGCATGATTAAGATAAATATCTCTATAATATTTTTCATTTGCCACAACTTGCTTTTCTACATCTTCGTAAACTTTTGTTGTTGGATTTAAAGACCTACCTTTAAAAGTAATGGTTTCGCCACGATTTTCTGTACGTTTACTTAATCCATAAGCGGTAAGTAAATACTCTGTACCATTGTATATATGTCCTCCTCTTCTAAAATCAAATAAGATTGATAGATCCCAGTTTTTGTATTCGAAAGTATTGTTCCAGCCTCCTATAAATTTAGGCTCTCTGTTTCCTACTAAATTTGTAGTTAATGTAGAAGTAAGTGGATATCCGGTATTCCAATCAAGTAGTAAATTTCCTAAAGAATCTGTTTGCCATTGAGAACCACTTAAGCCCATGAAATAACCTCCATTAAAAGAAGCAGCTTTAGCATTACCCACCTGCACATCAGTAACATAAAGAATTGGCAAAGCACCTGGTAATTCTTTAACCACACCTTTGTTATGAGAGAAATTGAGTATTGATGTCCAGTTAAAGTCTTTGGTCTTTACAGGATTTGCTGTTAATAATATTTCAATACCTTTATTTTCAATCGTTCCTGTATTTACGTAGCTAAGGATGTAACCGGTAGCATTACTTACACGTGGTTGAAGTATCTGATCAACACTTCTGTTTATATAATAAGTGAAATCAAAAGCTAATCTGTTTTTGAGGAATCTCAATTCCGTTCCAAACTCTGTAGAAGTAGTAGTTTCGGGTTTTAATAAGTTATTACCCCTTGTCCAACTGTTTCTGTAGCCCCCGCCAATAGTAAGCTCCGGACCAAATAAGTAAGTGTTGGTTTGATATGGCGGTGCATCTTTACCCACTTTAGCCCATGATGCTCTTAATTTTCCAAAACTAAATACATCTGATTTAGGAAGTAATTCTGAGAAAACAAAACTCGCACTGAACGATGGATAAAAGAATGATCTGTTTTCAATAGGTAAAGTAGAAGACCAATCATTTCTTCCGGTAGCCGTCAAAAATAAAAAGTTTTTATATCCTACTCTTAAATCTCCATATAAGCCTGCCAATCTTTTGCGGGTAATAGATTGGTTAGAATATTTATTTTCCTGTCTGGCATTATTAATGCTTATGAATGTAGGAATGGTAAAGTTTTCAGCCCTCAATGAATTAGATTTGAAGTAAGTATCTTCTGATGAAGTTCCTAACATAAAGAAAGTTTCCCAATCTTTATACGTTTTATGAAAATTCAACATAAAAGTTGAATTTAGATAGCTATAATTTCTGTCTGTCTCAGAAAGCATACCATTTTGCCAGGCAATTTTTACACTGGAGCCCGGAGTTATCAAACTACTAAACTCCGTTAAATACTGGTCTATACCTAATCTGTATGTAGCATCTAACCAACTGGTGATTTTAGCAGTGGTATACACGTTACCAATGATTCTGTTTGTATTGTCTTTTTGCGGATTACGATTAATAATCCAATAAGGATTATCTACATCTGCATCTAATTCCAAATCGGGCAATAATCTACGTTTTGTGCCGTCTTCATTTAACCAATTTTTCATATTATCATTTCTAGGCCAAGCTATGATACTTTCCATGTATCCACTACCTCCCGATCCCCACAAGCCACTACCAGTAAGTGTTTTTTGAGAAGTGCTGGTAGAGTAAGCCGCATTTATGCCGAATGTAAATATCCCTGCTTTTTGCTCTCCATTAAATCTAATGGTACTTCTTTTAAAGTTTGTAGTTGGCACTATACCTGTTTGATATAAGTTAGAAGCAGACAAGTAGAAATTTCCTGTACCAGAACCACCTGAAATAGCAATGCTATTATCAAGAATATTGGCATTTTGAAAGAAGTCGTTTAAGTTATTATATATCTGTTCGCCCGACTGAAATTTGTCACCCCAAGATCTGCTAGTCTGATCTGTAAATGTGCCATTGTAATACGACCCTTGTTTGTAAGTACTTTGTTGTTTGGGTAGTTTATTTACCCAATTGTTTCCATATCTTGAACTTACATTTACGGTGACAGCACCTTGCTTACCTTTCTTTGTAGTAATGACAATAGCACCTGCAGCAGCTCTTAACCCGTACAAAGCAGCCGCAGCAGGACCTTTCAACACAGATACAGATTCAATATCTTCCGGGTTTATATCCATTGCTCTGTTGCTGTTAGTAGTAGACAGGTTGGTGCTACCGTCAAATGCACTGTTATCACCTTGTCCGGTAGAGTTATCCATTGGCATACCATCAATTACAAAAAGAGGCTGATTATCTCTTTCTAATGAAGTACCGCCACGAATAACTATTGATGCAGAAGCTCCCGGAGCACCGCTGGCGTTGGTAATATTCAATCCTGCTATTTTACCATTTAATGAGTTAATGATATTCGGATTTTTATTTTTTAATATTTCTTCTGATTTTATTTCCTGCACAGAATAGCCTAGAGCCTTCTTTTGTCTTTGAATACCCATTGCCGTGACTACTACATCATTCATATCATTAGCGTCAGCCGGTGATAATACTACGTTAATTGTATTATCCACACCAACTGCTCTTTCCTCTACTTTGTAATCTAAAAATTTATATTCTAACCGTTGACCAACTGCCGCTCTGATACTGTAGTTACCTGACGCATCTGTGATTACACCCGTACTGCTACCTTTAACAGAAACAGATACATTAGACAATGGGGCATTGCTCTCTGACGAGGAGACAGTACCTGTAACCATTTTGGTTTGTGCGTATGTTTGTAATGATACGAACAATAATAATAAACTGATGATTATTAATTTTTTCATAGTAATCGTTTGTTTGTTAAATAAAATAAAACACAATATTAATAAAAATAAAAACTGTTCTAAGTATATTTTAGAACAGTTTTTATAAATTGTGGATAAAATGTTCATCTACCTTACTAAAAAGAAGGCTATGTAAGGTCTGCGTGTAGCGACTGTTTGTCCTTTATAACCCATGGCAAATGCGGTATAACTTCTTTGTGATAATTTCGTGCTTGTACTATTATAAGTAGCCAATACAGTTCCTGTAGGACCTGTGCCTGTTTCTCTTACATTCCAAACTGACGAGCCCCCCGTTGTAGTAAGCACAAAATAATTGCTTATCTCCAAATATTTAATATTCGAAGCAACCAATTCGGTACCATTGTATAAATCTATTGAAGGAGCATTAGGAATGAGATTAATGACTCTATAACGAGCAGAAGATGTGTCTGGCCTGCTAAAATCATCTTCGATTAAAACATGTTTTGTGTTTGTAGCAGTATCTGCTATATGCAATGAATAACGCTTACCACTTTCAAATGTAAGATTTGTTTTATATCTGTTTACTGAATCTATAGTGGTACCGACCTGTGGCGTAGCAGCCGAAAATTCATAGGTGCCTGGTTCTACCTGCAGATAGTCTGGCGTTGATAAGCCAGCCGTATTATAACCACCACCAGGATATGGATACCTGGCGGTTACAATACCACTAATGGGTTGTTGATTAAGTTTGAAAATTACCGGATAGTTTATACTATAGCTTGATGTATAATTTACTTTTAATAAAGATTTTGTAGAATCAAACTTTTTAAAATCACCATATTTTACTTCATTCTTTTTACATCCAGCTATTATTAATACTATAGCTAAAATTGTTGATATTATTTTCATCGTTATTATTTATTATTTAAGGTTTGCTGAACCAAAGTTCTTCAGTATGATAATCAGTATTCAGTCCTCCCCATTTTTCTAATTCTACTTTATTCCAAACATATTCAGAATTATATCTGGGACGAACTCTGTATACAAGTTTATTTCTATTTAATATATATATCTCGCCCTGCTCAGGATAATGAAAACTTTTAAATACAGTGGTATCGTAGTGATATTTTCTTAAATCAACCCAGGTTTCTAATCCACCCCAAGCAAATTGAGCTATAAATTTCTGTCCCATGATATCAGATATACGCAACTCCGCAGACGATTGAGCCACATCTGCACTTAAAAGATATGAATTAATTTGTGTTTGAGTAATAGCAGGCAAAGTTTCAGTACCAAAGCCTAAATAATTATTTACAAATGCCATATGACCTTTTATTCCATTCAAATAAGATGCATGAGCTCCTGTTCTATCTCCTTTTATTAATTGTGCCTCCGATTTTGCAAACTGAAGCTGGCTATACGTCATTATAGGAAATCTGGCATTGTCTGTAAAAATATATCTTCCAGGATAGGTACCTATAATGCCGCCCCAAACGTGTGGTCGTGTTTTAGTGGTTGGCACATCTCCTCTTGTTGGTACAATCCCTTTGTATGTGCTATCCGGATTTGGAATCATCATTCTGAATAAACGAGGATCATTAGAAGTAGTAAGAGCTGTCGCATTATTCTTCAGAGTATCTACTCTTGCCGTGTCTCCACGCATCTTTCCACTTAAAAGATCTATTACAGTCTGGCTAATTCTTCCGTAAGCTGTTGCAGTAATTAAATTTTGTTTTGGACCGAATACATTTGAATCATCGGCGTTAGAGCCATTGAAAAAAACCGAAGCATCATCTGCCGTACTTGCAAATGATAAATCTGTATATTTAATAACACTATCTGCATACGCAGTGGGGTATTCAGGTTTATTAGTAAGATGACTAAATTGCAAAGCTAATAATCCATAAACAAATTTTTTCCATTTGTCTCTATCACCTTTATATATTTGATCTCCTGAGGCTCCTTGTAAAAAAGCAGCTTGGTCTATTACATCTGGCTTATTTAAGTTTTCTATTGCCATGTGTGCCCATTCACGCACTTTTACATATACTTCTGGTTGATCCTGATAGTGAAAAGTTAGTTGATTAGGCGTAAAAGCTTCATCGAGTATTACCGGTCCATGATAATCTGTAAGCAATTGAAAACCCCATGCTTTTATAGCATATCCTATTCCTGCATATATATAATTTCCTGATGTTTCTCCGTCTTTTATAAGGTCGTTTAAATTAGGTCCATGATTTACATATACCATTCTCCATAAAGAACCACCAAAATCACTCGCAGATGTATAACCTTGCATATCCCATGTATCATTTGCAGCCTGGCTATGCCAATATTGAACGTATTTATTAAAGCCTCTTGAATCAATTGCAACATTGTTGGCCATTTGATAAAGAATAGGTGATAGTAAAACTCTGGCAGATGGTACCTGAACATTGGCTGGATCAGTATTTACATCTAACCACTTCTTACATCCAACTCCTGTATTTATCAGTATGGAAATTATTATTAAATATTGTATTTTTTTCATTTATTTCTTTTTTAAAATAATTAAAGTTTTAATCTCATACCAAAATTTACTCCTATTGGTCTTCCCATGTTACCAAAGTCTAATCCAAAACCTCCAAGCCCCGCAACCCCCGCAGTATTCCCATTACTATCGGGATCTATTCCTGAATAATTAGTTATAAGTAAAACGTCTGTTGCTGTTGTAAATAAACTCAGATCTTTGATAATTTTTGAATTTTCAAAAAATCTTTTTGGAAAAACATAAGATAAGGTTATATCTCTTACCCGCATGGCGTTGATATCTCTTTCGACAAACATATCGGGTGAAACACCATTTGAAGTAGAAGTATAAAATGAAGAATAATAATAAGGAGTAACAACAATATTATTTGGAGTAGGATTATCGGTATTTTCCAACCCGTCTCTTAAAACACCTTTATAGATTCTGGGTGTTTCCCTATCCAGCGTTTTAGTACTTAAACCGGTTGTGTAGAGCGTATATTGCGTTGCATTATATACATCTCCTCCATATCTGAAATCTATTAGAAAAGAAAGAGCTAAATTTTTATAACTTAAGTTATTACTTAATCCAAATAATGCTTTGGGAGTTCTGTCTCCTATTGGATAAAAATCTGTGTCATTTTTCAGCAAAGGCAAACCGTTTTGGGGGTTAATCAGTAACTCACCTTTATCGTTTCTGGCAGAAACCCATCCACCAAATGCGCCTGTACTTGCACCAGGATAAACACTACTTCTAATACCATTCTGAAGCCAAGTATCAGAATCGTAAAATTCCGGTAGCTCTTCTGCTATTGAAATTACTGTGCCTTTATTGTGTGTTATGTTAAATACAACATCCCAAATAAAATTCTTATTCTCTATTGGTGTACCCGTAATTTGAATTTCAAAACCTTTATTCTCCACTTCGCCTCCATTCATTAATTTTAGCGCAAAACCACTTCCATAGCTCAAACGCGGCCTGATAATTTGATCGAGGCTTTTTAAATTATAAATAGTAAAGTCAAACCCAATTCTATTGTTTAGGAATTTAGCTTCTAAGCCCGCTTCTATATTCCTTGTAAATTCAGGTTTTAATTTATCATTACCTCCTGTTGCCAAGTCATAATTAAAGCCTCCTCCCGTAGACGCTACCGGTAACAATCTTGTTCTCAATGCATAGGAATAACGAGGTTCTTTACCTGTATATGCAAAAGAAGCTCTTAATTTACCCTGTGTTAGAAATCCCCACTTTTTTACAGATTCAAGATCACTGAAATTAAATGCAGTACTTACTGCCGGATAAAAGAAATACGGATTATTAGGCATTAAGCGTGATGCCGCATCCATTCTGCCTGTTAATGTTAGATACAAAATAGTTTTATAACCTAAAACAGCCTGACCAAATACACCAAATCCTCTAAAATTATTTATAGACAACATTGATCTTTGAGTTGTAGGCAATGTATTATTCATACTATAAAAATTAGGATCATAAAATGATTCTCCTACTTGTGAATTGGTACGATAGTTATAATCATTAAAATTACTTCCAATAATATAAGTATTATTAAAATTCCCGAATTTATGTCTTGCAGAAGCTACTAAGGAGCCATTCAAAATCTTAACCACCTGCTGATATTCACTAAGTCGTCCACCAGTTGGTGATGCAGCGCTCCCGGAAGATCGATAAGATTGTGGGTGATTTCCCGTCATACCATTTGTAGTATAGACATCAGCGCCAAATGTACCTGTAATATTCAGCCATGCCAATGGCTTATAAGTAAGACTACTATTACCTAGGAAACGGTTAGTTTTATCTTGATTCAGATTTTTATTTAAATCCCAAAAAGGATTATCTACCTCACTATAAATGGTACCAGTTGTTAACACTCTATTACCTAGTTCATCAATATAATTTCTTACGTCGAACCTTGAAGGAAAAGACAACAGACTCATCAAATATCCAGTAGAACCTTTAGTTGCTTTTATATTACTTGTATTCATATAAGAAAATGTGGAGGTTGCCGTTAATTTGGGAAGAATTTGAGCCGTAGCAGTTAATCTGGAAGTAAGTCTGGTAAGATTGGTTGTAGGGACTGTACCATTATTATCTGTATATTCATTAGACCATCTATACGTAAAACCCTGACTTCCTCCTTCAAATACTACACTATGTTTTTGTGTGTTTCCCACTTGAAAAAAGTTATGAATATTATCATAAATGACTAAACTATCAGGATATTTTGGACCAAAATAACTTCTTGAAGCTGGATTATATATTCCATTACTAGCCCCTTGGCTATATACTTGCTGCACTTCAGGAAAATTTAATTGCTTTTCAAACCTAAAAGAATTACTATATGACACAGTACCCCTTCCAGCTTTTGCTTTTTTAGTAGTAATAATTATTGCACCACTTGACCCTAAATTACCATAAAGAGCTGTAGCTTCAGGCCCTTTTAGGATAGTATAAGATTCAATATCTGCCGGATTTAAATCAACAGCTCTATTGGAATAATCCTGATCTCTATTTGTCCCCATTGACCCTTTGGCAATTAGATTTGATTGATTCATCACTGAATTGTCAATTGGTAATCCATCAATAACTAATAGAGGAGAATTATCACCTGAAATTGATACGATTCCTCTTAAAAACATTTGTGTAGATGCTCCAGGATCTCCTGATGTAGTATTTACAAACAAACCAGGTACGCGCCCGGCAAGACCATTCATGAAATTTTCTCTTTGAGTGTTACTTACTTCATCACCCGATACAATAGGTGTAGAATATCCCAAACTTTTTCTATCTCTTTGTATACCATACGCCGTTACAACTACTTCGTTCATATCACCTTCTTGTTGAGAAAGTACAACATTTATAACGGTATTATCTCCTACCAGCCTCTCTTCAAGTTTGTAACCAATATAATTAAACTCAAGAGTTTGATCATTGCCAGCTGAAATATTATAGCTGCCGTTATTATCAGTAATTACTCCCGTAGTTCTACCCTTTATACGAACAGATACACCCGATAATGGAGCATTATCTACCGAAGAGTAAATTGTGCCCGTAACGGTTTTTGTTTGCGCATATAAATCTGCGTTACATAAAATAATTATGAATAAAAACAAGAAAAATTTTCTCATACAAATTGTTTAAAAAAACTTAAAAAATGAATTAAGATGCAAATAATGCTTTTTTAAACTATTAACAAAATTTTTTTAATGTTTTTTTAAAATAAAAACGTTTGCGCTTGTATTTTTTTTAATACTTAACGCAAACGTGTAATAAATATCTAACGAAATCGTAATTACTTAAATTCTTTAAAAAATATTTTATTATTTGGTTACATGCTTTGCAGCTTTGCTTTCCATATTATGGCAGATACTGTATAATGACCGCCCGCACTTATCGCAAGTTCATTAGATTTGGTGATAGCCAGCACTATAGTAGGATTTCATCGAGCCGGTTCACGGATAATGTATTGGAAGGCCTATTCAAGCATTTTTTAATTTTAATAAAAAAAGTCTCCTACATGTCAATAAACATAGACTTTTTTATTTTAAGAAAAGTTACTGAGAGGGCCAACCGGGATTTTGTGTTAATGTTATGCCTCTATCTTTATATAATTTTATTTGATCCAGCGGCAAGGGATTTAGATATACACGCGGATCACTAAACACACGTTGGGATTCTTCTTTAAAAGCAGGAACGATATAGCCTTCCGTAGCATTATTCTCAAGATATACATCTTTAATGCCTGGGAAATCTGCCTTTTTGATCCAAGCTCCTCTATTAATATCTATATTAGCTTTAGTATCTGTTAATTCTAATTTTTTCCATCTTTTAAGATCGTCAAGACGGAAGCCCTCAAGCGCTAATTCAATTCTTCTTTCTCTTCTTATTTCCCAAATTAATGCTGGCACTGTTTGGTCTCGCTGTGTATCGTCATAAACAAGATTATTAACAGCTGGCTGGTTACCAATCACTTGCAATGGAGGCATTGCAATTCCAGGACGCGCTCTTAGTTTATTTATGGATTTATCAAGGTCAGCTTGCGTAAGATTACCCAATTCTGCTGTTGCCTCAGCATAATTTAATAAAACTTCTCCAAACCGTATAATCGGAGCATCTGTTGGATTTAAGCTACCACTTCCTTCTGGCAAATCCTTAAGTGTTTCATTATAAAATTTCTGAACAGCATAACCCGAGGTGGAATAGTTTGTAGTATTACCATTAACCCTAATAACAGGAAAGAAAGTTTCTTTGATACGTGGATCTCTGTTTTTCATTACGCTATCAATTTTTTTATCGCCGGCATAAAGTGGTGATAAAGTTATGGGTAAACCATCATTAAGCAGATATGTTTCGATTAAATCTTTTGAAACACCAGTTTGAGGTTCCTTATTCACATAGCTATGAAGGCTATGGGTAAGTATACCTGTTTCATATCTGCGATATAAAATAATTTCTTTTTTTCCATTTAAGTCAAGTGAGTTAAATAAGCTTTTATAATTATCCGATATTGAGTATTTACCAGACTTAATAATCTCATCTGCAGCCCACTTAGCAGCTTCTAAATAAGTTTTGGATTTAGCTGCATCTATGTTATGGTATTTAAAGTATGTGCCTTGATATAAAAAAACACGAGACATAAACGCAAGTACCACATATTTATTCACAGCTAATCCTTCATTGCCATCTGAAGTTCGTACATTTTGTGCTGCAAATTGAAAATCTTCTAACATTTTGTCGACAACAAAAGGCAAAGGATCGCGTTGACGGTATAATCCAGAATCTGTTTCGAGCATATAATTTTCAAACCACGGAACACCCCCGAAAGACTTCGTAAGATCATTATATTCTAAAGCCCGGAAAAAGCGTCCAATGCCTATCCAGTGATTTCTGGCACTCTCTTCCAACATGGTCATCTCCGATAGCTTTGCAATGAAGTGATTAGCTTTCCTAACCCAAGTGAATGACCATCCACCACCTGTGGCGGGTACATTTTTTATAAATTGAGCAGGAGAAGAAGGAGCGAAATCATCATTCAGACTCTGTCCAGAAAAATAGTTACCCCAAGCAAATCCTGAACCATAACCTGTAAAATAACCACTGTAAAATCCCCATGCGTAGGTTCTAACATTTTGCTCACTCGTCCAAAAAGTATTATCTACAAGCCTATCTTCTGGAAATTTTTCCAAAAAGTCTTTTTTACAGGAAATGAGAAAAATGAGTCCAACAGTTATTAATAAAATATATCTTTTCATATTTTTTGTTTTTAAAAGTTAAAAGGTGACTTGAATTCCGAACGAATACATTTTTCTGAACGGATAAGCCCTACCAAAAGTGTTAGGATCGTTTAATCCTGCTGTAGTATAATCTACTTCCGGGTCTAAAGGTACATTTCCTGTATGGCTAATTGTAAACAGATTTTCACCACTAAAATATATTCGCGCTCTACTTAAAGAAGCCTTTTTAATCAATGATTCTGGAAGTGAATAGCCCACTGTAAGGTTTTTTAAACGAGTATAAGCCATATTTAACAAATATTTCGTTTGAGGTAAAAAATTTCTAGTGTTATTTGATTGGCTTTGATCTGTTGGACGAGGATAAAAAGCGTTAGGATTTTCTTCAGTCCAATAATCCATTTGATGAGCATACCAAGCTTCACCTGGACGATAGCCAGGTATAAATATAGGTCCGTTCACCCATGCTTGCCTGCTGCCCACACCCTGAATAAATGTACTGAAATCAATTCCTTTAAATTCCAATCCTAATCTAATACCATATTGATACCTTGGTGTAGAGTTTCCTATTAATCTCAGATCTCCATGATCTTCTATTGTATTAGATCCAAAATCAATAGTATCGTTGCCGTCAAGATCTCTGTATTTTATATCTCCGGGTCCGTAAAAGAACCAACCTGCTTCCCAATATTGTTGGGTAGGTACACCAGGTTTTAGTACGTACTTTCCTCCGTTCAGAATTAAATTACCATTAGCGTCTTGTTGAAAATCATCTTTAGTAAAATATCTGTCGGTTTCATAGCCCCATATTTCTCCAAGAACTCTTCCTGTGTAATTTGTACCCAGTGTTTTGGTAACATTCGCTGATTCTGTAATTTCTTCTTTAAAATCCGACAACATAGCAGTGGCACTCAATGTAAATCCATTATTAAATGTTTTATTATAATCAACTTGCAATTCCCATCCAGTGGTTGCCATAGCTCCGAAATTTCTTAGTGGTGCTCCTGTACCCAAAGTACTAGGCACTGTTAGTCCTGCACTATGCATGTTACTCGTTGTACGCTTGTACCAATCGAATGTGATGCCAAACTGGTCGTCAAAAAATCTTGCATCCACACCAAAGTCAAGTGTTGCTACTTTTTCCCAAGTTAAATCTGGAGATACTAAACCTGGAGTAGCCACAGTTGTCATATTCGCATTTCCAACGACCCATCCTGAAGCAGGTGCTGCCATGGTAACAAGATATCTAAAATCCGGTATCGACTGATTTCCGAGTGCACCCCATGACCCCCTTAATTTCAAAAATGATAAATAAGGTTTGATAAAGTCCATATAAGATTCGTTCGTTAGAACATATCCTACAGACATAGAGCTAAAGAATCCCCATCTTTCATTTACAGGAAATTTTGAAGATCCATCATATCTTCCGTTCAATTCCAGTAGATATTTACTCTTGTAATCATAATTTAATCTTCCAAAATAACCCATTGTAGCCCAGCTTCCTTTGTAAGAAGTAACAAATTGATCGCCAGTTGCCAAATTTGGAAGACCAATATTTGGATCAATCAAACCTCTTCTTTCTGAACCCTGCCCCATGTATGCATATTCTTCTACATCCATTCCTGCAGTTAGTTTGAAATTGTGATTGTTAAATCTCTTATTATATGTCGCATAACCTTTAAAAACATTTCTATTACTCCAGTCAGAATAAAGTTGTGCTCTGTCATATGTTGCACTGGTATACGCTTGATAAGGCATTGTTCCGCCGCCTGCCCAGAAATCATACCCATATACTTTTCCTCCTGTACGTTGCTCATGCTCATTCATTGCATCATAAGTATAGTCTGCATCAAATGTTAATCCTTCAGCTATTCTAAATGTTCCACCCACACTAACACGAGCTAGTGTATTAGTGTTTTCATTCATCTTGGCCTGCTGCACTTCTGTTACAGCGCTGCGCCACGGTTTACCTTCATACATGCCATAGGGATAAGTTCTAGGCCAACGATAAAGATAATACCAAGGATCATACGTGTCTGAGCCGTAATTATAGGGTTTTGTAGTTGTAGCGCTTGACAACATAAATTTCCCGCGTACATTCAACCAATTTGTAACTTGAGATGTAAGACCGAAATTTAAATTATAACGTCTGAATAAATCCTGATTTACCTTGAGCACCCCTTTCTGATCAAGCAATCCTAAATTCAAATTATATGTTGTTTTAGCCGTACTACCACTGAAAGTAAGATTGTGTGTTTGTTGAGGTGTCCAATCTTTAATAAATTTCTCTCTTACATCCCATGGACGATAAAAAAATAACCTTCCACTACGTATTTCAAAATCTCTACCTAATACCATTTCATCTCCTAAATTTTGTCCCCCATATAATCTTTCCCATTCTTTCATTTTTTCAATTCCTAATGAATCATAAGATTGTCCTACAGCGCTGAAAATCGTTAAATTTGGATTAGTTCTTTGCATGGCTCGGAAAGCAACTTGTGCTCCTCCTACTGCCGGTGCTATTTCAGGAGTAACAGTTGGAGTAGACCACGAAAAATTATTAGAATACGATATATTGTATTTATCTGGTCCTCTTTTTCCTCTTTTCGTTGTAATCAATATAACACCCCATGTTGCACGAGGCCCATAAATTGATGTGGAAGCAGCATCTTTTAAAACAGAAATACTTTCAATATCATCAGGATTGATCATTCGCAAATCCGGCAATTCAACATTATCAACAAGTAATAAAGGTCTAGCTCCATTTGTATTGCTGAGTGATCCTGTAAGCCCGCGCAAACGTATAGCAGGATTTGTTCCTAAATCTCCTGTAGGAGATGTAATAGTTAATCCTGGAACAGCACCTTGCAATCCTCTTCCTACATCTGCAATTGGTCTATTGCCTAATGTTTTTTCTACATCCACAGTTGTAACGGCACCCGTTAAGTTAGCTCTTCTTTGTGTACCATAACCAACCACTACTACATCATCAAGACTAGACTCGCTTGAAGATAATTGAACATCAATCACTGATTGTTCTCCTACAGGCTTTTCTTGCGTTGAATAGCTCACAAAATTGAATTGTAAGACATCGTTATTGTCTGCCGAAATAGAATAATGTCCATTTTGGTCAGTAATTACGCCGGTTGTCCTACCCTTAACTTGAACACTTACAGCGGCTACTGGCTCTCCCTTTTCATTTGTTACAGTTCCCGTAATGGTTCTTGTTTGTGCATTCGCCATCATAAAACTGAAAAAGAAGCAACAAACTAAAATTAGTTTTTTCATAAAATAAATAATTTGCGATTACTCTGTAAATTTAATTAAGAGTGCAATTAATATTATTTTTTAACACTTAACAAATTTTTTTAAACATATTTTTAAAATAAATACGTTTGCGCTTGCTTTTTATCTAATAAAGTGACGAAAAAAGTTTTAAATTTAAATAATATGCAATTTTTGGCAGAAGTATTACCAACTATAACTTCTGGTATTTTAACAAAAAAGAATTATAAAGCCTGTATATCCATTAGGTTTTCCAGCGTTATTTTTCCTTCATAAATAGCCTTGCCTATTATAACTCCTTTACAGCCAATCGATTGTAGCGAGTGCAAATCTGCCATTGTAGATACGCCGCCGCTTGCTGTAAGCTCTATTTGTGGAAACTTTGAAATGATATTTTTATACAAGTCAACCGATGGACCTTGCAGCAAGCCGTCTTTACTCACATCTGTACAGAAAATATTGACAATCCCTTTTGCCAGATATTTATTGATAAAGCCGTAAACATCCATATCAGTAGTTTCCGTCCACCCGGCTATGGCTATATTTTCTTCTTTCACGTCGGCTCCTAAAAAAAATTTATCTACTCCGTATTCTTCTATCCACTCAGAAAAAAGTGCTTCATTTTTTACAGCAAGGCTACCGATAGTAACAAGAGCAGCCCCCGTATGTAAAATACGCTCCACATCGGCTTTTTGTTTTACACCTCCGCCAAAGTCTATTTGTAGACGAGTGTTGTTGGCAATGTTCTCCAGCACTTTCCAGTTAATCACCTTACCCGCTTTAGCCCCGTCAAGATCTACAAGGTGCAAACGCACCAGGCCTGCGTCTTCAAACATTTTAGCTACTTCTACAGGATCTTCGTTATACACTTTCTTTTGAGTATAATCGCCTTGGGTCAAACGTACACATTTACCATCAATCAAGTCTATAGCGGGAATAATTTGCATCAATATTAATTATAATGAACTTTAAAAAATTGAAGAAACGAAAATAAGGATATTAAAATCATTATTAAAGAAAAGATTTAAACTAAATTTGTTGCTTCTAAGAATAAAAACATACAACGATAATGTCACAAGCAAAAATCTACTACACATTAACAGATGAGGCACCCATGCTGGCAACCCATTCGTTTTTACCTATTGTAAAGGCGTTTACCAAACCTGCAGGAATTGAAATCGCCGTTCCGGATATTTCTTTAGCCGGAAGAATTCTTTCCAATTTTCCGGATGTTCTAACTGAAGAACAACGCATTCCGGATTACCTTGCTGAACTGGGACAGCTGGCAACGAAACCTGAAGCCAATATCATTAAACTGCCTAATATTTCTGCATCAGTACCTCAGTTGGAAGAGGCGATTGCCGAACTGCAGAAACAGGGATACAACCTCCCGAATTATCCGGCAGAACCGAAAAATGATGAGGAAAAAACCATTAATGCAAAATATGCAAAAGTGTTGGGAAGTGCTGTAAACCCTGTACTTCGTGAAGGAAACAGCGACCGTCGCGCACCGAAATCGGTGAAGGATTACGCAAAGGCAAATCCGCACAGAATGGGCGAATGGAAAACCGACAGCAAAACAGAGGTAGCCCATATGAATTCGGGTGACTTCTACGCTACTGAAAATTCTACAACTGTGGAAAACGAAGGAAAATTCAGAATTGTATTCTACGGAAACGACGGCGCTGAAAAGGTGCTAAAAGATTTCGCAGGTTTAAAACCAGGTGAAGTAATCGACTCTTCGGTAATGAATCTCTCAGCTTTGAAAGCATTTGTACAAACCGCTATTGATGCAGCAAAAGAAAAAGATGTTCTTCTTTCTGCTCACCTCAAAGCAACAATGATGAAAGTTTCAGACCCGATTATTTTCGGAGCCATTGTGGAAACGTATTTTAAAGATGTTTTTGCAAAATATAAAGACACTTTCAATGCGCTGGATGTTAATCCTAATTTCGGTCTGGCAACGCTTTATGAGAAAATTGCAGGCAACGAAAGAGAAGCAGCAATTAAAGCCGATATTGACGCAGCAATTGCCAACGGACCAAGGATTGCAATGGTAAACTCTGACCAGGGCATTACCAATTTCCACGTTTCGTCTGATGTTATCGTAGATGCTTCTATGGCAGCATTGGTTCGTGGCGGAGGAAAAATGTGGAACAAAGACGGAAAAGAAGAAGATACAGTGTGCATTATTCCTGACAGAACATACGCCGGTTTCTACGATGCAATAGTTCAGGACATGAAAGCCAACGGCGCGATTGACCCGAAAACTTTCGGTTCCGTTCCAAACGTGGGTCTCATGGCGCAAAAAGCCGAAGAATACGGCTCTCATGATAAAACTTTTCAAATATCAGCCGATGGAACTGTAAAAGTGGAAGATGAAAACGGAAATACACTTTTACAGCAAAACGTTCAAAAGGGTGATATTTTCAGAATGTGCCAAACGAAAGACGCACCGATTCAGGACTGGGTAAAACTGGCGGTGAACCGGGCAAGACTTTCCAATACTCCTGCCATTTTCTGGCTGGATAAAGGCCGTGCCCACGATGCCCAGATCATTAAAAAAGTTGAAAAATACCTTCAGAATTACGATTTAACAGGTCTTGACATCCGCATAATGGATGTGAAAGACGCCATGCTGGAAACTCTGAAACGCGGTCGTGAAGGAAAAGACACCATTTCAGTTTCCGGAAATGTTTTAAGGGATTATTTAACCGACATGTTCCCGATTCTGGAGCTTGGAACTTCTGCAAAAATGCTTTCGATTGTTCCATTGATGAACGGTGGCGGTTTATTTGAAACCGGAGCCGGAGGTTCTGCCCCGAAACACATCGAACAGTTTATCGAAGAAGGTTACCTGCGTTGGGATTCTTTGGGTGAATTCCTTGCACTGCAGGCAAGTTTGGAACATTTGGCGCAAACACAGAACAATGCAAAAGCGCAGGTTTTAGCCGATGCACTGGATGCTGCCAACGCAAAATTCCTGGCTACAGATAAATCTCCGGCGAGAAAAGTGGGCGGCATCGACAACCGCGGCTCGCACTTCTATCTCGCGATGTACTGGGCAGAAGCTTTGGCTGCGCAAACCAAAGATGCAGAACTGGCATCGAAATTCAAGCCCGTGGCAGAAGCGATGACGGCCAATGAAGCAAAGATCAATGATGAACTGATTGGCGCACAGGCCAAACCACAGGATATCGGCGGTTATTACAAACCAAACGAAGAGAAAACCTACGCCGCAATGCGACCTTCTGAAACTTTGAATGGAATTGTGGATGGGATTTAGAAGAAAGAGAAAAGAAGCAAGAATAAATAAAAAACCGCCGGAAATATTGGCGGTTTTTTTGTTTGGTATTGATAACCTACGCAGCAAATAGAAACACAGTGTTATCGGAAGTCTTTTTATTTTTTTGTTCAATCTTTTCAGGTTCTTGTCTACAGTCAAAAACATCAGCAATTCTCACGGTTTTGTTCTTCTCGTCAATTGAGTAAATGATTTTCCAATTCGCCTCCACCAGATAACCGTATTCAATTTCTCGATTTTCTAACAGAATTTCTTTTTGCCCAAGTTTAGGATTTTCTATGAGAATGTCCGGTGCCAAAAGAATTTTAGTTACAATTTTTAAGTCATCTGAGCTTGGAAGATTTTTTGTTTTTTTGTCTTAATCATAGTGGAATCTGCACTTTGCAATTTGAATTTCACCTTCTTCATAACGATAAATCAATCTGTGCTCGTCATCGATTCTTCTTGACCAAAATCCCGAATATTTATGTTTCAACGGTTCTGGCTTTCCAATTCCCTCAAAGGGACTTCGGAAAATATCTTTCAGCAAATCATTGATTCTCTTCAGTTTCTTTTTGTCCATTTTTTGCCAATAAAGATAATCTTCCCAGGATTCATCTACAAAAACATACCTCATTCTTCAATTAATGCTTTCTGAAAAGAATTTTTAGACTTAAGTTTTTCAATGGCAGAATCCAAACGCAATTCGTTGGTACGGGTAGAAAGTTCATGGCTCGTCGCCACGAGTGAATTGTATTCATTTAGGGACATGACGACGATTCCCGAATCCTTTCCACGGTTAATGATTAAGGTCTCGAAGTTTTTCGCAACCTTGTCCAAATAACTTTTGATATCCTTTCTGAAATCTGAAACGCTTACAATTAACATTTATATAAATTTTATTGTACAAATATATGTACAAATTTTATTCTGTCCAAAATTGTGGCTTTGAGGTTTTTGTTGTAGCTATTTGGAAATTCTGTCTTTTTTATGATTAAATTTGTGCTATCACTTTAAAGTCGTATTTAACTATGAAAAAATACAGAACAAAGCCCGCATTACTGAAGTAGATGACACTTCAGACAGGCTATCATAGCATTACACCTCCTAGACGGCGCCGAAAGACGATGCTTTTGCTACCAAACACAGCTTTAAAACCCTTTAAAATTCTTATTATTATGAAAAAAATGTTTATAGCAGCGGCTATGACCATCGTAGTGGTTTCCGAAAATAAAGACTGTGTTGATGTAAAACCCCACATACAACTTGTTGCCAAAAATTGCTGACCGATTACGCTTACCGGAAATGACGTCTCGTACGAGGAATTGGAAAAAGCGATTAAACTTGATTTGTGCACACCTAAATAATATTTTCTAAACAAAACGACTTTCCGAAAAATTCGGGAAGTTCTTGTAACCAAGTCACTTTACCCATATCTCATCAATAGCAATCAAGGGTTTTTTATTGGGACGATTTCTCCATTCGGGAAGGGATGCAGGAGGAATAATGTCCAGTTTTATAAATCGGACATTTTCATTCGGACTAAATGTTATTTTTTTTGTTTCAACAGCGTTTTGTTCGGAAATATCAAGGTTGTTTTGAGGTAATTTTTTATAATTCTCACCATCAATAGAAACCGAAACAATTACAGTTTGAGGCAGAAAAATCCAATGTCTTTGATCGTTGAGGAATTCGGGAGTTATGGATGTGATTTTTTTCTGTTCGCGCAAATCCAGTGTAACTGTAACTGGTTTATCAAACAATAGCCAGTTGTAACTAAAATCATTAAAACCATACATGCCATCAAGAAGTGTCTGTTCTTTTTTCACAGAAAACTCTGGTAGCCAAGGCACGTTAATTTTGACATCTGCGTTTATAGCAACATTTTCAGGAACGCCTATTTTAAAAATATTGAGCCATTCTTTTCGATAATCTTCTAATGTTTTGCCGTCTTCTGAAATTTCGGTAACACCTGCTCTTTTCGCCGCCGCAATGAAGCGTCGAACCTTCTCCTTTAACGGTTCTTTCACAACCCATTGGTTATCATAATTTTTCTCAAAAAGCCCATGCTTTTCTCGACCGTAAAATCTTGATTGCTGCAAATAGGTATAGTCGAAAGCAAGTCTTAAATCCTGAATTCTTTTAATTATTTTCTTATTCTCGGCAACCCGTTCTGCTTCATCAAACAATAGACTGAATTCATTCATATTTTCGGGAGTAAGAAAAGAATTGTGTTCATTCACAGGATTTCCATAGATATCTAATTTGCTGCCTGAAGAGATTGAGTAGTTGTGAATCTTTTGTAAAAATTCTTTTATCAGATGCGAAGATTTTCCGTAATAGCCTGTTAGAAATTCATCCAATAATTTTTCGTCATCCAAATTATGATTCCATAATTTTTTTGCCAGCAAGTAGGTTTTAAGTTGATTAAAATCTACATAAGCAGAGCCACCCATTTGGGCAAAAACACCTTTCACCTTTTTCGTTTTGAAATAATTGATATTTTGTCCAATATTTAAAACATCCGGGAAAGGGGCAAGGTAATTTGTAAACTGTGTGTAGTAATCCCACACAAAAACATTTGGGGTTTGCCTCAGCCATCCCTCCAAGTTATTTCTAAAGCCTGCAGCCGTTTTTTCTGTGGGAATCGGGTTATTTCTGTAGATGTCAATACTGCTTAAGAAAATAATTACATTGGGCAATGGTTTTGTTTTCAGAGTGGGATTTTTGGTATCCCCGTACGCCAAAGTGGTGAATATTTTATCGGGAAATCTTTTCGCAATTTTATTTAGAAATTTAATCAGCGAGCCCTGTGCTCCGCCTTCTTCTTCGTTGGTAGTTCGGCACAGATCACATTCGCAATGTCCAATATCATCGTTGGGACTAATGGACCAATAAATACTTTCGGGGTGTTCCTTAAATTTTTCTTCTAATGATTTTATAGTGATTTCTAAAACGCTGTCGTTGGATAAACAGAGTTGGTTTGGTCTTCTTTTACCGTCAAAAAACGCAAAGTATTCGGGATGTGTTTTAAAAAGAGAGGTTGGCACCAACTTATAATAACTATGCCCCCAGAGTCCCCATAATTCTTCAAGATTATGCAATTTATACCAATCCATATACTCCTGATCCTGCTCGGCAGTGGAATAAACTTCTCTATAATCAAAAGAGGGTTTTTCTTGGATATTAATAAGGATATCTATTTGCAGATTTTTTATTTTCGGACATTCTGCCGGTTCATTAGGTGCCCATTTTCTGCATTTTAAAAAAGTTTCTATAAAATGGTAAACGCCGTACAATACACTTTTTTGGCGGTCTCCCAAAAAAATTATATTATTTTCTTTATTGAAAATCTGAAACTCGTCATGTTGTAAATAGCGATGGTTGAGAGGCGTTTTCCCAATACTGAAATAGGATTTCTCTTTTGTAATTTTTGTGGTAATTTGGAGTGCCACACCTGCAACATTGTAAAAATATTTTTTTAAAACTTCTGCTGCTTTTAGTTCGTTGGTGGAGGCGGATTCTGAAATTAATATCTCATAATTTGTAGTTCCGGATTTAGCCAAATATAAATGAGATTGCGCTTTAGAAAAACTAACCATCAGAATCAAAAATAAAAGTACATGTGAAAACCTCATTTACTTGTTAAAAATTGTAGAAAGCATTTAAATACACATCATACTGGTTAAATTTCTTTCCGGTACTAAAGTGGTTTCGGTTGTAAACGGTGACTGCCGAGATTTTAAACGATTTCAGATTTTTTTCGTACCCTATACCTATAAATTGGGATTTGTTACTGACGAAATTTTCAGAAAAATCGAGCGTTTTACTGTCCGGTGCGTTGCCAAATCCTGCCATAACAGAAATATTGTCCCGAGAATCGTTCAGAAAATTTTTCCAAGTGAAAGCATTACCATAATATACGTTGCCACTGGTAAATGTTATAAAATTACGCAGTGTAAGTCTGTTGTATTCCATTTCTTTAGAAATTCCTACGATTGGCGTGAACAAATTGAAATTGGTTGCCGAAAGATATTTCATTCCCGTTTCCAGTTCCCATCCTTTTTTTAATGAGCTGTATAGCGAATAATATCCCTCAAAACCGGGAAACATTTTTTTGTCTGACAGACTGATCCCTATGAAGGAATAATGGCTTTTACCATGTTTTATATAGGATTCTGCATCATACTTCAGGCTATTTTTGCCGTCTCTTGTTCTGTAATTTACACGTCCTATAAAAGTGGCTTTTTCGTCGTTGGTTTTTCTTAGGTATTGCAGGGAAGTCATACTCATAGTTGGCAAATTACTTCCATAAAAACTTTGTATTTGCATAATCCCAATCTGATTATGAGCCACGGTACGGTCTTTAGCAACAACGGTACTGTCCGGTTCGTTTTGTTGCCCAAAAAGAGAACCGGTAGAAGACAGTGTAATTATAAAGAGAATTGCTTTTAATTTGGTTATTTTCATAATTTTTTATTGTTTTTTAAAACCTTTTCGCGTCATCTCTCCCCATTTCTTCTTTTTACCTATAACTTCATCAAAATACCCTCTTAACGAGCTATACAGAATAATTGGATGATACAAAAGTGGTTCTATAGAAGCCATTAGCGCAATCCTCATTCTCGTATTTCGTTTACGATAATTGATGCTGATTTGCCTGTCCAAAAATACTGCAAAAAAACTTAGTCCTATATAAAAAGTATATACTGTAAAAAATATAACGAAAAGATGATGTAAAATTATTTGATTGTAAAACAAATAATAGAAAAATAGAAATACTCCCATGATTTCTATAAAGGGAGACAAAAATTCAAAAAACAGATTGTATGGATAGATAACAAATCCCAATATTCCGTATTTTGGATTAAAAAGTACTTTTCTGTTTTTCTTTAAAATTTGTAGCAAACCTCTCGACCAGCGAATCCTTTGCCGGACAAGGATTTTCAAATTATCAGGGCCTTCCGTCCAACACAACGTTTCAGGAATGTGCCTAATGACGTAAGGCTCGTTATGTTCCCTCATATACCTAATCATCCTGAAAACCAAATCCATATCTTCTCCTAATGAAAGTTTGTCGTAAGCCCCTACCTTCATTACAATTTCTTTATCAAAAAGCCCCAGTCCACCTGAAATATTGGGCACCGCATTAATAACAGACCATGCCGTTTTTCCCAAGACGAATGAACGCATATATTCTAATTCCTGAAATCTTACAAACAAATTTTTAGGGGTTATAACATCCACCATCGTTCCCCTATGTATCATGC
>JAEWKC010000015.1 GCA_023386235.1 Bacteroidota bacterium | reverse complement strand
GATCTACACCTAAATGTGGCATGGAGCCATGTGTACCCTTACCGTTAATAGTCAGGAAAAAACCATCAGCAGAAGTAGAAGCGCCCGTGTTGCCTTGGGGTAAAATGCCGATATGGCCTACAGGATTGTTGGGAATTACATGAGCACCGAAAAAGGCGTCTACATCTTTTAAGGCGCCGCTTTTTACCAGTTGAATGGCACCGCCCGGATCCTGTTCTTCAGCATGCTGGAAAATAAAGTATATCGTAGCTGCTATATCTTTTTACAACTTAGACAATACAGAAGCGGTACCTAAAAGCATGGCGGTGTGCGCATCGTGGCCGTAAGCGTGGCTTACATTTTTAACCTTAGATGAAAAAGGCAATCCTGTTTCTTCCTGCAAGGGTAAAGCGTCCATATCTGCACGGAAAGCTACCGTTTTTCCCGGCTTAGCGCCTTTAAGAATACCTATTAGTCCGGTGGGGTAGGGCGTACGATTTCTATGTTGTCCAGACTTTTGAGCACACCTGCCACATATTCCGTGGTATTTGTTTCTTTAAATGAAAGTTCGGGATTTTCATGAATGTGTCTACGCCATTCTATTATTTGATTGCTGATGTTATCAACCATTCTATCAACTTTTTGAGCATAATTAAATGTGCTTAACGCTAATGCAATGAATAGTAGTGTAATTCCTTTCATATTCAATACAATGTAAGTCTGGTAAAAAATTTACTTAGTTATATTTTCGTTTGTCTTCTCCTCTTCGTCATTTTTTGTAGAATGTTTCATGTACAATTCCTGTACCAAAGTCATAATTACTACAAGCAATGGCGTAGCCATTACCACACCCCATCCGGCACTTATCACACCCATTATCATTTGAAAAAAAAGCAACAAAGCAGGAGGAGTATCAAGCATTTTCTTTTGAATGAAAGGCGTAATAAAATTACTTTCCACTAGTTGAACGCCGATGTACAACAAGGCTATATATAAGGCTGTTTCCGGTCCTTGTAAAAGGCCTATTAGCACGGCTGGAATTAGCGCGATGATAGGGCCAAAATTGGGTATAAAGGTCAGCAAGCCCGCGCTGATAGCCAGTATCAGCCATAGATCCTGTTTTAACAGCAATAAGCCTATAGCGGTAAGGGCAAATGTAATGAGTACGCTAAATACCATGCCTTTAAACCATTTGCGCAGGTTATCACCTATGCGTTCCAGTGTAGCTCTGCCTTTCTCGCGGCCTCGTTGGGGCAACAACGCCACCATGCCGTTTACATAATCTTTAGGTGCAGCGGATAAAAATATTCCCAAAAATAAGATGGTATACATATCTCCTAAAAAACCAAAAGTAGATCTGAATAAAGACGATATCCACGAATTTCCTTTTTGGTTGAAAGAGGTGTCAGAAGAGCTGTTGACGGCTGTGGGTGATGAGGTTGCCTGCGCGGCAGTGGTATCTGTATTTTGTTTTTGAATGGTAGTATCCGCCTTGTTATTTTGCTTACCGATTGAGTCGGCGGAGTCTTTCATAAAATTGTTGACCGTATTGGCTCCCAAAACTTTTTCTGAAACATTTTGCAGCATCGGGTATTTCTGAATGTAGGAAGTAAGATTCTCCTTCATGGTAGGCCATTGCTTTTGCAATTGGGTGTATTGATCCTGTATTTTTGTACCTATTCCCCAAAATAAAGCAGTTAACAGCAACAGTGTTATCACAATGGATAATAAGTAACAAATACCATCCTTCCACTTTGTCCATCTTTTAAGTTTATCGGTAATTAATCTTAAATAAACCGCCAGCACAATGCCTGCCATCAACAACAGGCTTACGTTGAAAGTATAAATAAACAGGCCGGCTACCAGCAGGCAAAGTAATACAATAGCGGTAATTGTCCAGGTGTTGTGAATCAGGGAGCGTTTGTTAAATCTGTTGCCGAATAATGCCATAGGTATATATTAATCATCAAAGCTAAGTAAAAATAAATTTACTTCTTTTACTTTATGATCTCAATCTTGCCAACAGTTTATCAATAAATATGCTGGCAGCCTATGACAATATATTTATTATGTGATAAGTGCGCAATAAATGCTAATGGGTAATGATATTTCTTTTTTCTTTTTCTCTTGCAATGATCCTGGTAATACTTTGCAGACTGTTTTGCCACTGAAGAGCTGATGCCATACGGATGCCGACTTTATCGGTTTTGACAATTTTTTTATTGTTTATTTCTACCTCTATTATTTCATAAATATGATCGTAGATTTTCTTGTCGTCTTCCTCGATCTGTTCAAAGTTATTTCTCCTTAAAACATTATACAGTAGTTGTATTTCCCTTTCGGGAAGTACAAAATCAAACGCGTATTTGTCTTTGCCAAACTCATAAGTATAGCTGCATTTTTCTTTTGTGATAATGCATTTTTCAAAACGAGGCGCATAACCGCCTTCGCGTTTATAAGTGATTGTAAGGTCGTTTGGCAACGATGCCGGCCAGCTGCTTTTGAGCAGGGTAGTACAGGATAGAGTGATGCAAAATATGGCTAAAAAGAGAAGGCTCTTCATATGTTGACTTTTAAATTAAGCTTATTAAGCACATAATATTGATCAATATTATTTTGCCTTGGCTATTGTTTCTTCAATTAAATGATTAATATAGTTTCTCAAAGGTTCGTTTTGCAGTTTTTGTGTTACGTCAAAAGCAAACGCGTTTACCATCATGGTTCTGGCGGTTTCTTCGCCTATGCCGCGCGTTTGCAGATAAAATAAAGATTCTTTATTGAACTGGCCAATGGTAGAGCCGTGGCTGCACTTCACATCATCGGCAAAAATTTCCAGTTGAGGCTTGGTATTGATCTGAGCATTAGTGCCGAACAAAAGATTATTGTTTTGCTGAAAAGCATTGGTTTTTTGTGCCGGCCGGTGCACATGTATTTTACCGTTAAAAACGCCTTTGCCACCTTCCAGGATAACACCTTTGTACAGTTGATTGCTTTCGCAGTTAGGATGCCTGTGATCTACAAGCGAATGATTGTCTACCAGCTGTCCGTCGCCCACCAGGTACAACCCGTACATGTGCGTTTCTGTATTTTTTCCGTCGAGCACTACGTTTAAATTATTGCGTACAATATCGGCCTCGGGAATCGTGATGGTATAGTTGTCGTAATGGCTGTCTTGCTGCTGTGTTACCTGCACGTGCTTTACAAAGCGCTGCCCTTTTTTATTTTTCTGAAATATGGCGTGGCTGCATCTCGCGTTGCTTTCTACATGAATTTCGGTTACGCTGTTTACAAAATATTTATAATCATCCAAACAGATAAACGATTCTATAATTTCGGCTTGAGAATCATTCTCCAGATAAATAATATTTCTTGGCTGTACTATGGTGTCTGTTTCGCCCGAATAGATGTGCATGATTTCTATGGGCTTATCTAAGTAGCATCCTTTTTTTACGTCGAAGAAATAGCCGCTTTTAAAGAAGGCTGTGTTAAGTGCGGCAAAAGGAAATTTATCTATCGGGAGTTGATGGTTGATTTTTTTCACGAAGTTTTCATCGCTCAGCATATCTTTGGTAAGATGGATAAAAAACTTATCGTGGGAAGGCAATTGAGAGTGTGTATAATCTATGTTGCCGTTTACAATCACCAGCCGATAAGCCTCCAGGTGGCTGATGGATAAATCTTTGATGCCTTGCTGTACTTTTTGCGGGTCTGCGCTTTCTGCCAATGCCGTGTTGTAGCTTTCGCTTACATAGGGTTGAATATTAGTGAAACGCCACTCTTCGTTTTTTACGGTAGGGAAGTTGTTTGCTTTAAAAATATCGAAAGCATTGGTCCTCAAAGCCGCTAAAGAGGATGATTCTGTAGTTTCTTCTATATTAAAATGCTGAATAAGCGATTCGTATAAAGACATTTTTTTTAATTAATATTTAATAATGAATAGTGAATATTGGGCGATGGATTTTTGCGTAAAATATTGCTTTACATATTCAGATACACAAATTTCCAGATTATTGCTTTTCCAGTTTTTTCACTATTTAATCAGCCAGTCGTAACCTTTCTCTTCTAATTCCAGCGCCAGTTCTTTTGTGCCGGATTTGATAATCTGCCCATCGAAAAGTACGTGTACAAAGTCGGGAATTATATAGTCTAAAAGTCTTTGGTAGTGTGTAATTAAAACAAAAGCGTTTTCGCTAGAGCGCAGCTTGTTTACGCCATTTGCTACAATTCTTAAAGCGTCAATGTCCAGTCCTGAGTCTGTTTCGTCGAGGATGGATAATTTAGGATTGAGCATCGCCAATTGAAAAATTTCATTTCTTTTCTTTTCGCCTCCGGAGAATCCTTCGTTTAACGAACGATTGACCAGCTTTGCATCGAACTCTACCAATTGCTGCTTTTCTTTGGCTAATTGTAAGAATGTTTTGGCGTCTAAAGGATCTTGCCCGTGATAGGCGCGAATTTCATTTAATGCCGTTCTTAAGAAATTAATGTTGGAAACCCCCGGAATTTCTATAGGGTATTGAAAGGCAAGAAAAACACCTTCGCGCGCTCTGTCTTCCGGTGAAAGGTCTAGCAGGTCTTTGCCCTGCAACAATACTTCTCCTTCCGTTACTTCAAAATTTTCTCTTCCTGCCAGTACTGAGGCCAGAGAGCTTTTTCCCGATCCGTTGGGACCCATAATGGCATGTACCTCACCTGCATTCACTTCCAGATTGATGCCTTTTAGAATTTGTTTATCTTCAACACCCGCGTGTAAGTTTTTAATAGTAAGCATATTTTCTTTAATTTCAGATTACAGGTTGCACACTGTAGTCGTAAGTTTTATTTTTGTTTTAATAGTTTTTTTATTTATCCCACACTTCCTTCCAGCGTAAGGCTCAAGAGTTTTTGCGCCTCCACTGCAAACTCCATAGGCAGTTGGTTCAGCACTTCCTTGGCATAACCGTTTACAATCAACGCTACGGCCTGTTCTGTATCGATCCCTCTTTGATTAAGATAAAATATCTGGTCTTCACCAATTTTAGAGGTGGTAGCTTCGTGCTCTACCATAGCTGTATTGTTTTTACTTTCAATATAGGGAAAGGTATGCGCACCGCACCTGTCGCCAATCAACAAGGAATCGCACTGTGTAAAATTTCTGGCAAATTCCGCGTTTCTGCCCATTGCCACCAGACCTCGATAAGAGTTTTGTCCTTCGCCGGCAGATATACCTTTTGAGATAATTCTGCTTTTGGTATTTTTTCCTATATGGATCATTTTGGTACCTGTATCTGCAATCTGATGATTTTTAGTAACAGCCACCGAATAAAATTCACCTACGGAATTATCGCCCTGCAAAATTACGCTGGGATATTTCCAGGTGATGGAAGAACCCGTTTCTACCTGTGTCCAGGATATCTTTGCATTGGCGCCACGACAAGCTCCACGTTTGGTAACAAAGTTGTAGATGCCCCCTTTTCCGTCCTTATCGCCGGGATACCAGTTTTGTACGGTAGAATATTTTATCTCGGCGTTTTCCATAGCTATGAGTTCTACAACAGCGGCGTGCAATTGGTTTTCATCACGCTGCGGTGCCGTACAACCTTCTAAATAACTTACATAGCTTCCTTCGTCGGCTATGATTAGTGTACGCTCAAACTGGCCGGTATTCATGGTGTTGATACGGAAATAAGTAGACAACTCCATAGGACAACGAACGCCTTTGGGAATGTATACAAATGAACCGTCGGAAAAAACAGCTGAGTTCAACGCCGCGAAAACATTATCGGATTGCGGTACCACGGAACTCAAATATTTCTGCACCAGTTCGGGATGATTTTTAATAGCTTCGCTGATAGGGCAGAAGATGATACCATGTTTTTTTAGTTCTTCCTGGTAGGTGGTTTTTACCGATACGCTGTCGAAAACCGCGTCTACGGCTACTTTCGGACGATCTTCCTCTGATTCTTTTACGCCTGCCAGTATTTTTCTTTCATTGAGCGGAATGCCCAGTTTTTCAAAAGTTTCCAGCAATTCGGGGTCTACTTCGTCCAAGCTATCGTATTTAGTCTTGCTTTTAGGCGCTGCGTAGTAAGAAACAGCCTGAAAATCTATATCGGGCATTTTAAAGTTCTGCCATTTGGGCATAGAAAGTTTTTTGAATAGTTCAAAAGCTTTCAGTCGCCAGTTGAGCATCCATTCGGGCTCTTCTTTCTTTGCAGAAAGAAATCTGATCACGCCTTCATTTAGTCCGGGCGGCAATACGTCCATATCAATATTTGTAGAAAAGCCAAACTCGTATTCTTTACTGGTGATCTCGTCTAATAATATATCGTCTTTTTCAGCCATAATATTTTTGCTTCTCCATCTCCGGGGAGGAGGAAGGTATTTAAAGCAGTTTTTTAATTTTAAATTTTCTTAATGAGCTCATCATCTTATTTATACTGCAAAACTTTCGCCGCAGCTACAGGTGCGGGTAGCATTAGGATTATTAAAAAATAAACCTTTGCCGTTTAGTCCGCCCGTGTAGTCCAGCTCGGTGCCAAAAAGGTAGAGCAGGCTTTTTTTGTCTACCACTACTTTTATTCCTTTATCCTGGTACGATTCGTCTTCGGGTTTCATTTGTGTATCAAAATCCAGCTGATACTCCAGACCGGAGCATCCGCCACCTTTTACGCCTACTCTTACAAAAGCATCGGCGCCCAGATCTTTTTGCAGCATTAAATCTGAAATATAATTTTTTGCAGCTTCAGAAACAGTTATCATAATTGTTTTGGTTAAAAAAATATAAGCACTATTAAGTGTGATGCAAATGTACAAAAATGTAAAGTATTTCAAACCAACCAATCGTTTTAAATTGTCATACGAGTGTATTATTAATGAATTGGGGAAAGTATACAGGATTTGCCGGGTTACAGAATCCCAACGAAAACAACTACCAAATCTTACTCCTTTAAAAATATCATCATGCTTTGTTTGGCATAAAAATTGGCTGTATTCAAAAAAATATACAATTTTACATTCTCACAAAACTTATACGAAATGAAATGGTTAAACCCTAACGATACTACAAGAAACACGCAAGACAGAAGGGGCAGCAGCGGCGGGCGCGGTCTGGCTTTTGGTGGTATTGGTACTATTATAGCCGTAATCATAGCCTTACTGTTAGGACAAAATCCCTTGTCGTTTTTGGGTATGGCGGATCAGGTAGCGCCCACAGAGCAAACCGATGTGGCCACTACGAAAGAAGAACTGGCTAAAACACCCGCGGCTTTACACGCCAACAGAACTTTTAACAGTGCTAACGACATCTGGACCCAGGTATTTACCAATCAATTAAACAGGCAATACCAGGAGCCTACTTTTGTGCTGTTTGATGGTGCTACTTCTACCGCTTGTGGTCAGGGCTCTTCTGCATCGGGACCGTTTTACTGCCCGGCGGATGGAGGCGTTTATATTGATCTGGCATTTTTTAATGAACTGGCAAGGAGATTTAATGCGCCTGGAGACCTGGCACAATCGTATGTGGTAGCGCACGAGGTAGGGCATCATGTGCAAAACCTGTTGGGCATTACGCGCCAGCTGGATGCTGCCAGAAGAAGATTAAGCCAGGAACAATATAATCAACTTTCGGTAAAGCTGGAATTGCAGGCCGATTTTCTGGCAGGCTTGTGGACACACTACGCCGAAAAGAACGGTACCATTGGCTTAGAGCCGGGCGATATAGAGGCAGCTTTACAGGCGGCTAACGCTATTGGCGACGATAACTTGCAAAAACAAATGCAGGGATATGTGGTACCCGAATCCTTTACGCATGGCAGTTCCGCGCAGCGCGTTTACTGGTTTAAACGCGGTTATCAGTCGGGCGATTTGAGCCAGGGAGATACTTTTGGCGGTGATCTGAACTAGAAGAGTAATTTATAAACAGTATAAACAAAAAAACGAACAGAAGCTACAATAGCTTCCTTTTCATTTTTTTGCCTGAAAAAATTAATTTTTTAAATCGATCACTGCTTTACAGCTTCACTATTTATTGTTTTAAAATATTTTCTTTCCTGTCTTTTAGCGCCGGGCAGCCCTACACTGGATTTAAGCCCGCTCAGCGCGGCTTTGATAATTTGGTTGATGGCGGATTTTTCTTTTAATCTTTCGGCAAAAACGGGAGATGCTTTTCCATTATTATTGGTTCGGATAACGAGCAGGTTTGCCAGCCAGCTGGCCAGCTTGTGATAGAATTTTTGATTAGGCAAATCTTTCTTATCCAGTATTTGCAGCTTTAAATTCTCGTAATACATTTTCATTTCGCCTTTCGCATAATCGTTGTTGGCAAAAGCGGTCATGGTAAGGCTGTCAAGCATTCCTTGCGATACGGCAAAACCTGCTATAGGTATCAATAAACGGTTAAATGCTTTTAAATCTACAGGCCCGGTTTTTAACTGCATGTTGTAACCATCCAGCGTATCGGTATATGATTGTTGTATGCTCAGCTGCGTATGCAGTTTATTCAAAACATTTCCATTAGCAAAAACTAGTAAGCTGTCAGAGGTTGTAAGGTTATGATTTTTGATGTGATACATTGACGCGTGCAAATTAGAAACGGGAATAATTACTAACGTATCTGTTTTATCGGTAAATTCCCAGTATTCAACATACATATTGCTGAGAGCGAGGCTGTCAACAGCTACTTTGGAGGGGATGTTTTTAATCATCCGGGTAAAAAGCGGTTTGGTTCGTGTGGCTGTATCCGTTTGAGTTTTGTCTTTGGCCGTGCGCAGCGTGGCGTCATTTACTTTGATGCCCCCAATGGCGAGAATGCTGTCGTCGAAATATTTTATCCTGTCTACAGGTCCGCCGGTTATAAGACCGGTTTTAATGGTCAGGTGATCCTGGTTAAATGCTTTTTCTATCCTGTATTCTTCTAAAGGCTGATGCGGCTGCATGCGAAAAGAATCTATAGAAAAATAGCCGTTTTTATATTGCAGGTTATCCCATCTTAAAAAGTTATTTACAGCGTTTACACTGCCGCTTGTACCCGTCATCAGCAGGTCTGTACTGTTTTTAATAATGTCGCCGGCTTTAGGATAACGAGAGTTCAGGGTAATATTTCTTACGTCGCCTTTATCAAGTGTAACGGTAATATTTTTTTTGCCCAGGCTGTCAAATTTCAGTTGGTCAAGCGAAAGTATATTGGCAGTAGTGCGCCAGTGTAATGAGTCTTCGTCGTCTTTTTCGAAAAGTATATTTTCAAATTCAAGATTCAGTTTGTTGTCATTGGTAGCAATGCGCTTACTTTTGCTGTTGATAAATTCAAAATAAGTCAAATAAATTTTTAAGAGATCGGCCGATGCCGGGATTTTTTTGCCCGACTGAAAATTATTTACCTGTACATAACTTTCATACTTATCGCCCTGCCAGCTAATGAAAGAAGGCTCTTTACCTTCCAATACCAGCTGCACATTAGGCTGTTTTACCAATACCGAACCGAAAGAAAGGGTAGTGTTGTTTTCTTTGGATTGTTTTGTAGAATCCTTTCTGCCCAATCGGGCATATACCTCAGGTTTGTCTACTACAATATTATTTACATGAATATTTCCGTTGATGATTTGCGTGATGTCAGGTATGATGGTAACTTGTGGTATTGTTCCCAGTATAGAATCTTTAGCATCTACTTTTCTGTAAGTGATGTCGTTAATTACGCTGTTGCTGTTATCACTGATGTGCATGCGACCAATAGATAAAAGCTGTACAGGGTTGCGAATGATAAAATCTCTTCCCTGAAACTGAAGTCCGAATATAGCGGGCTTCTGGTCAGGCAAAAGAGCTACTTTATCTACATCGAGTACTTCAAAGTAGCCGTCTATGTTTTGCTTACCATTGTCGATGGAAAGCCGGGTATTGCGGCCTCGTATGTCGTTCATGGAAATGGCAGAGCCGGCAGACGCCTGTTTGCCTGTGTTGTCGTTTTGTCTGGTATTTTTTACTGAAACACGGGCATTATTCCATCGCAGGCCATTCAGTTCAATTTCATTTTCGTATTCATCAAGCAAAACGGTATTGATGAGTATGCCGTTAAGACTGGCATTAATGTTTTTATTTTTAAAATACAGGTCAGCTGCTGTTAGGCCGTTATTATTATTAGCCAGTTTTAAATTGTTGAGCACTACGTTTGTATTGCTTTTGCTGAATACCAGTTTTTGGGTAGATAAATGCTCAACAGAGCGCTGTAGATTTTTTATCCGGGTAGAAGAGGTGAGTTCATTGGGGTATAAAGATAAGTCTGTATTGTACAGCTGAAGCCTGCCGCCGTTTTTTAAATGCACAAGAATATCTCCGTTCACAATTCTCAGATCGTTTAAATTCATTGATTCGTCAATGGAATTGAGCGTTTCAAAAATATTTTTCGGCTGCTTGTTATTGCCTTGTCCTGTTGTAAGCTCGATATTGGGATTGAAAAAATGTGCGTTTTTAGCTTCAAACCTGTTTTCATAAATCAACGCTTCCCAGGAAATATCTCTCAGCTCAAATTTATCCATCATCAGATTTTTGATACGATTCCGATTGGCATATTCCTGGAAAGAAAAATTATACAGGTTGAGCGATTTATCAAGAAACTTTAGCGAATCAAAGGCAAATGCGTACTTTCCGTCGTTGAGCGTAGTCTTGTAATTGTAAAGATATAAGAGGAATCGGTCAATGTTAACGGGTTTAGCCGCTTTTCTGTCAATGGAAAAACCTTCTATTTCTATTTGATTGTCTTTCGAGACAAATTTGTTTACATTGCCTTTTCTGTAAGTGTTTACATTAATGTCTGCATTGCGCACAATCAGGTGGTTAAGCTGTAAGTCGCCAAACAATGATTTGATCACACTGTCTATTTTAGGTATTTCTCCGCCGTTCTTAGCCTGTTTGTTTTCTACGGCGTCCACATCTAGAAATACATCGGGATTAAGACAAAAAACAGAGTCGGCCTTGATTAGTTCCGAGCTGTAGAACGCGTTAAAATCAATGCCAGTAAGCTTCAGCTCATCAAAAAAGATGTTTGCCGCGGTTCTGCTGCTATCACCTTTAATAGAGCGATAAGTGCAGCTATCGAAGGTAACTTTCTGGTCGCGGAGGGTAACTTTAAAGTTTTTAAAACTTAGAAAATTAGTGCCCCCGGGAAATATAATATTCTGATTGGAAGTTTCTATGGCTATCTCGTCGGTGAATTGAAGTTGTTGTTTCTGCTCGGTTTTGGCAATGGAAGTACTGTCTACCTGAAGATTATACAGCCGGATATCAATATTATCTACGAGGAAAGGTGTTTCGTTGGGTTTTACTTTGTCAAGTAGCGAAAAACTTCCATTGTCAAGTATAAACCTGTTGATCTTTAATTCGCGTATAGCGTTGTTAATGGTATTGGTAACGCGCCCAATTTCTTTGGCTACAGAAAAATCTTCTGAATTAATGGTAGTGTCTTTTACCCTATTGGCCGTTTCTTGTACTTTGGTTACAATTACGTCGGGAGAATAAATATGGATGGAATCAATCAAAATTCTGTTGAACAGCAAAGGAAGGAAACCGATAGCTTTGATGGTCAAGCGGTCTGATTTGAATAAATATTGTGTGGCTGCCGTAGAATCCTTTGTTCTTAAAACCGCGTTTTTAAGTTCAATATGGTTAGTAATCCAGTTAAAATTGAACTCTTCTACAACTAACTCTATATTTCCTTTCGACTGGCGTTCTACAATGCGTTCCAGGGCTCTTTCGGAATGGTCTAAAAACCAAAAATTAAAAGCTATTAAAACCGTAGCTACAATACCCAGCACGATTAAAATAACTCTGAACCGTATTCTTTTTAACCGGAGCTTTTTTAATTTCAGCTCTCTTAAATTAATCTTTTTCTTCAATACTTGTAAATCAATCTATTGTGTAAAGTTACATTTACTTTTGTTCTTAATACTAATTTATTTTTTTTAACAAATATGCATAAAAAAACTGCCCCGGTTTGTACCGAAGCAGTGAGATGGGAATTTTTAATTATTTACTTGATATCTAAAGGCTCTATATCAATAGTTGTGTGCGTTTGCTGATAACGGGTAAGCTCTTTGCGCAATTGTTGAAATAAAAGATAAAGCAGCACACCGTCGTCTACCCAGCCAATTACCGGAATTACATCGGGCAATAAGTCTACCGGTGAAATTGTGTATACAATAGCCAATATAGCTAAAACGTAAGTATAGAAAGTAAACCTGAATTTACCATTCCATACTTCTTTGAGCATGGTACTCATTGTTTTTCTGTTTTTAGCAATATGAATAGCTTCTTTTATGTGATTTCTGGTGAATTTCATTTTTCGTTTAATTTAGTTGTTTTGTCTCAAAATGTTTTTTAACGCTATTTAGATACGTATTGAAATGAGAGGTTTAATGTAGTAAAATAGCCTATTGTATGTAAAAACTGTTCTTCTATTTATTTCAACCCATATTTTTTACCGGCCAATTCACTGAGCCCGTAGGTAATAAGTACAATGGTGATAGAGCTTGCCGGCATTAGGATAGCGGCAATAACAGGCGACATAATGCCTTGTACCGCATAAGAGATGCCAACAATATTATAAATAATTGATAAGGCAAAACTGGTAACTATAATTTTCTTGCCAAAAGTGGTAAAGCGTAGGTAATTGTGCAGCTGTGCAAATTTAGAGGCGTCAACAATACCATCGGAAGCGGGTGTGAAATTATTATTGCTTTCGGCAAGTGCAATGCCCACATGGCTTTGTCTTAGGGCTCCGGCATCGTTCAGGCCATCGCCGATCATCATTACGCGCTCTTTTTTATTTTCCTGTAAATGTGCAATGTAGGCCAGTTTATCATCCGGTTTTTGGTTAAAATGCAGTTCGGCTTTTTGGCCCAATAATTTTTGTAAATAGTTTTTTTCAGCATCATTATCACCACTCAGAACAGATACTTTATAATCGTTTTTCAGTTGTGTCATCATCTGCTCAAACCCATACCTGTAGTCATTTTTTACGATAAATCTGCCATAAATTTCTTTATCTATTTTTACAAAAACGGATGAATGATTTTCGGGTTTTTTCTCTGCGCCCACAAATTTGGCAGAACCTATTTTTATATATTGTTCATTTACCCAACCTTCAATTCCTTGTCCTACCACATTTTTAAAGTGTACAATCTCTTCATCGGGCGCCATATTTAAATGCCTGAAAACGGCGTTGCTCAATGGATGTGTGGAATGCGACAATAAGCTTGCGATTGCGATAAGATTATCATCAGAGATTTTTTTACCTTCATAATTTACCAGCACATTCCTGCTCTGTGTAAGTGTTCCTGTTTTATCAAACACAATATGATTGATCTGCGAAATATTGGCAATTACATCGGGGTGGCGTAAATAAAGTTTGTTTTTGCTGAGAATGCGTAAAATATTTCCGTTGGTAAACGTAGCAGACAGCAGCAAAGCGCAGGGACAGGCGATAATAAGAATAGTGGTAAGCGCGTTCCACATATAATCTGTTCTGCCTTGTGTGTACCAGTAAATGGCGGCTATGGATGCGATACTCAATATAATAAAAGTAAAGTATCGGCTCAGCATGTGCACAAATTTATTTTCTTTCCTCTCTTGCTTAAAAATATCTTTGTTCCACAGGCTGGTAAGGTAGCTTTGGGAAACTTTTTTTACTACCATCAATTCTATATTGCCATGCAGTTGCTTACCGCCGGCATATATGATTTCGCCAATGTTTTTGCGTACCGGCAGACTTTCGCCGGTTACAAAGCTATAATCAATTTCAGCTTTCCCTTTTGATAAGATAGCATCTGCAGGAATAAGTTCGTTGGAGTGGATATGGATAATGTCATCTACCTGAATATCATTGATCTCTGTAGGTACAAATTCATTATTCTTCTTAACATCCACGGCAATGGGAAAAAAAGATTTATAATCTCTGTCGAAAGAAATAGACTGATAGGTTACATCCTGCACCGCCCGGCCTACGAGCATTAGAAAAACCAATCCGCAAATACTATCGAAATAGCCCGGCCCGGTTTGAGAGAAAATTTCGTAAAGGCTTCTGCCGAAGGTGATGGCAATAGCTAAAGCCAACGGAGCGTGTATGTTTAAAAACCTGTTCTTAATACCTATCCAGGCATTTACAAAAAACTCGGTAGAGCAGTAGAATACCACTGGCAGCGTAAGTAAAATTTTTAAGAAATTGAGCACAAAGCCAAAATTATCTTCCCAACGGCTTATAAAAGAAAAATAGTCGGGCAGGCTTAAAACCATTGTATTCCCGAAAGCGAAGCCGGCAATACCAATTTTGTAAATGCGTTCTTTGTTGATTCCTGAAGATTTTTTTACTTCTACATCCTGCAGGCTGATGTGCGGTTCATAGCCAATCTGCGTAAGCTTTAAAGCTACTTCTTCCAGCGATGTTTTGGCATTGTCAAAAACAATGAATGCTTCTTTTTTGGCAAAGTTCACCCGCGAAGATACAATGCCCGGATTGATACGATGTATATTTTCCAATAGCCACAAGCAGCTGCTACAGTGAATTTGCGGCAGGTAAAAAGTAATATGAGTTTGTTTTTCGTCTGTAAAACTTACCAGTTTTTGGGCAATCTTTTCGTCGTTAAGAAAATTGAATTTTCCTTTTCTTACTTCCGTTTTTTGTGATAAGCCAGGAGTTTCGTTTAAATCGTAATAATCGCAAAGGTCATTTTTGCTCAGAATTTCGTAGACCATTTTGCAGCCTTTGCAGCAAAAATGCTTGTCTTCCACAACAATTTTAGCACTTGCACATTCATCGCCGCAATGATAACAGACAAGAGTGGTGGACTGAGTTTTTTCCAAGTCAAAAAAATTTTGTAGGCAGTTAGTTTATGTACTTTTTAAATGTGCCGGACAAGTTTTCTGGGTACTTAATTTTTTTAGGAATACCTGCCACTTGTCTTTTACATTTTTAAAAGCACCGTCAAATAAATTTATCAGTTCAAAAATAGGATGTTTTTCGTTGATATCGGTAGTTTCAGACAGATTTTTTGTGTAGTCCGCAAGCAGGTAGATTCTTTGTTCTTTCAACGATACGAGACGTAAAATTTCTTCGGGGTTTTGATTGACGGGAGTTTTCTGTTCGTCATTTATTTTATCCATCAATGCGGGGAATACCAGTTTCTTCTCGTAGTAGGCCAGGGAGTTAAATTCGCGTTCCAGTTCCTGCACACTATCGTAAAGCTTTGCATTTTCCTGCCAGTCAGCTGCGCGATACAGTTCGTTGAATTTTGTTTCTATCAAAGGGTAAACCTCGTGTACGATTTCAACAAAAATATTCTGCGCTGTAGAAACTTTGATATCCATAAGACATTCTTTTGCACAAAGTTTTCTTTTTTCATGCTGAAAAACTATGACAATTATGATAAGGTTATATGATAAATATCATTTAACGTTAGGCTATAATTGCATTTGATTTAGACCGTCAAATATCCATTGCAGCAGTCTGAAAGACAGCCAGAATACAAAGATCATTACTATGAGCAGGACGATAATCACAGCTATTATGTAAGGCTTCGCGCTGCCCTTGTTCTTGCCGGTTACATAGTGTTCGCGCAATAGCTTTACATTTTTTTTATTAGCCTTGAATCCAAAATCAAAAATCCAGCCCAATACGGGAATAGCGCCAAGCAGGGCATCTGCTGTTACGTTTCCAATCATTTTAATAGCTACTTTTCCTGATACGCCATGCCGCATCATAGTAATAACCAGTATTAACGACATAATGTACGTGGCGATATCTCCGGCATAAGGAATAAAATTCAAAAGCGGATCAATGCCAAATTTATACCCCCCGATAGAAAACTGTTCATCCATAAGTTTAGACATACGGTTGATCCATTTTAATTTTAACTCGGTTTCTGCATCCTCATTTTTGGTAGGAGATGCAAACGATTTAGATATTTCTTCTTTATTGTTAATCATATATTTATATATGGTGAAATTTTAAAAATCATAGTTTGAACAAATTTTCTGAAAATAAATTCACTTTTTTTTTCATATTTACGAGGTAAGTATATACCTTTGCAGCGCAAAAAATTTGTTAGTATTTCATTAACAAATCTTTTATTAAAAACAAACATAAAAAACAACAACGAGAATGAAAAAATTATTACTCATTTTGGGTATTTTCACCACCTTGTATGCTCACGCCCAAACCGGGAATGTAGGTATTGGTACCAATGCTCCGCACCCGTCTGCAAAATTAGACATAATCAGCAACCAATAAGGGGTTTTTAGCTCCAAGAGTTGCATTGACATCAGATGCAGATAAGGTTACCATCCCTAACCCGGCTACCGGTTTAGTGGTATATAATACCAATAATGGTACCAATGTAGATGCCAATTATTTGTATTGGTGGGATGGTACAAAATGGATCAGACCTATAACAGACGTGCAAACAGCAGGTACCACACCACCCCTGAAATCGTTTGGGAATTTTCAGCAACTGCAACTGCCCTACAATTTTCGGAAATAGAAATGAGTAGAACTTATGCTGCAGGACCTTTTACCGTTCCTACTTCTGGTTGGTACCAATTAAATTTTCGGACTTATTTCGAAGTAGCCTTTACGAGTTCAGTAGATCCTTTAGCTATTCCAATGGCTCAAATGATTTTTACCGTTAATACTATAATACAGTTACTGATGGTACAATCCCTGCTACGGACAATGGACAGTTGTTCGATTCTCGGTTCAATATTTCGAAGGCTGCCAGCAATCCTAGTGGCTCGCCCTTCTTATATTTAAGTGGAGGTAAAAATTACTACATGAAGTATGTGGCTTTTCCGCGCATTACACCTTCTGGTAATATTAAAGCCTCGATTTCAAAAGAAAGAAAAGTAATTTTAAAACAATTTAAATAACAGATAAATAGTACCTGTTTTGTAAAACAGGTATTGTTATTACAAATAATTAATTTTGCTTTCTTTTAAAGCATTTTAAAGACAAAAAATGAAAAAACTCAACATGAAAAAAACCGGAGTCTTTTCTGTAGCAGCTTTATTATTAACCGGAACTATACACGCTCAACTTCATACTAATGACACCTTGTTTTACAACAATGGCGCAGAGGTTAGTGTAGGCCTCGGCACTTTGTTAACCATACAAGGTGATTTTACTACCAATGGTGCAGGCCAGGCGGGAACACATTTAACCAACAATGGTTTTATATGGGTGCAGGGCAATGTATACGGAGATAACAGTTTTAAGCAGGTCGGCACAGGCACACTGCGCTTACAGAATAAGACGGCTTTGTATGCTGCTCCTTACGTAGGCGAAAGCTACCAGGTAATTTCCGGTGGATATAGTGTAAAAGGCGGCCAGTCAAAAATTGGCGCTACAGACGATGGTAGCTTCTTTGCCTTGGAATTAGACAACGCCAACGGAATAGTGTACATCAAAAATAATACAGACGTACGGGGCAGTGTAAACTTCAAGCCCGGCACAGCGAATGTGGCCGGACAATCCATTGCTTCCAATGGTGCCCTGAACCGTTTGATTACAAACGACCCTGCTGTGGCATTGCCTACAACGGGAAGTGGTTACACGGCAGTATTTGGCTTAATGAACGCTACAGCTACTTTAGACAGTTTTAAAAACAACACTATTACCGCGAATAACAGTTTCGTATCTGCTGTAGATAATGGGTATGTGCAACGAAAATTGCGCAGAGCAATACCCGCGGGTGGCGCTACTAACCTGGGATTTCCCCTGGGATTAGAGCCCGGTACAGGCAACGGACAAGGAGTACAATATACAAGAATGACTTTTTCAGCCAATACGCATGATGTAATTACCGGTTACTTTGAAAAAGGATTGAGCAATGCAGGTACTTATCCCGTACAATGTAATGGCGATCCTGATTACTTCTATGGCGCAGATTTTGGACAATGGGATTTTAAATCGGCAGGCAATGATGCAGCCTCTCAGTATTCCATCAGCATTTACCCGCAACACTATGGCAGCACTGAGCGTCAAAGCTATTTTGTAACGAAGGACAACGCTATTGCAGGGCAATCTAACCAATGTAGTACCAATCCGATTGGATTAACACGCGCGGGCTTAACCGGTTTCAGTACTTTTGGCTTTGCCGGCGCACAGATTATTTATCCCAATTTATGGCCTAGTATAGATATAGATAATTCTTCTTTTAATACCAGTTTGGCGCCCAGGGATTTCATTGTTAACATTTATGAGATAGCGAATGTAGCCACCAATGGTAGTGCTTTTGGTATACGTATTCAAAAGCCATTATCTTTTGATATTACGGTTCCGGGTATTACTTTATCAGCTACAGATCATAACGGGATTTCTACTACTTCAGACGTTATAGGTGGTACAGCAAACAATAATGGTGATTTCAATTTTAGAGAAACAAGTTCTTATATATATGTTACCTCTAAGCCTGGAATAGTAATATCAGCCAGTGGAGGGTTGAAAATAGGATTAGCGCTAAAGAGGAAAGAAAATATTCCTTATAATACTATTCAAGACATAAATGTAGTTATTACACCTAGAGCCAACGAAACCAATAATACAGACAATAATGCTTTATTAACTTTAACAGCAAATCAATAATCACAATTTAAATTTTATTCTAAAAAAAATATACATATGAAACATAAATTAATTTTATTCGTGACAGGCTTTTTTTTATTCTCTTCTGCTTTCAGCCAAGAAATATTTATGGCATTATTAAGTCAGCCTCCCTCTATAAAAGTAGGAGAACAAGGTAAAGTGATTTTAGAAATATCTAACCAAGAGGTTGATGAAGTTCCAGTTCCTGCTGACAAATTAAGACCTTTTATATCCTTTCCTTCTTGTGTTAGAGTAGATGGTGCAAATCTACCGCAGGGATGGAGTATTGTACAGAACGATGGCCAAACAATTAGGTTTGGTAATACCACAGATGGTCCTACTTTTCTGCCTGATACACCAAGAATGATAGAAATACTAATCACTGGCGTAAGTGCTGTTGCTGATCCACAGGTGTTTGTCGCTAACTTAGCATATAATGGTCCTTACGGAGCAAATGGATATCCTGATGGCATGCAAGGGAACAATCCTCAAACATCTATAATGGTTACAGCTGCCACCACTCCCGTAGCCTACACCCAGGATTTAAAGGCTGAGAAAGCCGGCAGTGCGGTTACCCTTAGCTGGAAAACCGGTGTAGAGACCAATAACAAAGGTTTTAGCGTACAGCGCAGCGCAGACAATGGCGCTAGTTTTACAACTATCGGTTTTGTAGAAGCCAAAGGCTCTAACAGCTCCTATACGTATAGCGATGCTGCTGCGGTAAGTGGTATAAACCAATATCGCTTAGAGCAGTTGGATATGGATGGCAAAAAATCCTACAGCAATGTAGTATCCGTAAATTTTGATGGCGTAAGCGGTTTAAGCGTATATCCCAATCCTGCTACCACACAGGTTACGGTAAAGGCTACAGAGCCGGTACAGGTATTTGATATGAGCGGTAAATTGGTACTGACCCAGCAGCCGGTGAATGGGGCCGCTGTATTGAACGTGAGCAGGTTAGCTAAAGGCACATATGTGGTAAAGAGCGGAAAAGCCAACGCTAAGTTTGTGAAATTGTAATAAGAAAATAAGCTCTTATTTATTCAAAAATAAAATATAAACCTATAGGGCATAACGCCTTATAGGTTTTTTTATAGTACGGAATATTGTAATTGGAATAATTTTTGTAAGCTTTAGAACGTAAATAGAATTGTAAACTAATAAAAATACTTAAATATGAAAAAATATTTGATTATGTCGGGCATAGCCCTGTCGGCTTTATTTGTATCTTGTGGCAATAATACTACCAATGATGATACAACTGATTCTTTATCGGTTTCAGACAGCGATACATTAACAAACACAGCATCGCAAATAGCCAAAGCTGATTTATTTGAAACAGCCGACGACACGAAAGCTATTGGTACCGCAAAGTTTTTTGATGAAGGCAACGGCCAGATAAGAATGCAGCTGGATATTAATTTCCCTTCCCGCGCAGATTCTACTGTAGCCGTGCATTTTCATGAGCATGGAGATTGTGGCAACAAAGGAGAAAACACGCACGGTCACTGGAATCCTACCGGAGAAGCTCATGGTCAGTGGGGTACAGCAGCTTACCACTCAGGTGATATAGGCAACATACAATTAGATGCTAATGGAGCAGGTAGTGTAAGCATAACTACAGACCGTTGGAGTATTTCCGATACTGCTAAAAATAATATCATTGGCAGAGGAATTATTGTACACGGAGGTACAGATGACTATACCACTCAACCTACCGGCAACTCAGGTCCGAGAATTGGTTGTGGTGTAATTACAAAATAAAATTTGCATTACATATTTTTTTAAAGCTCCTCATAGACAGGAGCTTTTTTTGTATGATTAACTTTTTTGCAGGGTATAATGATTATCGATAAAATATTCGCTCTTTCATTAGTTTATAAATAAATTTAAAGCTATTTTTATAAAATATTAAAATAAATCTGTCGGGTTTACATGGCATATAAAATTTTGAAAATTCTGGTAAGAATAGCGTTGCATTGGTACATCGGCAGTAAACGCAAAATCAATTTGTCAAAAGCGGCTTACTCGAGCCCTTCTTTGGTTATAGCCAATCATCCCAACTCTTTTTTCGACGCGCTTTTAATAGAAGTCTATAGTAGAGAAACGCTTTACTTTCTTGTAAGAGGCGATATTTTTAAGCATCCGCTGGCCAATAAAGTATTAAGAAGTCTGCACATGCTTCCGATATATAAAAAAAACGATGTAGACGATTTCGTTGCAGCTAATGAAGTTACCTTTAATGAATGCGTAGATTTATTACAATCCGGAAGGCATGTATTAATATTTCCCGAAGGACGCTCGTATAACGACTGGCAGCTGCATCCGTTTAGAAAAGGCGGCATGAATAAAATACTGGAAAAAGCCGCGGAGGAAAATATATTTCCCCGCATACAGCCCTTCATTATTAGCTACAGTTCGTACAAAGAGGTACCAAAAGGCATCACGCTGCAAGCTTACGACCCTGTAAAAACAGAAAGTTATTTTGAAGAAGGAAATCTGAAAATGATTGCTCTTATGAACGATTTGTATACAGGTTTGAAAGATGAAATAAAGCAACCACATCAGCAGCAGCGCTATCACAGCAATTTTCTATTAAAAGCATTACTGTTTTTGCCGGCTGTGTCAGGGTATATCTCTCAGTATTGGTACTATAAGCTTTGGGAAAAATGGGTAAGAAAGAAAACGGCGGGAAGTATCTTTTTTGATTCCGTAATGTTTGGTGTGCTGTTTGTTACTTATCCGTTTTTTGTATTATTCCTGAGTATTATAGTAGGTGTTTTTGCCGGTTGTGGCTGGGGTATTGTATTGCTTTGTTTGATGCCGTTTACCGCTCTGTGCATGGCGAAAACCGCGAAAATTAAAAAAGCTAACAGTCATACAAATGCATCTCTATAAAATAGTGAGAGGCCTGCTAAAAACTTAGCCTGCCTCTGCTTTATAATTCTAATGATGCTAATAAACTGTGCATCATCGCTGATGTTAGTTAAAAATATTTGTCCGTAATTATTTCTTAGCAATTGCGATAATTTGATCGAAGAAATATTTTTAACTCAAATCCGAATTTTTAACTCAAATCCGAGAGCTAAATTAATAGCTTTTCACCGATTATAAAACAGCAAAATGATTTTTAACAAGAATATAAAAATCCGCATACTTTAGTTTTACTGTTTATTAAAGTATTTACAGTATTTTTAGTATCGGTATCACTTTAAAATAGATTTTTTAATACAAAAAAATATGGAGTTTTTATTAATATTTGTACTGATTCTTTTAAATGGTTTTTTTTCAATGAGCGAAGTCGCGCTCATTTCCTCTAAAAAAATAAAACTGGAAAGCAACGCTAAAAAAGGAGATAAAAAAGCGGCTGAAGCGTTAAAGCTGGCATCTAACCCGGATAATTTTTTATCAACAGTTCAAATAGGCATCACGCTTATAGGATTATTGGTAGGTATGCTAAGCGGCGAAAGATTTGCCGTTTATCTCACACCACATATAGAAAAAATAAGTTTTTTAGCGCCTTATGCTTCAGGGATTGCCTCTACGGTAATTCTTATTATCATCACATTTGTTACTATTGTTTTTGGCGAATTGTTTCCCAAAAGAATTGGCATGATGTATCCTGAAAAGATAGCATCAGCCATAGCAAAGATCATGACGGTCATTTCTAAGGTTACAAGACCTTTTATATGGTTGTTGGAAAATTCCAACGAACTGCTTATCAGAATTTTCGGATTGAAAAAAAACGCCCAGGAAAATTATGTGAGCGAAGAAGAAATAAAAGCCATGATACGCCTGGGAGCAGAATATGGTGATATTCAAGCTATAGAACAGAACATTATTGATAAAGTTTTTTTTCTGGGAGATAGACGCGTAAGCGAATTGATGACTCCAAAAAGAGATATTGCATGGCTTGATATTAACGATGATCTTGATACCATTAGGTCAAAAGCCAGAGAAAATCTGCATTCTATGTATCCGGTGAGTGAAGGGGAGTTAGACGATCTAAAAGGTGTGGTGTATTTAAGAGATATTTTTCCTAACGATCTTAAAAAGGAAAACTTTGATCTCAAAAATCATATTCGAAAGCCTTTAGTAGTTTCTGAAAATTTGCCAGTATATAATGTTATAGAAAAATTTAAAGAAAGAAACATGCACTACGCACTTGTAGCAGATGAATACGGTTCTATTGAAGGATTGATAAGTGTAGATGATGCATTAGATCTTTTAATTTCAAATGAAGAGGACAGAGTTGAGGACGATGAATACACTATAATACAACGAGATGATTTTAGTTGGCTAGCTGATGGACAATTGCCTTTCTTTGAATTTGTAGAATATTTCGATTTGCCGGAAGAGAATTTTAATAAGGTAAATTTCAATACACTTGGCGGACTTATTTTAGAAGAATTTGCCTATCTGCCACAGACAGGTGAGAAGTTGCATTGGAACGATTTTGTTTTTGAAATAATTGACCTGGACGGTTTGAGAATTGATAAAATACTGATCACCAGAGATAATAAAAACGCTGTACCACAGGATGAATAAATAACACTGGGTGAGAAATAAGGATGTTGGAAGCTCGAAGATATCAAAGTTGGAAGTCAAAACCGGAATCTGCTATCCCCCGCCAGCGGGGGTAGGAGGGTGGAAAGAGAAATGCTACTTTTGTGGCTTAGTAGAAAAAACGCGGGAAGTTCGAAGCAGGAAGAGAGCAAAGTTGGAGTTCAAAACCTCAATGCGCAGGGCGAAAAAACTTTCGTCCTCGTCGTGCCTCTCGAAGAAGATATGGTACTTGTGTATAGAACACCAAAACGATGGCGCTTAGCAGCACACGAAAGTGTATGAAAAAAGCCACAACGTAAAAAAAAGTTGTGGCTCTGATAAATAAATGTTTGCAATTATTTTATCTTAAATGCTTTTCTGACCTTTTGCACATGATCTAGTTTTTCCCAGGTAAATAATTCTACTTTTTTTCTGATCATTTTTCCGCCGGGCAATTTAAATTCTTTAGTTACGGTTTGGGGCTCTTTGCCCATATGACCGTAAGCCGCGGTTTCGCTATAGATAGGATTGCGCAGTTTCAGGTTTTTCTCAATAAAATACGGTCTGAAATCGTATATCTCAGTTACTTTTTCTGCTATCTCTCCGTCTGTCATATCTACTTTAGCAGTTCCATAAGTATTTACATACACTCCCATTGGCTCTGCTACGCCAATAGCATAAGATACCTGCACCAATATTTCATCTGCCACGCCGGCCGCTACCAGATTTTTAGCAATGTGCCTCGTAGCATAGGCGGCGCTTCTGTCTACTTTGCTCGGATCTTTTCCACTGAAGGCTCCACCACCATGCGCGCCTTTACCACCGTATGTATCTACGATAATTTTTCTTCCGGTTAAGCCTGTATCGCCGTGTGGCCCGCCAATTACAAACTTTCCTGTAGGATTAATGTGGTACTTTATTTTATCGTTGAAAAAATGCTTGTATTGAGGGTATCTTTTAATTACTCTGGGTATAAGAATTTCAATAATATCTTTTCTGATTTTTTCCGACATTTTTTCATCGGAGTCAAATTCATCGTGCTGTGTAGAGATAACAATGGTATCTATTCTTACCGGACGGTGGTTTTCGTTGTATTCCAGCGTAACCTGGCTTTTAGCATCGGGTCTCAGGTATTTTATTTGTTTGCATTCTCTTCTAAGCTGGGCCAGTTCTATAAGCAATGTGTGCGCCAGATCCAGCGCCAGCGGCATGTAATTTTCCGTTTCGTTGGTAGCGTATCCAAACATCATTCCCTGATCGCCGGCACCCTGATTTTCTTTATTTTTTCTTTCTACGCCCTGGTTAATGTCGGCAGATTGTTCATGAATAGCTGAAAGCACGCCACAGCCATTGGCTTCAAACATATAGTCGCTTTTTGTATAGCCAATTTTACGAATTACGTCTCTTGCTATTTCCTGCACATCAAGGTAAGCGGAAGATTTTACTTCCCCGGCAAGTACCACCTGCCCGGTGGTTACCAATGTTTCGCAAGCTACTTTACTATCCGGATCTATAGCCATGAAATTATCAATCAGCGCGTCGGATATCTGATCTGCCACTTTATCGGGATGACCTTCTGAAACACTTTCAGAAGTAAATAAATAAGCCATTTAAAAATGTGTTTTTGTAGTGTAAATAGTAAGTTTATTGAATAGGCGAATATACAATACGTAAACGCATTTTGTGCGAACTGTTTGTATTATTACCGTAAATTTTTGTTCTGTGAATTACCGGATAGTTCAGGTTATAATAAGAACCTCCGCTGCCTCCTTGTATCTGTACATATCTTCCTAATAGTTTGCTGTAAGCAGAATCTTTAAAAGGTACAAATATATCCAAAGGATAATTAGGTGTAATGCCTCTCACTACATCCTGTACGTGCGCAGTCAGCTTGAAGTTGTATTGATGATAATTCAGGCTATTCAGCGTATCTTTCTTTACAAAAGGAGTGGAACCAAACCTGTCCAATCCACTTATATAGAATGCATTTATGCCTTGCCCCATAGAATTTGTCTTTTGTCCTATTGTAGCGTCTTTCAGCAATATTCTTCTGTCGTTTTCAAACCCGCTGATAAACAAGTTAGGCGAAAATTTATTAAGAGTAGATTGCGGCACTTCATCTATGATCAACTCTGCGCGGTATATCATCCTGTTTTGAAATGAAGACAATCCGGGTACTTTTGCTCTTGCATACACGCCGGGCGCTGATTGCAGGTAAACAAATTCAGTGCCTGTAGCTGTGTCTCCCAAAGGCAGAGAAGTCAATTGCGTACCCGAGCGATTAACCTGTATGTAATTGCTGGAAGCGCTTCCCAAAAGAGGGCGTAAATAAGTTACCGTAGTATCATCGCTACCATCTGTACGGTTAGTGTATTTATAATAAATAGCTATTCTGGAAGTACTTAACAAAACGGGTACCAGACCGTCGCCGGAAGTAGAGGCTACTTTAATGCCGTGAAAAGCCTGCTTGAAAAGTGTATCATTTCTGTAGCTGGCAGTATCCATATTTATGATTTTCTGCGCAACAGCATTATTTAATCTAACGCGCATCTGGTTCAATCCTGTGCTGTCGCCAAAGGCTTTTATACTGTCGTTTATAGAAAGAGAGTTGATGAATTGTTCGTTATTATTGTATGTGATTTCTGTGGAAGCGGTAAAAGTTTGATTCACAGAAAAATAGGGCGCAGAACTGTTGTAGACAAATGTCGGGTCATTCACTTCATATACTCTGAAACCCAAATTCTTGGTACTATCACCATAGTATAATCCATTGGTTTGCAAAACCAATACTACCGAGTCTATAGTACGAATACTGTCTTTAGGCACCGCAAATCTGAATGGAAATGAACCGGGAAGCATCTGCACATAAGCTTCTGTATGGGTTTGGCCAAATTCCGGATCGTTGTAAATTCCCAGGGCATTGATGCTTTCTAAACCTAACCCGGTGGTAGAAGTGTCGTAAGTGTTTACAATAACTTCCAGGGTAGTGTCTTTTACGGTTACGCCGTCAATAGGTGGTATCAGTTCGCCAATACCAATGTCTGTAGAAACTATTTTTGTACAGGCTGCTATACCCAATATGGCAAATAAAGCTGATAATAAGGCTTTGTTGTTCTTTTTCAATTTTCGAATCAATTATTTTTCTGAGATAAATTTTTACAAAAAAACAAACTTCTAAGGTACCAATTCATTAAACAGTTCAAAATACTCTGTTAAATCAGATTCGTAACCCTGGAATTTTAAAATTTTCTTTCCCTTGGTTTTAGAAAGTTCTTTTACTGTTTTTTCATCTATGTTTTCGGTGCCAAAAGCAATGGCATCGGCGTTAATGGCGCCGCCTTTTATTTGCGAGGCATAATCAAGCGGTGCAAAAGTTTGCAAATCTTTGTCTTTGATGCCCGCATGTATATTAGCGAGCGATAAATAGTTGTCTTCCAGCTTTTCGTCGAACTCCACACCGCCTACCGAATATACAATTTTACTATTGCTGAAAACGGGTTCTTTTTTATAAGCGGTTTTAATGTACATCGGAATCAGGGAAGTCATCCATCCGCTACAATGGATGATGTCCGGAGGCCAGCCAAATTTCTTTACCGTTTCCAAAGCGCCTTTGGCAAAGAAGACAGAGCGAAGCCCGTTATCATCAAACCACTCTTCATTCTCGTCTTTAAAAATGAATTTTCTCTTGAACAATTCTTCATTGTCCAAAAAATAAACCTGCAATCTTGCATTGGGCAAAGAAGATACTTTAATTTGTAAAGGATAATCGTCGTTATCTACAGAAACATTAATACCCGACAGGCGCACTACTTCATGCAACTTATGGCGGCGTTCGTTAATAACTCCAAAGCGTGGCATGATGCATCTTACCTCGAAATCGTTTTCATTGCTTTTAATGGCTAACTGGTTTAATATTTCTGAAAACTCTGTCAATTCCAAGAATGGAGAGAATTCTGTAGAAATAAATAATACTCTTTTTTTACTGGACATTCTACCTCTAATTTCGTTCTGAAAATAAAATAAGTATGCAAAATTAATGAAATTTAGCCTAATATTGGCATTTTAAAAAATGTACACATTATGATTTTAACAAAAACAACCGAATTACTACAAAGAAAAATAGCATATTTTAAAAATAAAGATAGAAAAATTGGCTTTGTGCCTACAATGGGCGCGTTGCACAAAGGACATATTTCGTTAATTGAAAAATCGGTACAAAGAAATAATATAACAGTTTGCAGCATTTTTGTAAATCCTACACAGTTCAACGACGCTACTGATTTTGAAAAATATCCCGTCACCATAGAAAATGATATTCGCCTGTTGGAAAAAAATGGTTGCGTTATAGTTTTTTTACCGTCTGTAAAGGAAATGTATCCTGAAGGAACAGAACTGAAAGAAAAGTACGATTTAGGATTTGTAGAGACCATTTTGGAAGGAAGATTCAGGCCCGGACACTTTCAGGGTGTATGTCAGGTGGTAGAAAGATTGTTGCGCATGGTACAGCCCGATGAGTTGTTTATGGGGCAAAAAGACCTGCAGCAGGTAATGGTTGTAAAAAAAATGCTACAGCTGAAAAATATTGCAACGCAACTAATCATAGGCGAAACGCTTCGTGAAGAAAGCGGACTGGCTGCCAGCAGCCGCAATGCAAGACTTTCAGAAGAGGATAAAGAAAAAGCTGTAGTTGTACATAAAATGTTGCGGTACTGCCAGGCGCATTTATTAGATTATGAGTTGGAAGAGCTAAGCGCCCACGCTCAAAGAAATATTCTGGAAGCAGGATTTGACAAAATAGACTATTTTTCTTTTCACGATGCAGAAACGCTTGAGCCTGTGCAACTGTGGAATGGCGAACAAAAGCTCTCCGCGCTGTTTGCCGGCTATATCGGTGGCGTAAGGTTGATAGATAATATGTTTCTGAATTAGGATGTGGTTGCAACAGAAAAATGAGTTTCCTTTTGTGTGCTTCGTGTCTTTGTGGTTTTAATTCGCATAAGATGCAAGAAGTGTAGAAACAAGACCTATGTGGAAAATAATTATGCTTCAAAAATTTTCGTGTCTACACCTCTTGCCGGCGTATTTGCTTAAAATTTCTTATTTTCACACCTCAAAAAAATTTACCTGCATGTACAAAAGTTTATTGTCACTATCGTTGTTATTGATTGGAATTATGAGTTTGAATGCACAAAAAATCAGCTATCCGGTTACGGAAAAAGTAAATCATACAGATGATTATTTCGGAGTAAAAATAGCGGATCCGTATCGTTGGTTAGAAAATGACACCTCTGCTCAAACCGAACAATGGGTAAAAGCACAAAATGTGGTTACGAATGCTTACTTAAACAAAATTCCTTTCAGAGATAAAATAAAAAACCGCCTTACAGAAATATGGAATTATCCTCGTGAAGGAGCGCCATACAGAAAGGGCAAATACTACATCTACGGAAAAAATGACGGCTTGCAAAACCAGAGCGTGGTGTACTATCGCGAAGGATTGACAGGTAAAGAAAAAGTATTGATAGATCCTAACAAGTTATCGGAAGACGGTACGATTGCCCTGCAGGCCACTTCACTTTCCAAAAGCCAAAAGTATTATGGCTACGCGGTTTCCGCATCGGGCTCCGACTGGCAGGAGATCCGTATTATGGAATTTCCTTCCGGAAAGTTATTAAACGATAAATTGGAATATGTAAAGTTTACAGGCATTTCGTGGGATGGCGATGATGGATTTTATTACAGTGGTTATACCAAGCCCGAAGATGAGAAAACTAAATATTCTGCCAAGACGGAATATCAAAAAGTATTTTATCATAAGCTGGGCACACCGCAGTCGCAAGACAAGCTGATATACGAAGATAAAGAGCACCCATTAAGATATGTGGGCGGCGGATTGACGGAGGATAAAAGATTTCTTATACTCGGTATTTCAGAAGGCACAGACGGAAGCGAGATAAAAGTGAAAGACCTGAAAGATAATACTGCAAAGGATTTCACTACTTTAATACCCGGCTTTTCAACCAACGCCAATGTAATTGATAACGACGGCGACAGGCTTTTGGTACTCACCAACCAAGATGCGCCTAACTACAAGGTAGTGTCCATAGATCCTAAAAATCCGGCGGTAAATAACTGGAAAATCATTATTCCGGAAACAGAAAATAAATTAAATTTTGTAAGTACCGGTGGCGGTAAATTATTTGCCAATTATCTGAAAGATGCCAACAGCTATATTCAGCAATACGACTATAAAGGAAAACTGGAGCGCACGGTTGAATTGCCCGGAGTAGGCACAGCTGGTGGTTTTGGTGGAGAAAAAGATGACAAGTTTTTCTTTTATACATTTACTTCATTTACGTATCCGGCTACAACTTTCAGGTATGATATAGCTACGGGAAAATCTACTGTTTACAAAAAATCGGAAGTAAATATCAATCCTGACGATTACGAAACCAGGCAAGTATTCTATCCATCAAAAGATGGTACTAAAGTGCCTATGTTCATCACCTATAAAAAAGGAATACAATTAGACGGTACCAATCCTACCATGCTGTATGCTTATGGCGGATTTAATATAAGTCTTACGCCATCTTTTTCAGTAGCCAATATTCCTTTCTTAGAGAACGGTGGCATTTATGTGTTGGCCAATCTCAGGGGCGGTGGCGAGTATGGCGAAGAATGGCATAAAGGCGGCATGTTGGAAAACAAACAAAATGTATTTGATGATTTTATTTCCGCGGCCGAGTATTTGATTAAAGAAAAATATACATCGCCGCAAAAGCTGGCTATTCGCGGCGGCTCCAACGGCGGACTGCTGGTAGGCGCGGTGATGACGCAACGTCCTGACCTGTTTCAGGTAGCTATACCACAGGTAGGTGTTTTGGATATGTTGCGATACCAGAAATTCACAGTAGGCTGGGGCTGGGTGGTAGAATATGGCAGCAGCGACAAACAGGAAGACTTTAATTACCTCATTAAATATTCTCCTTTGCATAATATTAAAAAAGGTATTTGCTACCCGGCTACGTTGATTACCACTGCCGATCATGACGACAGGGTAGTACCTGCACACTCATTTAAGTTTGCCGCCACATTACAGGAAGGCTACGATTGTGAAAATCCTGCTTTGATAAGAATAGACAGCAAAGCCGGCCACGGAGCCGGGAAGCCAACGGCGAAAGTGATTGAAGAGCTGGCAGATATCTGGGCATTCACATTGTACAATATGGATGAGGATTTTAAGTAGGGAATGAAAAAAATAATCTTTTTATTTTTTCTTATTTCCGGATGTACTCTCTTGAAAAAGAAGAAAGGATTTTGGCTTCATACAAAATGAAAAATGGAGAAAAAGTTGAAATCTGTTATTTGGGTGTTGGTGCAACAGCGATGATGTTATTCAGGTTAGAAAGTCTGGAAGCTCCGAACCAATATATGTAACTGACCAATATAATTGTATCAAAAGTTCAGTACTTTAAGTGATACCATATTGCAAATTGTTATGACAGATGAAGATTAACAGAGACATTATCATAACGGTGTTGCGAAAAATTAAACCAAAGCTTGAGCAAGAATTAGGCATTGATATTTTAATCAGGATGAATATACCAACATATAAAAACTTATGCAATACCGCTTACAGATTGTATGATTTGTTTGGAGAAGCGGCAAAATGATTTCAACTGAATTTAAATCACAAAGTACATCTGTAGAATGAAAAATGATGGGCGACAGAATCTTTGCCTCAACTATGCTTTACTTAAAAGGTTGTTGTAACAAAAGGTGATATTTATTTTTCTATTTCAGAAGTAATTCATAATTTTGCACTCCAAATTTACCCGTAAGGTTTACAAGTTTTTCGGTACGTCCCGAAAACACCAGCAGGGTGTAATCGTAAATGATTATTAAAAAATGCCAAAAGTAAAGACCAACTCCAGTGCAAAGAAGCGCTTCAGAGTTACAAGAAATGGTGAGATCATGCACCAGAAACCTTTTAAACGTCACATCTTAACCAAGAAATCTACCAAGCGTAAAAGAGCTTTAAACGTACCCGGTAAAGTAGCCGATTCGCACAAGCCGTTTGTTTTACGTTTATTACGTTTAAAATAAGTTTTTCAACCCATTAATTAACTTCAGCAGGTGCTGATCTAAAATATTTGAATTTATGCCACGTTCAAAAAATTCTGTTGCTTCAAAAGCAAGAAGAAAAAAAATATTAAACCAGGCCAAAGGCTTTTACGGCAAACGTAAAAATGTATATACCGTTGCCAAAAACATTGTAGAAAAAGGTATGACTTACAGCTATGTAGGTCGTAAATTGAAAAAACGCGAATACCGCCAGTTGTGGATTGCCCGTATCAATGCAGGTGTGCGCGCCGAAGGAATCACTTACAGCGTATTTATGGATAAATTAAATAAATCCGGTATTGAAGTCAACCGTAAAGTTTTAGCAGATATGGCTATGAATGAGCCTGAAGCATTTAAAGCTTTGGTAGCTTCTGTAAAATAATTTGATTCATGTTGTCCTGAATATGTTTGACAACTTAGAAAAATAAATCCCGACTGCTTCTGGTAGTTGGGATTTTTGTTAGTAGTATCCTGAGCGAGTTGAGATCATTCAATTCAATCAATGTAAGAATCTTTGTAAGTACTTGGCAGGAATAAAAAAACACAGGCGATAAGACCTGTGTTTTTTTGTGGTGTGAGGCGGGATCGAACCGCCGACACATGGATTTTCAGTCCATTGCTCTACCAACTGAGCTATCGCACCTCCTTGAAAGGATTGCAAAAATAATTCTTTTTCCTTAATAAAAAAGTTTTTATTAAATATTTTTTCTGCAAGTTTATTTTAAAATTCGCAATTATCCGGAGTACGGGCAAAAGCTATTACATCTCGAATATTTCCCATGCCGGTTACAAATTGTACCATTCTTTCAAACCCTAATCCAAAACCCGCGTGCGGCACAGTGCCAAAACGTCGGGTATCTAAATACCAGTCCATTTCTTTAGCGGGAATGTGCATTTCTTCCATGCGCTGCAGCAACAGATCTAAACGTTCTTCTCTTTGCGAACCACCCACTATTTCACCAATGCCGGGCGCCAGTATGTCCATGGCGGCAACTGTTTTGCCATCGTCGTTTTGCCGCATATAAAAGGCTTTGATATCTTTGGGGTAGCCGGTTACTATTACCGGTTTTTTAAAATGCTTTTCTACCAGGTATCTTTCATGTTCACTTTGCAGGTCGATGCCCCATTTTACATCGAACTTAAATTTCTTTTTCTTATACATCGGCGAGGCCATTAATATATCAATCGCTTCGGTATAAGTAATTCTTTCAAAAGGATTCTGTACTACAAAGTTCAGCTTGTCAATCAATCCTAACTCGCTGCGTTTGTCTTGTGGCAATGATTTTTCTTCTTCTTTTAACCGGTTGTCTAAAAACTCAAGATCTTCTTTATTGTTATCAAAAACATACTGAATCAGGTACTTGATAAACTCTTCGGCCAGGTTCATATTATCTTCAATATCGCAAAAAGCCATTTCGGGTTCTATCATCCAAAATTCTGCAAGGTGGCGCGTAGTGTTGGAGTTTTCGGCGCGGAAGGTAGGTCCGAAAGTATAGATTTCAGAAAAAGCCATGGCGCCCAGTTCGCCTTGCAACTGGCCGCTAACCGTAAGGTTGGCAGACTTGCCAAAAAAATCCTCTTCAAAATTTATTTTACCCTCATCGGTTTTAGGCAGATTGTCTAAATCAAGCGTAGTAACCCTGAACATTTCACCTGCACCTTCGGCATCGGAAGCCGTGATGATAGGTGTGTGCAAATACACAAATCCTTTTTTGTTGAAAAATTCATGAACGGCGAATGCCAATGCGTGCCGTACTCTGAAAACCGCGGCAAATGTATTGGTTCTGAAGCGCAGATGCGCATTTTCTCTTAAAAATTCAAGGCTGTGTTTTTTAGGTTGAAGCGGATATTTATCAGCATCGCTATCGCCGAGTATTTCTAAGGTTTTTACTTTTACTTCTACATTTTGTCCTTTGCCCAAAGACTCCTGCAATTCTCCGGTTACTTTTACAGAAGCGCCGGTGGTCAATCTTTTTAAAGTGGCATTATCAACCGAACCTAACTCTATCACTGCCTGCAAATTCGCATTGCTGCTGCCATCGTTTATAGCTATAAACTGGTTGTTGCGAAATGTACGTATCCAGCCCATTACGGTTACTTCACTGCCCGTTTTGTCGCCTTTTAGCAGCTCTTTTATTTTTGTTCTGTTGTTAAACACTGTATTGATTTATGATTTATGATATAATATGGCATTACGATTAATAAACTTTCAGCTCATTGTACAAAGTATCTCTTTCTACAGCTGTTCTTCCGGTTTGTTTGATGAGGTTTACCAATTCTTCTGTAGACAGAGTAGGAGATTGTTCTTCGCTGCCTGCCATTGAATAAATTTTTGTGGTATCGTCAATGGTTCCGTCAAGGTCATCTACGCCAAAGCTTAAAGCCAGTTGCGCGTTTTGCCGGCCCAGCATTGGCCAGTATGCTTTCAGGTGAGGGAAATTGTCCAGGTAAATTTTAGAAATGGCATACATGCGCATATCTTCCATAATACTTGTTTCCGGAATATGACTCATGTCGTTATTTTGATTTCTGAACTTCAAAGGAATGAAAGTATTAAAGCCTTTTGTTTCATCCTGCAGTTGTCGCAGCATATCCATGTGTTCAATGCGATGCTCATATTTTTCTACATGGCCATATAAAATGGTAGCGTTGGAATGCATGCCCATTTCGTGCGCTGTTTTATGAATATCCAGCCAGCCTTTGGCGTCCACTTTATCGGCGCATATTTGATTGCGGATATCTGTATTGAAAATCTCGGCTCCGCCGCCGGGTAAGGATTGTAAACCCGCCTCACGCAATAGTTCTAGCCCTTCTTTGTTACTTACCTTTGCCTTGCGAAACATATAATCCAGCTCCACCGCGGTATAGCCTTTAATATGAATGTCGGGGCGATGTGCTTTTATTTTTTTTAATAATTCAATAAAGAAAGGCAGGTTTAATTTAGGGTGTACGCCTCCTACTATGTGCACTTCGGTTACAGGCTGTCCGTCGTAGCTTTTTACAATATCCAGCATTTGCTCTTCACTCAGTTCCCACCCTTCTTCTCTATGCTTGTATTTGCGGGAGTAAGAACAAAAGTCGCAGGTAAAAAGACATACATTGGTGGGCTCTATATGAAAGTTTCTGTTGAAAAAAGTTTTATCTCCCCACTGTTTTTCCCTAATATGATTGGCTAAAGCGCCTGTAAAGCCTAAAGAACCTTTTTCAAAAAGCAAAACACCTTCGTCAAAAGTGATACGTTCTTCATTCAATATTTTTTCGCCTATCTTTTTTAATTCTGTGTCTTTCTCAGAACCAATCAGTGCTTGTATGTTTACATCAATAGTTATTGCCATCGCTTCAAAATTTCGTTGGCAAATTTACGATATTATTGCAAAGAATTTACTTCTTATACTTAAAACCGCTTTATTTCGTTTTAGAGATAATTAATTTTATTTTTGTAGTACAATGAAGGCTTTAAGGATTGTAACCTTATTTACTTGCGTAGCGTTGTTTTGCATAGAGAGCAACGCGCAATTTAACCAGTATCGGTTAAACCACGACCGTGATCCCTACTATTTTGGTTTATCGGTAGGATACAATTATTCTGTACTGCATACTACACGTTCAAAAGAGTTTCTTCAGCAACCGGCTTTTACACGTATTGAGCCCAAAGGCAGTCATGGCCTTGAGTTTGGCTTATTGTCCACCGCAAGAATCTACAATAATCTTGAAGCTCGAATAGCGCCTAAACTGGTAATAGGAGGCTCAAAATCTTTATCTTATTATTACGATGCGGATTATATAGCCGATAAGCCATCTATACAAAACAACCCTGAAGTGATAAGACTGCCAGCTACAATGGTAAGCGTGCCGCTGCATGTAAAGCTGAGCTCAGACAGGCTCAACAATTTCAGAGTGTATATGTTTGCAGGACCTAAGTACGATATTAACCTGGCTGCCAACTCGGAAGAATATAAAAAAGCGCGCCAGTTAGATCTTTATCCGCCGCCGCAAATAAGACAAAATCAATTGGGCTACGAATTCGGTGCGGGCTTTAGTATTTACCTGCCCTTTACAGTAGTTTCACCGGAAATCAAAATCGGGAATTATTTTGGCAACAGTCATATTTCTGACCCCTCCAATCCTTATTCCAACGTGTTGCACAAAATGAATACAAGGATGATTCAGTTCACTTTGAATTTTGAAGAATAACTTTAACAAAACACAAGGGCAATTTTTTGCATAAACTGACGAATATCATTTTTTGTTAGTTTTTCTATACATACCTTTGCCATAGAATAAAACAGAGCGATAAAAAAAGTGAAATGATTTTTGTTTACTTTTTTCATCAGATGCCGAAGACGCGATTTTTAAATTATTATCTGCTCTGCAAATTTTTTTGTAATTAAATTATCAATCAAAATACACATTTAAACTTATGGCAACACAAAAAACAGCGGCTGACCTTAACCTAAGCCAATACGGAATTACGGGTACCCCCGAAGTAGTGTACAACCCATCGTACGAACAACTATATCAGGCAGAAGTAAACACTGCAAATGAAGGATTTGAAAAAGGTGTAGTTACAGAAAGCGGTGCAGTAGCAGTAAAAACCGGTATATTCACCGGGCGTTCTCCTAAAGACAGGTACATCGTAAAAGACGAAACTTCTGCCGATACTATCTGGTGGGATGGTAAAATAAATGTACCTACTACCAAGGAAATTTTCAACGAATTGAAAGACCTGGTTACAGAAGAACTTTCAAATAAAAAATTATACGTAGTAGATACTTTCTGTGGTACCAATCCGGATACAAGGCTGAAAGTAAGATTTATCATGGAAGTAGCATGGCAGGCGCATTTTGTTACCAATATGTTTATTCGTCCTTCTCATTACGAATTGGAAAACTACGGTACTCCTGACTTTGTAGTGATGAACGGTTCAAAAGTTACTAACCCCAACTGGAAAGAGCAAGGATTGAATTCTGAAAACTTTGTAATGTTTGATCTTACACAAAAAATTCAGATCATTGGTGGTACATGGTATGGTGGTGAAATGAAAAAAGGTATGTTCTCTATGATGAACTACTACTTACCACTAAAAGGAATGGCATCAATGCACTGCTCTGCAAACGTAGGCGAAGCGGGCGATGTAGCTGTATTCTTCGGACTTTCAGGCACAGGTAAAACTACTTTATCCGCCGATCCTAAACGTTACCTGATTGGTGATGACGAGCATGGCTGGGACAACAACGGCGTATTTAACTACGAAGGTGGTTGTTATGCAAAAGTAATTGACCTTTCTGAAGAAAAAGAACCCGATATCTGGAGAGCTATCAGACGCGATGCTTTATTGGAAAACGTAGTAGTAAGCGAAAACGGACAAGTAGATTTTAAAGACGGCTCTATCACTGAAAATACAAGGGTTTCTTATCCTATTTATCACATCAATAAAATTGTTCTTCCTTCCAAAGCAGGACACGCTAAAAAGATCGTTTACTTGTCTGCTGATGCTTTTGGTGTATTGCCTCCGGTTTCTATCCTTACCGACGACCAGGCGCAGTACCACTTCCTTTGCGGTTACACTTCTAAATTAGCGGGAACTGAAAGAGGTATTACAGAACCAACTCCATCTTTCTCGCCTGCATTTGGTGAAGCGTTCTTATCATTGCACCCGACTATGTACTCTAAAACACTAATCGGTAAAATGAAAGAGCACGGAGCAAAAGCGTACTTGGTAAATACAGGCTGGAACGGTACCGGAAAAAGAATTTCTTTGAAAGATACAAGAGCGATCATTGACGCGATCCTTGATGGTTCTATTGACAGCGCGGAAACAGGTACAATACCTGTGATGAACCTGACTTATCCGAAAGCATTACCAAATGTATCTGATATTTTAGATCCGAGAACTACTTATGCCAATGCTTCTGAATGGGAAGAAAAAGCAAAGAGCCTTGCAGCTAAATACATTGCTAACTTTGAGCAATATACTGATACCGAAGAAGGCAAAAACCTAGTAGCTGCCGGTCCTCAGCTATAAGCTTTTAAAACATTGAAAAGTTTTTTTCATAGTTGTTATATAAAAACGAAGAAGAGCATCTGTACAAAATTCAGATGCTCTTTTTTATTGTTTATTCTGAACTTAATTACTGTTCAACAAAATAGTTGGAGATAAGTATTACAACTGGAAACGTCCGTTTAAATTTAATAAAACGAAAAAATAGCTTCCTGCAAACGAGGCTGTAAAAGCAATCAGAAAGCTATACTATTGATTTTTTTTCAAATGAGAGTTGTGCAACGTTTTTTTACGTGTTTATTGGATTAACTCTTATTTGTCCACCCACTGCTTTCAAAACTTTCATAATGGTTGAAAATTGCGGTTTTGCACCATCTGATAGTGCTTTGTACAAACTCGGCCTGCTCATTCCGGTTTCTTCTGCAATTTTAGTCATTCCTATTGCTTTTGCTATATTCCCAATAGCAACAATAATTTCAGAGTCATCACCTTCTTCCAGGACAATATTAAGATATTCAGCAATCATTTCTTTGCTGTCCAAATAATCTGCAATGTCAAATTTTGAAATATCCATTTCGTTATTTTTTGATTTTATCCCAAATTTCTTTCGCTTTTTCAATATCTTTTTGCTGGTTTGATTTGTCTCCCCCGATTAGCAAAATGATAATGTTTCCTTCCGTTTCTTTGAAATAGATTCTGTAACCTTTCGCATAATTAATCCGTAATTCTCTGATTCCATTTCCAACGGGCTTACAGTCACCAAAATGTTCTTCGTTTCCAATTTTCTGAAGTCTGAACAAAATTTTGGCTTTTGCACGAATGTCTTTTAATTTCCGTAGCCATTTGTCAAACTCATTTGTTTTTTCAATAAAGTACATTTTGTATTCATTTGGATACAAATATAGCAAAAAGTTAAATCAAAGCGATTTTTTTATTTTGAGTAAAATGTCGTGGAACGGAACTTCGTCAAGTGCCATCGTTGACACGCTTTGGGAGAAAGACTCGGGAGTTTGGCTTATAAAGCCAAACGAAGAGGCTTGCGAGCGTGGGTTGCGTGTCAACGTCTAGGTTTTGCGTATTTCGTAAAAATCAGCTTTATCTTATTGCGCAAAACCAATTTTTAATAATCTGCAAAGCAGTGATATTCAGTTTAGTATAATTTTCTATTTCTGGTTTTACGAAATAAAACTCTAATCATGAATCGTCAGCAACTCTCCATTCAATTCGAAAACCGAATTAAAGATAAAAAGGCTTTCAGATAATACGGAGAAAAATTACGAATCTGCATTAGTACCTACGTTTAATTTCGAAGCGCAACACCCACATCACCGATATTTCCAAATCGAAAATCAAAAGTCCGTTGGATAATCTCTAATGTACGGGTCAATAAAAAAAACGCCCTGTTTAACAGGACGTTTTTGATATGTTTGCAAAGAGAGAAAAATTTATTCTTCTTCGTCTTTTACTTTTCCTTTGTTTTTGGCAATCACTTCTTCTGCAATGTTAACCGGGGCAGGAGAGTAGTGGGAGAATTCCATAGTAGAAGCCGCACGACCGGAAGTGATGGAACGTAACTGGGTTACATAACCAAACATTTCGCTTAATGGTACTTTGGCTTTAATTACCTGCGCGTTGCCTCTGCTGTCCATGCCTTCCATCATACCACGACGACGGTTAAGGTCTCCGCTCACATCACCCATGTATTGATCGGGTGTGGTCACTTCTACTTTCATGATAGGCTCTAATAATACAGGTTTTGCTTTCTTGCCTGCGGTACGGAAACCAGCTTTGGCGCATAGTTCAAAAGACATAGCGTCGGAGTCTACGTTGTGGAATGAACCGTCATAAATACGGATCTTCATGTTTTGTACAGGATAGCCTGCTAAAACACCCGTGGTCATTGCTGTTTCAAAACCTTTTTGAATGGCAGGGAAAAATTCACGCGGAATAGAACCACCCACAATGTTATTTACAAACTGGAATGATTTTCCTTCGTTTTCTTTTAACCATTCTTCATCGGCAGGGCCCATTTCAAATTCGATGTCGGCAAATTTACCACGACCACCGGTTTGTTTTTTTAGTACTTCTCTGTGAGAGATAGTGTTCTGGAAAGTTTCTTTGTAAGCAACCTGAGGGTTACCTTGGTTGATTTCTACTTTAAATTCGCGTTTCAAACGATCGATAATGATTTCCAGATGCAATTCACCCATACCTTGCAATATGGTTTGTCCGGTTTCTTCATCCGTATTTACGCGCAATGTAGGATCTTCTTCTACCAGCTTAGAGATGGCCATACCCATTTTGTCTACGTCGCCTTGTGTTTTGGGCTCAATAGCAATGGCGATAACCGGTTCGGGGATAAACATGTTTTCCAATACAATGGGATGTTTTTCATCACACAATGTATCGCCTGTTTTAATATCTTTAAAGCCAACAGCCGCGCCAATATCTCCGGCTTCAATAAACTCTACGGGATTTTGTTTGTTGGCAAACATTTTCATGATACGGGAGATACGCTCGTTTTTGCCGGAACGTACATTTAATACATAAGAGCCTGCATCTAAATGCCCGCTGTAGCAGCGGAAGAAAGCCAAACGACCTACAAACGGGTCGGTCATAATTTTAAACGCCAATGATGCGAAGGGTTCTTTTGCATCGGGTTTGCGGAGCAATTTCTTTTCCGGATCGTTAGGATCACTACCTTCAATAGCTTCCACGTCTACGGGAGATGGTAAGTAGCGGCAAACGGCATCCAGTGCTGTTTGTACACCTTTGTTTTTGAAAGAAGAGCCGCACATCATAGGTATGATGCTTAGATCTATACAGGCTTTACGGATAGCTTCGTGTACTTCTTCTTCTGAAATGCTGTTAGGATCGTCGAAGAATTTCTCCATCAGGTTTTCATCATATTCTGCAACCGCTTCAATCAATTGTCCTCTCCAGTACTCCACATCTTCTTTCATATCGTCAGGAATAGGCACTTCCGTATAGGTCATACCTTCGGTAGCATCGTCCCATACAATACCTGTGTTTTGAATAAGATCCACTACACCTTTAAAGTTGTCTTCAGCGCCTATGGGCAACTGAAGCGGAACGGCCTTGGCGCCCAGCATTTCTTTGATCTGTGCTACCACATTTAAGAAGTCGGCACCTGAACGGTCCATTTTATTTACAAATCCGATTCTGGGTACTTTGTAGCGGTTAGCCTGACGCCAAACGGTTTCTGACTGAGGCTCTACGCCATCTACGGCAGAAAATAGCGCGATAAGACCATCTAATACACGCATAGAACGCTCTACTTCTACAGTAAAGTCAACGTGACCCGGAGTATCAATAATATTGAAAGAATACTTTTTAGTTTCAGCCAATGGTTTTCCCTGAACGGTTGGAAAAGGCCATTGACAGCTAACGGCGGCAGAAGTAATGGTAATACCACGTTCTTTTTCCTGCTCCATCCAGTCGGTGGTAGCGCCACCATCGTGCACTTCACCTGTGCGATGAATCATACCTGTATAACGAAGAATACGTTCGGTGGTTGTAGTCTTTCCTGCATCAATGTGTGCAGCGATACCGAAATTGCGTCTTAATTTTAAATCGGACATATAATGATTAATTTTTAGAAATAAGAATAGTGGTTTTTACTATTCGGGCGCAAAATTAGGAATATTAATCTAAAAAGAGAAAATTAATTTGCAGTTATTTTTAGTCTGCGTGCAAGTTTAAAGTGCAACAAAGCTCAACTTCATTTTTTTTCTTCGAGAAAAAATAAAGTTGAGCCGTAAAACTTACGCTATAGCTTTTATTTTTTCCGGTATCCTCCGCCTTGTTGATAATTGATGCTGCCCGGTTGTTTTTCTATGATCATGGCTGTGAACATCCACTTATTAGGCGTATGCCACACTTTAGCGGCAAACGAACCAATAGGTATTTTGGTAAGTATTTCATTCCAGCCTTTTTTTAATTGCACAGTTGTAGGCTTACGCATGATGTAGTTTTCATCAATATAAGGTATTTCCAAATCTCCTTTTTGCCCGGCTCTTTGCCATTTTGGTGGTGCAATTTCATTGCCATTGAGCCATATTTTACTTTGTAAATGATTCCATGTACCCGCATCCGGTGTATTGGTCATGGTAGAACGCGAGAAATCGTAAAACCCGATCCACATTTCGGCGGTAGTATCCGCATCTGACCAGTAACGTTGATAACCATAATATGTAGTATTTTCTTTTTCATCCTCAAAAATACCTCTCACAATAGGGTGCCAGAAGTGGCGTGGAATAATGGTGCCACCATAAACCGTTTTCTTATTTTTTATTTTATCAGTGTTGAAATTCTTTAGTTCGGGAGCGAATTTCTTGGCAAGATCACCACCATTATCATAGGGGCCTATCAGTTGCCATTCTATGTTGGATTGTTTTACATACGGAAAAGGCAATTGATTAAAATCCGTCTTCTTTAGATCCAATAACCGGTTTTCAAAATCTATGAATGCTGTTTTGTTTTGTGGTAACATCACGGCGTAATTATGGGGAATGCCTCCACCGATCCACGCTCTTTCTGCAAAAGCGAGCAAAGACGAGTAAACTGGATTGTGCGTAAGGTTGTCTTCTCCTTTGTCTAAATTCCGGTCGTTCCACAGGCAAAGAATACCGCCGAGGTTGTTGTTGTCTCCTTTATCAACATTCAATATCTGGTGGTTGTATATAGATACCACGCTTTCTTCCGCATCCATGTGATTGATGTACAGGTTGCGCGAATCCAGCTTTTTTACATTGCCAAGTTTGGCCAGGTGGGCTGCATTCTCCATCCATAATTGTCTTATTACGGAAG
>JAEWKC010000042.1 GCA_023386235.1 Bacteroidota bacterium | reverse complement strand
GTCAATACCGACAAAGAATATATGGCAGGTCTTAAATATATCGTCACAAAAAATATCGGAATCTCAACCCACTACGACAGCGATATGAGCTGGGGTGCAGGGATTACTTTGAATTATTAAGATACTTCTTGATGAGCAATGTTTAATAGGGTGCAACACGTTAAATAAAGACCGGTTGCACTTTATTTTGCTCGTACGCAGCCAGATATGTACTAAAGGAAGGGGGAAAATACTTATTACGAAGAAATTTGAAGTATCAATTTCTAGTCCCTACTTCTAAAATCAGGGACTAAATCGGGGATTGTTTAATGATTTATACGATGCCTTATGCTTTTATAAAATTATCTAACTTGCTTTCTGTCAGTAAAATGATGACTTACATTGCTTTATTGGTTCAAACAAAAACTCCCTGTGGGTCTACCAACTCCTATAGAAGTTCTGTAGGAGTTTTTTATTTTTGCGCATTATGATTTCAGTTCAGGGGCTCGGCCTCCACCATTCGGGCAATTACCTTTTTCAAAATGTGAATTTCACCATTCGTCGCGACGATAAAATCGGCCTCGTGGGCAAAAACGGCGCGGGAAAATCTACCCTGCTCAAAATGCTGTCCGGTGAAATTAACTTTTACGAAGGCAGCATTGTGCCGGAAGGAAATGTAACCATCGGTTTCCTGAAGCAGGACCTCGATTTTGTAAAAGGCCGCACCGTATGGAACGAAACCCTGCAGGCTTTTGAAAAAATTAATGCCATGAAGCAGGAGTTGGAGGAGGTAAATCACCAGCTGGCGACACGAACCGATTACGAAAGCGAAGCCTACCACGACCTTATCCACCAAATGACCGACCTCAACGATCTGCTTCACCACCACGATGCCTACAATCTGGAGGGCGAGGTGGAAAAAGTTTTGCTGGGGCTTGGTTTTAAAGCCGGAGACTTCCACAAAATAACCGACGAATTTTCCGGCGGCTGGCGCATGCGCATAGAACTGGCCAAGCTGCTGCTGCAGAAGAACGACCTCATGCTGCTGGATGAGCCTACCAACCACCTGGACATGGAGTCCATCATCTGGCTGGAAAATTTTCTGAAAGACTATTCCGGCGCCATTGTGCTTGTGAGCCACGACAAACAGTTCATGACCGCGGTCTGCAACCGCACCTTCGACATTAACAATAAAAACATTGGCATTCGTACTCACTACGATAGCGATATGGGTTTTGGAGCCGGGCTTGCGTTGACATATTAAAGGGTATTAGCTGGATGATGCCTAAATCTGACAGATTTAGGCATCTCTATTAGTAAACCAAATTTTAAGACTTCAAAATGAATAAATTTTATACACAAACACTTTTTAAGCTGGAAACAGAAATCGACGAATTAGAAATTGAAGCTGATTGCCCAATCCAAAGGATAGAAACCGCTATACATATAATTATTGAATGTTTATCAGAATTAAAGAAAAACATTCTGAAAAGTGGGTTTAAAAACACAGAAGAAGAAATCCATTTCTTCAAACATCAAAAACCTGTCATTGTTTCAAAACTAATTTATTACAATGCTATCTATAAAATAGAAAGTAAAAAACCAAATGAAACAAAGTCTGCAAAGAAATACTTCAATACCGAATTGAAGAAACTCAAAAGATTTTTTGACAATAATCTTGAATTTTATAAATATTACCGTACTAACAATACCTTTATTGATAACCAACTATTTGTTCGGGGAAAGTATGATATTAAGCTAAATTTAGATACCATCTATTTTGAAACAGACCATTCCTTTTCTACCATTGCCGATTACAAAGTAGCTAAGATATTGGCAAACGATTTAATACAAGTTTATCTTGAAGACCAGCTAAATAACAAACATTATAAGAAAGCAAATAGTAAATCTCCTTTGAGCTGGACGGGAAGTAAAACAGCATTAACCGAGTTGATTTATGCACTCTACGCACAAGGTGTATTCAACAACGGAAATACCGATATAAAACTAATTGCCAAAACATTTGAAAGCACATTTAATATTGATTTGGGCGATTTCTACCATACGTTTATGGAATTGAAAGCCCGTAAAATTAACCGAACGAAATTCCTTGACAATTTACGGGATGCCTTAATTAAGAAAATGGATGAAGAGGACGAAATATAATGGACTTTCTTATAACACCCCTCGTGGCAGATGAAGACCTTTTGTCCGTACAATACTTTCTGAAACCTTTGGGGCTTCTTTCTGCTTTTCGGATGGTTCTTCTTTCGTTTCGGGTTTGATGGATAACTGTATCTTACGCTCCACAGATGCCAGTTCCGTTTTAAGTTCGCTCAATCGAATTTCTTTAGTCCACGTACCGTTAATTACTTCGTGAAGAACAGGTAAATCTTTTTGTATTTCGGCTATTTTCTTTTGCTCCTGTTCAACATAAACAGGTAGTTTTTCCAATGCGTTCAGGAAATTCATTGATGCCAATTTTTCATCTTTGGCTACGATACCATTGTTATAGGTGTATTTGATATTTCCCTCTCCCTGTATCAAAAAACGGTTTACACGAATATCCACGCCATCTTTTTGCGACATTTCTGTTTTTACCAAAAGTTGAAAACCGTAAAGGCTTCCGATTTCTTCATAATCCCCACCTGTACGGGCTTTGTCCGCAAGCTGGTTGAGCTTTGCACCGATTTGTTTAATATCCGCATTAGGCGGTAAGCCGTCCAATTGCAGAGGATTTGCGATTGTGCCGTCCGAATGTTTTTGGATACGCCCTTGCAGATTATTCCAATCAAGGCTCATCCGGTCAAATCGGGATTGGGCTTTGTTCAATTCTGCCGTATAGTCTTCCAGTTTGTATTTAGCACTGTACTTGGAACGGCTGAACGCTTGTCTTTCGCTTTCCAATCCGGCAATCTGTTTTTCTATTTTAGCTTTATCCAAAAGGTCGGTATTTCCCATAAGGATAGCCACATATTCCGAGAAGTTCATACCCGATTTTTCGTCCATACTGCCCTCGTCAATTGTTCTTTTTCCGAGATTATTGGATTTTAATTGGTCTATAAACAGCTGTTTGTTGTACAGCAGGTTGAATTTATAACTGTCCAGCGATTTTTCAACAGCATAAATAATTACATCCACTTTGTTGTTATTAAAATGCTTAGCTATTTCGTTCCCTTTTCGGATTGCCCGACCGTCCCTTTGGGCAAGGTCGGACGGTCGCCACGGTGTATCTAAATGATGAACGGCAACGGCTCTTTTTTGTGCGTTTACGCCTGTACCGAGCATACTTGTAGAACCAAACAGCACACGGATTGTACCGTCGTTCATTCCCTTAATCAATGCCTTGCGTTGTTTGTCATTTTTTGCTTCCTGTATAAAGCGGATTTCATTTGCAGGTATGCCGTGGTCTTCCACGAGCTTGCGTTTGATTTCGGAGTACACATTCCATTCGTTCGGCTTGTACGTCCCCAAATCCGAGAAAACGAACTGTGTTCCTTTTTGTGCGTTGAATTTGTTGTAATATTTGACGATATTATTGGCACAATGCGAAGCCTTATTGTCGGGGTGGTCTGCGTAATGTGAACTTACCATTCGCATATCCAATGACATCTTACGGGCGTAATCCGTAGCGATGAGCATTTTTGCCTTTTCCTCCGATTTTGATAGCGGTGCTCTGCCGAGTAATTCGCCTTTGCCTGTTTCGGCAAACTTCATCAGTTTTTGGATAAATTCTTCCTGGTCAGGCGTGGGCGGTATGTTGTAAAATATCTCGTTCTTTTCGGGGCGGTCAATACCAATCATTTCCGCAGTACGGTAGTCCGTGATTTCGGAATAGAATTGAGCCAGTTCCGGCACTTTGATAAAGTAGCGGAAACGCTCTTTTGCCACGATATTGTTAGCCACCGAAAACTCGTAATCGGTTGTTTTCTTCGCATAAATCGCCGCCCACGCATCAAAGGAGTTAATGCCCTGTTTTGCCAATGCTCTTGGTCGCAGGTATTTGAACAATAAATAAAGTTCAGTAAGTGAGTTGCTGATTGTCGTTCCCGAAAGAAAGGTCGCACCCATATCCGCTTGGGTACGCTCCTGTATGGTACGGATAGCAAAAAGCAGGTTCAATGCCTTTTGGCTTCCCTGTTGATTGCCCAATCCCGCCACTCTTGAATGCCTTGTATTGAACATCAGATTTTTGAATTGGTGGCTTTCATCAATAAATAAATGGTCTATGCCCATCATCTTGAAATCCACAATGTCATCTTTGCGGTTTTCGATGTCGTGTTGCAGGGTTTTGAGCTTCACTACGAGGTTGTCTTTTTGTTTTTCCGCTCCTTTGAGCATCCATTGCGTTATGTCATCGCCTTGACTTCGCATAACGTCAAGGTTTTCCTCTACGCTGTCTAATTCGATTTGCAGAATTTCCTTTTGTATCTCGGGCGATTGGGGTATCATCCCGAATTGGTCGTGTGTGAGTATCACACAATCCCACTCGTTATTTTTAATATCGCCGAAAATCCGCAGGCGTTTTTCGGGCGTAAAATCATCAACGCCGGGATAGAGGATTTTGGCGTGGGGATAAGCGGTGCGGTAGGCTTCGGCTATTTCGGGAATATTGGCTTTCAGCCCGATAATCATCGGTTTATGAGCCATTCCCAAACGCTTCATTTCCTGTGCACCTGTACACATTATCAACGTTTTTCCTGCCCCAACTTCGTGGTCGCAGATAGCCCCGTTATTCAGCTTAATCATCCAGACTGCATCCTTTTGGCTTGAATACAGGTCTTCAATGCCTAATCCCTTGCGGTCTAATCCCGGAAATTCCTGATGTGAGCCGTCATAGTCCGGTCGGACAAAACAGTTAAAGGTATCGTTGTATTGGTCAGTCAGCCTTGTTTTGAACTCATCGTTTTGGGCGTGAAGCCAATCGGTAAAGGCGGTGCGGATTTCGTCAATCTTGGTATTTGCCATTTGTATGGCTTCCATATCCCGCACCTTGACATCTTTGCCATCAACTTTTATTGTTTTAGAAATATCAGGTGTGGTATTGACAAGGGCATGTTTGAGCAGGGCAATTCCGTCATAGGTACGGCTTTGGGCTTTGACAGCGTATTTGTCCCATATATGTACATTCTTCCGTTTGCAGGTTACGGAAAAGTCATCAGCACTTTCTGCATAATGGACATTGACTTCCGCTTCAAACAAATGTGATGCAAACCGGGCATAGATACCTGTGGGTATCCAGCGCTCGCCGAGATTAAAATCAAGTTCCTCAAATTCGATACGTCTTGGCCGGGCTTCCTCCAATACCGTAAGGCTTTCTTTGGCTTGGATATCATCGGGATGGTTTTCGAGGTAATCTCTGACGGCTTGGGCTTTCTCCACTACGTTGCCCGCAATCCAGCGTTCGGCTATTTCGTATTCCTTTTGCAGTGGATTGTAATAGATACGACCGTGTAACGCTTCTTTCAACGTATCGGCAGGCATACCGCTGATTTCGGACATATAGTCCAAATTCACTTTTCCCGTTTTGTTCAGCGAAGCTGACAAGGCTTCTTCGGGATTGTCGGTTGTTATGGCGGCAGTGGAAAAACTTACAGGACGGCTGAATATATCCGCTTTATGTACCACACCGCCAACGACACGCTCCAGGTACCGGATTTCCTTGCCCGCACTGTCCGTTTTGATAAGTTCAATGTTCTTGGCATCGTTGAGATTACCGTACTTTTTGACAAAGGCATCGTACAGGCGGTTAAGATTTTCCCTTTCTTTCTTGTGTTCTGTTTGAAGTTCTGCTTCTCTGATATAAAGCTGTTGATAAACATCACGCACCCCGATATAGGCTTCGGCTCTTACTTTCTGCAATGACGGCAGTTGCAAGGGGTGGAATACAGCCGTACCGTCTGCGGTATCTACATCTTGCAGATGACCGACCCAACCGTTATCCACCACAAGGCAGTCCTTTCGGTGGAACGATTGCAGTTCGCCACTGTACGGAGCAGGTTCGGGAATGGTGTTGATTGCAATGTTGGGAACGGCAGGCGTGTCCGCTTGGCCATTCCCATTTACCTGTGAAAACAGGTCGCCAATGGCTTCCTGTTTTATGCCATTTGTTTGTGCAGTACCGTTAGTGGTTCTGTTAGGTTTTGGCGGTGTATAAGGTTGTTGCATCGCACCACCGAAGAGGTCAGTTTGACGACCTATCGCACCCCGGCTTTTTTTAGCGGTTTGTCTTTTGGCTTGTGTAGCTCTTTTGGGTGGAGCAACCACCATTACAGGCTCGCCCGCATTTTCAAACAGGTCAAAAATGCTCAACTGTTTCAGTTCCTGCGGACTTTCCCGATGAATTACAGGGGTCGGTGTAGGTTGGGGCTTTTGCTGAATGATTACAGGCTCAACAACTGGATGTGTTACCTTTGGTTCACTTGGAATTTGGAGGACAGGTTCATCGTCCATACCACCGTTATACAAAGCTAAATTCAGATGCTTTCCAAAATCTTGGGAAAGCATTTGCTTCAAATCTTTGGCAATACCGGTAACGCCGTCCTTATGTGTATAAATGAATGAGGGTTTTCCGTAATGGTCGGTGTCTATTTTTTTGTCGGTATGAACCACCCTGTCGAGATTACCCAACAATACATTAGTTGAGAAGTTTTCCGCTGTTATATATGTACCGCAGAACTTATTTTCTCTCCAGGAATTTTGTTGTTTCTGCGTGTTTTTTTGTAATATGATTAAATCACTGTCAACCTCTGTCCCAGCATATTCCGTAAACAGGTTATTGGGTAATCGAATAGCCGAAACAAGATTGTTGTTTTCCATCAACGCCCTGCGTATCGGCTCATTCTTAGGGCTGTTCAGAACGCCTTGCGAAGTAATAAACACCTGTAAACCGCCCTCACGGAGCATATCATTTCCTTTCAGAAAGAAGTAATTATGTATGCTTCGGGAAGCCTGTACTTTTGCATTGTCCTTGCTTCGGGAAAAAGAAAGGTCGAATACGGAGATATCGCCAAAGGGAATGTTACTTGCAACTACATCATAGCTGTTTTGTTCCTTTTCGGGGATTTCCTCAAAACCGCTTACACGGATATTGCTTTCAGGATAAAGGTGTTTTAAAACTTTGCCTGTCAGCAAATCCATTTCGTATGCGGTAACTTTGGGTTGTTGGTTTTCGGAAAAGGATTGTATAAACGAGCCGATACCTGCGGAGGGTTCGAGGAATTTCTGAATATTGACACCGCTTTCACGCAAGGTTGCGGAAATCGCATCAATGACCTGTGGCGGGGTATAAAAAGCCGTCAGTACGGAACTTTTCATACTATCCACATACCTGCGGTATTGCTTATCGTCTTCGGAATTTTCTTTGAGCAGTTGGTGGAGTTCCTGCGTAATGGGGAATAAATCGTGGTCGGTTTTCCGCCAATGGTTGATGTCTATATCGTCCGCTATGGGGTTCAGAACGAATTTAAGACCGCCAAATCCGCTGTAACGCATCAATGACAGTCTTTCGCCTACGGTGGCTTGCCGTTTCTCCTTTTCCAATGTAAAAGCAATCCGCAGCGCATCAATGTTCTGTTGGAGGTGTTGCTTTTTACTGAAGCCCATTTTCCTCTATCCATATTGCGATTGCTCCGGTTATTTCGGTATAGAGCAGGTCAAACTCATAACCGTATGCGAAATCATCGGTTAGTTCATATCGGGCAAAAACAGGCTCGCAGACAGGAAACATTTTAAGGGCGAACGGTCGCAGTTCCTCGTCTGCCATTATGGTGTCAAACTCATTGCAGACTACCTGAAAAATGGTGTCGAATTTGGAGAAGCGTAAGCCTTCAAACAGGATATAGTTGGCGATCTCATCACATTGGTCGATGGAGTTTCCTGAACGAAAAGCACTTTCGTAAGCATTGGCAGCCCACGATGAACGTTGTTCTATAAACTTGTGATCGTGTGCCTTTTCGGGGAAGCTGGTATATAGTAGTTCCTGTAGTCGTAATCTGAAATACGATAGGTCTTTTTGCTGTATATCCATATAGAATTTTATTTAAAATTTTACTTAAATCCTAAAATTAGATGCTGGAGCAAATACCTTTGAGAATGGTGTAGGGTTTGGCGTTGAGTGGCAGGATTTGGCGTGATTGGAAATAAAAATCCACTTTAAAAGAACTACTATAGATTTAGAATTTGTATATTTATCGATTAAAATGAAAGCGATTAATTTAAATGGAGGTACCTGTAAAAAATTTGGTCGAAACAGTCGATTTGACAGCGGAAGATGTTCTTCTTCCAATGTTAGAATGTGTTGTTAACTCTATAATAAGCCTTCAAAAATCCTCACTACCACCAAGCGAAAAAAAAATCCAAATTCAAATTACCCGAGGTGATTTACCCGAAAAGCTCAATTTCGATAATGTAAAAACAATTTTGGGTTACAAGATTATTGATAACGGCATTGGTTTTAACACAAATAACTACAAATCATTTCAAACTCCGTTTTCTCAGGTTAATAAAGACTTTGGCTGCAAAGGTATTGGTAGATTTACAGTTCTTGCAGCGTATAAAGACTTTGTGGTTGAGAGCAACTACGAGGAGAATGCTACTTGGCATAATAGAAAATTCCAATTCTCTACTGAAAAAGAATTGGAAATTATTCAGTTTGATAATTCTGAAGTTCAGCAATGGAAGACTATTGTTGATATTGAGAATTGCACTAATCAAATTTTGATTGAAAAATCTGCTCTTTCACTTTTTCAAATAAGTGAAAGCATTATGCAGCACTGCTTTATCTATTATTTGAATAATTCATTACCAAGGATTGAAGTAATCGATTTAGAAAATAATGAGGTTGAGGTCATTAACGAGTTGTTTGAAAAGGTATCGAAAGAAAAAGAAAGAGATTTTCCACTAAAGAGCGAAGATTTTAAATTTTACATTACAAAAACCTTAAAAGAAGGTAATCGAAAAAACAACTATTTGTATTACTGTGCCAATAATAGAACGGTTGGCAATCCTAAGAATATAAAAAATATCAACTCAATTTTCTCTTATCCAATCCAAATAGATAATGAGTATTATTTTTTCGATATATACGTGGTTTCCGATTTCTTAAACAAGAAGGTCTTTAAAACGAGAAACGGATTTAATATCCCAAAAGAAAGAGAAAATCTTTTGTTTAGCGATGATAACACAATCACTTTTCAAGACATAGAAGAACAAATATCTTCTATTTTGGAAAATGAGTACGACAGTTTTGTAAGGACAGCCAAACAGAAAAACATTGAAAATGTCAAATCTTACATTTCTCATAAAGCACCGAGATTTAATAGTTTCCTGAAAAATCCGGAAATACTTAATTCAATACCGCCAAATCTAAGTGAAGACAAGTTAGAAGAACATTTGTATAGAATTTCCTTTAATGCAAGGAAGAATGTCGAAAATAATATAGAGAAGTTTATAAAAACTAAAGAAGTAAACGAAGAAGCAATTGGTCAAATAATAAATGATATTAAAGCCAAAACCGCCTATGACGTAGATAGTTTAGCAGACTATATGATGAGAAGAAAAGCCATCATAAATTTGTTTGACAAATTCTTGGATGCAGATGAAAACGGTGATTATAAGCTTGAAGAAGATGTTCACAATCTAATATTCCCTCTGGGATTAACGAATAACGACTTGGATTATGAAAATCATAATCTATGGATTTTAGATGAACGATTTATCTCTTATAAATTTATTGCTTCTGATAAATCTATTACTTCTTTCTCACAAACGAAAAGCAGGAAAGAGACTGATTTAATATTGATTGATAACCCTCAAATGTTTAATAATCCAATCAGCTTTGGCGATAAAGCGAGTGGAGAAGTCAACTCTATGGTCATCTTTGAATTTAAAAGACCCGGAGATGTTGCTCATCAAAAAAACAAAACGGATTATAGATGGGAATTTTCAGAACTTGTAGAGCCATATTTTGAGGAGTTTATTTACCAGCCAATCAAGAAGAACTATAAAGGAAATCAAATCATCTTAAAAGAAACAACGCCCAAATTCGGATATATAATTCTTGACATTATTCCCGAGCCTTTAGCAAGATATAATAAGAATAAAGGCTGGAAAGCAACGCCTTTCGGAACATATTTTAAGATTGAGCCTGAACTTAATTTGCATTTGGAAGTAATGACATTCAGACAACTTCTTGATGCTTCAAAGCAAAGACATAATCCATTTTTTGATAAGCTTTTTGCATAGGTATAGCATTCATATAGAAAAATTTTCAAAGAGCTCGGCTCTAATTGTTATTTATTTAAGATTTGTAACATCCTGCCAATCGCAATATCCATTCTTGAAAAGGCAAACCACTTCTTTCCCAAATCTTTAAGGGATGCTCCGATATGGTAGAGTTCTGTATTGTCAACAATCAGAAAACGGTCGTGAGCATCAGAGAAGAGCTTAATTTCAATAGCTGGATATTGGCTGTTGTATCGTTGCAAATCAAGTTGTAATTGGTTACTGATATTTTTAGTATAAATTGTGGCAGTCACCGACTGCCCACGTTTACCAAGCAACGTGAGTACAGTATCGTCAACGTAATTATCCAAAAGGATAATGGAGCTTTTGGCACTTCTGATGATACCCGAAACAAACGTATAGGCATCAAAGACCTGCCCATTATAAAAAATCCCTTTTTCGCTATGGAGTTTATCGCTTTCCAAAGCCTTAAAGATTTCCTCAAATTTCTGGTCGGCTTCTAACTGCTTCAATTCAATTTTATCCAAACGATGAAACAAAGAAGCGTTGCTGATAAGTATTCGTCGCATTTCTACAAAGGCTTCCATAATTTCCACACTGACTTTGACAGCAATATCTGAACGAAGTATTGCGGAAGCCATTGCAATCCCTTGTTCGGTAAAAACATAAGGCAAATAGCGTCTTCCACCGTAACTTACACTTGAGGTTCCAATTTGGAACCTCAAGTTTTGAACTTCCTCGTCGGTCAGTTGAAAGCAGAAAGAAACTGGAAACCTTTCAATATTTCGTTTTACTGCTTTGTTAAGGTTCTTGGTTTCCACCTGGTATAAGGAAGCAAGGTCGCTATCCAGCATCACTTGTTTTCCACGTATTGTATAAATCAGGTTTTTGATTTCCATTAGACTAATGACTGGTTTATTTTCCATTACTTTTTGTAGCTTTTATTTTTCTCAAATTCGAATGAACTTTCTGCTTTTTCATTCAATACGATATAGGCATCGAATTTCTTTCCAGCTTTACTAGTCATTCCTTTGAGAAGTGAAGTTTTTCCTTTACTGATAAGGTTTTCAACATCAGCGATACTGATTTGCACACCACACACATTACGGAACTGCAACCAATTACAAACCTCATCTGGACATTTGACGATCTTATCACGGATAATTACATGTTGGCTTCTGCATTTTGGGCAAGTGAGTTTTGACGAATTGTTTTGAGCAGTGGAAGTTTGCAACAATTCATCGGTAATGGTTGAAGCGTAGGCTTCCATTTCCCTTTGAAACTCTCTGGCATCAGCTTCATTGTTTTCGATTTTCCGCAAGGCAAGCTCCCATTCGGCAGTCATGGCTACGTCTGCAATTTTGTTGTCTTTGACAAGTTCATACACCTGCAATCCTTTTTCAGTAGGGATTAAAGACTTCTTTTCCCGTTGGATATAATTACGGGTAAATAAAGTTTCAATAATCGCTGCTCTTGTGGCAGGTGTACCGATACCAATATTTTGTAAAGCCTTGCGTTCGTCTTCATTTTCAATTTCCTTTCCGGCACTTTCCATAGCCGACAAAAGTCCAGCTTCGGTATAAAGTACAGGTGGTTTAGTTTTCTTTTCGAGAACGGAGGCTTTTTTTATTTTGAGTTCATCGCCTTTTTTTAATTCAGGAAGATCCTGTACAGTTTCGGTATCGGCATCGAAAAAACTACCTTTAATAGAACGCCAGCCTGCTTCAGTTATCTTACAGCCCTTCGCCGTGAAATCATAATGCAATGCCTGTAAACCTATATCGGTAATCTCTTTTATACAGATCCCTGAAAGTGCTTCGAGCAATCGAAAAGCAATCATGTCATAAATCGCATTTTCCTTTGCGTTCAGAGCTGATGGGATTTTTTCAGTAATCAATAAACCATGGTGGTCGGTAACCCGAAGGTCATTTACAATACGCTTATTGAAACGTCCCCATTTCATTTTTGAGGTGGCTTGTTTACAGCTTTTCCTGTCCTGCAAGGCTCTCACAAGGCCGGGGATCTCTGCCCACATATCTTCGGGAATGTATTTACTTCCGGTACGTGGATAAGTAATGAATTTCTTTTCGTACAAACCTTGGGCAATATTGAGGGTTTCTTCAGCAGAAAGATTGAGTTTCTTATTGGCTTCCTTTTGTAATCCCGTAAGGTCGAACAATAAAGGAGGTTGCTCTGTAATACTTTTACTCTCCACAGAAGTAACGGTAACGCTCTTAACTCTTTCAATAGATTTCAACGTATCTCCTGCCAACTTTTGGTCATCCCATTTGGTTTTGGAAAGACTATTGAAATCAATAAATTCTTTGTTGTGCTGCAATTGTATTTGCCAATATTTCTTCACTTTAAAATCCCTGTTCTCGAGATAACGCTTACATATTAAAGCCAGCGTAGGTGTTTGAACTCTCCCAAGCGAATAGATGCCATTTCCTGCGGCAACGCTCAACGCCTGGGTAGCATTGATACCCACGAGCCAATCAGCACGGCTTCTTCCTTGTGCTGCCTTATACAGCCCGTCAAATTCTGTCCCGTCTTTTAATTTATCAAAACCCTGCTTAATGGCTTTTTCAGTAAGTGAGCTGATCCATAGACGTTCAAATGGCTTGTTGCATTTGAGGTATTCGTATATATAACGAAATATCAATTCGCCCTCACGGCCTGCATCTGTTGCTACAATAATGCTATCGCTTTTATTGAATAGTTCTTTGATTACTTTCAGTTGCTTTAATGCACCAGCATCGGCAGTGTAAGCTTTGTCTTTTTTCACTTTACGAACTCTCAATAAAAAAGGGTTAGGCAGTATAGGTAAAACCGCTTTATCAAATCCCGAAATGCCGTAATCTTCCGGCATTGCCAAGCCTACTAAATGTCCGAATGCCCACGTAACAAAATAGCCGTTGCCTGTGAGATAGCCATCCTTTTTATCGGATGCACCTACAAGTCCGGCTATTTCCCTTGCTACGCTTGGTTTTTCTGCAATAATTGTCTTCATATTTTATTACATTTTTCTGCCTTTTGATTTGGCAGGTGTTTCGGGTTTCTCTTGTTCCTCCTGTTGCTTTTTATTTTTCGGAGCTTGCTGTCCTTTCTGTAGAGGTTCTTTAATCTTTTTGGTCGCTTCATTGGTTTTACCCTCCGAATTGACAGCGGTTTGAGTTTTGTGGGCTTCCGTAGGTTTTGCCTGTTCTTTGAGCTTGTCAGGGTTTTGGAAGGAAAAACCAGTTTTACCAGTTTCTTTGTTCAGTGTGATATACCCTTGGTATTTCTGACCTTTTTTATCTATCAATCCATCTACATAAACAGTCTGACCTGCTTTGAACTTATTGTATTGTTCATCATCCAATTCTTTACCTCTAAAAGTCCTTGGTGCTTCCTGAGACTGATTTTGCTGACTTGTTTGGTTATTTTGCGACTGCTTGTTGCCCGATCTGTCAAACAGGAACTCTACATAACGTTTGTCTGCATTGAACTGTACTGTTGCCGAAAATTCTGTTCCTTTTTTAGAAATCATACCCTCTATTTGAAGCGGTTTACCCTCCATTAAAGTTTGCTTTTGAGTTTCATCAAGTTTTACTCCTTTTATTTCGTCAGGTATCTTAATGAAATCGGTTTTTAGGGCAACCAATTCATTTGTCAGTCTGTCCACACTAATGATTGATGGAATGGTTTCTCCTGTTTTCGGATTTGTCAGGTTGACTACACGCCCCATATTTCCGGTATTTAGCAAGTTATCCTTGTCATCTTGATTGAATTTATGTCCGAAAAATTCAAAGTTGAGGTTGGGCTCTTTACGGATACCGTGAATGGCAACCACAATCTGTCCGTCATCATTCGGCTGTAGCGACAAACGAGCATCCATACGGGTAACGGCTGTGCCGAGGTTCAGGCTCACAGGAACCAGTTCATTGGTTTTGTAGCCTTTTAGCAGCGGGTCAAGAAGGTTCATTTTTTCAAGTTTTTCTTTACTCAACCCAAGATTGTTCATCGTCTCCCAATCTATCTGTTCCGGTTTGTATCGGTATTCGCTTGTTTCCGGTGTTGTCTGTGTTGTTTCCATATTGTCTTGATTTTTTTGTTTTTTATCGAGGTTTAACTCTGGTTTTAATTCTTGATCTTTCATTACTTTCTCTCCCTCGGGAGTTGGATTGTTTATTTGTTGCTGCATTTCCTGTGCTTTCTCAACCGCAAGAGGTGCAGGTACCTTGAAGAATGAAAAATTGCTAGGGTTCTTTAGCTGGCTAAAAAAATTGGAGAAGAAGTTGGAAAAGAAGTCTCCATGTTTGTCCACCCGCATAAACTGGTTCTGATTTTTTTTCGTAGGATCAACGGTTTCCATATTCCCGTTATCATCAATACTCTTTACAGCCTGAATTTTCTTTTTCTCTTTATCCAATACTAGAAGTATGTCTGAAAATTGTTCGGGCATTTTTTGTGTTGTTGTTTCTTCACTCATACTATCAAATATTTATTATTCATTGCCGAATGTATAAGAACCGTTCATTGGTTTAGGGCAATTGGCAGTTAAAGGCAGCATTTGTCTCTGTTTGGCTTTATTTATTTGGCGGGAGGATTAAAACTTTCCCTGATAAACTGGTGTACATCCGATAGTTTGTAGTAGAGTTTTCCGCTAATTGTATAGTAAGGCAGCTTACCGATGGAGCGATACCGTTGTAATGAGCGGTTACTTATTTTCAACATCTGTAGCAAATCCTGATTATCCAATAATTCTTCACCGTCTATACTGTTACGGCTTCTCTTGCTTTCATCTATATGCTCTTTTAATAGATCAAGACGTTCTAAAATACGCTCCATCCACGCTATAAATTCAATTCTGTCGATATTCATATTTATATGTTTAATGGTAGTGTTATTGCTTGCCAGTATTCAACTTTCTGCCTTTTTCGATATAGCTTTTGCCCCTTGCCATCAGCTCTTTTACATACTCGTCACTGGTTTGTACAGCATTGGCATTTAGCATATCCTTGATAGCCCCAATGGTATAGAAATATTGTCCATAAAACTTTGAATAGGCTATCTCACCCTTAGTGCGCATTCGCCATAGGGTTTTCTCGCTGATATGCAGATATTGGCATACCTCATGGTTATTCAACCATAGGTCGTCGTAGCTGTTTTCCTCCTGTCTTTTAAGGTAATCGGCAATGGCATTGATACGGTTGTTCAACTGTTTCCATGCCTCTTCTTCAATTGTTATAATTTTCATTGTACAACTCTTTAATGTCACTTATGCAAAATTGAGAAGTGTGGCAGGGTTTGTCTGCCAAGCCTTACCAATTGGTTTGGCTGTTTTTTCAAAATTTTCACAATTAGGAAAAGTCCTTGTTTTACAGTGCTTTCAAGGCATTAGAGGCGTTTCAGAAAGGAGTTTTGCTAACATTTGCCAATTGGCAGATATGGGTAAATGAAAAAGCAGTACGTTTTGGTACTGCTTTTAATTTGTTTGAAATGTAAGCTGTATAAAATGGCTAAAGATCTTTATCCATGTATTCTTCGAGGGAAATTTTGAGCTGGTCTAAAAAAGCGGTTCGAGAACCACTTCGTGTTTTCATGCGATGAAATGCATGGTGCAAATCACCTAAAGAAATACGAAATAGTATTTGAAACATAAGCCCCATTTTTCTAATTCCTATTTTGCCATGCGAAATTACTCCAGAAGCATGAAGAGCATATATAAGTTCTATAAGGGCACTTTTGCTATCAGTCCAAAACACATCCTTTGTGGTTTCTGAGTTTTTTAAAACCGTATCGGGATTTTCATCTGGATTTATTTTTGTCAAGAGGTAGGTGTACAATAATTCATTAGAAATTATCCGGGCAACTTTGTAATCAAAAAATGTTGAGAAGGCAGGGTCAATTTCAAAGACAATGCTGTTTAATCCATCGTGATAATTAATATTCCCTCTTTTAAAGTAGGTGTGGTCACGGTCTGTCCGGCCTGAACGGTAATACCGATAAAAATCAGAATTGCATATATGTTCAGTATATTCTTTTTTAAGATTAGCTAAATGGTTGGAAAAATAACTGTAATGCATATTGCCATTACTGACGGGACAAGTAGTTTCTATACGGTAGACTTTATTATAATAAATCAGTTTACCCAGTATTTGAGGTTTTATGGTACGGAAGAAATGGATCTCTTCGGCATCATTCTTAAATTCATTTTCAATGATGTACTTTTTAACCGAAAATAAAAGATCCTGAAGATATACTGTCATTTCATAAGCTTCATCAATTAATCGCTTACTTACAGATGAAGTCTTATCCTCTTTATTGTGAATTTCTAAGATGATGTTTTCTAACGAGTATTTCATAGCGTCTGTTTATTACTGGATTTAGGTAATTCATTTTCATTTAATAAGATATTGAGAAAAACACCTGAATATTATCTTAACTTTTTATCACCACACCTTTACATATAATATTGCAAAAGAGTTTCTTTATAATCGCTATAAAGCTCAAAACATAAAACTTAGTGCATAACAACTATTCTTTTCAATTCAAATAAACAATAAGAGCAAAAGCGATTTTTTATGAAAAATCTCAATTATGTTAGTCTTATAAACTTTAGTACATTTCTTATCATAACAATCTAAAAAAATATGGATTAAGTGAACTCGCAATATAAAATGACAAGTCAAACCCTTCAAAAATATTACAATTTTACCAGTTAAACAAAAATAGATGGTATATAATTTAGTGCTAGATATTGATTTGAGAATTTATTAGGACGGAGATTGCAGAGGGTTGTCTGCCCCATACACATGAATGGGCGTTAGTAATTCATGATATACATGCCTTCATGGGCGCTTGCTGATAAACAGCATCAATGCCTAAGCCTATATAAACACAGCAGTTTTGGAATTCAGAAAGAATGCTATTACCCTTTGTCTTTTTTTAACTTCAGGCTTTTCTTCTGGTTGTAGCGGTTCATTTTATCGGTAGTGCCGCATGCTTTGATACTACACCATTTCCTACTGGCGTTTTTGGTTTCGTCCAAGAAAACCCATCCACACATCGGGCACTCTTTGATACGTTTTGTCTCATGGTCAGTTAAAAGTTCCGACAACGATTGCACCGCTTTCCAAACAGGGGACAGTAAGTCGTTTGCGGAATCTATTTGACTCATAGTGAATTTGCCATCTACATAAAGTAAACGCTGTCTTGATATCGCATCCACAATCAAAAGATTGGCAGCAGGCAAATAGGCTGATTTTTTATCATTATCATCTTGTGCTACAGCAGAAATCAGCCCTTGTATTACTTTGCGTATTTCTTTGATGCGATGTAAAGCGATCAAAGCTTGCTCGGGCTGTTCATTTGCTAATTCTTTTAAGCTTTCAAGACGTTCTCGTGGAGAAATTTCCAATTTATAACACCATGCAATGAAATCATCATATACAGCAAAATAGTCATAGTTTTTAGCGGTTTTCCAAGTACTGACAGTATTGACGAAATTACAGCACAATACAGTGCTGTCGATACTCAATGTCTCAATACTACGAAATTTCCCCATAAGACAAAGTTATGCTATTTACTACTTAAACCTAAGGATACAACTTAAAATGTTTAATAATGTGACCGTATCTCTATCAAAAGCTTTAGCGCAGATATATTCATTTCTAAATTCTGGTGACTGAATAAAATTTTTACGGTTAGTGTTGTCCGTATTTTAAAAATATGTAAATTTACCATCTAAATCAAAATAGTTGGTAAATGTTTTTAGATTGGTGTAGCGTTTTTAGTGTGGAGGTCGTATTAGTCTAAAATTTTAATCACTTAAAAACTTAAAAAAAATGAAAACAAATTTAATTTATGCAGCCTTCGCATTGCTTTTTTGCTTTGCTATTACTTCATGTGAAAAATCCGACAACAATCCGGAAACAGTTCTTGAAAACAATCTGCTGAGGAGTGCCGAAAAATATGCGGAACTGGTAGAGAAAAGAAATGATGGAGATTTCAATATTGAAGACATTAAGAGAAATGGTAACATGCTAACCATTAAAGTTAAAGGTGGCTGCAATCAAGACGATTTCCATGTCGTGTGGGACGGATCTATAATGTTTTCCAACCCCGGGCAGATCAATCTTGTGCTCAATAACAAATCTCAAGAAGACTGTGGCTTAGAAAAACAATTTGATATCAACGTAGACCTTAGCAAGGTTGTGGGAAAGTACGACGCCAAGGACTTTATTTTCAACGTAGCCAATGGTTCAAAAAAACAGGATAAATCACTAAATCCTAATGGATCCGTTACGATCAAGTAAAATTTAATTCCATCGGAAAATATTCACTGTAATGATTGTATTCGTCAGGATTAATTTTGTATTACAAAATTGATCTGACGAATTGTAAGACTGCTAAACCTTTTTAAACCTCATACATAAACTTAAATGGAACCAATCACCCACAAGTTTCAACAAGCGATCAAGGACTTAACGGAAATGTTAGAAGCTTTTAGTACTGAACAGCTAAATAAAATTCCTTTTCCAAACAGTTGGACCGCAGGTCAGGTCGGTGATCATCTTTTAAAATCGTATGGTTCATGGGAAATTTTCAAAGGCTGGACGGGGTTTGCCGATAGACCGTATGACGAGAACTGCAAACTACTAAGTGAGCTTTTTTTGAATTTCAATATAAAGCTAATCGCAGAAAATTCGGATGCTATTTATCCATCAGATGGATATCTTGAAAAGGAAAACTTGATTTTGAATATACAGACAATAAGTGACCGTATCATTAGCTTCTCCGGCCGAAACGATCTCATGGTGCTATGCTTAGATTTTGAATTTCCAACATTCGGGTACATAACACGGTTTGAATGGTTACATTTTTATGTTGTGCATACTCAAAGACACGTTAAACAGTTAACAAAAATTTCTAACATCTTAAATATCCAAAAATGAATAAGCCCCTTATCGTCAACAAAGAGAAGATAATAAACGTAGCGCAACATGAAATTTGGGAAGTAATCACAACTCCTAAATATTTTAAAGATTGGATGCTTGTACCTGCAAAAACCAAAGATGAAAAAGCCATTGGATTAGGAAGTAAAATTTATTGGATCAATGATAATGACATCGTTTACCTTGAAGGTGAAGTCATAACATTTGTTCCGAATACAAAACTGGTTATTTCATTACTCGATATCAGCTGGGACAAAAAGGTTGCGAAGGACAGTGTAACGTATGAATTTCATCTAACGGGAACGAAAAGCGGAACGCTGATCAAGTTTCTCTTAGGTGACCTTTCAATAGACCCGGAAGGTGAATCTTGGTATAATTCTTATAAAAACAGTGACGAAATAGGTTCCATAGAAAAAGTGATTAAAATTAGAAAGATTAGGCAAACCAGCCGTACATAACATTTTAATCATCTCATACGGTCAGTCATAATATTTGAATAACATTATATAAACTTAAAAATGCGTAACCTGGTTGTTTTTGAATGCCCTTCAAATTTAGGTCTCAAAAGAATGTCGTATGCTAAAGAACCTGGAGTAAAAAAATTTCCTGTCCTGCTTAATCAATTGGGATTTTATACTGCTATAGGCTCTACCAAGACAATTCATATTAAAGCACCCAAACACTCAATGGAAATTGATCCAATAACAAATATTAGAAATGCCCGAAGTATAATTAATTATTCACTCCTTCAAGCAGATGTAATTGGAAAAAAAATAAGCAAGGATACTTTTCTGTTGATATTAGGGGGTGATTGTAGCATACTGATAGGGAGTGCAATTGCATTTAAAAGGAAAGGGCGTTTTGGTTTATTTTTTCTTGACGGCCATACGGATTACATGATTCCAGAGTGCTCACATACACATGGTGCTGCCGGAATGGACTTAGCTATTGTTTGTGGATATGGTCATGACAATCTAACAAATATAGATAATCTAAGTCCTTATTTTGAAGCTCAAAACGTTTTTTGCGTCGGAAACAGGGAGTATGACGAAGAATATGAGAAACCAATTAGAGGTTCTGAAATTCATTATTTCCCCCTAAATGAATTACGGAAAATCGGCATTCAAAATGTAATAAACCAGTTTTTTACCATATTATCTGAAAACCAACTTGATGGTTTTTTCATCCATTTCGATGTAGACGTGTTGGATGATACAATAATGCCAGCCGTAGATAGTAGGCAGAGCGGCGGATTATCCTATCCCGAATTGAAGGAAATATTAACCCTCTTATTTAACCATGATAAGATTTCCGGAATGGAAATTACAATTTTTGACCCCGATTTAGATCCTGATAAGGAATATATTAATGCGTTTATGATGAACATGACACCTATTATTAATAAAATTAAAAACTAAATGAAACTTTACGGAACTCCTGTTTTACTATTATTATTCATGCTTTTATCATGTGGTCAAAAATATGGTGCAAATCTCCCTTTCAATTCACAACAAGCATCAAAAGATTCAGCAACATTATTTGCAGACGGGATTATTTCAACCCATCTTAATGAATATAATATAACTTTTTCATCAGACGGAAATGTGGTGTTATTTTCCATTGCAAATAACACTACAGCAAACAGGTTCTACACAATTTTCATTACAAAAAAGGAAAAAGGCAAATGGACTAAGCCTCAAATCGCCCAATTCTCGGGACAATATAGTGACGCCGACCCTTTCTTCGCTCCGGATGGGAAAAAGCTCTACTATATATCAACCAGACCAGTTTTACAAGGAATACCAAAATCGGATTTTGATATTTGGTGCGTAGAATATGCGAATGGGGATTTCAGCAAACCAAAACATTTGGGCAGTGAAATCAATTCGGATAAAGACGAACTTTATCCAGCTATTTCAAAAAAAGGGAATTTATTTTTTTCCGCTGAAAATGGAGAAAACGGATATGATATAATGATATCTAAATATAGAAACGGTAAGTTTTTACCTCGTGTAAGTTTGAGCGGCTCTCTTAACACAACGAATATTGAATTTGATGCATTTGTTGATCCTGATGAAAAATATATAATCTATACAGGGATAGGATATAAAGATAGTTATGGAAGCGGAGACTTATATATAAGCTATAACAGAGAAGATCATTGGACACTCGGAAGGAATATGGGAAAGAAAATCAATTCCCCGCATATGGATCAATGTCCGATGGTTTCAACTGATGGTAAATACCTGTTCTTTACTTCTTTTAGGGATGGTCAACCTTATAATAGCAAAGAACCAATGACCACAAAAGAATACCTCGATAAGTTAAACTCGCCCTTAAACGGGCTTGGAAATATTTTTTGGATTGATTTTCCAAAAGCTTTCCAATAAGGAAAATTATACAAATAAATTATCTATAATTGAAATGCGAATAGCTACAGAAAGACTTACCTTATCACCATTATCAGAAAAAGATACAACTTTTGTTTTTGAGCTTTTAAATACTGAGGGATGGATAAAGAATATTGGTGACCGTAACATTCATTCAGAAAAAGATGCAAGGGAGTACATCCAAAAAGTAAATAGTAATCCGCATATCACCTATTGGACGGTAAAGTTAAAAAAAGAAGGATTGCCAATCGGTCTGGTGACCATCATCAAGCGAGACTATTTACCATCTAAAGATGTAGGTTTTGCCTTCCTACCCCAGTTCTTTCATAAGGGCTATGCGTTTGAGGCAACCAAAGCTGTTTTGCAGGCTATGGTAAGTAGCAATGGGCTTGATATTATTCTGGCAATCAGCCTGCCGTATAATAACCCTTCGATAAAGCTGATTGAAAAACTCGGTTTTAGATTTGAAAAAATGATGCATCATGAGAATAATATTCTCAGTGTATACAAGGCATCAAAGGAAGAGTTGCTTTCCAGATTACTTTAACCAGAGAATGAAGTGAGAATTTCTTGCCATATGATAATGCAAACAAAAGAAAAGTTGTGATAATTTTATAATATAAACTTTAACGCATGGACAAATTGAAAAGTAATAGTGATGCCCTATTACTTTCTGCCGGAGATGGTAGAAAGTATAACTGCGGTACGATGACCGCAGTTATTAAGGCTGATGAAAGGGAAAACTGTGAAAAATATAGCATTTCCAAATGGTGGCAGGAGCCGTACTCCAACGGTCCCGGAGCACATCAGCATGAAGACAATGACGAAGTTTTTTATGTGCTGGAAGGAGCGACGTCGATTCTGATCGGAGATAATGGATAGATGCGAAAAAAGGAACATTTATCAGGATACTAGCAAAAACCACACACGATTTTGCAAACTGGACAGACGAGAAAATAGGCATCTTTAATTTTTTTATACCTGGCGGATTTCAAAGAAATATGCCTGTCATCGTAAAATGGTTTGAAGAAAACGAAAAATAATCTCGATGGAAAATCACAAACAAATATATAAAACAAGAGACAAGATAATACGAAACTATATTGACGGATACAACGAGTTTGACATTGGAAAAATGGTTTATGATTTTACCGAAAATATCATTTTTCAAAACATTCTGAATGGCGAAGTGAATATGAGGCTGAGCGGAATAAATGCTTTGAAGCAACAAGCCGAACAGGCAAAATCGTGTTTTGAAAACAGACGGCAGCAAATCACAGCGATAAAGCACGACAGCGATAAAACGGAAATTGAAATAGATTATTCCGCAACTTTGGCAACAGACTTTCCAAACGGCTTAAAAAAGGGCGACAAGCTCAAATTAAATGGAAAGTCAATTTTCAAGTTTCTTGACAATAAAATTATGGAAATAACGGATATCACCTAATCTTAATATTAGGAAGATTAAAATAATTCAAAAATTGAAGGAATGAAACGACCTATTTTAGCATACGGACACAGGATTCTAAAACAGAAGTGCATCGACATAGAAGAGAGCCATCCTAAATTGGACAAGCTGATAGCAGATATGTGGGAAACAATGAAAAACGCCAATGGTTGCGGATTGGCTTCGTCACAAATCGGGCTTCCGATAAAATTATTTATTGTGGACAGCAAATCAACTTTTGAAAATCTTGAAGAAACAGACAGAGAAATTTATTTTGCACAAGACGACAAAGGAATAATGGAAACATTTATTAATGCAAAAATCATCGAGCGTTCCGCCGAGCTTTGGGAAGACCACGAGGGTTGTTTAAGTATTCCGGACTTATCGCAAAAAGTAACAAGGCCTTGGTCAATTACAATAGCATATTGTGACAAAGATTTTGAACCGCAAACAAGAACATTTAGAGGGACAACCGCAAGAATGATACAACACGAATATGACCACACAGAGGGTGTTTTATATTTGGATTATCTGAAACCGCTAACCAAAAAACTAATGGAAGGAAAACTTAAAAAGATAGCAAAAGGGCAAATCCAGACGAAATACCCGATGAAGTTCGTGTGACCACCATTAAATAGATAATAATGAAAAGAACAATTATAACTTTCATCCTTGCTTTTTCCACGACAGTAATTTTTGGACAAACAAAGAGGCTAGAACGTACGGATAATACCAAACCCTTTGTACTTGGCTTTATTGATGAAATACAGTCAAAAGAGCTAAATGAAAAAAGGGTGTTGAATATCTATCTGCCGGAAGGCTACAACCCGAAAGACACGATACGTTACCCTGTCATTTATTTACTTGACGGTTCAGCAGATGAGGATTTTATCCATATCGTAGGGCTTGTGCAGTTCAATAGTTTTGAATGGGTTAACCAAGTCCCAAAATCAATAGTAGTGGGTATTGCAACGGTGGACAGGAGAAGGGATTTCACATTCCCTACAAATGTAACTGAAGATAAAAGTGCAAATCCGACCTCAGGGCATTCCAACAGATTCATATCGTTCATTGAAAAAGAGCTGCAACCGTATATACAGGAAAAGTATATGACCAGTTCTTCAAAAACCATTATCGGGCAATCGTTAGGCGGGCTTTTGGCAACTGAAATCCTGTTTAAAAAACCGGAACTTTTTAACAAGTATATCATCGTCAGCCCCAGTTTGTGGTGGGATAATGGGTCGTTATTAAACCAACCTCTTGCTCGTTTTGAACACAAAGATATTTATATCGGAGTTGGAAAAGAAGGTTTGGCTCCCACTAAAATTCCCCGGGTAATGGAAGTAGATGCAAATGTTCTAGCTGATAAAATCAAAAACCTGAAAAACAGGAACGTGAACGTTTACTTTGATTATTTGCCACTGGAAAACCACGCAACAATAATGCATCAGGCGGTTTTCAATTCATTTAGACTTTTTTACCCATGATTTTAACTAAATAGGATTAAACCTAAATGGAAGCCTTTTTTTACTTAAACAACATGTTTATTCGGAAACTAAGGAATGTTAGTGATTATAAATAAGCCTACTGAATAATAACATAAAAAAACTTAAATTAAAATCAATGTATGCAATTCTAATTCAATTAACAATAAACCCTCAATTTGCTTCAGAAGCAGCAACCACTTTCACGAATAGTATATTACCCAAGGTTAAAAGTGCACCGGGTTTTATCGCGGGGTATTGGGTAGATCCGGTCAATGACGAAGGTTTTGGATTTATTCTATTTGAGAATGCGGATCAAGCTAAATCTGTTTTGCCTCCTACGATTGATTGGGCAGCCCCAGGAGTGATTATAAATAAATTTGACATGAGAAGGGTGGCAGTTTCAATTCCTTAATAATTGATTAAAAAATGGGAGCCAAAAGACAAAAAAATCAATAAAATTGAAGACGGATTACCAAGTCTGATTAAAAGATATCAAAAAATGGATGAAAATATCACATTGATTTTTTTACCACAGGAAAACCATGAAACATTAATTCACCAAGCTATTTCGAATTTCGCAACAAGAAGAATTGCGGTCTTATTTAGACAGGAGGTGGATTAACAAAAATTGTATATCGTTCACAGCAACCTTATAATAAAAATAGGATGAAGAGTAAATTATTAGAAATAAACAACGTTGGTATCGTTGTAGAAAATCTTGATAAAGCAATTGCTTTTTTTACAGAAATTGGGCTTACATTGGAAGGACGTATGATAGTTGAAGATGAATGGGCGGGACGTGTTGAAGCGCTTCAAAAGGAAATGGAAAATGTTTTCAGCGAACTATTTGCACTGAGAAACGATAGTCAGGAATCGGACATCGTACAGCAACACATTGCAAGGCATTATGGGATAATTAGCAAATTTTGGGGCAAGTCAGTTGTGCCGGATCAAAAAGCTTGTGCTTATGCGGGGCTTGGTGACATGTATGTGAATGACGAGCGCTATTTAGCTAATGTTACAGACGGAAATCCGCAACCTGAATTTGCGCTGTTCTTGCAGAAAGCAATGAAATATTTTGCCGAAAATAATTTGGAAAAATAATGTAAGCAAAAAACAGTTAGGGAAAGTCCTGATAACATCGGGCTTTCCCTTATCCTAATAAAAAGTATTAAGATGAACGAAAAGTTTGAACAAAGTATTTCAACACATTGAAGATAACTTCAATCGGGCGGTAGCCACAAATGACATTATAGAGATAAAAACACAAATACGATATAATTTTATAAAACATTATTATGAGAATTTCATCGTTTGCAACATGCCTTAACGTAAAAGAGGTTAGAGCTTCAGCAGAGTTTATGATGGAACACTTCGGTTTTGTTGAAGATTTGGTTTTTGACGGTTTTACTGCATTAATACATCCAGTAACCAAGCAAAAACTGATTTATCACGAAATAGGTTTGGATGTACTACCAGATTACATTAAGTACACTAATGCAGAAGGAATTATTCTAACCTTTATCGTTGATAATATTGAAGAAGTGGCAAATATGTTAAATGATAATGGTGTCATTTTTACGACTCCACTTCGTACAGAAGATTGGGGTGAAAAACTACTCTTGTTTAAAGACCCTAACGGAGTTATCATTGAAATAGCAGAATGGGATAGACAAACTGATCTACAAAATACAAGAATAAACTAATCAAATTTTTCAAAGATGTTTAAAAGTTTTTTAATTTTCCTATTTCTCATACAGTGTCATTTAGTGGATGCTCAAATTAAAGCTATCGATGAAATCAACATCGGACAAACTACCCTTAAATATTTTGATGAAAAAAGAGATAGACCAATGATAATAGAAATGTGGTATCCAACTATCGATAGCTTAAAGGTTTCTGACAAAAATTATTCCCCTTTTCTCAAAGAATTTACTGTGAGAGATGCTAAATTCCCCTTGAAAAAATATCCCCTGATTTTGATTTCCCATGGAAATGGAGGAAATAGGCTTTCATTGGAATGGCTATCACATATTTTGGTAAAGAATGGTTATGTAGTGGCAGCAGTTGACCACTGGGGAAACACTTTTGATAATGCAATAGCAATCGAATTTGTTAAACCATGGGAGAGGCCCATAGATATAAGTTTTTCTTTGAATATGCTATTGGATCACCCGGAGATAAATTCAATAATTGATAACAATAAAATCGGTGTCATAGGCTTTTCATATGGAGGCTATACTGCCTTGGCATTAGCGGGTGCTGAACTTGACTATGAACTGCTCTTACAATTTTACAATACACCTGAAGGAAAATTGGAAATTAATAGTATACCTGAATTTCCAAACCTTTGGAAAGAACTCCAAAATCCGAAACTAATAGAAATGATGCAAAATATTCCAAATGTTCAGGATAAGCGAATAAAGGCTGTTTTTGCTATTTCACCAGGCACTGCTAGGGGGTTCAATGAACGCAGACAGTTTAAAAATGTAGAAATTCCCGTATTTATCACTGGATCGGCAGCTGATAATATCACACCTGTAATATCATATGCTCGTAAGTACCATAATCTAATTCCTCACTCCGAATACTATGAATTTGGAGGTATGGTTGGTCATTATGTTATGCTGGCTGAAGCCAGCGATCATATAAAAAAGCATAATCCTATCCCCTTTAAAGATCATCCTTCTGTTGATAGACACGAAGTTCATATAAAAGTATCTGAGTTAGTTGTTTCTTTCTTCAATAAGAAATTAGATTTATTTAAATGATATAGTATTTTGAAAAACTTTCGTGAATCAAGAAGAAGATATTAAAACTAAAAGTATGACAGACGAGCAATTAAAACAGAAATTCCAAAAAATTGAGGATAAATTCAACCGGGCGGTTGTCACAAATGACATCGCAGAAATAAAAAAGTGTATCACATCCGATTGGGTGTTGGTAGACAGTCAAGGTGGAATTATACAGCAAGAGCGGTTTTTTGAAGTACTGAAACAAGGGCTGCTATCCCATTCGGTGATGAGCAAAGAAGTGTTGCGGGTAAAAATGTACGGAGGTGTAGCACTGGTAACTGGCCGGGGGCAAAATACCGGAACCTGGCAAGGAGAACCAATGGAAGCTGATGAATGGATTACAGATGTGTACAAAAAAGACGGTGACGAATGGTTGTGTGTACTGACCCATTTGACCCCGGTAAAAAAATAATTAGTTATGGTAATAGTTGAAAAATTGCTGAAACTGGCACTTTCCTTTCCCGAAACAACGGAAGAGCCCCACTTCGAAAAGACTTCTTTCAGGGTGAAGAAAAAAATATTTGCAACGTATGATGATAAGCTAAAAAGAGTTACCGTCAAGTTATCAGAAATAGATCAGGATATTTTTTCTTCCGCAGATAAATCTGCCATTTATCCGGTTAAAAACAAGTGGGGCAAGCAGGGCTGGACTATAATAGAGCTCGAAATGGTAAGTTGGGAGCTTTTCGTTGAAGTTTTGACAACGGCGTTCTGCGAAGTCGCACCCGAAAAACTAGGCGCCTTAGTTAGATCAGATAAAAATGGACTAAATAACTAAATATACGCTTGCATGGCCATTGAATTTACTGATATAAGCAACCAAAAGCTACTATTAAAACGGCTAACTGAAAAAGATGCTATTGCATTTCACAGTTTGTATTTCCAAAAAGACGGGCAGGAAAGTGAAAAAGTCGAATCAAAGGAGAACAGCAGAGCAGCTTTCGAGTTTACTGAAAATATCATTTCACAATGCAATGATATTTTCACAATACGCACCACCGTAAACCCAGAAAAAATCATTGGAGATTGCGCATTGCACCATTGGGACAAACTGAGGAACGAAATTGAAATCGGCGGCTCCCTGCTTCCCGACTATTGGGGAAAAGGTTTGATGGCAACAGCCTTTCTCTTATTGATCCCCTATGCACAGCGGGAATATGCAATAAACAAAGTCGTAGCGAATACAACCGCTGAAAATATAAACGCATTAAAATTCGCCGAAAAACTAGGTTTCAGAATAGTAGGAACGATGGAAAACAATGTACTGTTAGAAAAAGATTTATGAGGTTTTCTGGCAAATTAATTTAAGACCGAACAATGACAAAACGTGAAGAAATTATAAAAAATTATGTTGACGGCTATAATGCATTCGACATTGACAAGATGATCCGGGATTTTAACGAAGCTATCATTTTTAAAAACATCAATAATGATGAGGTTAAGATGGTGTTAAACGGGATTGAAGCGTTTAGAAAACAAGCTGACCAGGCAAAATCCTATTTTGAAAGCCGGCTGCAAACCATAAAATCTTTCAAGCATAAGGGCGATACCACCGAAATTGAAATAGATTACATTGCAACTTTAGCTTCTGATCTTCCCAACGGATTAAAAAAAGGCGAGCAAATTGATTTAAGCGGAAGATCCATATTCAAATTTTCTGGTAATCAAATTGTTGAATTAATTGATATGGCTTAGTAAGCGCATAGATACGAATCATATTAAAAATTGATCTGACAAAATGAACATTGAAACACACCATATCAACAATTTAAAAATAGCTGAAATTATTTCTGACGACATTGTTTTAAGATCTGTTGAAGATGGATTAGATTTATTGGGCAATCTATATTATCAGGGATTTGATAAAATATTTATTCATGAAAAAAACATTACAGCCGATTTTTTTGACTTGAAAACAAAACTCGCAGGTGAGGTACTTCAAAAATTTGCTCAGTATCGAATGCCATTAACCATTATAGGTGATTTTTCAAAATCTGAAAGCAAGAGTTTAACCGACTTTATCTATGAAAGCAACAATGGCCGGCAGATCAATTTCGTTGGTTCTTTGTCAGAAGCATTAAACGATAATCCATGAATGTAGATACAAAAACATCCATCCATGAACTGATGGTAGAAATACCGGCAGGAAATATTGAATTGAGGGATGACAGAACAAAACAGAAATGGACGGTTTCTATCGAGCCCTTTTTACTTGCAAAATTTGCCGTAACCCAGGATCTGTATTTTGAGATTACAAATGCGAAACCGAGTACCTTCGCAGGAAGCCAACGGCCTGTTGAAACCGTCACTTGGCAGGAAGCAGCATCTTTCTGCAATTCTTTATCTGTAAAACACGGCCTTGAACCATATTATGTTTTTGTTAAAGAAAACGAGGAAGTAATTTTTGACCGCTCGTCGGACGGGTTCCGATTGCCGACAGAGGCAGAATGGGAATATGCTTGCAGAGCGGGTACCTCAGGTATCAGATACGGTGGATTGGATGAAATTGCTTGGTATAAAGATAATTCAGAACGGACAACACATGATGTTGGTAAAAAAGAACCAAATGCCTGGGGGCTCTATGATATGTTGGGTAACGTGTGAGAGTGGTGTTCTGATTTGTATGATACGGATGTATATGGCTCGTATCGCATTTTCCGGGGAGGTGGCTGGTTCGACGAAGAACGAAGCGTTATGGCAACTACACGGAGAAGAAGTCATCCGTTGAAATTTAAGATAGACGACCTTGGTTTCAGGGTGGCGAGGAACATCAAAGAATAATAGAAACTATATCAATAAAAGCAGATGAAAATTGTAATAGATGATATACATATTGAATTAATTAACGAAACCCATGCTCATGCCATTTTCGAAATGGTGGATCGAAACAGGACTCATTTGAGAGCCTGGTTACCGTTTGTTGACAAGATGCAGTCCATTGAATTTGCAGAAAATTTTGTCAAAGGTACAATACAAAGAAACGAAGCGAAGGTTGAACATGCATTTGTGATTTTCGAAAATAACCAAGCTATCGGGAGAATAGGTGTATATAAAATCGACCATCAGAATAGGATCGGAGAAATTGGGTATTGGATCGTTGAAAATTCACAAGGAAAAGGCATTATAACAAAAGCCTGCAAGGTGATGATAGATTTTTGTTTCAACGATTTGGATCTGAACAGAATAGAAATAAAATGTGCTACAACCAATTTGCGAAGTAAGGCCATCCCCGAGAAACTGGGCTTCTCAAAAGAAGGAGTAATCAGACAGGGAGAATTTGTCCATGGCGAATTTATTGACCTGTCCTTGTATTCCCTTTTGAAATCAGATAAAATAGATAACGTAGAGTAACGCACCCTAAACCAGAATTTCGGTTTAGCGGGCATACTATTTTGGAAAAAGAAATCTGATAGCAAAAGGTAAATCCGAAAGTAAAATATATGACAATAGTTGTAAATGAAAAACGATGAGAAAAGTAATTGCAGCAATCAACACGACACTTGACGCGGTTTGCGACCATACAGCAGGGATTCCAGATGAGGAAATACATCAATATTACGCAGGTTTATTAAGCAATGCTGATGCGATTCTTTTTGGCAGGATAACGTATCAGCTTATGGAATTTTGGCGAAATTTGGTTGAAAAACCCTCCGGCAAAAAATCAATGGACGACTTTGCCACGGTTATAGATGATATCCCAAAAATTGTTTTTTCCCGAACCCTCGAAAGCGTAGACTGGAAAAGTGCAAGGTTGGCGGATCAAAATATAGAAAAAGAGATATTAAAGCTTAAACAGCAAACGGGGAAAGACATCCTTATTGGTAGCCGAAGCCTGATATTACAACTGATGAAACTTGATTTGATTGACCAGTACCAGCTCTGTATACACCCTATGGTGGCAGGAGGCGGTTTGCCGTTGTTTGAAGACATAGACAGAACTGTTTTTAAACTCAATAAAAGAAAAATATTCGGCAATGGAACCGTAATGCTTTACTATGAACCGACAACGAAAAGCGCTACAAACGGCCAATGACATCCATCATGTTAACCATCTTATAACAAAGAGAAATGTCAGAGAAGTTACAATCAGTGCTCAAAATGTTTTCCGACTTTGACGAAAACGAGCTGGTTAGAATATTAAGTTCTTTTAAGCGAAAATCCGTCAGCAAAAATGATGTTTTATTGCATGAGGGAAGCATTTGTAAGGAATTTTACTTTGTGAAAACCGGTTGTGTCCGTATATTTTTTGTAGATAAAAACGGGCATGAAAAGACAAGATACATTATGCTCGATAATCATATTGGAACAGCTTTAACATGTTTCATTTCTCAAAAGCCCTCAGTAGAAATGATAGAAGCTCTTGAAGATACCGAGCTTTTAGCAATCAGTCATGCGGATTTTTATCGTCTGAATAGCCAAATGGATCATTGGAGAAATTTTTATCAGCGAATTTTGGAAATGGCTTATTCGTTTCAAAACAGGAAAATTGAGCAAAGGGTAACCCTAACAGCGAAGCAACGATATGAAATTATTTTGAATGAAAATCCTGCATTAGTTCAACAGGTATCCAACAAGATATTGGCGTCTTATCTGGATATCCGGGAGGAAACTTTAAGTAGGCTTAAATCAAAATAGAACGATTTTGACCTATGTCAATAGCAATATGTGTAAGACTAAGCATTTTTGCATTTACAAAACGCAATGCAATGGAAAAACTCACACAACACAATTATTGGACAATAATCGCAACGGGACTGATAGCATTTGTTCTCAGTGGAATTTGGTACAGCCCAATAGTTTTCGGTGAAGTATGGGAGACTTACCGAAACCCGCCAAACCCCGAAATACCCAGATGGACGATGGCGTTTGCTCCCTTAAGAGAATTGATTGTTGCATATGTGCTGGCGAAATTAATTCTGCTATTGAATTTATCACAATATAAAGACACATTAAAGCTGGTTTTTCTATTGTGGATTTCCTTTCATGCTGTTGGAATGGCGGGAGCAGTTTTATGGGATCACATGCAATGGCAGTTAGGTGCTGTGCATGCTGGCGATTGGTTAATGAAAATGACATTTATGGGAATTGTGTTGACCAAATGGCTTAATAAGAAATCAATATCATTAAATAATCAATAATATGAAAGAATTTGTTTTATTGTTCCGAATGGACATAAAGAGCGCAGAAGCACAGCCTTCAAAAGAGCAAATGGAAATTTACATGAAACAGTGGATGGTGTGGATCAACGATATCGCAGAGAGAGGTATGCTCGCCGATGGTGGAAATCACTTTTCAAAAGATGGAAGAGTCCTAAAACCCAATGACAGAGTTATTCATCAACCTTATATTGCTGATGATGTATCTGTAGCGGGCTATATAATTATCCTGGCTGAAAACTTAGACGAAGCAACTAAAATAGCTAGGAAATGTCCAATACTAAATGGTCAAAACACAAGTGTTGAAATCAGGGAAACAGCAAAACCCGGCGAATAGAAATCTATGCGAAATACGAAAAAACCATATAAACGAGATATATTAAATCAGATTATAAATTTTTTCTGGACGGCACTCTGTTTTTCTCCTGTATTTTGGTTTTGGTTTCAGGAAGGAATAGACAATATTTACTTTTATGTATTTCTTGGCGTAGCGTTATTTTTTGGGGCTCTTCTAGGGAAGATATTAAGTAAGTTTACGTTAAGTGCAGATAAAAAGGTTTATGAAAAATATGGGATAAAATTCATCAGAAAATTTGTTCAAAATGGAGATATAGTCAATTCCCGAACAAACGGGCTCGGAGCCCCGTCAATAAAGGGTAAAGCTAAAGCGAGGGACTATTTGAAAACAATTGCCATGTATGAACGCTACCATTGGATCTGTCTGCTCTTTTTTCTATTGACGACCATTTATGGTTTTTTCAATGAACATTTTCTTTTGGGATTTTCTATTTTAGCAGCAAATTTTTTATACAACCTTATTCCAATCTTTTTACAGCAATATAATAAAATCAGAATTAAAAAAATAGTGGATTGAATTTGTAAATACTCTAACAAATATAAAATCTTTGAAAGAAGCCGTCTCAATATAGAATTTGAGGCGGTTTTTTTATTTAGTGATATTGTGGGATGATTTTGTGAGTTTTTGAGTTTTCAGACAGAAGCGTGCTTTTGTTTATGCACTTTTCTTTCTCAGATTGTGTGCCAGGGCGTGTAATCCGAACTCTAATTCACATTTTACTATTCCGTGGTGGGTAAATCGCTTAAAGTTTCGGTTGGATTTGATGTGCGCAAACACGGGTTCTACATCCGCTGTTCTTTGTTTTCGCTTGATTTCGCCCATTTCACTTAATAAATTTTGCCGGGTTTTGATTTTGTGACGCTCCAGATTATGGTTGCGTTCTACTATTCTATTCCCTTTGGCTTTAAAACAAGTACCGCGCACAGGGCAGCCATTGCAATTCCTGGCCTGGTAATGTGAACTGGTTTGGGGATAACCATTTTTTGTTTTTCTTCGGCGTTCGCCTATTTTATCCATCGGTTGGCCCATGGGACAAGTATAATGGTCTTTCTGCTCATTGTAATAAAGGGTATCACGGTGGAAGTCCTCGATGATCTTCTTTCTTTTTGACTTTAAAATACCCTGCTCCTTATCAAAAGTATGGTATTTTACGTAGGTTTCTATTTGCTTTTCTTCTAGAAAATCATAGTTCTCTTCACTCCCGTATCCGGCATCTGCGGTGAGTTGTTCTGGCAAGAATTTATATAATTTCTCAAAGGTTTCCAGATGGGGCTTCAGGGTGTTCTGATCATTGGTGTTCTGGTGCAGCGTGTAGTGTATCACAAACTGGGACTCGGTACTTATCTGCACATTATAGCCCGGCTTTAGTTGACCATTTTGCATATGATCATCTTTCATTCTCATAAAAGTAGCATCGGGATCAGTCTTGCTATAACTGCCGCGCCCAGCGAGGTTTGCTTCCTGCTCATCATACTTATCAAGGTTCTGAGAGAAGTTCTTTTGGATGTATCTTAGCTTTGCTTTTGCTTTGGGAGAGGCCTTGGGGTTTTTGGCAACTATTTTCTCTATTTTCCTTGCAGTCTGTTCTATTTTTTCTTTATCAATGGTTTTAAACTCCGGTGGTGTAGGGTCGCGGTCTTCCTCATCTGCAATACCCTGAGCGTAGTTCCACATCTGCTCCAGCTGCTCTGCCATCTTCTCTTTTCTGGTTTTTATGGCATTGCCCCACACAAAGGTGTATCTACCGGCCACGGACTTTATCTTGGTACCATCTGTAAAGACTTCTTTCAGGGTAACGAGTCCTTCATCTGCCAAAAGCATCACTACCTGTTTAAAAATATCTTTGAAAATTGTTTTAAATTTTTTGCTCCGGAAACGGGCTATGGTATTATGGTCTGCAACCTGCTCGCCCGAGAGCCACATGAAGTTGATGTTCTCACGCATGGCCTTTTCAATTTTCCTGCTGGAGTAAGTGTTGTTCATATAGGCGTACACCATTACTTTGAGCATCATTTTAGGATGAAAACTTGGTTTGCCCTCTTTGCTGTACTCCGCCACCAGTAATCTTAAATCCAACTGCTCAATCACTCCATTAACCACCCGTACAGGATGATCCTGAGGAATGAGTTCCTCAATGGAGGGTGGAAACAACCAGTTCTGTTGTTGGTTATAATCTTTAAATTTTATACTCATCTTATTGATTATCAATACTTAAAGATACAAAATTATCATAAAACCACCAAATACACACCGTATAAAAACACAAAAAAACCGCCTCAGTATTGAGACGGCTTCTTTTCTTTTGCAGACATTCCAAATTATTCATTCAATCTTATTTAAATCGAGATAAAATCGAGACCCTAGAAAAATTGAAAATTAGGGTCTCGCTAAATTACCTCAACACTTGCAAACATTAGGTTCAACGACATGTTCAATAACTCGTTCAGTCAGTAAACATCTTGTTTGATTTGAAGAAGAAATTTAAATTGAATAATAATTAATTGGTCACCACAATGAAAACAAAAATCACACTTCACTTTTATGCTAAAAGCACAAAAGCCAATTCAAACGGACTACTTCCAGTTTATGTGAGATTAACAGTTGACGGCAAACGTTTAGAGTTTAGCACCAAAAAGTTTGTAGAAAAATCAAAATGGTCTAGCGAGTTAGCTAAAATGAAAGGTACAACGGAAGAAGCTCGTTCAATCAATAGCTACCTAGATTTAATGAAATCGAAAGTATTAGATGCACAAATGGAACTACTCCACCGAAACGAGACCCTATCTATTGAAAACTTCAAAAATAAATTACTTGGTACTGAAGAACGTCAAAGAATGCTTGTTCCTATCTTCCAAGACCACAACAACAAAATCAAAGAATTGGTTGGAAAAGAATACGCTCCAGGAACATTAGAACGCTACACTACATCATTAAAACATACCATTGAATTCATGCAATGGAAATACAATATTTCAGATATCGACATTACCAAGATAGACCATGCTTTTATCTCCGATTACGAGTTTTGGTTACGAAGCGTTAGAAACTGTGCTAACAATACAGCTGTTAAATACATTAAAAACTTCAATAAAATAATAAAGATATGTTTGGCCAATGATTGGTTAGATAAAAATCCATTTGCAAACTATAAATCCAAAGTCAAAGAAGTAGAGCGAGTTTATCTAACTGAAGCTGAAATCCAATCTATAATTGAAAAAGACTTCAAAACAGAAAGGCTTTCACTTGTTCGTGATATATTCCTTTTTAGTTGCTTTACTGGTTTGGCATACATCGATGTCAAAAACTTAACAAAGTCGCATATAAGCTACGGAATTGATGGTGAAAAATGGATTTTTACGCACAGACAGAAAACTGAATCTGCTTCCAAAATCCCAATCCTTCCAGTTACTCAAATGATAATTGATAAATACCAAAATCATCCACTGTGCATCAATGAAGATAGACTCCTACCTATCCTATCTAACCAAAAAATGAATGCCTATTTAAAAGAAATTGCTGGAGTGTGCGCGATTGAAAAAGAACTAACTTTTCACATTGCTCGACACACGTTTGCCACAACTGTAACCCTTACAAATGGTGTTCCTATTGAAAGTGTAAGTAAAATGCTTGGACATAAAAATTTAAGAACTACACAGCATTATGCTAAAGTTTTGGACAGAAAAGTAAGTGATGATATGAAAATCCTTAAAGAAAAATTTGTTTTTACTACTCCTAATGCCAAATTGGGATAAGCAAGAAATGTCGCTTTTATACAATTTTAATAAAACAAGTTTTCATTGATTTGAAAAAAAATCGAAAAATTTTTTTACGATTGATTCATATTTTTATAATATCTTTGCAAGTAAGATACTTATTAAATAAGATATAATATGAATAATGATAAAGTGATAAATTTAAGAAAGTTAAGTCAGCAATATGCATACTCATCCATTCAGATGCACGAGACTATTGCAAAAAAAATTGGATTTTCAAGTACAGACCATAAGTATTTAGGATTTTTTCTTCAGAGAGGAAAATTAACAGCAGGTGATTTAGCAACATTAACCGGTTTAACTACGGGTGCAATTACTGGTTTAATTGACAGGTTTGAAAAGAAAAAACTTGTAAAGAGAGAGTTTGATGCAACCGACAGAAGAAAAGTTGTAATTGTACCAGACACCAAAAAAATAATGAATCTTTTTGAACCATTTTACAAACCATTTCAAGAAGAATCAGAAAAATTAATTGCCTCTTTCTCAAATGATGAAATAGATATTATCGAATCGTACCTCTCAAAAGCACTTTTGTTAGCAAATGAAACAATTAATAAACTCAAATAATTATATCAAAAATGGAAAAAAACAATATCGAATTCAAATTTACCAAGACAGCACACACACCATTAAAACAAACCTACTTTCATGGCACAAAGGCCGATTTACAGCTTGGAGACCTAATTGAAGTTGGGTATAATTCAAACTTTGGTAAACAAAAAAACGCTAAATATATTTTTCTTACATCAACTTTAGATGCGGCTGTTTGGGGTGCTGAATTAGCTTTAGGAACAGGTCGCGAAAGAATTTATTTGGTGGAACCCACAGGAGAGATTGAAAACGACCCAGACCTTACCGACCAAAAGTTTCCTGGTAACCCATCAATGTCCTATCGTTCTATTCATCCCTTTAAGGTTGTGGGAGAAGTTACAGTTTGGCAAGGTCACTCTACCGAACAAGTCAATGCAATGAAGGAAGGAATAGCAAAACTTGATGCCCAAGGAATTCATTCTTTAAATGATTAATCTAATTAAACAAGTACTCATGAATAATTTAATAAAAACAGATTATCAATATACATTTCTTGTCAAGAAAAACATAAAGAGTGTTTTCCAAGCTATAACACAACAAATACCAAAATGGTGGACAGAAGATTTTGAAGGTTCAGCTGATAAGGTAAACGATGAATTCACAGTTCGGTTTAGTACAACGTTTAAGACTATGAAAGTTCAAGAACTAATTCCCAATGAAAAAATCGTTTGGCTATGTATTGATACTCTAATTGATATACCTGAATTACAGAACAACACCGAATGAAAAAACACTAAAATTGTTTGGGAATTACTAAACGACAATGAAAGTACAAAAATAACCTTAACCCACTTCGGTTTAACTCCAGAAGTAGCTTGCTATTCTATTTGTCAACAGGGTTGGGAATCATTTCTAAATAGTTTTAAACAATTCACAGAAACTAACATTGGACTACCTTTTAAATTAGAAAACTAAATAGCAAGCAAGATGAAACAAATATTTATCAATTTACCAGTACAGGATATAGAAAAGTCAATGAAGCTCTATTTGCAATTAGGTTTTACTATAAAGCCATTTTTTACAGACGACAATCAAAAGTGCATGGTATGGAGCGACCAAATATACATCATGCTTCAATCAGAAAAAATGTTTCGTTCCTACATAAAAAAAGAAATACCCAATCCAAAAAAATATCAAGCTTCATCATATACCCTTCCTGTGGAAAGTTTGGATAAAGTAAATGAGATTGTTGAAAGTGGTTTAAAAGCAGGTGCTATTGAATCCATTCCAATGATTGATGAAGGGTTTATGCAAGTTAGAACCATCGAAGATTTTGACGGTCATACATGGGGCATCATTTTTTTAGATTTAAATAAATTTCCAAAGAAAGAATAGCAATGATTTACCGTACAATACCACCACCTAGCTCTTTAGAAAAATATGTAAGGCACTTCTGGGTTCTCGAAGGAGATGCCTCAAACGATAAAGCTTACGTACACAGATGTATGGCAGATGGGTCGGCTGATTTTATTTTTCATTATAAAGGTGTTTTTGATGAACTCATTTCCGAAGCAGAAACTGTGAAATCTTTTTCAGCTGGTTTAGAAGGTCAAACACAAAAAATGAGAAGATATAGTATCAATCAAAACTTCGGAATTTTTGGTGTATATCTATATCCATTTGCCATCAATCAATTATTCGGTATTCCAGCTTCAGAAATATCAAACCAATCCGTAGATTTAAAAACCTTGCTTGGAAAAAATGAAAACGGCCTTGAAGAAAAAATAAATTTGGCGAAAAATACAGAACAAAGGATTGAAATCATAACAAGATTTCTAGAGAATAAATTGCTTTTATCAACCAATTCAAAACCTGGTGTTTTTGAAACCATCAACAGTATTATACACTCAAATGGCTTTATTGACATTGACACACTAGCAGAAAAAAACTTTTTATCAAGAAGACAATTTGAAAGAAATTTTAAAGAATTTTCAGGCTTTAGTCCAAAGGTATTTGCTCGAATAACAAGGTTTCAAAATGCTCTTAAAGATTACGGTAATGCCAGTAAAACATTAACCCAAATTGCTTTAGATGCAGGCTATGCAGACCAATCTCATTTTATAAGAGAATTCAAAGAGTTTTCAGGCTATACTCCAAAAGAATATTTTTTTAATAATGGTGAAGGTACTGATTGGAGAGAAACTGAATAATGTCGCAAGCATACAATTTTTGATTTCTTTATCATAGTAATATTGTAATGTTAAACTTTAAAACATTTAATTATGAGATTACCTAATGGTCACCAAGCAATCATGCCTTATTTAATGCTTAATGAGGCAGATAAATTTTTAGACTTTACTCAAGCAGTGTTTGATGCTAAAGAAACAAGTAGAACTTTGAGAGAAGACAAGAAAACAATTATGCATTCCGAAATTCAAATCAATGGTAGTACAATTATGTTCTGTGAAGCTACCGAAGATTGGAAACAACAAACGGCCAATTTATTCATTTATGTTGACGATGCAGATGAAACATTCGATAAAGCATTGAAAGCAAAAGGAAAAACAATTATGCCGCTGACAGATCAAGATTATGGTAGAACTTGTGGTGTGGAAGATCCCTTTGGAAACACTTGGTGGATAACCTCTCTATAATTTTGTAAGTTATGAGAAATCACATTTTAATTATAGCGACATTATTATTGTCCTTTAACACACAATCGCAAAATTCTTCAATTTCTAAATCAATTAGTACCATGAAAATGAATGCCGGAATAATCACAAATAAAATAGAAGAAACCAAAGAATTTTACACTAAAAATCTTGGCTTTGGACTAACTTTTGAAAATGAATTTTATCTTTTATTACATACACCCAATAAAGAAACGGAATTAAGTTTTCTGCTGCCTAATCATCCAAGTCAACAACCACTTTTTCAAAAACCTTTTTCAGGAGAAGGAATGTATTTGACCATAGAAGTAGAAAATGTAGATGAGGTTTATAAAGAATTTAAATTAAAAGGTATAGAAATTAGTATTGACATAAGAGACGAACCTTGGGGAGACAGGCATTTTGCTATAACAGACCCAAACGGTATTGGAATTGACATAGTTAAATACACTGTCCCAGTAGAATCCGATGGTATAGAATTAAAAGCTAATAAGGTAACATGGTTTAGCATTCCGTCAGATGATATCAAAAGAGCATCCAAATTCTATGAAGAAGCATTTAATTGGAAAATTGAGCCTGAAACAAAAGAAGCAAATGACACTTTTTCTTTCCATGTAGCTCTAAATAGCACTAGTGATGAAAATTATATTTCATATAAAAAAGGTGTCGTTAACGGCTGTATTGTTAAGCGTGAAATAGGTTTGCCAACACCAGCTGTACTTATCGAAGTTGATGATTTAGACGCGGCAATTGCTAAAGTTAAAAAAGCAGGTGGACAACTAGTAACTGATAAAATAATTATGAAATCATTAAATGGTGTTTTTGTCTTAATAAAAGATACAGAAGGAAATTATGTGGAATTATTTCAAAATATTCAATAACAAAACGTTAACCCAAAATTATTTCCTTATAGAAAACCTTGGTAGTATCAATCTATCAAGGTTTCATTCATAAGTGTCCGAAACTGTTTTTTAAGCTTGTGTCATTCAGTTTTTAATAAAAAATAGCACAATTTGTAGTTTTTCAGTCTCAATTGTTACTAATAATAAAAGTAACACAAACAAAGTAAAGAAATTGATGGATAATCAGTTGAGCAAATCTTTTCTAACTCAAATAAATCAGAATATTGGCATTCTTCATAAAGTAAGTAAAATCTATTTTGATATTAAAGAGGACCAAGAAGACGTCATTCAAGAAATGATGTACCAACTATGGCATTCATTTCCACGTTTCAATGGAAGTTCAAAATTTTCTACATGGATGTACAGCGTATGTATTAATACAGCGTTGACCTACAGCAGAAAAAGTAGAAAAAGAATAGTCCATACAGTTCCATACGTGCAAGACCAGATTGAAATTATTGAAGAAGATAATCTAGAGGAATCTATAAGTTTATTAATGCAATGCATCTCTAAACTAACAAAACTAAACAAGGCAATTATATTGCTATATCTGGAAAATATGACGTATGAAGAAATTGCGAGTCTCACTGGTCTTTCCAAATCAAATGTTAGTGTAAGATTGGTACGAATAAAAAGGGAAATTGAGAGTAATTTTAATAAAAAATAAGGAAACTGATGAAAAATTTTGAGGACATAAAACAAATGTGGGAATGCGAGCATAACAAGGTTGAAAACTTGCAACCGTATGATGAAAATACCATTGAAACGGTTATCAATAATAGAATTAAACTGCACAAAAACACAGTAATGAAATATTTTTGGACATCATTTATTTTACAACTTGCGGTATACGCAATATTTAGCCATCTGTTCGTAAAATCATTATTTAGCGACACCATTCTATGGTCATGTTTAATTGTTATCATCCTATTTGTTCCATTTACAGCTATACTATTAAAAAAATACAAAGCAATCGCAGTTAAAAAACTCAATAATAATTCTGGTTCATCCATAAAACAGTTTCTTCAAGAGCACAAATATTATCTTGAAAGTTTTTATAAGTTCAAAAAAAGATATGAGTGGGTATTGGTTCCGGTTAGTAGTGCTATTCTAGCAATCATTTCCTTTCAAAAGCTTGTTAACCTTAATAGTAGTTATAAATGGATGGTCGCTACACTAATTTTTATAAGTAGTACACTTATATGGTATGTACTCATTAGATGGCAAAACAAAAAAAGCTTCAAAGAACCATTAAATCAAATTGATGAAACAATAAATGAATTTACAAAAGGTGATTAATAGTAATAAATATTTAAATATGATGAAGAGAATTTCCATAAAATTCAGCATAATAGTTATGCTTTTATTGTCGGCAACATACCATACAAGTGCACAAAATAAATCGGGTATCATTAATACCAATAATATTAAAATTGCCTATGAAAGTTTCGGTTCAATAAATAATGAAACTATCCTGTTGATTCAAGGAACAGGTGTACAACTAACAGGTTGGCCAGTTGAATTGTGCGAACAATTGGCAGAAAAAGGGTATCACGTCATCCGATTTGACAATCGGGATGTGGGCTTATCCTCTAAACTAGATTCACTCGGCATGCCAGATTGGGCAAACATCTTTCCTAAAATAGGCACTTGTAATGAGGTTAATCTCCCATATACGCTAAACGATATGGCCACTGATGCAGTAGGGTTATTAAATGTACTTAATATCGAAAAAGCTCATATTGTTGGAGTTTCAATGGGTGGAGCAATTGCACAGCTTATAGCATTTAACTTTCCAGACAAAACACTTTCTCTTACTTCAATAATGGCATCATCAGGAAATCCACAGGCACAAAAGGGCAATCCCGAAGTATTACAAATCATGGCTACACCTCCACCAATGACGGATGATGTTGAAACACTCACAAATTATTTTTTCACAATATATAAGGCGATTGGAAGTCCAGACTATCCAACTGATGATACTGTTTTAAAAGATAGAGCAAAAAAAAGTATTCAAAGGTCATGGAACCCTTCAGGGTTTGCAAGACAGGCAGCGGCGGTTATCATTGGTGATAATTGTGATAGAAGACAGCAACTAAAGGATATCAAAATCCCTGTTGTAGTAATACATGGCGATGCAGACCCAGTAGTGAACGTGGAAGCAGGTAAAGAGGTCGCGAATACAGTTCCTAATAGTAAATTAGTCATAATTCCAGGAATGGGACATGATTTGCCTGATGCCATAATCCCAGAAATCATTGAAGGAATCTTATTAGTAACTAAATAGATATAATTATGAACTATATCAATTCAAAAGACAAAACCGAAATAGCCTATGAAAAAACAGGCAGTGGTACAGAACTAATAATAATTGGCGGCTCTTTGGCAGACCACCAAATGTACATTCCTCTTGCTTCTGAACTTTCCAAAGAGTTTACAGTAATCAACTTTGACAGAAGAAACAGAGGTAAAAGTAGTTCTTCAACAATTCATACGGTAGAAACAGAATTGCAGGATGTAGAAGCCATTTTTAAATTATGTAAAAATCCCCCAATAGTTTACGGTCATTCTGCTGGAGCTGCACTGGCAATCAGAGCTGTGTAAATCGTCAGCAAAAAGTGTACTGATTTAGTTCAGAACTAAGATAGTGTTTTCATAATAAACAGAACAAAAAAATAATTAAATTTGATTTATTATGACAGCCAAAAAACCAATCAGTAATCCT
>JAEWKC010000040.1 GCA_023386235.1 Bacteroidota bacterium | reverse complement strand
AGGATTACTGATTGGTTTTTTGGCTGTCATAATAAATCAAATTTAATTATTTTTTTGTTCTGTTTATTATGAAAACACTATCTTAGTTCTGAACTAAATCAGTACACTTTTTGCTGACGATTTACACTTTCCATAGCCTGTTTCGTGTAGGAGTGCGGCATATTCAGCGTTTCCCTTCGCTATAGTTTTATATATAGCTGCGCTCAATGTATATTGATAGTTGATAGGTATGACAGAGTCGGTTGTATGTAAGCTTATTTTAAATCTCACAATAAAGGGTTGTTATACATTGCAATATAATAAATATTTTAGAAAAAAATATTATTCTTATTATGCTGTGGATAGTTTTATAGCATTACATATACCTCCATAAACAAACATCCCTGCTAAGAAAACTTCTTGCAGGGATGTGATCAATTTTTATAAAAAGGATATTATTTAGACAAATCTTTTATCATGATATTTCTGAAATTGAGAGGAGAACCGTGTCCGAGAAATCCGATATGACCGGATTTGTTTAATAATCCCGGGTGTTTTTTGCCATCAATAGTTTCTGTATTGTTTTTACTCGCTTCAGCGATGTCTCCATCTAATATTACTTTTCCGTTAAGGGTAATAGTGATGCGGTTGCCTATTGCTTTTACTTCTTGTTCATTCCATTCGCCAACAGGTTTTAAATAACCACGTAAGGCAGGGATAACGCCATATACAGAGCCGTGAAATTGGTAAGGCTTTAAATCTTTATAAATAGGAGCGTCATTGTCCAGTATTTGTAATTCCATGCCTTCATAAGCCGCATCACCGGTAGTAGGCGTTCTGATTCCTAATCCATTGTTGGCGCCGGGCGTAAGCTGAAATTCAAACCTCATAATGAAATCGCTGTATTCTTTTTCCGTATACAAATTGCGGGTAGCATCTTTAGCCACCTGATTAGAAGGGTTGCTTACAATCATTCCGTTTTCTGCATAATAGTTTATTTTATTGCCCGTCCAGCCGTCGAGATTAATGCCATTGAAAAGTGGCACAAACCCTTCTCTCTTTTCTTCTTCAGAAAGAACATAAGGTTTGGGTCTTGGTATTTCACGAACGTATACATCTCTAAATTCAAGACGTGTGCCATGTGCTTGTAGTTCTATGGCTTCTTTTTCGAAGATGGGCAATTTGCGGTCCCAATAATTTTCCAGTATTACATTATCAGTTACTAATATACCGTTTAGGTATACAGTAACTTTATCGCCGATCATTTTTATTCTGAATGTATTCCATTCATTGATGGGATTATCTGCAACTACCAAAGGAGTGCTTTTGTACACCTGATTGTTGTATAGTCCGCCGGAGCCTACTTGTGCGCCAACATCTGTTCTTGTAGTATCCCATGTTTGCACTTGCGGACTTCCTCTTAGGTATACACCGCCATCACCTTCCGGTTCCATTTTCCAGTCTACGAACATTTCAAAATCTTCATACATTTTTTCAGAAACAAGATTGTTGTATCCTTTGCCTTCAAATACCAGTAATCCGTTTTCTACACGCCAGTCTCTGCGCATTTGTTCATCTGCTTTCTTTTGTTTTTGTGCCAATTCTTGAGTGCTCATTTTAGCCCGGGCAATAGGATTCTCTACCAGTCCTTTCCACCCTTCCAGGTCTTTACCGTTGAACATAGATACAAATCCTTTTTCATCCGGAAGAGAAGCCATGTGCTTTAATAATGCCTGCTTCTGGTATTCTGCTTCCGGATCTTTGTTTAATGCAATTGCCTGGTTGACAATCGTGTTCACCACATCGCCATAAAAATCCTGCTGACCCAGGAAGAGGCTGTTAACGGCCTGCACGGCATTTTGCTGCAAATCGGCATCTTCTAAAAACTGAGCAACAAATACCAGCGCGGGCAATGTTTTGTTAGAAGATATTCCTTTTAGTATATTTCTTTTATCGGCAACGGCGCTTGCCAGCGTCATGGCGTTTCTAAACATCAATACTTTTTGATCGGCAGGATTGGAAGATCTGTTGATGCTGCTAATAAAGCTTTTTAAAGCTGCCGCAGCATTATTATCCGTTTTGTTTTTGGCTATTTCGTACAAAGCAGTAAGCGCTTTATCATCACGCCAGTTTATCAATGATTGAAATGCGGCATTCTTTTGCTGCGCATTCGCGGTATTGTATTGTTGCTGTACAATTCTTAAACCTTCGTTGCCACCAATCAACCCCAATACATTGTAAAATTTATGAGAGGCAGAAGGATATTTGTTGATGAAAGATAAAACAGTATTTACATTGTCTGCTTTTTTAGCTTTACTATCCAATGCCTGAAATAAAGCGTTTTGCAAAAAAGAGATTTCATTATCATTGTCAGAAGATGCCAGCAGGCCGGCTACTTCATTTGTATTGCCTGGAGTAACTACGTTTGCCAGAGCTTTTGCTGCTGCAAGCCTTACCTCCGCATCCCTGTTATTAATTTCGTTGAATACCAGCTTGGAATGGGTTGTAGCGTTTTTTGCCGCTAAGATTTCCAATAGCGCTATTTTTTCTGCATTGGAGGCGCTGCTTAATTTTTTTGCCGCTTCATTAGCTACGTTGTTGCTGTTAATCATTAATAGCGCGTCTTTGGCTGTACTTGCCGCTTTTGTATGTAAGATGTTGAGCAATGGTAAAATGGCATTGTCACCACCGTTTTTGGCCAAAGCAAATATGGCTGCGTTTTGTACATTGTTGTCAGGCGAGTTTAATAGCTGTATCAACAGGGGTATTGCAGACGGATCTTTTTTGTCAGCTAAAAGATTGATTATTTGTGCTTGTAAAAAAGGTGATGCGGAAGGCAACGCAGTTTTCAACGCGGACGCTACCTGGTTGTTGGTATATTTTTCGCCCAAAAGTGCTACCGCAGACGAAACATATTTTTCATCGGGGCTTTTGAGTGCATTCAGCAAAACCGGGATTGCCGCCGTTTCGCTTGATCTGGCTAACAGGTACATGGCATTGCTTTGTATATTTTGCGGCACATTGTTTCTATTGATTATTTCTTTTGCGGCGGCGGCTACAACTCCATGAGAGCCTTTGTCGGAAAGGTTTTTAAGAAATTGCAGGTAGGCGCCTGTAGCGTCGGTTTTTTCAAAGGAGAAATTATTTTTTACAGCTTCTGCCTTTAATAACCTGGCTGATGAGGGACTGGCTATTTCGGCAAGCGCATATAAGGCTATTTTCTTCAATTCGGGATCATTGGTAGCAGCCAGCTTGGTGATAGGTTGTGCCGCTTTCGTATTTTTTGTCTGTCCCAATGCATTTACAAGCGCTATTCTCTGTAAGCCGGAAGCTTTTGGTAATGCCTGCAGCAATGTGTTGTGGGCGAGTGGTGTATTTATTCTTACCAATACTCTTGCGGCGGGATCTGCCAGCCTTTGATTTTGAAGATATTTTTTTAGAAATGGTACAGATTCATCTCCGGCGAAATATTGCAGTTCCTGCAGTAGAAAATCTTTTACTTCATTGTCTGTAGTTTTATCAATGGCATTACAAAACGCTACAGCGCTGTTTTTTACATGGGTTGTATTTTTATTTTTACCCAGATATTTAGCAAGGCTGCTCAGGGCATATCTTGCAGCTACATCGTTACCTTTGCCCGGGGGTACTATTTTTACAGTGATATTGTTTACTGCCGGTACGCCTAGATCAGATAATTCACTTAATAGAGAATTAAGTTCGGGAGAATTGTCGACAGGCAGTTTCATCAATAGATCTGCCACCTTGGTTTCAAGTGTTCTTACATCGTTTGACTGTGAAAAGGAATGCGAAGAAATAAATAGTAAAAAGAGAAAGAAGATATATTTTTTCATCCGTATAATTTTTTAGTTTTTTATGGTCGTCTCGCTTTAGAAGAGACAGGTTATGGAACTCCGCATATATATACCCCTGTGTGAGAAGAATCTGTTATGCTTTGTTTCATCATGAAATTTATTGCTAGGTTGTAATTATCCAATACTCAATACACATAACTTTTGCTTAAGCTATATTCCACGGCCCGCGCATAGGTTGGTTAATAAGCAGGTTGGCGGCATCGTCATTAATGAAACGCATACTTTGCGGATCGAAATCCAATGACCTTCCTAATCTTACAGCAGCTATGGCCAGATTTACCAATGTGCCGGAAACAAAGCCGTTATCTTCGTTTAATGCGAATTTTGTTCTTGTTCTTACTGCTTCGCTAAAGTCTGTCATTTGTGGCAATGGGTCGGGGAATGCTGATAGCTTTTTTTGCAAGTCGGGTATATCAGATTTGAAGCCCGGGAACAATTTGCCTTTTGCCCCTTCGATATACGCGGCATTCTTATCTTTATTCTCACCGTCTAAAATTATTTTACACCCGTCTTTATAGGTCAGTTCTATTCTCTTCCAGGTGCCGCAGGCGTCAGGGTGTTGTTGTGGCGCGTCTACATCAATTCTTATAGGAAGCTCTTCATCTTTTCCTAAAAAGTATTGTACAGGATCCAGGTAATGCTGTCCCATGTCGCCCAGTCCGCCACCGTCATAATCCCAATAACCTCTAAAGGTGTTGTGTACTCTGTGTGCGTTGTATGGTTTGTAAGGAGCGGGTCCCAGCCACATTTCATAGTCCAGGTCGCCGGGTACTTTTTGTATATCAAGATTTTCTTTTCCTACCCAGTAGAATTTCCAGTCGTAGCCGGTAGAGGCATTGATGGTTACTTTTAACGGCCAGCCTAATAAGCCACTGTCTACTAATTTTTTAATGGGTTTTACAGTAGTACCCATACCATAGAAAGTGTCTTTAAATCTAAACCAGGTGTTTAGTCTGAATATTTTATCGTGTTGCTTTATGGCTTCTTTCACTTTCAATCCTTCGCCAATGGTTCTTGTCATGGGCTTTTCACAGAAAACATCCTTACCGGCTTTCGCGGCATCAATGCTCATAATGCCATGCCAGTGCGGTGGCGTAACGATGTGTACGATATCTATTTCGGGATTTTGTAAAAGGTCTCTGTAGTCATGATAGGTTTTGGTGCCGGCAGGACTTTTTTGCAACGCAAGATTGAGATGCTTTTTATCTACATCACAAATAGCTATAAGGCGTGCCCCGGGATAGTTGAGATGATTTCTGCCCATAGAGCCAACGCCAATAACGGCCCTGGTTAGCTGATCGCTGGGAGCTAAACGATTTTTTCCTCCCATAACGTGCGACGGAATAATGTAAAATGCAGTTCCTAATACACCGGCATTTTTTAGGAATTTTCTACGATTCATGATGCTTTTTGTTTTTTTAATTTTAGTCGGAATAATATGTATAATTTTTTACTTGTCTACATAATAGAAAACGAATGATGTTGTTGCCATGCATGCATATTACCAATGTAAAATAGGCCATACCTGTGAGATTGCCATGATAGCATTTGTCTACAACGCCCCGGTAAATTGCTTTAAAAAGCGTACATCATTTTGAGAGTACAGGCGCAGGTCATTCACCCTGTATTTTAGCTGGGCTATACGTTCTACGCCCATGCCAAAAGCAAAGCCTGTATATTTTTTACTATCTATACCAAAGTTTTCCAGCACATTAGGATGCACCATGCCGCTTCCTAAGATCTCTACCCAACCGGTATGCTTACATACCGTACAGCCGTCTCCTTCACATATCTGGCAGCTTATGTCCATTTCAGCGCTGGGCTCTGTAAACGGGAAATAACTTGGACGAAAGCGTACTTTTACTTCTTTGCCAAACATTTCCTGCACAAAGAAATAAAGAGTTTGTTTTAAATCGGCAAAGCTTACATGATCATCTATATACAAACCTTCTACTTGATGAAAGAAACAATGCGCGCGTGCAGAGATGGTTTCATTTCTATAAACTCTTCCGGGGCAAATAACTCTTATAGGAGGTTTTTGCTTATCCATCACTCTGGCTTGTACAGAGCTTGTGTGAGTGCGCAAAAGCCAGGAGGGATCCTGGTTTACGTAGAAGGTATCCTGCATATCTCTTGCTGGATGATTTTCGGGAAGATTCATTGCGCCGAAATTATGCCAGTCATCTTCAATATCCGGGCCTTCTGCCAAGGCAAATCCCAGTTGTTTAAAAATAGAAACAATACGGTTTCTTGTAAGCGTAAGCGGATGTCTGGTGCCTGTCAGTACAGGGTCGCCGGGCAATGATAAGTCAACTGAAGAGGCAGCGGCGCCACCGTCTTCGAAGTTTTCTTTTAGTTCGTGGTAGCGGCTCTCAACAAAGTTTTTAAACTCGTTCAGTATCTGACCAAACTGTTTTTTATTTTCAGCGGGTACATTTTTCATTTCTGCCATCACATTTTTCAATGCTCCCTTTGTACCTAAATATTTAATTCTGAAACTTTCTATATCGCTGCTGTCTTTTGCGACGAATTGACTAATGTCGTTTTTTAATGCATCTATCTGCTGTAAAATATTCTCCATAACGGTCACAAAAATACTTAATAATATTTTATAAACCACTTATTTCTGCCGCTCCGGAGGTTTGTGCTTTTCTCATTCGCGGGCTGCCTTTGTATTGCAGATTGCTGGCTCCCGAGGCTTCGGCTTCAATAGCTTCTGTGACATTTACTTTTGCGTTTGCGGCTCCTTCAAGTTTTATCTCAGCCTCTTTAGCTGTAAGCTTCACTAAATCTGCTAGACCGCTGCCGCTAACGTTTAAATCCAGCATGTCGGTATTGCCGCTGAGCGTTACTTCTCCCGAGCCGGAGATATCTACAGAAATTTTATTCGCACTGGCAGGCATCCGAAGTTTGGAAGCGCCAGAAACGTTTAAAGACAAGTCGTTGGCGACATTAAATTCGGTATTGTCATTGGCGGTTACCGCGCCGGAAAGATCAAGTTCTTTTAGGAAAGGAAGCGTTATATGCAGTCGTATGGCGCCTGTATTGCCGGTATTGTCTTTTAACCTGATGGTAAGATTTTTCCGTTTTGAATAACTTCTATCTTTTCAAGATCGTCAGCGTTGCCTTTAGCGCTGATTACATGGTTGGCTGCCTGTACCAGCGTTACCTCAAAGGTGGATTGAATCTCTACCTCCGAAAAATCTTTATTGGAAAAGTTTTTAGTGTTGTCTGCTGCCTGTTCGCTAGAGGAGGCGGCGGCACCGGACGGAGCGTTAATGTTTTCTACCGATTGATCGTTTTTGTTTTCATCAAAATAACACGAAGTAAAAAAGAGCATCGTGAGTATTGCCGGGAAGATTAATTTTTTGCATCTGTATTTTTTGTTTAGATGTAACAGGTTAAATCATCAAAGTAAATGAAAGGTTTTTTTCAACTTTCATTGTATTGTTAAGATTGTATGTAAAATTACAAATACTTCTATTCAATCCTGCAAAAAAAGTTACTTTTGCCGTAAATTTTTTATACATGAGCGACAACAAAAAATCTAAACTTAAACAAGCGGCCTTAGATTATCATAGTGAATATCCGGCAGGAAAAATAGAAGTGATTCCTTCCAAACCACATCGTACACAAAGAGATTTATCCTTAGCTTACTCGCCCGGTGTGGCAGATCCCTGCATGGCTATCAATCAGGATCCTTCTAAGGTGTATGAATACACAACTAAAGGAAATCTGGTGGCGGTGATCTCCAATGGTACAGCGGTGTTGGGTTTGGGCGATATAGGTGCGGAAGCTTCCAAGCCGGTGATGGAAGGTAAGGGATTGTTGTTTAAAATATTTGCCGATATCAACGTGTTCGATATTGAAATTGACGAAAAAGATCCCGATAAATTTATAGAAATAGTAAAAGGTATTGCGCCTACTTTCGGAGGTATCAATCTGGAAGACATTAAAGCACCCGAAGCTTTTTATATTGAAGACAGGTTGAAAAAAGAGCTGTCTATCCCGCTGATGCATGATGACCAGCACGGAACAGCTATTATCTCTGCGGCCGCTCTGCTCAATACATTGCAGCTTACGGGCAAGCAAATAGAGAATGTAAAAGTGATTGTAAACGGCGCCGGCGCGGCGGCTGTATCCTGCTCTAAATTGTATATTTCATTAGGTTTGCCAAAAGAGAATTTGATCATGTGCGACTCTAAAGGCGTGATAAATAAAAGCAGAGAAAACCTTACCGAAGAAAAACAGTTCTTTGTATCCGATACCAGCTACAATACATTAGACGAAGTAATAGAAGGTGCCGATGTGTTTGTTGGCCTTTCTACCGCAGATGTGCTTACGCCCGAGATGTTGAAAAAAATGGCTGCCAATCCAATTGTGTTTGCATTAGCCAATCCTAACCCGGAAATAGACTACAACGTGGCTATTGAAACCCGCGATGATGTGCTGATGGCCACCGGCAGAAGCGATTTTCCCAACCAGGTGAATAATGTATTGGGCTTTCCTTACATATTCCGTGGCGCTTTGGATGTACAGGCTTCCTGTATCAATGAAGAAATGAAATTGGCAGCCGTACGCGCTCTGGCCGATCTTTCTAAAGAACCGGTACCCGAAGTGGTATTAATGGCCTACAACCTGAAGAGTCTTTCGTTTGGTAAAGATTATTTTATACCCAAACCATTTGACGGCAGATTGATTACACGCGTATCTTCAGCGGTTGCAAAAGCTGCAATGGATAGCGGTGTGGCTAAAAAGCCAATTGAAGACTGGAGTGAGTACGAGAATTTACTGCTCGACAGGATGAAGCGCGACGATAAGTTGCTAAGAGCTTTCCAGAACAAAGCCCGGCTGAATCCTAAAAAGATACTTATGAGTAATGCCGAAGAGTACAATGTGCTGAAAGCCGCGCAGATACTGGAAGAAGAAGGTATAGCCAAGCCCGTGCTGCTAGGCTGGAGAGAAGACATAGAAGCAACCAAAAAGAAATTTGGTATTGAACTAGACGCGCCTATCATAGATCCGAGTGAAGACGATCAAAAAGAAAATGTACAAATGTTCAGGAAATTTTTGTGGGAGCGTGGTGCAAGAGAAGGCATTACCGAGTACAAAGCCAAGAGATTTGTAGCGCAAAGAGATTACTACGGACCATTGATGATACGATACAACCAGGCAGATGCTTTGCTAATTGGCTATTCTAAAAGCTTCAAATCTACACTTAAACCTATTACAACGGTAATAGATAAAAAAACCGGTGTAGACAAACTTGCCGGGATGGTGATGGTGCTTACAGGAAAGAGCCCGATATTTCTGTGTGACACATCTATCAACGAAAAAACCACAGCGGAGGATTTGGTTGAGATAGCAAGAATGGCAGAAAAAACAGTTCGTTCTTTTGCTATAGAACCCAGGATTGCTATGATTTCTGTAGAAAACTTTTATAAACGCTCAGAAATTTCTCAGAAAGTAGCAAAAGCCGTAGACATCCTGCACAAGGAAGATCCGGACATGATTGTGGATGGTGAAATTCAGCCCGACATAGCGCTGAATCCGGAACTTTTAAAGAACTATCCTTTCTCTAAGCTGGGTGATAAGCCGGCGAATGTTTTTATATTTCCTGACCAGATATCGGCCAATATTACTTACAAAATGCTGCGTGGCTTAAAAACCGCGCAAATGGTAGGTCCTATACTTATGGGGCTAGAAAAACCGGTGCACATCATGCAAATGAATTCGAGCGTGGAGGAGATTGTAGAACTGGCTACCATAGCTGTATTAGACGCGCAAGACAGGCAATAGATTTGCCTTTGAATAAATTTAGTTAATAACACTATTATGCAACCAAGAAAAATTATCAATGATCCTGTTTATGGATTTATCTCTGTAAACAATTCTTTGATAATGAAAATTATTAATCATCCGTATTATCAGCGTTTGCGCAGGATAAAGCAAATGGCGCTGGCAAGCTTTGTATATCCGGGAGCCGTACATACACGGTTGCATCATTCCTTGGGCGCTTATCATCTAATGTCTATCGCTGTTCAGGAGCTGAAGTTAAAGGATGTTGAAATTTCAGAGGAAGAGAATATAGCGGTAAAAGCGGCTATTCTTTTGCACGATATCGGACACGGTCCTTACTCTCACGCGCTGGAAAATAATGTGGTAAAAGGTATTCATCACGAAGAATTGAGCATAAGCATAATGGAATTGATGAATAAAGAAATGAACGGTGCATTATCTTTAGCCATTGAAATATTCAGGGATAATTATTCCAAGCCGTTTCTGCACCAGCTCATTAGCGGGCAGTTAGATATGGACAGGCTGGATTATCTTTCCCGTGATAGTTTTTATACAGGAGTAAGCGAAGGCGTAGTTGGCTACGACAGAATATTAAAGATGCTTGCCGTAAAAAACAATGAGCTGATGGTTGAAGAAAAAGGAGTGCATAGTGTAGAAAAGTTTTTGATCGCGCGCAGGCAAATGTATTGGCAGGTTTACCTGCATAAAACTGTTTTGGGAATTGAGAAAATGCTGGTAAAAATTCTGGAAAGAGCCAGAGAGATATACAGCTCAAAGGACAAAGGTATTGTTGTAGGCAGCCCGCTGGATTATTTCCTGTCGGAGTTTGATGGCGAGATGAACGACGAAGCGCTATCCCTGTTTTGTAAGCTCGATGATGCTGATGTAGACTTCGCTATTAAAAAGTGGACAGCTCACAAAGATGTAGTGTTATCTACTTTAAGCACCAATCTGCTCAACAGGAATTTGTTTACATGTATCGTTCAAAAAAATACATTCAGCGAAGCGTTGATCAATAAAGAAAAACAGCGAATAAAAAAAGAAACAAATGTAGAGGAAAAAGATCTTCATTATTTCATCTTTACAGGCGAAGCAAGCAATACTACTTATAAGCCTTCAGACGATCGTATAAATATTCTTACCAAATCGGGAACGATAAAGGACATCTCAAAAATTGAAAATCCATTAATAGACCGCACACTTTCTTACGAAATCAAAAAAAATTATTTGTGTTATTTAAGATAGCTGTCCGTGCATTTGCAGCCACAGCAATAGTACGATCCATACAAAGGGTATAGAAAAGATAAAAGAATCAAACCGATCCAGCAATCCGCCATGACCGGGAAGTATATTTCCGCTGTCTTTTACATGGGCCATCCGTTTTATTTTACTTTCCAGCAGGTCGCCCAGCGTACCAAAAACAGCTGCTACATACGATATGGCTATCAACAATGATAAAGGAAGAAAGTCTATAGCGTGGCCGATAGCGCTTATTGCAACAATGCAAAGTAGTATGCCGCCAATAGTGCCCTCCCAAGTCTTGTTGGGCGAAATTTTTGAAAAAGGTGTTTTGCCAATGAGTGAGCCTACAATGTATTGCATGGTATCGTTTATCCAGGTGGAAACCAATAATGTCAATATAATTTTCAACCCGAAATCTATTTCAAATAATCTGCCCTCTGCCGGAAATGCCGAACGAATTACAAAAAGCAAGCCTGTGGTAAACGTAATGTAAAGCAGGCCAAGCAAAGTGTATTTGGCTATGATGTGCCGGTAATGTTTTTGACGAAGAAAATAGTACAGCCAAAGTAGCAAAGACACTATCATTATTCCTATCCCAAAATGTCTTACGGAGAAATAGTCACCTGCTACAATTGCGTCAGGATTAATACAAAAAAATAAAAATCCACACCCGAACAAAACAGGTAAAAAACGAAGCATTTTGTCGGGATAAAGGTAAGCAGGCTCTATTTTTCCTGTCAGCCGCTGAAATTCTATCCATGTGCCGCAATGAATAAAAGTGAATAGCACATAAAAAGTAAGCGGGTGAATAAGCAGCCCGGCCAGCATTACCAATGCAAATACAACAGCAGAGGAAGCCCTGGTTTTAAAACCGGCTTTATTGAATGCCATTTTATTCTTCTACAGGTTTTGCTAATTCTTCAGCATTGTTGCCGTGTTCGTCAAGTAGTTGCTTTGCTTTTTCTGCTTCTGTTTCAGGTACCATTACTTCAAAATATCCTAATACTTTATAAGCGCTGTCCTGTTTGTTCATGATTACGGCATTCACGCCATTCACTTCCAGCATATCTCTGATAATGTCTGCGGTAACGGGACTGTCTGTTCTGAAAATCATTTGCCAGTTCATAGAATGTATATTTTTACCTTAAAAATACAATAAAAGTTCTTAACCGGTTGCTAAACTTTTTTCTGCCAAGGATTGTTTATAAAACATATAAAACACCACTAAAAATACAATGGTGCCCGTAATGCTAATAAATAAAGGCATGTTTTCGGTGGCTTTTGCATAGTCAAGCGTTCCTTTTCTACTGTATAAATAAAAGGATCCTACGGCAAAAGCGTTGTTGAGAAAATGAAAGAGAATACTCATCCATAAATTTTTGGAATAGTAAAAAATATACCCCAAAGCCATACCCAGAAACACTCTTGGCAAAAATCCGAAAAAAGAAAGATGCATCATGCTAAACAATACAGCAGTAATAAAAATACCCCAAAACGGACTTTTTGCCCAACCGATAAGTATAGGTTGCAACGCGCCTCTGAAAAGCAGTTCCTCAAAGAAACCAGGCAATACGGCTAATATAAAAAAAGACAAAGCTATGTATCCCACGGTGGAAAAATCGACGATCTTAAATATTTGCCGCATGTAGGCTTCTTCCGTTTGCAGGTATCGTTGGTAAGCCTCAGCCGATACAGGAATCATGTGATTTATTTTGGTAAGCAAATCGCTGAAAGCTAAACCGAATATACAAAGCAATACAACTAAAAAAACAATTTTTGAACTGGATTTTCTATTCAGATAAAAGAAATCGGCTATTCTTTTTCTTAAAATAATGGCCAGTAACAAGGCCGGTAAACCAAATTGCAAAACAGAGCCAAAGATCTGTAGAATTCGCAGTGTAGCAGGCTGCATATCCTCCATAGAAAAATAATTCACCGCATCATCTATGTTGCCTCCCAGCAGCAGAGTAAACCCTAACATTAAAATGGCTAACAGCACTACGCCTCCACCAAAAAGGGATAATAACAAGCCAAACTGCCCGGGGTAGCTCAGCCAACTGTCGCGTGTATGTTTTCGTAATATAGGTTCTTCAGACATGAATATGAGTAAAAAAAAGTAATTTTGCGCGCAAATATACATTTATAAAATTTTAATCAATTGTTTCGATTGTTAATTAATTGGTTTTTGTTGATAAATGTTCAAACATATCCAAATGCAAATCAAAGATATTCAACTGCCCGATTTCCCTTTACTGCTGGCACCCATGGAAGACGTGAGCGATCCGCCGTTCCGATCGGTTTGTAAAGCCAATGGCGCAGATTTAATGTATACTGAATTTATCAGCAGCGAAGGATTGATACGCGATGCTATCAAAAGCCGCCGTAAACTGGATATTTTTGAAGAAGAAAGACCCGTAGGTATTCAAATATTTGGTGGTGATGAAGAGGCAATGGGTATGAGCGCCGCCATAGTGGAAACAGTCAGCCCTGATTTGGTAGACATTAACTTTGGATGCCCGGTAAAGAAAGTAGTAACCAAAGGTGCAGGCGCGGGTGTTTTAAAAGACATCCCGTTAATGGTGCGTTTAACAGAAGCTGTAGTGAAAAATACATCGTTGCCCGTTACCGTAAAAACAAGGCTGGGGTGGGATGAGAGTAGCGTGAACATAGAAGAAGTAGCAGAAAGGTTACAGGATGTGGGCATAGCCGCTTTAGCCATTCATGGCAGAACCAGAGCGCAAATGTACAAAGGCGAAGCAGACTGGACACTCATAGGTAAAATAAAAAATAATGCACGAATACAGATGCCCATATTTGGCAATGGCGATATAAACTCTCCCGAAAAAGCATTGGAGTACAAAAACAGGTATGGTGTAGACGGCATTATGATTGGCCGGGCCGCCATTGGCTATCCCTGGATTTTCAATGAAATAAAACATTACCTGGCTACCGGCGATCATTTGCCATTACCATCTATTGAGCAAAGAGTAGAAGTCATCCGGCATCATCTGCAGCGTTCTTTGGAATGGAAAGGACCCATATATGGCATTTTAGAAATGCGCAGGCATTATACCAATTATTTAAAAGGCTATCCCGGGATAAAAGAATACAGGAGCAAACTGGTACAGCTGAATACATATGATGAGATAGATGAGGTACTGGAAGATGTTTTGAAAAGATATCAGGGTTATACAGTAGAAAAAAACTTATGGACTTTTGCAGAAGGGGCGCCTAACTGCGAAAGCGCAAAATAAAAATACAAAACTACATGGCTTGGATAATATTATTAATAGCAGGCTTATTTGAAACAGCTTTTGCTTTCTGCTTAGGAAAGGCGGAAGAATACAGGGTGGCAACCGGAAACATTAGCGGGCTCTGGCTTTCATTATTTTTGATTACGCTGACTATAAGCATGTATTTAATGTATAAATGCACGCAAATGCTGCCTTTAGGAGTTGTGTATCCTGTATGGACAGGCATTGGCGCCGTAGGAACCGCACTGCTGGGCTTCCTGTATTTCAACGAACCCTTCACTTTTTGGAAAGCTTTTTTTATCAGTACATTGATTGGGTCTGTTGTAGGCCTGAAAGCAGTTTCTTAACATTTAAAACTGTTTACCCAATAAATAAACCTTTTCGCCGAAAAGATTGTTTTGCATCTAAACTTGTTATTTAAATTTGTATCTATTATTAAAACCTATTCAATCACAACGATAAAAATATACAGATGATGAAAAAAATATTCATGAGCGCGCTGGCTGTTGTATTGCTTACCGCGACAGCAGAAGCACAGCAAAGAGGAAATAGAAATTCCGCCATGAGAGACGGAACGCAGCAGAGAGAAATACAAAGAGATATGTTTTCAGATCTAAATCTCACACAGTCACAAAAAGATAAAATGAAGGCTTTACGCGAATACGGACTGGAAGAAAGAAATAAAATTCAGGCAAACAGTTCTCTTAGCAGGGAGCAGAAGGCAGAAGCTATGCGCAAACTACAGCAAGGGATGAAAGAAAAGCGCGAAGCCATTCTTACTCCCGGACAGCGTGCGCAACTTACGGAAAGAATGCAAACCATGCGCGAAAACCGCAAGCGCAGAACAGGTCGCAGCGAAAACTGGCAAACATTAAATGATGTACAAAAAGAGCAGGTGCGCGACATTAATGAAACCTACAATAAAAAAGCGGAACAAATTAAGAAAAATACTTTCTTAAGTAAAGATGCTAAGCAAACGCAATTAAAGCAACTGCAAGAGCAGAAAAGAAAAGCTATGCAAAACGTACTGACTCCCGAGCAGAGACAAAATATAAAAGACGGTAAAGATAAAAATAATAACAACGGCCCTCGCCAGAGAAGAAATGACAGGCCTAATTTAAGAAGCTAATTTTTTTGAAAGGTTGAAAGCTCCGAAGTTATAAAACTTTGGAGCTTTTTTATTTTATGTTCCATTTGTGGGAGTTTTGTCATGTCGAGCGGAGAGCGAGACATCTGTCATTACAGAACAAATTATCAGAAAGTTCTGCTTTTTCAATAAAATAAAAAAATGCTACTTTCGTTGTATAAATAATCAATACATGTATCAGATGAAATGGAAATATATTTTTGTAGCGGTTTTCTTTGCAGGGTTTTCTCTTTCAGCTTCAGCGCAAAAAAAGAAGAAGAAAGATAAGGAGGAGTTAACGCCGATACAGCTGGCACAAATTCACCAGGGATATAAAAAAGTTTTCCAGGATTCATTAGGGTTTACGGCCGCTGTTGCCGATACTGTTGCTTCCGTTGAGCGTAATTTCATGCTTAAAAAAAGAAAGATACTGCTTGATAGATCACTGGCCGATGATGAAAAAGATATGATGATAGGAATGCTGGATGCAGACAGAGACGCTCAATTAGGCGCTATTATTTCTATTTACGATTTAGATCGTTTCAGGGCATTTATGTTGCGCAATACCCCTAAGCGTCAACGATAAGGTTAGCGCCGGTTTTCGGCTGACTTTTTGAAAAGCTTTCTGCCAATCAGTATCACACCTATCAGAGCTATTACAAAAAACAGTCCCATAATTATAGGGTCAAAAGGCAGTGGTGGCGGATTTTTGCGGTCTTTTTCCACCATCAGCAAACCAATATCCCTTGCCATTTTTGGTAAAGATTCTACTGTATCTAAGCCGTTGTAATAACCACGCACCTGGTAATTTTTGTCAATCAATACAAACCTGCCAGTATGCGGAAAATCAGGACTTATTTCCATGTCGGGCTCATATTTATCAACCTTTAATTCCTCAAAGATAAAATTGTAAATGCTGTCTTTTTCTCCGGTAAGCATCCACCAGTTGTCATGCACAACGCCATAGGCATCGGCATAGGCTTTCAGGCGGGCTGCGGAATCTCTTTTAGGGTCAATGGTAAGTGAAATAAAGTGCACAAGCGAAGTGTCTATCTTCTGGCGTGTGTTGCCGCCCTTAAGAAAAGACTGCTGCATTTTGCTCATATTCTTTGTGAGCGCAGGACAAATACTGCCGCAACTGGTAAAGAATACATCCAGCACAATGGTTTTACCTTTTATATCGTAGAGGTTTACCTGTTTTCCGAGTTGATTGGTCAGTGAAATATTTTTTACAGTATGCCATATGGTATCGTTTACCGTTTTGCCGTCTTTGATATAGGTATTCACAGAGTCAGGCAGATAGCGGTTGGGCATTTGTACGGCTCTTTCGCCAAAAACTTTCAGTAAAAAATATCCCGCTAAAGGAATTAATAACGCAACCAGTATAGCTAATAACGCTTTTTTTGACATGATAATTTTAAAGGTATGGAAAATTATTTTAACCTAAAACTTCGTTCAGTATTTTAGCCAGTCGAAGTCCTGCTTTTAACAGCTGAAGATTCATTTTCTCTGTATAATAATACGTGTACGGGTAGCTTAAATTAGAACCGAAAGGCGTAGCCGTGTATATTTCATTGGTCAGCTGGTATGTTTCGTACAGCCAGTCGAGCATTGAGCTGTTTTGAATTTGCCTTACATCATTTTGCGGTAGTATGTCTAATACAGTAGCGTATTCTGTATAGCTCCATTTTTGAAAATCTACGAGGTCTGTATCCCATACTGTATGCAGGTTAGAAGACCGGCCAAACCAGTTTACATTCACTTTGTTTCCGCCCAGATCTTCGGCTCTGCCAATGTGCATGGGCTGATGCAGATCGCCCATAAAATGAATTAAGAAGGCGAGGTAATCTTTTCTTTCTTCTTTAGATAAAGATTTATCTTTTACCTTGTTTTTAAGAAAATCGATTTGAGAATAGACGGACTCTTTGGGATAATTTTTTACAGCGTCGTAAAAAGCATGCTGTGTTAGGTGGCTTGGAAGGTTGATGTAGTGCCATGTTCCCGTAGTGTGCTTCCATTTGCCCGAAGTGTCCGAGCGTTGATTGTCGGCCCAATTGGCCCAGTAAGCCAGCTTTTGCCCGCCTATAAGCGCGTAGAGGTTTTTCTTAGCTTTTTTTGAAAGGTTTCTTTCAGCGATCTCGCTTACCACTCTATGGCCCGTAGTGCCCCATGCGAAAGCAGAATGGGCAAGTAAGAACAATGTGCAGAATAATGTGGTTGTAAAAAGTAGTTTTCTCATAATAATTGTAATCGATTATCTTAACCTGTCAACACTTTTAAGTAGTTTGATGTCATTGTTGATGCCTCTAATGGCAAGCACGATAAATACAGGAATTAAAAAAGTAAATACAGAGGTTAAAGCAATGGTGCCGCCGGAGTATTTATTGCTTTTATAATAAAAATAAAGAAATATCAGCCCGAAAGAAAGTATCAGGTTTACAAAGCATAAGGTGCGTTGCTGTGTCCTGTTTTTATACATGAAGATACTTACCAAAGCCAGTATGGCTATAGCGGCCGTTACCAGCATTAAAACAATATTGCTTAAAGCGTACAGCTCGCCGCCGCTTAATATGTCGGCTGTAGAGTTTACATCCGTTAACCCTTCTGCCACTGTGGTTCTGATGCCTGTAAAAAAAGGAAATACAAAAGTAAGTGCTGCAAGTATCGCTACTAAAAGCAGCCATAAAGATTGTTTTCTTTGTATCATTGTTGAGTTAGATTTATAGTTTTTAAGTGGTTACATTCTTCCGGGCATTCTGCCGCCCATCATGCCTCTGCCCATACCCATAGGCATTTTATTCATTTGCTTCATCATTTGGCGCATCTGCTCAAATTGTTTCATAAACGCGTTTACTTCATTTATTTCTTTGCCAGACCCTTTGGCAATGCGTACTTTTCTGGATTGGTTAAGCACATCTGGATTGGATCTTTCATAAGGTGTCATTGAGCTGATGATGGCTTCTACACCCTTGAATGCATCATCGCTGATGTCAATATCTTTCATGGCTTTTCCTACTCCGGGTATCATTCCCATCAAATCTTTCAGATTACCCATTTTTTTTATCTGCTGCAATTGATCGTAGAAATCCTGGAAATCAAATTTATTCTGACGAATTTTTTTCTCCAGTTTCTTTGCCTCTTCTTCATTGAATTGTTCCTGCGCTTTTTCTACCAGTGAAGTAATATCGCCCATCCCCAAAATACGCTGAGCCATACGTTCGGGATAGAAAATATCCAGCGTATCCATTTTTTCTCCGGAGCTGGCAAATTTAATGGGTTTGTCTACAGTATACTTAATGGTCAGGGCTGCACCACCTCTGGTATCTCCGTCCAGTTTGGTCAATACCACACCTGTAAAGTCTAAACGATCGTTAAAAGCTTTCGCCGTATTTACGGCATCCTGCCCGGTCATAGAGTCTACCACAAACAAAATCTCATTAGGCTGCACGGCATCTTTAATGTTCTGCACTTCGGTCATCATCACTTCATCCACAGCCAAGCGACCTGCGGTATCTATGATCACAACGTTTTTATTTTTAGATTTAGCTTCTTTAATAGCAGCTTCGGCAATGGATACAGGGTTTTTATTTTCTCTGTCAGAGTATACATCTACGTTTATTTGCTCACCCAATACGTGCAACTGATCAATGGCGGCAGGTCTGTACACGTCGGCTGCTACCAATAAAGGAGATTTGCCTTTTTTGGTTTTAAGATAATGAGCAAGTTTTCCACTGAAAGTGGTTTTACCGCTACCTTGCAAACCGGCTATTAAAAATACGGTAGGATTGCCCGAAAGGTCGATGGTGGCTTCTTCTCCGCCCATTAGCTCTGCCAGTTCGTCCTTCACAATTTTCACCATCAACTGTCCGGGGTTGATGGAATTGATCACCTTTTCTCCCAGTGCTTTGTCTTTTACTTTATCGGTAAATTCTTTAGCAATCTTATAGTTTACGTCGGCATCCAATAAAGCACGACGAATTTCCTTAACGGTGGTGGCAATGTTCAGGTCGGTTATCCTGGCTTCACCTTTCAGATTCTTAAACGCATTTTCTAATTTATCACTCAGATTATTAAACATACCTTCTCTTAAATTTTGAAAAGCAAAATTACAGAAAATATTGTTTAGGCTAGTGTTTTATAATACAAGTATTTACTACCCGAATGCGATAAATTATTTATTATACGAAAAAACCATTGTAATGCCTGTGTTTCTTGTTTCGGGCTTATAAGCCGGCTGTAACTGCATGGTAAGATTGTCTGTAATGTCAAAACCTTTTAAATGCGCGGAAGTGGTAGCGTCTACAATATTAAGTCCCCACATCACAACCGCCCAGAGTATGGAATAATCCATTCCCTGCCTATAGGTTTTTCTTGCTTTCATGGCGGTTGCTCTAAACTGTGCTATGCCTCCTACATTCTTGCTGTTTTCATAGCTTTTGAGAAACTCCGGCGAGAGCAATTCTTTAAGTGATTATTTGGAAGGATCAGTACCTACCATGTGAGAGAATGCTACAGCATAATCGGCTTCGGTATGCCATTGCCTGTTTTTTACATGTTGTCTTATAGGGATGGCCAACGCTGCCAATGCAATAGGCACCTTCCAGTATTGACGATTGTAAATCTGTCCCAGCCCAGGCAAAATAGCTGATTGTAGCGCTGCTACTTCAGGAATGTATTGCTTTTGTTTTTTAAGATGTGTATGCCCGGAGTGGGTTGCATCTTGCGACAGGGCGAGAGTTTGTACGGCGACTAATAAGGATAAGAGTAAAATTTTTTTCATTGTGCAAGGAATTAAAATTATTCAAACAAAATATAATAAAAAGCTAAATATTTTATTTATCAATAAATATGGTTGTCGGCTGCAAGCAAGCAAAAAGCCGATCTTTAAATAAGATCGGCTTTATAAAACATAATCATTAAAAATCATTTATCGTCTGGGTGTATAGCTTCTTGAAGGAGCGGATGAACTGCTGCTTGAAGAAGAGCTGCTTCTGCTGGGCGCTGAATAGCTTCTTGAAGGTGCAGATCTTTGTGAACTCACACTTGGCGCTGAACTTCTGCTTGGTGAAGAATAGCTTCTTGACGGAGCCGAAGAGGCTGGCGCGCTGCTCCTGTTTACGCTTGAAGAAGAACTCCTGCTGGGTGTATAGCTTCTTGAAGGCGCTGTAGATCTTTCAGAGCTGCTTCTGTTCACACTTGGTGTGGTGCTTCTGCTGGGCGTATAACTTCTGGAAGGAGTATTGCCGCCACTGTTTGATCTTGCATCTACATTGCTATTGCTTCTGCTGGGCGTGTAGCTTCTGGAAGGGGTAGAAGAGTTTACATTCCTGTCAGAAGAAGTATTGCTCCTGCTGGGTGTATAGCTTCTGCTGCCTCCGGTATACACAGACAGCCTGTCGTTAGACGTTCTGCCATTGTATGAACGGTTAGGAGTGTTTTCAATGTTGTAAGTTCTTACTTCTCTGCCTGAACGTCTGCTTACATCATTTACACTCGGACCTGAATAGTATCTTGTATTTCTATCATTGCCATAGTAGTTATAATTATTGATGATGGTAGTGTTACGTACATAATAATTATTGCGGGAATAAGGCAGGTAGTAATCGTACATATTTCTGTAGCCCATGTACCTGTGCGGCAGGAAGTTCCAGTATATAGAGGCAATATTGCCTATATTAACGCTAACGCCTACATTCATTCCCGGTGCCATTGGCGCCCAACCGTAGTAGTCTGGTCCGTTGCCCCAGGTTACCCACGAAGGACCCCATGTATAATCAGGTACCCAGAACCATCCGCCAAACATATTATCGTAGCCCCAGCGTCCGTAGTGGAAAGGAGCCCATCCCCAATCGTAGTTAGACATCCAGTTCCATCCCATATTGGTGTTTACCCAATAACCGTTGGTGGAGTAAGGTCTGAAGTTGGATACTCTGGGTATCCAGATATTACCGTAGCGCGAGTGGTTTCTCCAGGTGCCGTGAGGTCTCAGCTCGTTGTAGAATACATCAAAGGTTACATTACCTCTGCCATAACGATCATCATAGCCATCGTATCTGTCATACCTGTCATCGTAACCATAGTTGCCATTGTCGTAATAGCCGTCATCGCCGTAATATCCGTCGTCATAAGTCCGGTTAGGATAATTGTTGCCATAACCGCCTTGTCCGTAAGATCTGTAGGTGGTACAGCCGGCAGCAAAAAAAACGAACGATGCGATCGCTGCCAGTATGTATAAATATCTTTTCATCTCTTAAAATTTATAGGTTGAATAATCGGAACTTTTCTTTTTTCATTTCCTTGAATATAAGACGTGAAAACAACAAAAAGTTTAACGGATATTAGTATTTTGCTTATATGTAATACAAATAAATTCTGTCAGGAAAGTTTTGTAAAAATACCGTGCTGGCTGGCGGTTTGAAAATCGCGCCATATCTGATTGATAGGGGATAGAGAAGAAGCGCCGGTTAACCCTGTATACGGGTATAGCTCGTTTACTATTTTGCGGCAGGTGTTCACCAGGTAAAGGGCGTTGTAAGATACTTGTGACAACTGGTTCTGCGAAAGCGTTTTGTTGGTTTTTACAGCATCCCAACTTGTTTTGATGGTTATTCTTAAATTCTCTCTTGCGTTTTCCAAGTTGGTAAGCTGCTTTCTGAAAATATTTTTCAGCATAAAATTAGCAAGCATTTTTTCGCCCTGCGCGTCTGTTTTTTCTTCCCATATTTTTAGGCATTCCTCCATATAATGAATGCAAATGCCACAAATAGCCGAGGCAATGTTTATTTCGGCAAACTGCAGAAAAGGATAATTGTATAAGGCTTCATTGCTGCCTGAATTAATGGTAAAAACTCTTTCGGGAGGAATTATTTTTTTATCTACTTCAAAAGAATTGCTTGCGCTGGCCAGCAAACCTATGGTATGCCAGGAGTGTACAATTTCTACTTCATCTTTTAAGAAACAGATAGGAATTACCGCAGGTTTTCCTGTATTGTCGTGCACAGGCTCGTCGTTGTGCAGCAATAAGCAGTTGGCTGTAAAAGCTGTTGCGTGCGGCGCGCCGGTAGCATATTTCCACAATCCTGACACAAGAAAAGATCCATCCGCTAAAAGTTCGGCAGTGCCGCCCACTTCGCCACTTCCGGCTATACAGAATTTTTCGTTTTTCAGTAATTCGTGTATGAGTGATTCGTTCATGAATTCTGCGAACCAACCGGCCCCGCTGCAAAGTGTGAATACCCAGCCGGCGCTGCCATCTGCCCAGGCCATGGCTTCTTCAAAAGCAGCCAGTTCATTCAAAGACCACTGGCTGCCACCAAATCTTTTGGGTACCAAAGTTTTGAACCAGTGTTCTTTGTAAAATAAATTAAGCTGGTTGTAGCGCAGTTCCTTCTTTTCTTCTGCCACATGCGAGTATAAGCGCAGATTTCTTACCCACTCCTCTTTTAATAATTTCGACGGATGATTTTTCAGATACATGAATACTCTTACTCTACTAATCGTTTGATAAACAATATTCTTACAAGAATACAAAAAAATACGTATTGTAAAATAGTTTTAAGAAAGCTTTTGCGAAATTATTATCAATAAACGAGTAAAATAGCGTTTATATAAGCGATAGAATAATCTGCATAACTTTTCCGTAGTCTTAGAAGTAATCAACATTTGCTATTTGTAAAACAATTAGTTTTTTCTTTGTAATATATCTTCGGTTACTTATGTAGTTTAAAAGAAGGAGATTTCGCTATGTCGCAAGTAAAAGTAAACACAGAAACATCCAAGAATGTCCAGGCTTCACTGCTCACGTTAACTACGTGCGTGGTTATAGGCTTGTTCTTTTTTTTAACCCATTGGACACTACAGCCCTCGCCACCTCCTGTATTAGATACAGGTATTGAAGTAAATTTAGGTTATGGCGATGAAGGCTTTGGAGATATAGCGCCATTAGTACCCGGCGATCCTGCACCTGACATAGCCGCATCACCGGAAGAAAGCGCTGCGCCTGTAATGGAAGAAACCCCGATGGAAACCGCCAGTAAAGCTACCAATGCTGTTTCGGAAGAAGTAGCGGTGCACAGAGAAGTGGTAAGGAACAATGAAAAAAACGTGCCCGTAATTAAAACTACCGCCAAACCCAAAACCACTACAAAGCCTGCTAAAGCAGTTGAGAAACTTACCGCTACCGAAGCGCCTAAAAAGAGAACGACTACAACAACAACGAGAACCGCAGCAGCCACTAATACAAAAACCGCGGCCAAAGCCACCTCGGGAGCCGGTACAAGCACCACCGCGCAGCCTAAAGCTGTATATCGCAGAGGAACGGGTACTGGAGGTAACAGGGCAGACAGCTATAATGGCGTTACCAGTCAGGGCGTTGCCGGAGGCAGAGGCGATCAGGGCAGGGCCGGCGGCAATCTTACGTCTGACAGCTATACAGGCAATGGAGGTACAGGAAGATCGGGTGTAAGCATCAGGGAAGGTTTGTCGGGCAGACGCATAGTGGCTTACCCTTCTTTATCTGACAGGTTTAACCAAAATGCCAGAGTAGCGGTGAAAATTGTGGTAGACGCCAACGGAAATGTTACCAGCGCTTCTATCAATCCTAAAGGAACTACTACTACTAGCTCTAATATAAGAAACATCGCATTGAGCAAAGCCAGGCAGTTAAAGCTGAGCAAGAGCACCGCCAAAGTACAGACCGGTACTATTCTTTTCAATTTCAGATTGAAAGCATAAAAATTTCAGATACGGGTTAAAAATCTTTTCTTTGCATGCAAACAGCCTGGTGTAGATGCATTCCATTATTACATTAATAAAAAAAGATTTCCTGCTTGAGCTAAGGCAGCAATATACCTTGTACGGCGTATTGCTTTATGTAGCTTCTACTATTTTCATAGTGTACATTACAATGGGACAGCCGGAAGAAACCGTATGGAATGCCATGTTTTGGGTAGTGCAGCTGTTTGTGTGCGTTAATGCCGTAGCCAAAAGTTTTCTCCAGGAAAACAGAGGCCGAATGCTTTATTTTTATTCTATCACCAGTCCTGTGAATTTTGTATTGGCAAAATTGGTGTTCAACGCATTGCTTATGCTCGTAATGTCGGGGATAAGCATTTTGCTTTTTATATTTCTTTTAGGTAATCCATTGCTCAACACGTTAGCATTTACAGGCATAGCGTTTATGGGCGCTTTAGGGTTGAGTCTTACTTTTACTTTTTTAGCAGCCATAGCGGCTAAAGCCCAGCAACAGGCGTCCCTGATGGCTATCATGGGTTTTCCGCTGATTGTGCCACAATTGTTGCTGTTGGGTAAAATATCCAAGGTGGCTTTTTCTTCGGCTATTGTCACAGAGTTTTGGAAAATGGTGGGTATGCTGGCTTTGCTGGATATTTTAGTGATTGCCCTCGCCGTTATCTTATTTCCTTTTTTGTGGAAGGATTGAGTATGCGAGAAGTGGATAGTGTCGGGTGATTGCTGTTTGGATTCCGGCTATCTTCTTGTTTTTAAAACGGGGATCATTTCGTTCTTCCAATTAGTATAATTTCCGTCAATAATTTGCTTACGGGCTTCGCCCACCAGCCAGAGATAAAAAGAGAGATTATGTAACGATGCTAATTGTCCGGCTAATAACTCCTGTGCCACAAACAAGTGTCGCAGATAAGCTTTAGAGTAGTAATTGCTTATCTCGTTTTCAAAACCATCATCAATTACAGAAAAATCATTTGCCCATTTTTTATTTTTTATATTGATAACACCCTGTGTGGTAAACAGCATGCCGTTTCTGGCGTTGCGGGTGGGCATTACACAATCAAACATATCCACTCCCAAAGAAATACATTCCAGTATATTCCATGGCGTGCCTACACCCATCAGATAGCGTGGCTTGTCCTGTGGCAAATGCTCGCAGCTGAGGGCTGTAAATTCGTACATTTTGTCTTCCGGTTCTCCCACGCTCAACCCGCCAATGGCATTGCCTACAGCATTTTTAGAGGCGATGTATTGTGCCGATGCTGTACGCAAATCTTTGAAAGTGCTGCCCTGCAAAATAGGAAACAGGTTTTGGGTATAGCCATATTTATCTTCTGTTTCTGTAAGTCGATTAATACACCTGTCGAGCCAGCGATGCGTAAGTTCCATACTTTTTTTTGCATAGATATATTCACAGCCTGCGGGCGGACATTCATCAAAAGCCATTATAATATCGGCTCCGATACTGCGTTGAATATCCATTACTCCTTCCGGAGAAAATAGGTGTTTGCTGCCGTCTATATGCGACTGAAACCATACGCCTTCTTCTTTTATTTTTCTGTTATCTGCCAGAGAGAAAACCTGATAGCCTCCGCTATCGGTCAAAATCGGGCGATTCCATCCGTTAAATTTATGCAATCCGCCAGCTTGGTGCAGTATATCTGTTCCCGGACGTAAATAAAGATGATAAGTATTGCCAAGAATAATTTGCGCCTGTACAATATTTTCCAGTTGTTGCTGATTAACAGCTTTTACGCTACCTACAGTACCGACAGGCATAAAAATGGGTGTGTGTATTTCTCCGTGGTCGGTCGTTATTTTTCCTGCTCTTGCAGAGCTGTTGCCGTCGGTTTGTTGTAACTCAAATTGTAAAGCTGCCATTCAAAAATATTTTTTGCAAATTTAAATCATTAAAAAGAATTTAATAAGTAAGGCTATATTGATATTGCTGAGTTTGAAATTGTTTTTAATATTTATATGCATTCTGAAGTCTAGAAAATATGTATTAAAAATGAACAAGCACGGCGTTACATACAATACTGTTGAAAAGATGCTGCATGGATCTGTAAATGGAATAATGGTAACGCACTATTTAACGGTCTTCTACAAAAAATGTGCGTGAAATAATCACACACATTTAAAAGATTTTGTTTATATATTTTCTCCTATTCAGCGTCGGCAACAACTTCTTTTACTTCGGGTATCATGCGCTTCATCATGCCTTCAATGCCGGCTTTCAAAGTGATCATAGACGATGGGCATCCGCTGCAACTTCCTTGCAATGCAAGGTTTACCACACCTTCATTGTAGCTTTTAAACTGAATAGCGCCGCCATCCATTTCCACGGCGGGGCGTACGTAGTTGTCCAGCATCTCTTTAATTCTCTTTACTACATCATCGTCATCAGCGGCAATATCGTTGGAAGAAACTACTTTAAGCTTAGAAGCTTCTTCTTCGTTCACTATCACGCCACCGTTTTCTATGTATTCTTTTAAAAATTGTTTTACCGTGGGTATCACATCCTGCCAGTCAACAGACACGTCGCTTTTGGTAAGTGTAATAAAATTAGAAGCAATGAATACGCTTTTAATAAAAGGGAAGCTAAACAGTTCTTTTGCCAAAGGTGAAGGTCCTGCGCTGTTTTCATCTGCAATATCAAGGCTCTTGCCGGGATACAATAATTTGTTGGCAACAAATTTCATTGTCTCGGGGTTTGGCGTCATTTCGGTATAGATACTGATTACAGGATTTCCGGTCTTAATCATAAGTAGTTAATTTCTTTAAGAGCAAAGATAAAAAATACCCCTCAATAAATTGAGGAAAGGGTTATAAATTTGTAATTTATATGTAATATTTACAATGAACGAACATCCCCGAAATATTTCCATCGGCACGTATTCTTATCATCTTCCCGATGAAAGAATTGCCCGTTTCCCTTTAGAAAAAAGAGCGCAAAGCAAATTGCTGGTATATAAAAACGGAGCCATACACGAAAATGTGTATGATCAATTAGATAAAGAGATTCCCGCAAACAGCCTGTTGGTATTTAACAATACGAAAGTGGTAGAAGCCCGGTTATACTTTACAAAAAGTACAGGCAGTACTATTGAGATTTTTTGCTTGGAGCCGGCTGAAAGCTATGCAGACATTACATCTGCCATGTTGCAGCAAAACAGAGTTGTATGGAAGTGTTTGGTTGGAGGAGCTAAGAAATGGAAAGATGAAGCATTAGTGAAAGAGCTGCATTATAATGGAACTCAAATTTTATTTTCTGCCCAAAAAACAGAAAAACGGAATGATTATTTCCTGATTGAATTTAGCTGGAGTGGAAATGTTTCTTTTGCTGAAATACTGCATTTGGCCGGGGAAATTCCATTACCTCCTTATCTGAACAGAAAGACGGAGCTGTCTGATAATGAGCGCTATCAAACGGTGTATGCGGCTTTTGAGGGCTCGGTAGCCGCGCCTACGGCGGGTTTGCATTTTACACCCTCTTTATTAAAAAAGTTGGCTGAAAAAAATATACGGCAACAATACCTTACACTGCATGTGGGCGCAGGCACGTTTAAGCCTGTAAAAGCCGATACCATGCAGCAGCATGAAATGCACGCGGAGTTTTTTGAGGTGCAACATCAATTGATTGAGCAGTTACTGCAATCACGCAATGAAAAGATCGTAGCGGTAGGAACCACTTCTTTAAGAACGCTGGAGAGCTTATATTGGTTAGGCGTGAAACTATTGAGTGGTAAAGGTTTCGGAAGTTTACAACAATGGGAGTGTTATTCTTTAGCCCAACATTTTACTGTGGATGACGCCATGAACGCATTGCTTGATTTTATGCGAAAAAATCATTACGAGATTCTGTATGGGAAAACTCAAATCATTATCGCGCCCGGTTATCAACTAAAAGTTGCCCATGGTATTGTTACCAACTTTCATCAACCCAACTCTACTTTACTTTTATTAGTAGCGGCGGTAGTAGGCGAAGATTGGAAAAAAATTTATGACTATGCTTTGCAAAATAATTTCCGTTTTTTGAGTTACGGAGACGGAAGTTTGTTGTGGAATAAATAACAGGGACGGAAGCTTAAGATAGCTTTAACCGATGATTTATGCGCCAATCCTTAAAGGTGCCCTATTTAATTATCCAAGTTAAGGAATAGATTGCTTCATGCCTACATATATAAATCCACAAAGAAATGTTGGAAATATCCATAGGATGGTCGGATTATATTTTTATGCACTCTCCTTGGTTTGATCCATATCTGGTAGGCTCAATGCATTGTATTTTTAATATTTCCGTATGGTTGTAACATGCTCACTATTCTTCTTTTGGCAGACGGAATTCTTATAATTTTATTCTATAATTTTTTTATTGTTTAAACATGATTTACTTTTGCAAAAATTTTTTTTGGAAAAATAAACTATGAATACAAAATTACCTATTTTCTTAGCAGCTTTTTTGCTGCTCGTTATTAGTGCAAACGCGCAAGGATGGATAAGTTCAAGCAGGACTTTCTCATCAGGCACCTACAATATTAGTGGAGGTGCATCCGACGCAACTTTAACAATACCCGCGGGAGAAACGGTGACATTCACCGGAGGGGGGTGGATAGGCGGAACCCTGGTGGTAAACGGAACGCTTATTTTAAACGCACATTATCAAGTTGTTAACACTTTGGTAGGTCCCAATGCGCAACTTTCCAGTAATTATGGAATAACATTGAACAGCAACGCGGTTTTTGATCAAGGAAGCACCATTACCATTGTGGGTACCACGACAGATAACCAGCCAAACAACGATTCTATAGTGTTTCGGTCAGGATCTAAGTTTACTACAACCGTCCTACAAAAAAACCAAGGGAGTTTGTTTGTTCGAAACGGTGCTAGTGTAACTGCTGATTCAATTGCTTTAAATGCTGGCTCCAATTTCATAGCGGGAACGATTACATCTCGTACCATACATACTAGTAGTACTGCCGTATTGGAATGTCCGGGGGAAATAATCACACAAAACTTAGAATCCCGTGCGGCTCCCGACTATGTTTCGGGAAAAGGATTGATAAGGATTACAGGAAATTTTATAAGTGGCAATGCCCTTACTGCGAGCTCAGACATCGTACTTGACTGGGCGGGCACCGGAGGTGGAAATCCGGGAAAGGCCACACGCGGGACAAGCAGCCCCTGTGAAACAATATTGTTAGTGGAATTGGGCTCTTTAAATGCCTTCATTAAAAATGAACAATTACAAATAGACTGGAACACTGTTTCAGAAACCAATAACGCTGAGTTTATTATTGATATATCAACAACCGGTATTGACGGATGGAAAACGATTGGCGTGGTAAAATCAAAAGCTGAAAACGGCAATTCTACTGCTGGCATGGATTATTCCTATAATATCAGTTTAAGTAGCGCTTTAGGAATGTTGGCTATGACTTTATTATTTGGATTATTCATACCTGTTGGAAACAAAAGAAAAAGAATAGTACTTACTTTATTAGCGATAGCTATGACGATTGGGTATTATTCTTGTCAAAAATCACAATTGACGGGAGAAACGACAATTGGAGAAAAAATATTCGTACGTCTCAGTCAGATAGATAAAGACGGCACAACTAAAGTTTTGAAAATTCAAGAAGCAGTTAAAAAATAAAGTTATATAAACATTCTAAATGTGATAAGAGCCCCGAATTGGGGCTCTTTTTGCTGTATTTACATATATACAATATGCGATTAAAAAATTCGGTAGGAATTAGAGTGATAATTAAAAGATTTTTCTTTAAGCCTACTACCTCAAATTATTTTATAGAAACTCCAGAACCACCAACAAATTGGTGAAAGCCATACAACAAACAACTTTTGAAAGTTGATACAAATCCATAAAACTAATGGAAATACACCTTCCCTAAAATAGCAGAAGAGTTGGTAAGAAAGAAGAGTTTTAAACCAAGATTTCTTGTGCCCCGCAAATACATTTCAACTATCATTCTACCTTTTTTTTATTTTTTTAAAGAAAACATATGTTTTTCCGCCTTGTATGCAGTTGATTGTTTAAAATAAACCAGTCCCATGCGGCAGCATAGTAAATTGTCCTCCTTAAATAAAAGTTGCCAACATAAGATGTATCCCTTTAGCCCTCTATTGATTGCCCTCCGCCATAAATTTATCATTCTCTAAACAAATAAAAACTTAGATTTGACTATCATTATAAAAACAATTAAAACTTAATAATTATGTCGCAAGTAACATTTAAAGGAAATCCTGTAAATACATCAGGAAACTTACCAAACCCGGGAGATAACGCAGCAGATGTAACATTGACCGATGTGAATCTGCAAGATAAAAGTCTTAGCGAATACAAAGGTAAAAATGTAGTGCTGAATATTTTTCCAAGCATTAATACCGGCGTGTGTGCAACGTCTGTAAGAAAATTTAATGAAAAAGCTTCTTCGTTAGACGATGCCGTAGTACTGTGTATCTCTAAAGATCTGCCTTTTGCACAATCTAATTTTTGTGCTGCCGAAGGTTTGAAAAATGTAGTAATGCTGTCTGATTTCAGAAGTGATTTCGGAAAGCAATATGGTGTGGAAATAACGGATGGCGCTATGAAAGGCCTGTTAAGCCGCGCGGTTGTAGTAGTAGACAAAGAAGGTAAAGTGGCGTATACAGAGCAGGTAACGGAAATATCTAATGAGCCTGATTACGCAACAGCATTAAATTATCTGAAATAAATTTATAATAGTCAAATTAGGAAAGAGACTATGTGAATGGTCTCTTTTTTATTACTTTTATATAAAATACTGTTTATGCGGACTTGTTTTTTTATGTTGTTTTTTTCTTTAATCATTTCATGCAACACTATGAACAGAGCGGATTTGCTGGTGTACAACGCAGTAGTTTATACAGTAGATAGCTTGTTTACCATGCAGGAGGCAATGGTGATTAAGGATGGTAAAATTTTAGAAACGGGCAACTATGCAGAATTGAAAAATAAATACAATGCCGTAGAAGAATTGGACGCAAAAGGCAAATATATTTATCCCGGTTTTAATGATGCACATGCGCATTTTGTGGGTTACGCATTAAGCCTTAAAAAAGTAAACTTAACAAATACAAAGAGCTGGAATGAAGTGCTGGAGCGTGTTAGAGCATTTGCAGAGAAAAATCCTGACGGCTGGATAACCGGCAGAGGCTGGGATCAAAATGACTGGGATGTAAAGACGTTTCCTGATAACAATTTGCTGAATAAATTTTTTCCTGACCGTCCGGTAATGCTTACGCGTATTGATGGTCATGCTTTAATTGCCAATGACGACGCACTAAAAGCAGCAGGCTTGCAGGCTACAGATAAAATCAGCGGAGGAGAAATAATTGTAAGCGAAGGAAAAATGACGGGCGTGCTGATAGATAATGCCATGAATGCTTTAACTGCCAAAGTTCCGGAGCCGTCTGAAACGCTGATGCAGTCTGCATTGCAGGAAGCGCAGAAAAATTGTTTTGCTTTGGGAATCACCTCTTTAACTGACTGCGGTTTAAGTTATAAAGATGTGGAGTTTTTGCAGAAAATGTATAAAAATGATTCTCTTCAAATGCGTATGAATGTGATGCTGAGCGATGCAGAAGAAAATTATATCTGGTTAAAAAACAATGGCATTATTGATGAAGATTATTTAGTGGTAAGAAGTTTTAAATTGTTTGCCGATGGTGCTTTGGGGTCAAGAGGTGCGTGTTTGCTAAAGCCTTATCATGATGCGCCGCACACACATGGATTGATGCTGCAATCGTTGGCACATTTTGACAGTGTAGCTGCTGAAATAAGCAAGAACGGCTGGCAGATGGCAACGCACGCTATCGGCGATAGTGCTAACAGAGAAATACTGCGTATATATGCTAAGTATCTGCAGGGAGAAAATAATAAACGTTGGCGCATAGAACATGCGCAAATTGTTGACAGTACAGATTTTAATTTGTTTGCAAAATATAATATTGTTCCTTCGGTACAACCTACACATGCTACATCAGATATGTACTGGGCTGCAGAAAGACTTGGTAATGAACGTATAAAAACAGCATACGCATATAAACGGCTGCTTTCGCAGAACGGATGGCTTCCATTAGGCACAGATTTTCCTGTTGAAGACATCTCACCTTTCAAAACATTTTATGCTGCTGTATTTCGGCAAGATGCCAGAGGGTTTCCTGCTAATGGTTTTCAGAAAGAGAATGCCCTCACCAGAGAGCAGGCTATAAGAGGAATGACCATTTGGGCAGCAAGAGCTTCGTTTGAAGAAAATAAAAAAGGCTCACTTGAAAAAGGAAAGATTGCAGATTTTATTATTTTAGATAAAGATTTAATGCACTGTAACGCAGCCGAAATTTTAAATACCATAGTAACAGCTACTTACATAGAAGGAAAAAAAGTTTATTAATTATGCCTATAAAAATTGTTACATTTTTATTAATATCTTTTTGTATGATACAAGCAGATGCTCAAACACTTACTCATCAATGGTTTCAGGATTTTTTGGTCAATAATGGAACAGAAAAATTCAGAAATATTTTAAATAAAAAGCAGGAACACAGAATTCAGATTATTTATACGAAGATCGATCGTGATGAAAATAATAATCCCTCATTTATATCTAGTTATTTCAACGTGAATGATCAAAATTATTTCAATCCTGCTTCTACCGTAAAGTTGCCTTTAGCTATTTTATCACTTGAAAAGCTGAATGAATTAAATATTCCAAACTTGAATAAACACAGCAGAATGGCATTTGACAGTACTTATTCAGGTCAGACAGAAAAGATAACCGATGAAACATCGGAGACGGGTTATCCTTCTATAGCACATTTTATTAAAAAAGCGATGATAGTAAGTGATAATGACGCTTACACAAGAATGTATGAATTTGTAGGACCTCAAAAGATAAATAAGAGACTGCATGAAATGGGGTATAAAAATGTAAGGATCATGCATCGTTTTGTACCAATGACATTGGAGGAAAACAGACATACGAATGCCATACGTTTTTACGATAAAGATCAAAGAGAAATTTATTACCAGCCTGCGCAATTCAATCCTGAAAAATACGATCACAGCAGAAATGAGTATTTAGGTAAGGCTTATATGAACAACGAGGATGTGATCGTAAATAAACCTTTTGATTTTTCTGTGAAGAACAGAATTTCTCTGAGCGAATTAAACAGTATTTTAAAATCAATCATTTTTCCCGAAACTGCCGATCCTGTGCAGAGATTTCGTCTCACAAAGAATGATTATCTTTTTTTGTATAAATATTTATCACAATTTCCCGGTGAGACCAATTATCCAAAATATGATAAAGGAAAATTTTATGATGCTTATGTGAAATATTTTTTTGGAAATAAGGCGCACCAAAATATGCCCGAAGGTGTAAGGGTTTTCAACAAGGTTGGCTGGGCTTATGGATTTCTTACAGACATTTCGTATGTAGCGGATTTTAAAAATAATATTGAGTTTATGCTTTCTGCAACCATCTACGTTAATGAGAATGAAACCCTTAACGATGGCGTATATGAGTATGAGGAAACCGGGCTGCCTTTTTTATACGAGCTGGGACAAATAATTTATAAGCATGAACTTGAAAGAAATAGGCAATATACCCCGGACTTAAGCGCGTTTAAAGTACAGTATGATTTTCAGGAGAAAGATGAAAGGCCCGTCATTACAGAGGTTGAAAACTAATTGAGGTCTTTCCTTCTTTCAAAAGTGAAAATATAGCGTGTGCCTCTCACCGTTTTATATGCTTTCATTCTTGCGTTAAAATTGTTGAAGATTATTTCTTCAAACAATTCCGTTTTCATCATTTTTAAATCACTATCGTAAACGCTGATGGTTAAGGATGTAATTCTGTCGTCGGCACATTCGTAGCAATCCTGTGCGTAATAAGTGTTCATGCGCCAGTTGCCTTCAAATGTACTTCTGGCTGTGCGTGTTTCTGCGTAATTTACTGAACCGTTTCTAAAAAAAGTAAAATAGCCGTATTCAAAATCATTTCTGTCAACGCCAATGCCCATCTTTGTTACAGACACCAACTCCCAACTGCCAACAATTCTTCTTTCGGGCGACATGAACATTTCTTTAGTACAAGAAGTAATAATAGCTGCGCATAGAAAAACGCTGATAAGTAAAATATTCTTACGCATAATTGCTGTTTAATGATTATACAATTTATATAATCAGACCGGATAATATGTTAGTGGTTTATCCGTAAAAGTTGTATGCACCTCAGGCAAGCCGATTACACTAAGGGAAAAACTGGTATTGGCAAATCTTTCAAACATTAAAACAAGGTTCGCGCAGATCTTAAGCGAATTTTAATTTGGACAACATTTCGTTGGCGATGCTACTTGAATAAACTCCGTAAGCATTTACCATTGTACCTTTTAATCCATGCTTCTCAGAAGAAATGGCGTATAAAATGGAAGAATTTTCGGCACTGGAATCGAAGCCCTCTATCCGAAACCATTTATCAATCTCAAATTCGTCGTGAAAAACTTTGTATTCTCCGTTTCTGCATTCAAGACAATTTTCCTTTAGGTTAAAATCTTCTACGTATCCTTGTTTTTTTAAGTCGTTGATACCTTCGACCAAATTGTTATAACTTTCCATATTTTTATAATTTATTGTATCAGATAAAACGTTGGTCAATTACTCGCTTTCATTCATAGAGTGCTTTCTTTCCTATTACTTCGGCATTTTCTCACTCTTACTTACTTCTACGAAGTTAACTAAATTAAATGAGATGGGTTACTTCACGAATTTATATAGTCAAACCAGCCGATATGCCGGCAGAAAAAAATAATGATAAAAATTTCACGGATTTCTTAAAACTGACTTTAACTTTGATGGAAATTTAAAAATACATTACACATGCAAAAGTCATTGATCGTTTTATTTGTTTATGCCGCCATTGCGCTCGTGTCCTGCACGTCCACCCATACAGGAGCTTCTAAAGGTAAATGGATATCTTTATTTAACGGAAAAGATTTTACCGGTTGGCGCCAGGTGAACGGTACAGGAATGCCTGATAACTGGACAATTGAAGATGGCGCTATGAAAGTGTTTACGGCACAGGGAAAACAACCCGGTCACGGAGCGGGTGGCGATATTATTTTTGCGGATAAACAATTTAAGAATTTCGAGCTTTCTATTGACTGGAAAGCAAGTCCTATGGGCAATTCAGGCATATTCTACAATGTGAGAGAGGTGCCGGGCAAGCCTATTTATTACGCAGCTCCGGAAATACAGATACTGGACAATGACAATGCTACTGATAATAAAATCGCCTCACATCTGGCAGGTTCTTTATACGACATGATTGCTGCGGATCCTGCATCTGCCAAACCTGCCGGCAGCTGGAACAATATTGTTGTGCGCGTGAAGGACGGCAATGTAGTTCATATCCAAAACGGAAAAGAAGTAGTAAAATATTCTTTGTGGACACCCGAATGGGACAATCTTGTACAAAACAGTAAGTTTAAAGATTTCCCGGGTTTTACAGAAGGTATATCTAAAGAAGGGTTTATAGGCTTACAGGATCACGGGTATACTATCTGGTTCAAAGATATTAAAATCAGAGAGCTGTAGCTTACTTCATCTTTTTTAATTGTTCCTGCAACGCAAACATTTCATCGCGTAGTTTAGCGGCTTCCATAAAGTCCGTATCCCTGGCAGCTTTGTTCATGCGTTTTTTCAGTTGTTCAATTTCTTTCTCTATTTGAGGAATAGTCTTTTTAGCTTTGTATGAGGCAGTAGCTTCCGCAGCAATGCCGCTATTTATATCCTGATCATAGGCGATAGCGTTGGTTTTGCTTTCATCAAAACCTTTAATGTCGAGTACCGACGTTTGTGCAAACACCTGCTCTTTGGTTTTACTCACCGTAGTAGGAGTAATGTTGTGTTCTATATTATACGCAACCTGTTTCTCGCGGCGGCGATTGGTTTCGTCAATTGTACGCTGCATGCTATCGGTAATTTTATCCGCGTAAAAAATCACTTTACCTTCTATGTTTCTCGCGGCGCGGCCTGCTGTTTGTGTAAGAGAGCGTTCGTTGCGTAAGAAACCTTCTTTATCCGCATCCAAAATGGCGACTAAAGACACTTCGGGCAGGTCTAAGCCTTCTCTTAAAAGATTCACACCCACCAACACGTCAATTTCTCCCAATCGCAGTTGTCGCAGTATTTCTACACGATCCAGCGTATGCACTTCGCTGTGAATGTATTTTGAACGAATGTTGATACGTTGCAGGTATTTATCCATTTCTTCGGCCATGCGTTTGGTCAAAGTTGTCACTAATACACGTCCGCCTTTTTTTACCTGCTGGTCTATTTCTTCCAGTAAGTCGTCTATCTGATTAAAGCTTGGCCTGATTTCTATGGGAGGATCCAGCAAGCCTGTAGGCCTTACTACCTGCTCTACAACTATGCCTTCTGTTTTTGCCAGTTCATACTCTCCGGGAGTGGCGGAAACAAAAACGGTTTGCCCGATCATATTTTCAAACTCCTGAAAATTAAGCGGGCGGTTGTCCATAGCGCTTGGCAAGCGAAAGCCATATTCCACGAGGGTGAGTTTGCGGCTTCTGTCACCTCCGTACATACCGGATATTTGCGGTACGGTTTGATGACTTTCATCAATGATGCAAATAAAATCTTTCGGAAAATAATCCAACAAACAGAAGGGCCGCGTGCCGGGTTGTCTTCTGTCGAAGAAGCGTGAATAGTTTTCAATACCGTTGCAGTAGCCCAGTTCACGCATCATTTCCAGATCGTATTCTACTCGCTCTTTTATACGTTGGGCTTCCATCAGCTTATTAATGCTGGTAAAATACTGCACCTGCGCCTGCATTTCGTCCTGGATTTCGTACATGATCTCCTGCATCATATCCTTAGGGGCCAAGTATAGATTGGCAGGGAAGATAGCCGCGTTTTCTATTCTTTCTATTCTTTTATTGGTAATGGTGTCAATGCTTTCTATGGATTCTATTTCATCATCAAAAAAAGTAATTCTGTAACCGTAATCCACGTAAGGAAGATTAATGTCTACCGTGTCGCCTTTTACCCTGAAAGTGCCACGCGAAAAATCTATTTGCGTACGCGTGTATAATGAGTTGACCAGGCTATGCAGGAAAGCCTGCCGGGAAATAGTTTGTCCTTTTTGAATACGAACAATACCATTTTCAAATTCTGTAGGGTTGCCCATACCATATATACAGCTTACACTAGCAACCACTACAATGTCTCTTCGGCCGGAAAGCAGTTGTGCCGTGGCTTGCAGGCGAAGCTTATCCAGCTCTTCATTAATGCTTAAATCCTTTTCTATGTAAGTATTGGTTACCGGCATAAAAGCTTCGGGCTGGTAATAATCGTAGTAGCTTACAAAATATCCCACGGCATTGTCAGGAAAGAATTGTTTAAACTCGCCATACAACTGTGCTACCAGCGTTTTGTTGTGCGTTAATACAAGTGTCGGGCGCTGTACATTTTGAATTACATTGGCCATGGTAAAAGTTTTACCCGAACCGGTTACGCCCAGTAAAGTCTGGAAATGTTCGCCGGCATTAATGCCTTCTGTAAGTTGTTTAATGGCTTGCGGCTGATCGCCCGAAGGTTGATATGCTGAATGTATTTGAAATGGCATTGAGCAAATTTAACGCTTATGCTTCAAAGTTGTTTATCTGCTTGTATAAACTAATAAATCCATTGTGTTATACTGTTCGTGTTCAACACTATTAAGCCGGATGTAGCATAAATTTTTTGAGCTGTCATAATAGCCTATTGAGAGTGAAGGATTTTAAAAAACAACAACAGTAGAAGCTTCATTTCGCTGCGCTCCTACTCAAAATGTGCAGATAGATGTAAGCCGGCTGCCCAATGGCATTTACTATCTCAACCTCTTCAATGCAGGCAAACTGATAGAAAAGAAAACTATACAGGTAGCCAATTAATAAAACAAATACTGTTTTATTTTACAGCCGGGTTTGCTTATAAATCCGCCTGTTTGGATTTTATGCCACGCAAGATCTTTTTACTTTTTAAGATTACTTTGGCGGGTTATAGAGGAAATAAAAATTCATTACTTAAATTTGCATTAATCATAAAATAAAAATACTTTGTCGGCAAGAGATAATATATTAAAAAAAATAAAGAATGCATTGAGGAAGCCGGTAGAAAAACCGTTTCCTGATATTCAGACAGATGACGTAAGCGCTGTGTTTCCTAAGCAAAAGGATAATTTAGATGTATTGTTTGCAGAGAACTTTACGAAAATGCAGGGCCAGTTTGTTTACTGCAGCAGCGAAACCGATTTTATACAGCAGCTAAATACACTTACCGAAAGTAATGAATGGAAAAGATTATACTGTAGAGAAAGCGTGATGATTAACCTGTTGCAGCAACATGATTTTCACAAGCTGTCCTTTAGCAATCTGAATGAAGCGCCGGTAGCCATTACTACCTGCGAAGCGCTCATAGCACGCACCGGCAGCATTTTGCTGAGCAGCGCGCTGCAAAGTGGCCGTACTACCAGCGTATATACACCGGTTCATATCTGCGTTGCCTATACCGATCAGGTAGTGTATGACATTGCCGACGGATTGGGTATAGTGCAAAACAAATATGAAGAGCTGCCTTCAATGATTACTTTGGCTACCGGACCCAGCCGCACGGCAGATATAGAAAAAACCTTAGTGGTAGGTATTCACGGACCTAAGCAGGTATTTTGCTTCTTGGTTGAAAGATAAATGCAGTACATGCTTCAAAACACAAAAATATATTTCCTCTCAGATTTTCATTTAGGAGCCCCCAACGGGGATGATAGTTTGATTAGAGAAAAGAAAATCGTATCTTTTTTAGAAAGCATAAAAAATACGGCGACTGAAATTTTTATTTTAGGCGATATCTTTGATTTCTGGTTTGAATATAAAAACGTGGTGCCCAAAGGCTATACACGGCTTTTAGGCAAGCTGGCAGAAATTACAGACAGCGGTATACCGGTGCATTTGTTCATAGGCAATCATGACATGTGGATGAAAAATTATTTTCAGACAGAATTAAACATGCAGGTGTATTTTGAACCTAAAGAGTTTGAACGAAGTGGCAAGCAGTTTTTAATAGGGCACGGAGACGGTTTAGGCCCGGGCGATGAAGGGTATAAATTTTTAAAAAAAGTTTTCAGAAATAAAATATGCCAGTGGATGTTTGGCGCCCTGCACCCCTCATGGGGCATAGGTTTAGCCAATTATTTCAGCAGGAAAAGCCGGGCAAAAACCGGCAATGCAGATAGTCAGTGGCTGGGAGATGATAAAGAATGGCTGGTCATTTACTCTAAAGAATATTTGCAGCAAAAGCATATTGATTTTTTTGTGTTTGGTCACAGGCATTATCCGGTAATAGTTGAACTGAACGACAAAAGTAAATATATAAACCTTGGCGACTGGATATCTAATTTTACCTACGCAGAATTTGACGGAACTGAAATGCAACTAAAGAAATGGTAATGATCAATCAAATATTTTCAAGTGCGGCCAGCTTCAATAGTAAATATATGGCGATGCTATGCTTGTGTCTCTTTCTTTCTTTGCAGGCTTTTACGCAAAACGATACTTCCTTTGTGCCACAGCCCGAAAAAGTGATCTACGGAAAATTTTCTAAAATATTTATTGATAATCTTTTTAATGCTTATCTGGTTTCAGAAAAAGGAGACGGACTGATAAAGTTAAATGCCGGCGGAGACTATATAGGTGCTTATAACGATGTGCGCCGATATGGCAACATATCATTTATAGATGTTTCCAACCCATTGAAAACATTGGTTTATTTCAAAGATTTTAACGTAATAGTAGCGCTAGACAGATTGCTGAACACTACGGCTACATTTGATTTGCGCCGGTCAGGTATTTTACAAAGCTCTGCCGTGGCATTAAGCTACGACAACAATATCTGGGTATATGACAGCAGAGATGCCAAGCTGAAAAAAATGAACGAAGCAGGCAAAGTAATTTTTGAATCTGCTGATTTTAAAACGTTATTTGCTTCTGTGCCGCAACCAACCCATATAATAGATAAAGATGGCATGTTGTATTTATATGATAAGAACGTAGGATTAATGATCTTTGATTACTACGGAGCATTGAAAACAACTTATGCTTTCAAAGACTACGAAGATGTCTTTGTGCATAATCAAACATTTTATGCACGCAAAAATAATTTTCTTTTTTACAGCGCCTTAAATGCTATGAGAGAAAGTACCATTGCACTGCCTGTAGAAAATATTTCTCAGATTCAAATGGTTCACCCGTTTTTATTTTTTTTATCTTCGGGAAATATTATGGTATATAAAAAAGAAGTTTACTGATGGATGATTTTTTGAATCTAATAATCTTAGAAAATACAGTAAAGCAGTGGATCATTACTTTATTGATCATTGCTGTTGCTTTTATTGTCAGGCGCATACTTTCTGAGCAGATAGCAAGAGTAATAGCTAAGCTTTTTCATAAAGCCGAATACCAGACATATAACAATTATTTTATAAAAAAAGTAGTACAACCTCTTGAAACTTTGCTTTTCTGGGGCATTACCTTTTTTGCGCTTGATAAGCTTTCTTATCCTTCACTGCTGGAGATGAACGTAATGAGAAACTATTCGCTAAAGCAACTGCTGGAAGCGCTTAGTTCTGCCTGGCTCATAATTTGTTTTTTCCGATTACTGATAGGTATCAACTATTTTATAGGATATATCATTAAAAATAATTCTTCTAAAATTGACAATCGTTCTGCCAGCCAGGCCATATCATTAGTATCTGATATTATATCTGTGTTGCTGGTAGTAATTGCGGTTTTTATTATTTTGAAAGCAAGTTTTAATTACGACATCAGTTCGCTGTTAACCAGTTTAGGATTAGTAACAGCCGCACTGGCTTTGGCCGCGAAAGAAACAGTAGAAAATACGATTTGCTCTTTTGTAATTTTGTTTGATAAACCTTTTATGGTAGGCGACTTTATAAAGGTGAACAATATTTCCGGCAATGTAGAAAAAATAGGCATAAGAAGCACGCGTATACGCACTGCCGATAAAACCCTTATAAGCATTCCTAATAAAGTAGTGATAGGCGGCTCGCTGGAAAATACCAGTGACCAGACAAGAAGACGCTACCAGCATACAATGGAGCTAAGCCTTAGCACATCGCAGGAAAAAATAGAGAGCTTTATAGAGACTGTTAAGGCAATATTGCAGAAGAAGAACAGCATCATCCAAGAGGATACAATGGTCTGCTTTTTGCAAACCGGTGTAAACGCGCATAAAATATTTGTAGAATACTATACCTGGATGAATGTAAGTTTCAAAGAGTTCAGAGCATTAAATGAAAATGTAAATCTTGAAATTATTAGCAGCATGCAGGAGTTGGATATAGAATTTTCTGATCCCGGAACTTCTAAAATTATAGTAGAAAAAAATAATGAAACACCGGAGCCGAATAAAAACGACGAGCTTATTTAGCTATAATTTCTACTGCCGAAAATAGCAGAACCTACGCGTACAATCGTTGCACCTTCTTCTATAGCGGTTTCCAGATCGCCGCTCATACCCATGGAAAGTTCTCCGGCCTCGGAAGATACCAATCCTTTAGCGATAGCTTCATCTCGTATGTTTCTTAAACGAATAAAGCCCGGTCTAGCTTTTTCCACATCCGCATCGTATAGGCCAATGGTCATGAAACCCTTGATTTTAATAGTGTTTAACTCTTTTAGTTTTTCAAGGAAGACAAATACTTCATCAGGAGCCAGGCCATGCTTAGTGTCTTCAAAAGAAGTATTTATTTCCACAAAAGCATCGATGGTTCTTTCTTCAAAGAGCAAACGCTGCTGTAGTTTTTCGGCAAGTTCCATTCTGTCTAAAGATTGAATGCACGATACATATTTTAAAACATCTTTTATTTTATTGGTTTGCAAGTGCCCGATAAAATGTCGCTCACATTCTATGTCTTTCATTGCTTCGTATTTTTCCGCGTATTCCTGCACACGATTTTCACCTATCAGCTTTTCTCCCGCCTCAACCGCTATTTTTATTCTTTCGGGTTCTACTGTTTTGGTAGCCAGTAAAAGTCGCACTTCATCCGGGTTTCTGCCCGATTTTTCGCATGCTTCTTTTATTCTGTGTTTGATAAGTTGTATGTTATTAATAATTTGTTCTTGATCGTTCATTGCAGGTTATCTTTTTTTATACACCGGTACCGAGCTGCAAGCTTCGCCATACATAATGCTTTTGGCAAAAGGCAGCAGCAGGGTAGTGATTTCTAAATATATTCTGGCTGATATTTCTTTTTCGCCGCAACCTTTTATAACAATTCTCTTGTCGGTGAATTCTTCCGGTTGTATTTCGCGTTGTATCTTTTCTAAGATTATTTGTTCTGCTAATTCTTCTTTTGTGCCAGCAAAAATTCGCCGGGCTACCGGTTGCAGGTAATTTGCGGCCAGCATAAACGCCCATCTGGGTATGATAGTATCAACAGAACAAAACACGGCAACATTTTTATGTTGAAACCTGGTCCAGTCATAGTCTTTTAGCTGTTGTCTAAAGTCTTTTTCCTTCAATAGCATCTCCATGAAAAGAAAAGGTTTTATATCCAGTTCTGCTATTTCTTCTGTAGGATAAAAATCTTCCAGATCAATAGTTATAATGCCGCTTTCAGCCACTCTGTTGATGATTTCGCCGTTAGTCATACTGCAAAGATACTTATTATTTTACTGGTTAATTTACAGGAAGCGATAGGAAGGTATCTTGTAAGTTACAAAAAATTAATTTGGATATTTATTTTAATATCGTAATATTGCAATATTATAGTTTGTAAATAATGTAACAAAGAAGTTTATAAATTAATCATTAACCATTAATCATTAACCACTCATCACTTATAAAATCATGGGCGCAACCAAAACACAACATTTCACCGAAGAGCAAAACGAAATCGCCACGTTGCTGAAAGCACTGGCACACCCGGCTCGCATTGCAATTATAGAATACCTGCTTTCCGTGGATGCCTGCATCTGCAACGATATTGTGGCGGAAATCAACCTCGCGCAGCCCACCGTTTCACAGCATCTGAAAGAGCTTAAAAACGCCGGCATCATCCAGGGAGAAGTGGAGGGAAAGTCGATTTGCTACTGCATCAATCCAGAAAGTTTTAAAAAAATGGAAAAATTTATCGATCAGATTTTTTACAAAATTCATGAGCAGAATAATTCAAAATGCTGCTAGAAAAACCATCAATCATCAATTACTATTCTATATGCAAACTAACGAACAAATCAAAGAAATGGTAAAGCAAAAATATTCTGAAATTGCTTTACAGGACAAAGAAACCAATGCTTCTTCCTGCTGCGGAGCCGCAGGTTGCAGTACCGAAGTGTACAATATCATGAGCGAAGAATATGATGAACTAAATGGCTACAATCCCGATGCGGATTTAGGTCTCGGATGCGGACTTCCAACAAATTTTGCTAAAATTAAAAAAGGAGATACCGTAGTCGATTTGGGAAGCGGCGCCGGAAACGACTGCTTCGTCGCACGTGCCGAGACGGGAGAAACCGGAAAAGTCATTGGCATTGATTTTACGGAAGCGATGATTGACAAAGCCCGCGAGAATGCCGAAAAATTAGGTTTCAACAATGTGGAATTCCGTCAGGGCGATATTGAGAAAATCCCGATGACAAGCAATGTGGCGGATGTGGTAGTGAGCAACTGCGTGATGAATCTCGTTCCGAACAAACCGAAAGCTTTTACAGAAGTGCACAGAATCTTGAAACCCGATGGTCATTTTTCCATTTCCGACATCGTTCTGGTGGGCGAACTTCCCGAAAAAATAAAAACTGCCGCCGAAATGTATGCAGGTTGCGTGGCAAGTGCCATTCAGAAGGATGATTATCTGAACATCATTAAAGATTCTGGATTTGAAAATATAGTGTTGCAGAAAGAAAAACCAATCATAGTTCCCGATGATATTTTGAAGAACTATCTGAATGAAGAGGAAATTGATCAGTATAAAAATTCCGATACGCGAATTTACAGCATCACAGTGTATGGCGAAAAAGGGAAGTCTTGTTGTGATCCGAACACAGGCTGTTGTTAGTTTATAAACTATTTAAAGATCAAATCATGTTTTCAAACCTGAAAAACCCAATTAAACAAATCGCTGAAATCAAAGTTTCCGACGAAAGAAAAGAAGTCCTAAAGCCACTGACTGAATTCATTCAGAATAAACTGGATCAGAATGAAACCATCAACCTGAATTTCATCTGCACGCACAATTCCCGCCGCAGCCATCTGTCACAGATTTGGGCACAGACGATGGCGGAATATTTCGGAGTGAAAAACGTTTTCTGCTATTCGGGCGGAACGGAAGCTACCGCAATGTTTCCGAAAGTCGCGGAAACATTGGTAAAACAAGGGTTTAAAATCGAAAAACTTTCAGAAACGGAAAATCCGGTGTATGCCGTAAAATATGCCGAAAACAGCCACCCGGTCATCTGTTTTTCCAAAAAATACGATGATGCATTCAATCCGGTTTCGGGTTTTGCCGCAATTATGACCTGCTCCAACGCCGATCAGGGCTGTCCGTTAATTGCCGGTGCCGAAAAACGATTCGCCGTGAGATTTGATGATCCAAAATCCAGCGACGGAACACCCGAAATGGACGAAACCTACTTCAACAGAAGCTTTGAAATTGCTTCTGAACTGTATTATGTGTTTTCAATGATTAACGGTTAATTGTTAATTTTTGAATTATGGAAAGAAAAAATGTTCTTAAAGAAAAGAGTTTTGAATTTGCAATAAAAATTGTGGAGATGTATAAATTTTTGTGTGAAAGTAAGCGGGAATTTGTGCTTTCAAAACAAGTGCTGAGAAGCGGAACATCCATTGGTGCAAATGTACGAGAAGCTAATCATGCCCAAAGTGGAAAAGATTTTATCCACAAGCTGTCGATTGCACAAAAGGAATGTGATGAAACGCTCTATTGGTTGGAATTGCTTTATACAACAAAGTATATCACAGAAGACCAATTTAATTCCCTAAGCAACGAAGCTATAGAGCTCATAAAAATTATCACCAAAAGCATCCTCACCAAAAAAACAAAATCTATTAAGAGATTAACCATTAATCATTAACCATTAACCATTAACCATTATCATTACCCAGATGTCTGCAAACCACTGTAACCCTGTCCAAGAGAGAAAAAAGCTCTCCTTTCTTGATAAAAATCTTACCCTCTGGATTTTTCTGGCAATGGCGCTTGGCGTCGGCATCGGATATTTTTTCCCGGATTCATCGGCCTTCATCAATAGTTTTTCCTACGGAACTACCAACATTCCTCTTGCCATCGGACTGATTCTGATGATGTATCCACCGTTTACCAAAGTACGGTACGAAGAACTTCCGGAGGTCTTTAAGAATACCAAAATATTGGGTGTATCGCTGCTTCTGAACTGGGTAATCGGGCCCATTCTCATGTTTATTCTTGCCGTTACTTTTCTGCATGACAAACCGGAATACATGATCGGGTTAATTTTGATTGGCATGGCAAGATGTATCGCGATGGTAATTGTTTGGAACGAACTTGCCGAAGGAAACCGTGAATATGCCGCCGGTCTCGTTGCTTTGAATTCAATCTTTCAGGTGATTTTTTACAGCATCTACGCTTATGTTTTCATCACTGTGCTGCCGCCGCTTTTCGGAATTACCAGTACGGAAGTGTATATCACGATGGGACAAATTGCTGAAAGTGTGGCTATCTATCTGGGAATTCCTTTTATAGCAGGATTTCTCACAAGATATTTTCTGCGTAAAATCAAAGGGGACGACTGGTATAACAATGTATTTGTCCCGAAAGTTTCACCCATTACCCTTATTGCATTGCTGTTTACCATTGTGCTGATGTTCAGTTTGAAAGGGGAGGTGATTGTTCAGATTCCTTTTGATGTGGTAAGAATTGCCGCTCCTTTACTCATTTATTTCGTGCTGATGTTTCTGGTGAGTTTCTTTTTAGCTAAAAAACTGGGTGCTGATTATTCCAAAAATGCAGCCTTGTCTTTCACTGCTGCGGGAAACAACTTCGAACTGGCCATTGCCGTAGCTATCGGGGTTTTCGGTATTCATTCCGGGCAGGCCTTTGCAGGTGTCATCGGGCCTCTGGTAGAAGTTCCTGCACTGATTGCTTTGGTAAATGTAGCGTTCTGGCTGAAAAGGAAATGGTATAAAAGTGAAGTGAATTAATTGTTGATTACTAAGTTTCAGAATAATCATATAATAATATGAGCTAATAAGAGTATTTATAACTATTTTTTATCATTTTCTATAAAAAAATCTCTATCTTTTGCTATGCAATTGAATCAATAAACCACTCTAAAAATATCCGAATGAAAGATACTGAAACATTAAGAAAACTGTTACACCAAAACCCTGAACTCTCAGGCAAGGAATATGCAACTTCTGAAAGGATTCAGGATTTCCTGAGCCGGGTGCCACCCGATGAAATGTTTACAAACATTGGCGGTACAGGAATTTTGGCGATATACCATCCCCAACAGGAAGTACAGCAAACTGTTTTATTCAGGTGTGAACTGGACGCGCTGCCTATTCAGGAGATTAATGATTTTGAGCATAGATCCAATACGATAAATATATCTCACAAATGCGGGCACGATGGGCACATGGCCATTATGTGTGAACTAGCAAAGAAAATTTATGAAAAGAAAGCGATAAACACCAAGGTGGTTTTATTATTTCAGCCAGCAGAGGAAAACGGGGAAGGCGCGATCGCTGTTTACAACGATGAAAGATTTAAAAGTTTGCAAATAGATAAAGTTTTTGCCCTGCATAATCTCCCGGAATTCCCTATGCATGAAATAGTAGTTAAAGACCATACTTTTACATGTGCTGTCAACAGTATTATCATTCAATTATTTGGCAAAACTTCCCATGCCGGCGAACCGGAAAAAGGCGATAATCCTGCGCTGTGCATAGCTTCTGTTATCGGGCAGTTCAATCAATTGATGCAGCCCGATCCCAACAAAGAAAAATACACTATTCTCACGCCCGTTTACATTCATATGGGGTCAAAAGATTATGGCATATCTGCCGGGTATGGCGAAGTACATTATACTTTTCGCAGAGCAGCCAATAATGAAATGAAAGAGTTGGAAAAAGAGCTGCAGGATATAGCGCAGTCAACTGCCAAAAAATACAATCTGGAACCGAAAATCAGCTGGACACAAAGATTCTCTGCCAATGAAAACAATCCGCAGGAAGTGGATATTGTGCGTAGATCGGCTGAACAACTACAGCTCAGTCTTACCGAAAAGCAATCTCCATTACAGTGGGGAGAAGATTTTGGGGTATTTACAGAACACTTCGATGGCGCTATGTTCGGATTGGGCAGTGGTGAAAACACGCCGGCTTTGCATAATCCTGACTATGATTTTCCTGATGAGCTTATAGAAACCGGCGCCCAAATTTTTTATCAAATCATTTCGAATATTGATGCGCAATAATACATTTTCGGGGCATCTTTAATTGTATCTATTTCCTAAAAAAACCTCTTTAAATCATTGATTATAAAGAGGCTAATTTTTAAAGCTGTGCCCAGAACAGGAATCGAACCTGCACTCCCTTGCGGAAACCAGATTTTGAGTCTAGCGCGTCTACCAATTCCGCCATCTGGGCAATTGGATGATTGGGATTGCAAAAATAGAATTATATTTTCAAATCGCCACAAGTTTTTTGTGATTTATTACAGGTAAAGATAATAATCTTTCAACAGCCCGGTAAAATCATCTGTGTAGCTGTCGTCCGTGTTTTTAATAATGATTTCTTGTGTAATCGTCGTCCTTATTTTTCCTGAGAAAAACTGGATCACCCGAAACGGCTGATGACGAGGTGTTTGTTTTACGTGTATTTCTTTGTAGCAATGCAGCTGATAATTTAAAAAAAGAGTTTTACTTTCTGTTTTTCTGTGATAAGGAAGCAGCAGGCAGGCAATTCCGTCTTTGGCAAGCAGCAGATTTATGGCCTGCGCAAGCTCCTGCAAAGTAAGCATATTGCCGTGGTGTGCAATATCTTTGGATTCGTTGCCGGTTTTTAGGTCCTTTTTATAAAAGGGAGGATTAGAAAATATCAGATCGTAAGCTGTACTTTTTTTCTTTGCAAAATCTGTGATGTTTGTACAAATTATTTGTAGCCGATCTTTATAAATACTTTCTGAGAAATTATCTCCTGCTTCCAAAGCCGCGTCGGCATTGATTTCTACGGCGTCTATGCATGCGGTCTCATTTTTCTGAGCATACATTAAAGAAAGAAGTCCGGTGCCTGCGCCAATATCCAAAGCGGTATGTATATGTTTGCCAGAGGGCAATAAACTGCCGAATAAACAAGAGTCTGTACATACTTTCATAGCAGATCTCTGCTGTTGGATGCTAAATTTTTTAAAATGAAAAAAACTATTTCCCATACTATTATTTTCGCTGGTAAAAATACTACTTTTGCTTTATGGTAGAAATTACTGATGAACTAATAAAACAACTGGCACACCTGTCGCGCCTGCATATTGAAGAAGCAGAAATAGCGGCTTATAAAAAAGACTTTACCAGCATGGTAGCATTTGTAGAAAAATTAAATGAGGTAGATACGGAAGGGATTGCACCATTGCTGCACATAACTAATAATGTAAACGTACTGCGAGACGATGAAGTACAGGGAAGCTGTACGCAGCAGGAAGCTCTAAAAAATGCCCCTAAAACTGATGGTACTTATTTTCTTGTTCCTAAGGTAATAAAGAAATAGTTTTACTCTGTAGAATTAAGAATGCTACACATTCTAAATCGTCTTTGCGAGCGAAACGGAGAGAAGCGAAGCAATCTGTATTTCTAATGAAGTTGCTTTCCGTCCATTTAAAACAATAATTCCTTTCTCTTCTAAATTAATCACATACAAAATCTTTCAAATAAAAAAATCCCTCTGTTAATTTCTTACAGAGGGATTTTTAAAGATATATCATTCAGGATTATCCTAAAGCTACGCGTTTAAATGCGGTAACTTTTACATCTCCTGCATTTTTAAGATAATTCTCAACGGTTAAGCTTCCGTCTTTTACAAATTGCTGAGCCAATAATGTGTTTTCTTTAAAGAACGCACCTAATTTACCTTCAGCGATTTTGCTGATCATTTCATCAGGTTTGCCTGCCATTTTAGGATCGGCTTTCATTGTTTCAATGATTACGTTTTTCTCTCTTTCAACTACATCAGCAGAAACAGAGTTTGCATCAACAGCTAATGGGCTAAGAGCAGCAATTTGCATAGCCACATCTTTACCTGCTTCAGCAGCTTCTTTATCAAGACCTACCAGTACGCCAATTCTGTATGCACCGTGAATGTAAGAAGCCACGTAAGGAGCTTCTACTTTTTCGTAAGTAACTACATCTATTTTTTCACCGATAGATGCAAGTTTATCATTTACCAAATCAGCAACAGTAGAACCTTCTACTGCAACAGCTTTTAATTCTTCGATTGTGTTAGCATCAGCATTCACTGCGGCATCAGCAATTTTTTGTACAAAAGCAACGAAGTCAGCGTTTTTAGAAACGAAGTCAGTTTCGCAGCTTACGGTTACGATATAGCCTTTAGTATGATCGCTGTTTGTTTGAGCAATTACCACACCTTCTTTCGCTTCGCGGTCGCCTCTTTTAGCGGCTACTTTTTGACCTTGTTTTCTTAACCAGTCTATAGCTGCTTCAAAATCACCGTTTGTTTCTGTCAAAGCTTTGCGGCAGTCCATCATACCTGCGCCGGTAGCCTGACGTAATTTGTTAATGTCCTGAGCTGTAATGTTAGCCATAATATTATCTTTTTTTAATTATTATAAGGTAAAATGCCTGCAAAAAATTGTTTACAGGCATTGTATTTTTCTATAGAAAATATTCTTTTACGAAAAATTATTTTGCGCCACCGGGTCTGCGTTGTCCGCCTGCCTGTATTCTGCGTCTTGGAGCGCCTGTTTCTCTTTTCTCTTCGGTGCCGGTTCTCCTTCTGCCTCTGTTTCCACTTTCGGCTTCCGCTTCTGCCTGCAGTCTTGCGGCTTTTGCTTCATTTTCATTTGTTTCCACTTCTGCGTCTTCATCTTTAGAAGCCTGGCGTTCTGCCAAACCTTCTGCAATGGCAGCGGTGATGTAGTTAGTGATAATAGCTATTGATTTAGTAGCGTCATCGTTGGCTGGTATAGCATAGTCTACCTTGTTGGGGTCAGAGTTAGTATCTACCATACCAAAAGTAGTAATGCCTAAGCGCTTTGCTTCTGCAAGGGCAATGTGCTCTTCGCCAATGTCTACGATGAATAGTGCTGCAGGCAAGCGGCTTAGCTGAGCAATACCGCCCAATACTTTATCCATTTTTTCTCTGTCGCGGCTAAGCGTTAAACGTTCTTTTTTAGTAAGGCTTTCGGCATTGCTGTCGTTCAACAATTTTTCGATGCTCTGCATTTTTTTAACGCTTTTGCGCACCGTGTTGAAGTTGGTAAGCATACCGCCCAGCCATCTTTCTGTGGCGAAAGGCATGTTTACTTTCTTGGCGCATTCGGCTACTATTTCTTTCGCCTGTTTTTTTGTAGCTACAAACATGATTTTTTTGCCACTTTTAGCTATTTGTTTCATAGCTGCGGCAGATTCCTGTAAGTATTCTACGGTTTTATTAAGGTCTATAATGTGGATACCTTTTTTCTCTGCAAAAATATAAGGCAGCATCTTAGGATTCCATTTCTTTTTCAGATGACCGAAATGTACCCCTGCATCAAGCAACTGCTGTTGTAAAGAAGTATTTTGTTCCATAATTTTTTTAAAGTCCCGTCTGCCTTCCTAATAGAAGGCTTTTGGGTATGTATTTTAATAGTTGTATATAAATATTTTAAGAACTGTGCTGTATTCCTCTGTGGAGACATACATAAGCGAAGCATATTAACGTTTGCTGAACTGGTAGCTTCTGCGTGCTTTTTTCTTACCAAATTTCTTACGCTCAACCACACGTGGGTCACGAGAAAGTAAGCCGGCTGCTTTAAGGGCAGGACGATATTCAGCATCTACTTGCAACAATGCGCGTGCAATACCCAGTTTAGCAGATTCTGCCTGACCTTTGATACCTCCGCCTACAGCATTGATAACAACATTAAATTTGTCTGTAGCTTCAATTGTTGAAAGGGGAACAAGTACCTGATTTTGTAAATAAGGTAATGTAAAATATTCTTTATAATCTTTGCCATTAACGGTAATCGTACCGTTTCCTTTGCTTATGAAAACGCGTGTAACTGCTGCTTTACGACGACCAACGGCATTTTTTTGTTTTTCCATTCTGTATATATTTTGTGCCTATGGCAGATTAAAATGTAAGTTCTTTTGGTTGCTGTGCAATGTGCGGATGTTTGTCACCTGCATACACAAATAATTTTTTAACCATTTTGCGTCCGAGTTTGTTTTTGGGAAGCATACCTTTTACGGCTCTTTCCATAATTACTTCAGGGCGACGTTTTAATAATTTGCCGGCTGGTTCTTCTTTTTTACCCCCGGGATAACCAGAGAAGTTGATGTACTGTTTGTCGTCCATTTTGTTGCCGGTAAAAGTTACTTTGTCAGCATTTACGATGATTACGTAATCGCCGCAGTCAACGTGTGGCGTAAAATAGGTTTTGTTCTTACCGCGTAAGATTGCAGCAATCTGTGCAGCAATACGTCCCACGGTTTGATTAGTACCGTCCACGATATACCAATCGCGCTGTACGGTAGCCGCATTCGCATGCTTTGTGGTGAAATGTAATTTACTCATTGTATATGTTTTTTTGTTTTATCCTGCGCTATCCCGCAGGGTTTATTTTGAGGTTGCAAAGGTGCAGCTATTATTTGTATAAAACAAGCAATTTATCAATTATTTTTCATTGAACTTTTGTAAGTAATTGATATTCAGTAAAAATATTGACGAGTATATACATGCCAATTAATAAAAATACGAAATTTTCCCGAATTGGTAAACCCTTGTTCCCTCGCTCTGCTAAGCGCCCTCGCCTTGCAGTTTATTCATTTTCACATCTTTATTTAACAAACATGATAAATATCGTAAAATAACCTTTGTTTGTTTTGTTAATGGGTTGTAAATTTGGAACTATTAACGATTTGCTTTTTACTAAACTATTGAAAATCTTATGTTATGAAACCTGTTCCGACCTTTAGCTTTAGTTTTTTTTGCCATGTCTGTCATGTCAAATAAATGCGAAAAAATAGACTCTACTCCAAAACTTGATGCAGACGGTTTGCCTTTCGCTACACAAACCGGAGCTAATACTTTCGGGTGTTTGATTAATGGAGAACCGTGGTTTGTAAATCAAAAATTTCCTTATCTAAAAAAAACCTATTCAATTTCAATTACAAACTTCGCAGATACAAGCTTTAGCGTAGATGTATCTGCACTCTCTAAAAATACACCAAATTCTGCAGACTATATTACAATAATCAAAGAAGGAAAAAATATTATTACTGTAGGAAGTTATAATCAAAAGGATTTTATGAATAGTATTAACTCACGGAATTCCAGAGAAGCTACATTATTAAATCATAGATTGAATATAACAAAATTTGATACTACAAGAAGAATAATTTCTGGAAATTTTGAACTAAAATTAGAATGCCCAAGACAATTTGGAAGCGGAGGAATTTATGATACTTTACATTTCACCAAAGGGCGATTTGATGGCAAGTGGTAATTAATTGTATTTTATCTCTCCTATAAATATTTATTTTATGAAAAAATTTTACCTTATTTTTATTGCGTTATTATGCATACAACAAAATTTGCAGAGTCAAATTGCACAAGGGTATAGATACTTCTACAGTTGAAGGTTTATATACATACATTTATAAAAATTTAGATAAGTCTCAAGTTCCTACACAATATCTTATGGATTATGGTATGCCACTAATACCATTAGATACTTTTGCTATGAACAATACTTCTGTATTATCAGCTGATACTATGGATATCAGTATGTTTAATGCAGTACACAGTACATTGTTTACAACTTATGTAGGTACAGGCAGTAATGCTTTTAAGTCGCAACAATTATTAGAACAAAATATTGCACAAGCAAAAGGCAGTTTTCCTAACTCTATTGTTATTCCTGTAGAGTTGGCTACTTTCAATGCCTTTAAATCTGACGCCGTTAGCCGTAATTTACTTTTCATACAGAACCGTCAAATATTAGATGTGCCGGGCAGGAATGAAAGTCCTTATGAAACATTTACACTATTTGGTGCTACTATTACTAATCAAACAGGAGTGGTTGGTAACAATTCTTTTATATTGCCGTCCTCTTTATTTTTGGGTAATGAAAATAAAAACAACTATACACTAAGTGCAGACTTTGGTAATGGGCAGGGATGGGTATCAATATCTTCGGATGTTACCAATGATATTTTTTATCCATCTTCGGGATTAAAAACCATTATGTTTAAGGCTGTAAGAAATACCGATGGGAAAACTCTTTATTCACATACAAAGATTAATATAATTGAGCAGGCAACTTCTCTTATGCGTGCTTCTTTCTCTGACATTTTGCAATTTGATCTGCCAAATAGCTCCGGAGACGATGGGGCACAAATCACTGTTTGGTATGGGCAAAATAATGGAGGCATGCTGCGTAAGCCATTGATTATTTTTAAAGGATGGGACGCTGCAGATATTGCTTCTTTAAACAGATTAATGGGAGGAAGAAGCGACTCTAGATATATGAATAGGAAACTGGACTCTGTTTTTTGGGGAGGCAATAGTTTTAGAAATTACCTTACCGACATTGACTCTTACGACATTATTTATGTAGATTACAAAAACTCGTTGGACGATATTAGAAGAAATGCAAACTTAGCAGAGCGGGTAATAGATTGGGTAAATGCTAATAAATTGGGTACAGAAAAAAATGTGGTAATGGGTATAAGCATGGGTGGTTTAGTAGCACGTTATGCACTTGCGGATATGACAAAAAGAGGTAAAGCTACCAATACAAGATTGCTAATCACTCACGATAGTCCACACAAAGGAGCCAATATCCCTTTAGGTCTGCAATATCTTATACGAATGGTTGATGGAGTTGTGCTTTTTGGGCAAGATGTAAGAAAGTTTTTGCCTGAGTATGACGACCTTGTTTCTTTGTTAGATAAACCGGCTTCGCAACAAATGCTCATTTACCGCTCTTTAGATAAAAGCAATTGCGTACAGAACACTTTTATCAACGATGTATATCAGCCAATGGTAACATTTTCTGCTAATGTTCCTCAGCCGGAATATAAATTTATCGCTACAAGTTTAGGCTCTGAATGCGGACAAGCTATTTTTGAACCTTATAAAAAATTGATTTCAGCAAATGGAAGCGCAGGTATTATTATTCCTATTTTGTTTGGTTTTCATTCTCGTTTGATTGCGCGTGTAGAGGTAAATGCTTTGCCAGTGCAAGGTAATACAAGCAAAATTGCTTATTTTAATTTAACTTGGAAAAACAAATTAGCTTTTTTTATTACCGTACAAAAAATTTCGTATGAATATAGTGCGTATGCACCTGGCTACCAATTGCCAATTGACGGTGCACCCGGAGGTATTCCTCCAATCGGAGAAGATGTAAATGGTAGTTATAATGATAAGTTATTCTTTCCTTTTGTAGGTTCTGTATTTGGTTTGTCAGGTATTTTTGGTGGATATATTAACTATAATTACTCCGTCAATGAACCACAGAATTTTGCTTTTGTCCCTACGGTAAGTGCCTTGGATATATCACCATTTAACACTGCTTCACTTACTGCAAGCTATTCTGGGGGTTACAATCCATATTTTCAATCCTCAGCGGCCAATTATATTGCACAGGAAACAAATAATGGAAAAAGTAATTTTGCTCATATTGAGTTTACTCCAAGAAATGCAGAATGGCTTTTGAATAATATGAGAAATACTCCTACTACATTAAATTGTTCTATAGGTTGTTCTATAGGAAATTATGGATTAACAATAATTGGAGAAAATACATTTTGTGGTACTGCTAACTATTACATTCCTTCTTCTGTGCTGCCCAAACGCAAACGTTGTATGGCAATTAAATGGTAACAGTTTATACTCTATTATGCCAAACAGCAATTCAGTAACAGTAAATGCAAATGGAAACTCTGGAGGAGCTAATCTAACTGCTACCATTTATTATGCCTGTGGTAGTTTTACCGTCTCTAAATACATTTCTTCTGCTTCCGGTCCATCATCTTATCCAATAAACATAATAAGAAAATCTACATCAAATTATGGAGTTCAGGCTTACGAAATTGCGTATAATGGAGTAGTTCCTTATTCAAGTCCTATGGAATGGGAAACTGGCACTCCTCTTACATATTTTGAATTTGAGGGAATTAATGGTTTTATAAGAAGTTTAACTCCTTTTACTCCTTTTAATCAAGGTTTTGGTTTTACTTACGATTTAAGTTATAATGCTCCAACTATGGTACGTATTAGATATAAGAATCAGTGTGGCTTTTCTGATTGGGTTACTTTTAACGTTTATAGTAGTGGATATGGAGGTTATTACAGAGTTTCTCCCAATCCTATATCTTCTACATTTAGTATAAGTGTTGACGAAAAAAATATGGAAGCTAACGTTGTGTCAAGAAGTACAAATAATACAGATAAAACCCTTACCACCATCCCAACCTTTGACCGAGTAGTAATTAGTGATATTACGGGTAATATAAAATTGAGACAAAATGTAAGCAAAACTAATCGTTTGCAAGTAGATGTAAGCCGCCTATCCAATGGTATTTACTATCTTCAATTATTATCAAACGGCAAACTCATAGAAAAGAAAACAATTCAGATAAGAAAATAGTTATTATTTTTTTTAAAAAAAAATATAAGGCATCTGTGAATAATTCGATTCACAGATGCTTTTCTGTTTAGAAGAAAAATATAATATACTTCTTTAATACTTTTTCCCGAATTCGTAAACCCTTGTTTACAGGTAGAATTATTTTTGCCTTTAATGAACAAACTTTTCAGAAAAATTACCAACGACTTGCACCTATGGCTGGGTCTGGCAAGCGGCATCGTGTTGTTTGTGGTTTGCCTAAGTGGTACTATCTACACTTTTCACAAAGAAACAAATGAGTTTTTCAATAAAGAAAAATACAATGTTACAGCTGTCGGGCAGCCTTTAGCGATAGACTCATTAATTAATAAATTGCAGACTGGCAAGACAAAAGTAACAGCCGTAACAGTATATGATAATGCGGAAAAGTCGTGGTTGTTTACTGTAAAAAATATTTCAAAGAAAAAACAGGAAGGTGGTAAAGATAGGGGAAAACAAATACTGGTAAATCCTTATACCGGAGAGCAACTGGGTACTACAGAATCTAAAACCAACGATTTTTTTGTTACCATGATGAAATTGCATCGCTGGTTGCTGATGGAACAAAAAACCGGACGAATTGTAGTGGGTATAGCAACCATTATTTTTGTATTTATGCTACTGAGCGGTTTGATACTTTGGATACCCAAAAAAATAAAAAAATGGCGCAATTGGAAAAGTGGTTTAAAGATAAAATTTTCCGGCAGATGGAAGCGTATTAATCACGATTTGCACAACACTTTGGGTTTTTACTCTTTTATTTTACTATTGATAATGGGTTTAACCGGTTTGTGCTGGTCGTTTGTGTGGTATAAAGACGGATTAAGCAACATGTTGGGGGCTAAAGTTTTTGCAGGCAGAGGCGAAAAAGCTCCTGAATCGGCACTAATAAAAAATGCAGCTACCATTTCTATTGCAGATGCAATCAGCAGAGCTAATAAGGAACTACCCGGAAAAGGTAACATCACTATCAATTTGCCAACAGACAGCACAGGTAGCTACGCCATAAATAAAACTAAAACCGGCTTTGCAGCACTTTCTGTTCCGGATAAAATAGTGATAGATCAATATTCAGGAGCAATTTTGAAAAAAGAAAAATTTGCCGATAAGTCGTTTGGAGAAAAAATAGCGGGCTCCATAAGACCTTTACATACAGGTGAAATTTTCGGATTGTTTTCAAAAATTATTTATTTTATTGCCTGCCTAATAGCTACCAGTTTGCCTGTAACCGGCACTATTATCTGGATTAATAAGATGAGGAAAAAATAAATATATGAGCGCGCCACGTGGCGCGCTCATATATTTATGCCAAAATCTTGTTTAATCAATAACTATTAAATTCCGTAAAACTCCCTATTTTTACTTCGATTAATAATAATTCATCATGAAAAAATTCTTTTTATTATTCTTTGTTTTTAATGCAGCGCTTCTGCAGGCACAGGTTGAGGACGTGCGTGAAGATATCGTTGTAACTTCTTCTGCAGATACCGCCTGGCGACAGATATACAGAGCCACACCCGAAAAAATTAATAATCTGGTTCATACTAAGCTAGATGTTCGGTTCGATTACGATAAGTCGTATTTGTATGGCAAAGCATGGATAACCTTGCAGCCGCATTTTTATGCTACCGACAGTCTTACTCTTGATGCCAAAGCAATGGATATAAAATCGGTGAACTTGTTTGTCAACGGAAAAAATACACCCTTGAAATATGTATATGATTCATTACAGTTAAAAATCAAACTGAATAAAACATATACTAAAGACCAAAAATATACCCTTTATATTGATTATGTTTCACGCCCCAACGAATATAAATCTGCAACTAAAGGTTTTGCTATTACAGACGATAAGGGCTTGTATTTTATTAACCCAAAAGGAGAAGAACAAGGCAAGCCCACTCAAATATGGACACAGGGCGAAACAGAAAGCAACAGCGTTTGGTTTCCCACCATTGATAAACCCAACCAGAAAATGACACACGAAATTGCCATGACTGTGTCGGATAAATATGTGTCGCTTTCTAACGGGTTAATGACTTCTTCTAAGAAAAATCCGAATGGAACACGTACCGATGTGTGGAAAATGACGCAGCCTCATGCACCCTACCTTGTGTTTATGGGTGTTGGAGACTATACGGTAATTAAAGATAAATATAAAAATATTCCGGTAGATTATTACGTAGAAAAAGAATACGGGCCATATGCAAAACAAATTTTTGGACTTACTCCCGAAATGATGGCGTTCTTTTCTAAAATTACCGGCGTAGAATATCCCTGGGCAAAATATGCGCAAATAACTGCCCGAGATTATGTGAGTGGCGCTATGGAAAATACTACTACTACATTGCATGGACAATCTGCACAGCAAAATGCAAGAGAATTAGCCGATGGTAACCGTTGGGAAGATGTAATTGTGCATGAACTATTTCATCATTGGTTTGGAGATTTGGTAACTACCGAAAGCTGGAGCAATCTTACCATGAACGAAAGCTTTGCCAACTATAGCGAATATTTGTGGAGAGAATATAAATACGGCAAAGAATCGGCCGACGCGCATTTGTATAATGATATGCAGGGATATTTAATGGGCAATAATTTTAATAAAGATTTAGTACGTCATTATTACAGAAATGCCGATGATATGTTCGATGCTGTAAGCTACAACAAAGGCGGCGTTATTTTGCACATGTTGCGTAAGTATGTAGGAAACGAAGCTTTTAATACTTCATTAAATAAAATTCTTACTTCTAAAAAGTTTGGAACGGTTGAAGCACACGATTTAAGGTTAGTGTTTGAAGAAGTTACAGGCAAAGACCTAAACTGGTTTTTTAATCAATGGTATTTTTCAAATGGACATCCACAGTTAAATATCAATTATTCTTCAACAGCCAATACTGCCACTGTAAATATAGAACAAACGCAAAAAAATGCCCCTGTTTTCAGATTTCCTTTGGCAATTGATGTTGTGGTAAACGGAAAGAAAACCCGACACAATGTTTGGGTAGATAAAGCAAAACACACATTCACGTTTGCAACTTCGCAGAAACCTGAGTTAATCAATGCCGATGCCGAAAAATATTTACTGTGCACAAAAACCGAAAATAAAAACATCGCCGAATATATTGCTCAGTATAAATACGCCGAAAATTTTTTAGACAGAAGAGAAGCAGTTGATTATGCGCTGAAAAATATTATGCAGCCCGGAGCAGCAGATTTTATTATTAATCAGGCTTTGAGCGATAGTAACTATCTTATTCGTCAGATGGTTTTATACGGGTTAAATCCGCAGATAATGAATGCCGCTGCGATAAGCAAAATAGAAAACATAGCTACAACCGATAAGCATAAACCCACCCGGGCCGCAGCAATTGATATTTTAGGTTATATGCGCAATGCACAATACCTGCCCGTATTTTTAGCTAATGTAAATGACTCTTCTTACAGCGTTGCAGGATCGGCGTTGCAAAGTCTTTCCATGCTTGACAGAGACAAGGCAATGGAACTGCTGCCGGCATTAAGAAAAGACGCGAAAGGAAAATTGAAAATGGCCGTAGAGCGATTGGATATGCTCAATAAGACCGAAGCAGACTTTGAAGAGGTGTATAGCGAATACAAAAACCTGAACGATATTAACCTAAAAGCGGAATACACTTTTGATTTTATGGGATATTTGCTGAGCATCAATGATGCGGCCAGGTTTAAACAAGGTGTGGATGAAGTGGTTAAATACCGCGATAAAGTATCGGAAGATTATCCGCCGTATAAAGAAGCTGTAAATAATTTTTTCAAACAAATAGCACAGCAAAAAGCAGTAAAAAAAGCCGGCGCAGCTAATCCTGAAGCTATACAAGAACAAATAGATTACATCAATTTAAAAATAAAATAGATACCGTTTAGCTTAAATTTAAAACTAAGGGTTTTATTATTTCTTTATTTTGATGTAATTTCGGGCGCTAATTAAAACTAAACACCGGTTCTTTTTAGAACTACTATTTAAAATAAAAATAACATTATGGCTGAAGTGATAAAAATGCCGCGCTTAAGCGATACCATGACGGAAGGGGTAATAGCCGCATGGCACAAAAAAGTAGGAGATTCCGTAAAAAAAGGAGATCTGCTAGCTGAAATTGAAACCGACAAAGCTACTATGGAGTTGGAAAGCTATAAAGACGGCACCATTCTTCATCTTGCAGGCCCCGAAGGCAGCAAAATCTTAGTAGATGATTTGCTACTGATAGTAGGTGAGGAAGGCGAAGACATAGCAGAGCTCACCGGTGGAAGCAGCACCGAAGAGAAGCCTCAGCCAAAAGAAGAAGAAGCTAAAGAAGAACCCGCTAAAGAAGAGAAAAAAGAAGCGCCTAAGCAGGACAGCGGCAGCACACCGGATATTTCTAATATGGATGAAGTTGTTTTAATGCCCCGCCTTAGTGATACCATGACAGAAGGCGTTATTGCTGCATGGAAAAAGAATGTAGGTGATGATGTGAAAAAAGGAGATATTCTGGCTGAAATTGAAACCGACAAGGCTACAATGGAACTGGAAAGCTATAAAGACGGTAAATTATTATACCAGGGCGCAGGCGATGGTGAAACAATCAAGGTAAAAGATTTGCTTTGCATCATAGGTAAAGAAGGTACTGATGTAGATGCGATAGTGGCTGCTGTGAAGAGTAATAATGAAGGTGGCGGCACACCGGCGCAAGCGCAAAAAGAAGAAAAAGAAGAAGCTCCGGCACAGGAAGCTCCAAAAGCAGAGGCGCAGGCAGCAAAGCCTACACCTCAGGCAGAGCAGGAAGTTGTAAATGAAGGAAGAATTTTTGCTTCGCCTTTAGCTAAAAAAATAGCGGAAGAAAAAGGCATAGATCTTAAATATGTAAAAGGTAGTGGTGATAATGGCAGAATCGTAAAGAGCGATGTGGAAAATTATCAGCCGTCAGCGGCACAGCCAGCGGCTGCCGAGCAAAAAGCCGCTACAGGATCAGCGGTTGCAACCGCGCCTGTAGGAGAAGAGTCATTTGAAGAAGTAACGGTAAGTCAAATGCGCAAAACAATTGCGCGCAGGTTGTCTGAAAGTAAATATACGGCACCGCATTTTTACCTCACTATGGCCATAGATATGGACAATGTGGTAGCGGCACGCCCAAGATTAAATCAAAACGCGAAAGATTATAAAATCAGCTTCAACGATATAGTGCTTAAAGCGGTGGCGGCAGCTTTGAAAAAGCACCCTTCGGTAAACAGCAGTTGGCAGGGCGATACCATAAGAGTAAACCATCATATAAACATTGGTGTGGCGGTAGCTGTGCCTGAGGGTTTATTGGTGCCGGTAGTAAGATTTGCCGATACTAAAACGCTTAAACAAATTTCCGCGGAAGTAAAAGAATTTTCTCAGAAAGCCAAAGATAAAAAGTTGCAACCATCCGATTGGGAAGGTAGCACATTCACTATCTCTAACTTAGGTATGTTTGGCATAGACCAGTTTACAGGCATTATTAATTCTCCCGACGCGTGTATTTTAGCGGTTGGCGGCATTAGCCAGGAGCCGGTGGTTAAAGATGGACAGATTGTAGTGGGCAACGTAATGAAAGTGACGCTAAGCTGTGACCACAGAGTGGTTGACGGGGCAGCGGGTGCGGCATTCCTGCAAACATTGAAAGAACTGCTGGAAGAGCCATTGAGAATTTTATTGTAATAAAATATGTAAATAGCAAAGCGCTAATAAAATGAAAATGCACTCAAGCCGAGTGCATTTTTTTTGACATAACAATAAAAGAAACAAAAGTTGATAATCAATAAGTGAATGTTTTTTGATACTGATCCGCTACTACGTCACTAATATCATTTTTAACTGCTCCGGAAACTTCAGCTTTGTATTTAAAAGTAAATGAGCTGCCAAAGTTTATACCGGATAATCCCACGTTAGCGGCTACTAATGGTCCTACAGATTCTACAACAATAGTATTGCCCGCGGCCAAATCCTGCTTGGAAATAACCAGCCCTGCTTCATTGTTTCTGAGTTCTCCGTTTACTCGCCAGGATGCAGTGCCGCTTGTGTTGGTTCCTGCAATTACTACGTGCGCATTGTCCTGCTCATTGAGGTTTAATCCTGTTACAGATATAGTAAACTTAAGGTTTTTTCCTTGTGAATTGTTAGAATCATTTTTAGAGCAAGCGCCTAAAATGATCATAAGGCTCGCAATTGCGAAAACGGTTTTCATTTTCATATTTTTATATTTATTTATTTAAAGAAATTATTTAAAAAGTAAATCGTAGTCCCAGTGCAAATCTTGCTGCGCTAAAAGCACTTTCACCGTCGGCCATTAAAAATCTCGGACGCCAGTCTGCGGATAAAGCCAATGGCACCTGTCCAATCTTATAATCCAGTCCAATCATAGGCGCGAGTGAAAATGCAGTGCCTCCACCTTTACCAAAGGCAATACCCGGTCCTCCGCCTACATACCATTTTAATCCATCCGCTCCACCCAGGTCTGAATGGAAGCCATACATAGCCTGTATCATTGTTAAGCCACTTCCAAATAATACTGAACCTTCCAGTGCGTTGTTGCCGGTAAAGAAGTGCTTTACATGCGGCCCTACCATAGTGCCGCCATCGCCTACATCTACCAACAAGCCGGCGCCTGTGTATTGGGCTTGAGCATTAGGAGAACATAACAGGAATGTTGCGATTAAAAAGGCACTTGCTTTTACAGTCTGTTTTAGTTTTTTCATAAATTTTTTAGTTTTTTTGACTTTGTTATAGTTATTTATCAAAGCAAATGTATAACAGCCAACTGCTCAAGTCAATCCTTAGTTTGTTGTAATTTTATATCCCCTTTTTCGGGTATTTTTATAAAGAGGGGTTCAGATATGTAAAAACATATTTACATTTACTCAAATTTCAAATCTCAAACAAACGTGCGTACTATTCACAGTTTTATAATCTCACTCTTTTTTGGGGTTGTGCAGAGTGCATCTGCGCAAAACATAGATAGTATGATGCATATTGCAAACACAATTAAAGACAACAATACAAAAGTGCGCACGCTGTTTGAAATAGCTGATTATTGGTCTTATAGAGATACTGCCAAAAGTTTTCATTATTTAAAACAGGCAGATAAATTTATCAAAGACGATTATTTAAGAGGAATCTATCATTTTTACAATGGTCAAAATCTTTTTGATTATTATCCGCAGCAAGCGCAGGAGGCTTATATGAAAGCCGATGATATGCTTAAAAATTTTGATAAAGAAGAGGCTTATTTTTTCAGAACCAGAGCCTGGCATAATTACGGTGCTATAGAACAATTCAACGGCAATGAAACCGGTTTTTTAAAAATTCTTACAGACATCTGTATTCCCTTAGCCAGAAAATATTCTGACCAAACATTGCTGGCATCTCAAATTGCAGATGTAGGATTAATTTTAAAGAATCAAAAACAATACGAAAAGTCAGTTTATTATTTAAGACAGGCATCTGATATCATTTTCAGACAGCCCCAAACGTCAGCTAATGGAAGCAAACTTATAGAAATATTTGGTATAATAAGTGAAAGCTATCTTTATGAAAAAGATTCTGTCAATGCAAAAAATACAGTAGATACATTAGCGTTGTTGATAAAAAGATTTCCTGAAAACACAACAGGCATGTATTATTATTATTCTACCGGAAAGTATTTTCAATTTATAAAAGCTTATCAAAAAGCATTAGATATTATAGAAGAAGGTATAGAATACGTAAAGAAATTTACCAATAAAACGGATTATTCCAGATTGTTGAATGAAAAAGCTTTTTGTCTTGCGAAATTAGAAAGATACGAAGAAGCAAAACTGAACTATAAAGAAAGTTATGAAATTGCCATGTCTTCCAATGCGAGTGCAAATGCAGTAATACATCTTGGGATGCTTTCAGAGATAGAACATACTTTGGGAAACCATGACAGTGCTTATTATTATCTTAAAGAAGCTTTCAACTTATCAGATAGTATTAATAAAGAACAAATAAAACAAACTATTGCCGAGCTTGAGACAAAATTTGATACAGAGGAAAAAGAGAGAAATATTCAGGAATTAAAAAACAGAACACATACCCAAAAAATTTTGTTTTGGAGTAGTATCATCGTGCTTTTAACTATAATAATATTTTTTTATTATGCTGCAGTACAAAGAAAAAAAAGACAGCAACAGCAATTGCAAATGATTGAAAAAGAAAAAGAGTTAGAGGTGTCTCGTGCTTTAATGAACGGTGAGGAACAAGAACGTATGCGCTTGTCGCGAGATCTTCATGACGGTATAGGAGGAGCTATTACAGGCATTAAACTAAAACTGGAAAGTAATGCACAACAAAATGATAGTTCAGAACTCTTCAAAACCGTAAATCAATTGGAAGAGGTGTTAAAAGAATTACGCAGAACTGCTAAGAATCTGATGCCGGAAACCCTTGCCAAGTTTGGTTTAGAAGATGCTCTGAGAGATTACTGCGAAACTATGCAAACATCTAATACTTCTATTTCTTTTTATAGTAATAATTTATCTATTATTACTGATAAAAACAAGCAGTTAGTCATCTATAGAATAATTCAGGAGTTGGTGAATAACGCCATAAAACATGCTGAATCTACCGAAGTATTTCTACAATGCACTTTACAGGATAATTTATTAATGATTTCCATAGAAGACAATGGGAAAGGCTTTGATATTTCAAATACAAAAAGAAATATGGGTCTTAACAATATCGAAATGCGGGTAAACTATCTTGAAGGTAAGATTAACATAGATTCTCAACCCGGAAAAGGAACTTCTATAAATATTGAATGTAAAATTTAAAAAAAATACGCATATTTGACATGAGTTATACAATTACAACTGTAGCTTCTTATAACAGAATAATAAATCGAAGAAATATGATACCGATAAAAATTATTATTTGCGATGATCATCCATTGATTAAAGAAGGAATACAAAGCTTCATCTCACAAAAAGATGATTTAGAAATTGTAGCTACAGCAGGCAGTTTAAGTGAACTGAATGATGCGCTGGAAATGCATTCTGCCGATATTTTATTGCTTGATGTAAACTTGCCCGATGGAAATGGTGTAGATATTTGCATAGATGTGAAAAAACGTTTTCCGGATATGAGTGTATTAGGTCTTAGCAATTTCAACGAGCGTAGCGTTATAATCAGAATGTTGAATAACGGTGCTTCAGGCTATTTGCTAAAAAGTGCGTCGGTGCAGGAAATAGAGCAGGCCATACGCCATATATATGAGGGCGGGGTGTACTTTGGCAAGGAAGCACAAAATACGCTTGCCGCGCTCACTAAAAAAGAACTCTCGGAAATTCCGCCCATTACCAAAAGAGAAAAAGAAGTGCTGCAATATCTTAACCAGGGGCTTACCTCCCAGCAAATAGCAGATATAATGTACATCAGTCCTTTGACGGTAGACAGTCATCGTAAAAACCTGCTGCAAAAGTTTAATGTAAGCAAAACCATTAACCTCCTGCAAAAGGCGCAGGAATTAGGCATGATATGAAACCTTTACACAAAAGGTGCTTTTACAATTACAGCTTTTATTGCTTTATCCCTGATAGAAATAAAAATTTCCGTATCCAGCTTTGCATGCGCTGTTTTTACGTATCCAAGCCCGATGGCTTTCCCCAGGCTGGGAGATTGCGTGCCGCTGGTTACAATACCGATCTCATTATTTTGTGCATCAACAATGGTATAGCCATGGCGGGGAATTCCTCTGTCGACCATTTCAAAGCATATCAGTTTTCTGGTTACACCTTCTTCCTTCTGTTTGATTAATTTTTGCTGTTGTGTAAACGGAGTAGCTTTTTTTAGCTTGGTAATCCATCCCAAACCAGCCTCCAGCGTAGAGGTAGTATCGTCTATATCATTTCCGTACAAGCAATAGCCCATCTCCAGCCTAAGCGTATCGCGTGCTCCAAGACCACAGGGTTTTATACCGGCTTCCGCGCCCGCTTCAAATATGGCGTTCCATATTTTTTCGGCATTATTGTCTTTGTCTTCAAAGTACAATTCTACACCGCCGGAGCCTGTGTAGCCGGTAGCGCTGATAAGTACATTTTCTACACCGGCAAAAGTGCTTTTTTCGAAAGTATAATATTTAAGGTTTTGTAAGTCTACACTGGTAAGCGGTTGTAGTATTTTGCAAGCGTTGGGTCCTTGCACGGCTAATAAAGCAGTTTTATCGCTTATGTTGTGCATCTCTACATTCTTATCGTTGTGCTGTTGCAGCCAGTTCCAGCCTTTTTCTATATTTGATGCGTTTACAACCAGCATGTATACATTATTTTCTTCAATGCAATAAATAATCAAATCGTCTATAATGCCCGTTTCATTGTTGGGAAAACAGCTGTATTGAGCCTGTCCCGCTATTATTTTAGAAGCATCGTTAGAAGTAGTGCGCTGAATAAGGTCTAATGCGTTTTCTCCTTTCAAAATAAATTCGCCCATATGGCTCACGTCAAAAACGCCCGCGTTGTTTCTTACGGCAAAATGTTCGTCGTTGATTCCCGAGTAGCTTATGGGCATATTATAACCCGCAAATTCAGCCATTTTAGCTCCCAGCTCAATGTGCTTTTGTGTAAAAGGAGTAGATTTCATTGTATGTTTTTTTCGTTCTTAATGATTTAATGAAATGCCCACGTATTTTTTACGGGCATTTCATCCGTATATTTTTTTAGTTTTAATGCTTCCCGGTAGTTATCGGGAGAATTGTAAAAGTAATTGTTACTTCCTGAATAAGAAAATATAAAGATGGCTTTGTTCTGATCGAGTGGAATGAACATATATTTTTACAGTAGTTATTTAATTGAAAATCAGAACGCTACAATGCATTTATATTTTGAGGATATGTTCTTTTTCCTAATAATAATATTATCTTCGGCATCAATTGTAAATTATGGAAAATTTTCATGTAGACCTAACCAATTGTGACCGTGAACCTATACATTTATTGAGCAAAATACAGTCATTTGGTTACCTTGTAGGCATTAATGCAACGGATAAAACCCTTACTTATGTAAGCGCTAATATTGAGGAGCTTTTTGGCGAAGATGCGAACGCTGTTATCGGTAAAGATTACTCAGCACTTTTTTCTTCTATAAGCCAGCACGAAGCCGAATATATTGACAGGTTGATCAACAGCGCTTTTGACAAATACGCTAATAAATTTGAAGGATTTATAGATATAGAAATAAACGGCATTAACTATTATATGGTGCAGAGCGTTTCCGGCGAAGAGCTCATTTTGGAGTTTGAGCGTTGTTATTCAAAAGCTAATTTGCATTCTTTGGTTTTCGATAGCATATCCAATATTATGGCTTCTGCTACCATGCATGAATTGCTGCAAAATACAGCAAAGGAAATAAAAGATTTGATCGGGTACGAACGCGTAATGATTTATCGTTTTCTGGAAGAAGGTACCGGCAGGGTAGATGCCGAAGAAAAAGAAGCGTATCTGGAGCCTTTTCTTAACCTGCATTATCCTGAATCGGACATACCCAAACAGGCAAGACAGCTGTACAAGAAAAACAGGGTAAGGCTTGTGGCAGATGTGTTTACGCAAGACGTTCCTATTCTTACACAATCAAAAGCGTCGGTACTGGATATGACTTATTGCGTATCGCGCGCCGTTTCGCCCATGCATATTCAGTATCTCAAAAATATGGGTGTGCATTCCAGCTTTAGTGTTTCTATCATTATAGAAGATGAGCTGTGGGGGCTTGTTGCCTGTCATAATTATTCTCCTAAATTTATCGATTATCGTTTACGTTCTTCCGCCAAGCTTATCGGCAATATTTTATCTTCTTTTATTGCTCTTAAACTAAATGAAGAAAGCAATATTTATACACTTGCCTACAAAGAAGTGCTGGATAAGATTAAGGTAAGGCTGCTGCACACCGATTCAAGCGTGGAAGCGCTGATAAGCGAAGCTGATAATATTATAAAGCTTACCAATGCCGAAGGCGTTGCCATATGCATGGGTGATGAAATAAAAATACTGGGAGAGGCGCCCGATATAGCTCAGGTAAAAAAAATACAGGAGTGGATGTATGACCAGTCCGATAATTTATTCTATACCCATAAATTTGTAGACTATTTTGCTGAAGCGGCGGAGTTTGCAGAAACGGCAGCAGGTGTGCTCATTACACAAATGAGCAAAGATGTGAATGACATGATCATCTGGTTCAGCCCCGAATTTATACACAAAGTGCAATGGGCGGGCAAGCCTGAAAAAGCGATTACTACCAAAGAGGTTGATGGTACCGTAATCAATGAGATATCACCCAGGAAGTCTTTCCAGATATGGTCGCAGCAGGCAAAAAATACTTCCAGAAGATGGAGAAAAGAAGATATAAACGCCGCCAAAGAAATAGTGAAGATTATTTTAGAAACTTCGCACAAAAAATCTAAGGAGTTGTTCGATTTAAATAAAAGACTAAAAGCCGCATATGAGGAGCTGGATACTTTTGCCTACACGGTTTCGCACGATCTTAAAACACCTTTGACCGTCATCAAATCGCATGCACAAATATTAAAGTATTTAAAGAAGCTGGATAATCCCGAAGACGAAGCCATACTGGATAATATTGTAACAGGAGTGGACAAGATGAGCTTTATGATGAATGAAATCCTGGATCTTTCGCGCATTATAAATAAAAACATAAACAAACAACCCATTAAGGCAGAAGACCTGATAAATGATATTGTAAAAGAAGTATCAATAGCTTTTGACGCTTACGATACTAAAATAGAAATGGGCGATACGCCCGATTTTGCAGGCGACCCGGTAATGGTGTATCAGGCATTTTCTAATTTGATAAGCAATGCTGTAAAATATTCTGCCAAGCAAGCATATCCTGTAGTAAGTATTGAAGGATATGAAGAAAACGGATCTGTTGTGTACAAAATAAAAGACAATGGCATTGGCATAGATAAAAAAGAACACCATAAAATATTTCAGCTTTTTAAAAGAATGGACAATACTACAGATTTTGAAGGCACCGGCGTAGGGCTCAATATTGTAAAACGAATAATGGACAGACACGAAAAGAGCGTTTGGTTTGAATCGGATAAAAACCGGGGTTCCACATTCTATTTGTCCTTCGATAAAAGTATGTAAAAACATGATAGCAGAAAAACTTAAAGAAGCAACAAAGCACCATCATGACGCGGTAGAAAAGGGAATGTATGTAGAGGAGATATTTAATAAAACACTTTCAAAACAACAATACGAAGATTTAATAAAAGTGAATTATGCTTTTCATTCGCTTATAGAAGAAAAGGTGTTCAATCTGTTGCCTGCTGAGGATAAGCAGCTATTGAATATAGAAAAAAGAAGAAAATTACCGGCCTTAACAACGGATAGGCAGGCCTTATCCTTACCGCAGGAAATAATACCGCAATTAGAAATACAAGTGCCCGATTATAATAATAAAGACGAAGCATTGGGCGCGCTGTACGTAATGGAAGGCGCTACGCTCGGAGGAAATGTAATTGTAAAGCACCTTAAGCAAACGCCGGGCTTCAGCAATATGTCATTTAACTATTATGGCATATATCAACACAATACCGGCGATTACTGGAAAGCATTTATTGTCCACATCAATCAATCGATAGTAGATGAAGACGCTTGTACAGCGGGCGCTGTAAAGGCATTTCAGCTGCTACAAAATATTATATTGAAAGTAAAAGAAACGGCAACAGTGTAGAAAGGCGTTTTCATGTTTTTAATTCTATGCCGCTCTGCTATGCATCTTCGCTTAGCAGTTTTATGCTCTCGCCTCCGGCGATGTGTATATAAATTTACTTATAAGGAGAAAAAAGAATTATGACCATTATAAGTGATAGCATATTAACGGAAAATGCCGGGGTCTCTTTTCGTAAAGCATATATTGTTTCTCAAGAAAAAGATATTTTCTTTATTACCACAAAAACAACCACCTCTGATAATAGTAAAATAGATATATCTAAAACTGAAATTTCACTAAATACCACATTTGATACCTTAGGGTTTGGAACTTCAATAGGAACGGCACAATTTTCTACTATTTACAAAAGAGTAAACAATTAATTTATTAACGGTTATACATCGTACAAAGCGGGAACCACGGCGGCAGGTTTCGAAGACAAGCTCAACGAATTGAAGCAGTTCTTCAAAAAATCGTCTGCCGAAACACCACCGGCGCAGTAAGTATGTTCAAATGTACTTTCGGGTTCGGAACCTTACTGGTGGAGTTGAAGACCTGTCCGGAGGAGTAAAAGATAGGTACAGATCTATTCAGAACCTATCCCACGTGGTTAACAACCTCTCACTGACACGGATTATAAATCTCGAATAGCAAAGGTTAGACCCCTCGCTTGCGCTCGGGATGACAGCTTGAAATTATTCTGCATTTACCGCCAGTCATCAGCCATCAACCGTTAATCATTCACCGTTCACACTAATTCGCAGCCATTTGTTTTGCCTGTCTTTTTCTGTCTTCTTCATTCAGCAATACTTTGCGCAGGCGAATATTTTTTGGCGTAACCTCTATGCATTCATCATCCTGAATATATTCCATGCATTCTTCCAGGCTCAATTGAATTTTAGGAGCAATGTTGGTAGCCGCGTCAGAACCGCTGGCGCGCATATTGGTAAGTTTTTTTCCTTCCGTTGCATTTACTACCAGATCGCCCGGCTTAATATGCTCGGCTATGATCTGACCTATATATACTTCTTCACCCGGATCTACAAAAAACGAACCTCTGTCTTGTAATTTATCAATAGAATAGCCCGTAGTGGCGGCCTGGTTTTTAGAGATCAGAACACCATTGTTTCTGCCCGGAATATTTCCTTTCCAGGGTTTGTATTCTGTAAAGGTATGTGCCATGATGGCTTCTCCAGCTGTATTGGTAAGCATTTGAGAACGAAGCCCTATCAATCCTCTTGAAGGTACGTCAAACTCCAGGTGCTGCATTTCGCCCTTGCTTTCCATTACCAGCATTTCGCCTTTGCGCTGTGTTACAAGGTCTATTACTTTGCCGCTGAATTCTTCCGGTACATCTACCACCAGGTTTTCGTAAGGTTCGCATTTTACCCCGTCTATTTCTTTTACCAATACCTGTGGCTGGCCCACGGTAAGCTCATATCCTTCGCGGCGCATGGTTTCTATTAAAACACCCAGGTGCAAAATACCTCTTCCAAACACAAGGAAGCTGTCTGCGCTGTCTGTATCTTCTACTCTTAAAGCCAGGTTTTTTTCTGTTTCTTTCATCAGCCTGTCGCGCAAATGGCGTGATGTTACAAATTTGCCGTCTCTGCCAAAGAAGGGCGAAGTATTAATGCTGAATGTCATACTCATGGTTGGCTCATCTACGCTTATCACGGGCAATCCTTCAGGATTTTCTACATCGCAAATGGTATCACCGATATTAAAATCTTCTAAGCCTACAACAGCGCAAAGATCACCCGCGTTTACTTCGGTCACTTTCTTTTTGCCCATTCCTTCAAACACATATAATTCTTTTACTTTCGATTTTTTTATAGAGCCGTCGGCTTGTACCAGGGCAATGTTCTGACTGTCTTTAATGCTGCCTCTGGTTACTTTGCCAATGGCAATTCTTCCTAAGAAAGAAGAATAATCAAGCGAAGTGATCTGTAATTGCAAAGGACCTTCTAAAACAGTGGGTTCGGGTACATGCTTAATGATGCCGTCCATTAACGGAAGAATATCTTCGCGGGGTTCTAGTGTATCGTTGAACCAGCCTTGCTTACCACTGCCATAGTAAGTAGGAAAGTTTAGCTGTTCTTCTGTAGCATCTAAATTAAAGAATAGCTCAAAAACCGCGTCGTGCACTTCGTCGGGACGGCAGTTGGGCTTATCTACCTTATTGATTACCACTATCGGCTTTAAATTAAGGTGCAAAGCCTTTTGCAGTACGAATCTTGTTTGTGGCATGGGGCCTTCAAAAGCGTCTACCAGCAGTATTACGCCATCGGCCATTTTCAATACACGCTCTACTTCACCGCCAAAGTCGGAGTGCCCGGGTGTATCTATTACATTTATTTTTATGCCATTGTAGATAACCGCGGCGTTTTTACTAAAAATGGTAATGCCTCGTTCTCTTTCCAAATCGTTGTTGTCCATTAAGAGCTCGACTGTTTCCTGATTGTCGCGAAAAATTTTGGCTGTGTGCAGTATTCTGTCGACCAGTGTGGTTTTGCCGTGGTCAACGTGTGCTATGATAGCGATGTTGCGTATATTCATTCTTTTATTTTAGTATAAAAAGCAGGTTTTTCTACTTTTTGAGGGCGCAAAGGTAGTTTTTTCTTTAGAATAATGGAAAACAGAGAAGTTAAGAAATTAAAATTTCTTGAAAGAAGGTGCAAATGCGGAGCTTCAGGTTTGTAACAGTTTTTCTATTTTTTCAATTTTTATTCTCCTTTCAAAAGAATAAACATTATCTGTTGACTCCAAATATTTAAAAATAGTTAAGCTTTTTTCATATAATTTTCCTTGTCTTTCTTTATCTTCGGTATGGTTGGCAAACAATAAATATTTCAGCAAGCTTAGATAAGCTGTCGTTTTCGTAATTCTTTGAGGTTTGAAGAAAGTTGATAAATTTATCCTTTGGGATATCAATCAATTCCTCAATGTCAATATTCAATTCTGATTTTAGAGATTGCATTACTACTTCCATTCCAACGCTTAGCTTGCCTTGGCTTCTTAGCTCAATTAAATCAGAAAGCAGCTTTCCCAATACCAGACCAATCATGTCTATTTGTTCTTCAAATAGTCTTGTTGTTCCATTTTCTTATTTTTACTTTACTCCACAGAATGCAGCGTTACATTTTTGGGTGTGATATGCAATTTGTATTGCATGCCGCATTTGAGAGCTACATTTTCATCGGTATGCCCTACGGGAAAATGAAAGCAATAGGGAAAATCATAATCCTGCAGATGTTCTTTCAGTATTTCTTCGGCGGTTTTGCCAAAAGGCGCTTCGGTATCTTTACAATCGGAAAAGCTGCCCAATATCAACCCGGAGATTTTATCCAACCAGCCGGCACGTTTTAGTTGTAGCATCATTCGGTCTATGTTGTAGAGGTATTCGCCCACATCTTCTAAAAAAAGAATTTTATTTTTTACGTTGAGTTCCGACGGGCTCCCTACCGTATGCGCCAGCAGGCAAAGGTTGCCGCCTACCAGCCGCCCTTCGGCTTTTCCTGTTTGATTAAAATCATGTGAGTCAACTTTGTATTTGAGTGGTTTTCCGGTGAATGCTTTTTTTATAGATTCAATATACAGGTTATCAATCCCGTCGTTGAAAGCGGCTGCCATGTGCGAATGTATGGAAGCTATGTTTAATCTTCTGTTGAGATGAGAATGCAATACGGAAATATCGCTGTAGCCGATTATCCATTTAGGGTTGCGTTTGAATTTCTTGAAATCAATATCGTCAATAATTCTGCTTACACCATAGCCGCCTCTACCACAAAGAATGGCTTTTATTTCTTTGTCGTCCATCATTTCCTGCAAATCGCTTAGTCTTTCGGCATCACTTCCTGAAAAGTAATTCTGCTGCGGGTTGCCCAGTGTTTTTCCTACTTTTATTTGAAAGCCCCATTGCTGCAAAGTATTTATACAGGTTTGCGCTTTCTCCAGAGGCATATAACCCGCGGGGCAGGTAATGCCTATTGTGTCGCCTTTCTTTAAATAGGGTGGAATGGTCATTGTTTTAATAATTTATGTTTGATCTAGTGTGTTTTATCTGATTGCGAATTGTTTCAATTTTATATTTCTATCAATTGTGTGCCCGACTGTGTAACTGTAAGCCTGTGTGCAACGCCGCATTTAAGCGCAAAGTTATCGTATTGATGACCCACAGGAAAATCGAAGCAAACCGGGTAATCATACTCTTGTACTTTTTCCAAAACTACCTGCTGTACTGTTCTGTTCATCTCCTCTGCCGGATTGGTTTGTTGTCTTATTTTAAATCCGCCGATTATCAACGCTTTTAGTTTGCTGAGTTTGCCGGCGCGTTTCAGATTCCAAAGCATCCGGTCAATATTGTAAAGGTATTCACCTGTTTCTTCCAGAAAGAGGATGCAGCCATCAGTGTCAATTTCAGAAGCCGTTCCCGAAAGGTTTTCTATCGTGCGCAAATTGCCGCCAATCAACTCGCCTGTAGCTTCGCCTCTTTTATTGTATTCGTTGAAAGGCGCCGTATAGTTCATTTTTTTTAGGTGCATCAAAGCATCGCGGATAGACAAAATAGTATCTTGCTGTATAGGCATGGCCGTTTCAAAGTTATTGGGAAAGCTATTAAGCATTTTAGAATGAATGCTGGCAATATGGTATTTAGAATTGATGTGCGTATGTAAAACAGTAGCATCGCTAAATCCTATGATCCATTTTGGTTTTTTTATAAAAGCGGAAAAATCCAGATCGTCAATAATCCGCACGGCGCCGTAGCCGCCTCTTCCGCACATAATAGCTTTAATGTCGGGGTTATCCAGCATGAACTGAAAATCTTCTGCCCGTTCTGTATCTGAGCCGCCAAAAGTACCATCTCTGGCATCTACGGTTTTACCTGTTATAATTCTAAATCCCCAGCTCTGTATTTGCTTAAAGGCGGGCAGCATCTCGTTTCGGGTCATATAGCCCGAAGGGCAGGTTACGCCAATCGTATCGCCGGGCTTAAGTCCCGGAGGAATTGTAAATTTTTTTTTAGGGGTATTGTTGCTAAAGCCAACGGCAGGTAAAAAAACCGCCCCTAATATACCACTGCCCGATTTGATAAAAGATTTTCTGTTCACCCAGTGAAAATAAATAAATTGGTGATAAGATTCAAACAAAAATTAAAAAAAAAGTAATAACTTGCCTAATAACTGTAAAAATGAATCCCGAGAAAACAATTACCATAAAAGAAATAGCGAAATCGCTGAAAGTATCTGTATCTACGGTATCCAGAGCGTTGAACGACCATCCGAGCATTAGCGCGGAAACCAGGAAGCGTATACAGAAATTTGCCGATGAAAATAATTATCAAAAAAACTTTGCCGCCATTCAGTTTAAAACGGGCAGAAGTTTAAGCCTTGGCGTGATACTACCTGAAATAAAAGAGAATTTCTTCTCGCAGGCCATCAGTGCCATAGAGGATGTATCTTTAGAAAAAGGGTACAATGTGTTTTTTGCACAAAGCCATGATCTAGTGCACCGGGAGAAAGGCTTGCTAGAGCATTTTCTTAAAAACAGGATTGACGGTTTGCTTGTATCGCTCTCTAAGAATACGATGAACATCAATCATTTTGTGGAGTTTCAGAAAAAAGGTATTCCTGTAGTGTTTTTCGACAGAATTCCTAAAGAAGAAGAGGCGTATACCGTGTCGTGCGATCTGTATGCCGCTTCGCAAAATATCATTGATTTTTTGTGGGAAAGAGGCCATAAGGATATTGCCTTACTGAAAGGCCCGAGTTCTATGCGGGCTACCAAAGAGCGCATGCGTGGGTTTATGGAAGGGTTAAATAAAAAACGTGTAAAAACAGACGCCTCTTTATTTGCCAGCACAGATCTTACCAAGGAAAGCACCTGGAAGGCTATGAAAGATATTCTTTCGCAAAAGCGAAAACCTACGGCAGTAGTGGCTTTTAACGATTATGTGGCTTTAGATGCCATTCAATATGTGCGCTTAAATACTGATTTACAAATTAATAAGGATATACTTTTCATTAGTTACGCTAACCTGCCCATCTCTCAGTATCTTGTAGAGGCCAAGCCCATTGCCTCAATAGAACAGTTTCCTTATGAGCAGGGAAAGCTGGCTACAAAAATGTTGTTTGATATTATTGACGGCAAAAAAAAGCTATCGCTCAAAGAGCGCCATATTGTGCTGGAAGGAGAATTAAAAGTACATTCTAAAAGTTAATCATTAACTTTTCTTAGTCTTCAAATACACCTTTACCCTGACGAATAATTTCATAATTATCGGTAGTGCAATCTATGATAGTAGAAGGTATCATGCCACCCATGCCGCCATCTACTACAATATCTACAAGGTTTTGAAAATTTTCATACATCAGTTCCGGATCGGTATACTCTTCTACCATTTCGCCCGGCAGCGACGTGGAAAGTATGGGTCTGCCCAGTTCATTTATCAAAGTGCTGCATATATTGTTGTCGGGTATTCTTAATCCTATAGTGTTTTTTTTATTCTGTAAAATCTTAGGCACTTCTTTGCTTGCCGGCAGAATGAAAGTAAACGGCCCGGGCAAATACTGCTTTAGTGTTCTGTAAAGCGGTGTGGATATAGATTTGGTATATTTGCTCAGGTCGCTAAGATCGGCGCATATAAAGGATAAATGAATTTTTTTAAAGTCAACATTTTTTATTCTTGCTATTCGTTCTACCGCCTTTTGGTTATAGATATCGCAGCCTAGTCCGTAAATGGTATCGGTCGGATATATGATAATGCCGCCATCTTGCAGGCATTCGATGATGGTTTTTACATTTCTCGGATTCGGATTGTCGGGGTGTAGTTGCAGGAACATGATCAATAAGTTTTTAGTTTTTTACGAATAATTTCTGCTTTCTGTTTAGGCGTTAATTGATTGTTGTATTCGTACAAAGCGCCTTCCCAATCGCCATAATTAGGATTAGGCAGTACAATAAATTTATTGCCAAAAAGTGCAGCGTTGTTTCTTACGCCGCTGGTTCTTTTTTCTTCATTATTTTTATCAAAAACTTCAGAAAAATCAGAGAGGTTATCGCCGCAAAGCAGCACAATCTCGTGTGTCCGGCTCACTGCATTTCTTCTATCCGCTTTGCCCGAAGTAGTTGTTCTTAACAGCAGGTGCGCATTGTCAGCAAAGGGGAAATCAAACTTTTGCAGATTTTTTAAGGTAGCGGCTCTTTCACTTTCGTTGCGGTTGGTTATATAAAAAACTTCCACCCCTTTTGAACGGGCAAAATCAAAAAACGTTTTTGCGCCACAAATAGTGTCGGCTTCAGCG
>JAEWKC010000014.1 GCA_023386235.1 Bacteroidota bacterium | reverse complement strand
TGAAAAAATCAACTCCACACCAAAAGATCAGCTACACCAACTGCTGCCCCCACAATGGGCTGCGAGGCAGGCACAAAATTATGCTGCCTCCTTCAAAACACAATGACGGGGTTGGCCGAAGGGATACCGTAAATCCAAACTTCTATTGTGCGCAATTCCAAACATATCATAGTCTATTGTGCGTAAATCTAAACAAATGAGTGTGCATAACTGAATTTCCAATGTTTTTCACTTAAAAATAGTAGGAAATGAATTTTGTGGGGCAAATTTATTAAATGCATTTAAATCGTAATAAATGAAAAAGCCCTGAAACGTACTGGAATCAAGGCTTTTAGGCTGTGATCCGATCAGGATTCGAACCTGAGACCTACTGCTTAGAAGGCAGTTGCTCTATCCAGCTGAGCTATCGGACCCTTTTTCAGGATGGCAAAAATAGATTTTATTGAAATATTTACCAAAAAAGATTTGCTTAACTTTTCTCTTATTATGTTTTATTACCTTTGTAAGCAAAATTTTTGGATATGAGAGCTATACAGATGGTTGATTTAAAAAGTCAATATCATAAATTAAAAGAAGAGATAGATAAAGCGGTGATAGATGTGCTGGAAAGCAGCGCTTTTATTAACGGACAGCCGGTAAGAGATTTTTCTCACAACTTGGCGTCGTATTTATCCGTAAAGCATGTAATCCCCTGCGCTAATGGTACCGATGCTTTGCAAATAGCCCTGATGGCGCTGGATTTGCAGCAGGGAGATGAAATAATCACGCCGTCATTCACTTTTATAGCTACAACCGAAGTAGTGGCTTTGCTGGGTTTGAAACCTGTATTTGTTGATGTGTTGAAAGATACTTTTTGCCTGGATATAGAATCGGTAAAACAGGCTATTACACCCAGGACCAAAGCCATTGTTCCCGTACATTTATATGGTCAGTCTGCCGACATAGAACCGTTAATGCAGCTGGCGAAAGAGCATGATTTATTTGTGATTGAAGACAATGCGCAGGCTTTAGGGGCGGATTATACTTTTGCAGATGGCTCTATAAAAAAAGCAGGCACAATAGGACAAATAGGAACTACCTCTTTTTTTCCTGCAAAGAACCTGGGCGCTTATGGCGATGGGGGAGCTATCTTTACCAATGATGATGCGTTGGCTGCCAGGCTAAGAAAAATTGCCAATCATGGTTCAGATAAAAGATATTATCATGAATTGGTGGGGTGCAATTCGCGCCTGGATACCATTCAGGCAGCTATTTTAGATATCAAGCTACAACATCTGGATGCTTATGCCGCAGCAAGAAATAAAGTAGCGGCTTATTACAATCAAGCTTTTGCCGACAACGAAAAAATAATCACGCCTGCAGCGGCGCAAAATACTACTCATGTTTTTCATCAATATACTTTAATTCTGGAAAACGTTGACCGTAACGGCTTGCAGGAATTTTTGGCAGAAAAAAATATTCCGGCGATGATTTATTATCCCGTTCCGGGACATAAACAGCAAATGTTTCAGCAATACAATCAGCAGTATGATTTGCCGGTTACCGATTACCTTACCGATAGGGTAATTTCACTACCTATTCATACCGAAATGGACGAAGATCAATTAAAATATATTACTGAGAGTGTATTGGAATTTGTAAATAAATAAGAATGCACTATTTTGCCGAATAAATAAAACACACAAATGAAACCGGTAATACTTGTAACAGGAAAAAACGGACAACTGGGCAGTGAATTGGAAATGCTGCATTTTTCTTATCCTACCTATCAATGGATTTTTGTAGATGTAGATGAAATGGATCTTACAAGCAAAACAAGTATTGATGAGGCTTTTGAAAAGTACAAGCCCACGGTGGTAGTTAGTTGCGGCGCATATACCGCGGTAGATAAAGCCGAAACCGATAAGGAAATAGCGGAGATGATAAATGCAACCGCAGTGGGTATCATTGCTGAAAACTGTAAAAAACTGAATGCAGACTTAATACACATATCAACCGATTACGTTTTCGACGGCGAAGGCACATCGCCTTACAAGCCTGATCAGCCCACAGATCCACTCAATCATTATGGATTGACAAAAAGAGATGGTGAAGTTTTAGCGCAGCAAAATAACGATAAAACCATTATCATACGTACAGCCTGGGTGTATAGCAGTTTTGGCAAAAACTTCGTAAAAACTATGATGAGATTGATGAATGAGAGACCGGAAATAAGTGTGGTAAACGATCAGATTGGTTCTCCTACATACGCAAAAGATCTGGCAAGAGTAATAGTAAAGATTATTACAAGCACTGAAAAAAAATATGGTATCTATCATTTCACCAATGAGGGAGTTATTTCCTGGTACGATTTTACGGAAGAAATAAAAGATATTGCAGGACTGTCCTGTTTAATTCATCCTATACCTTCTTCGCAGTTTCCAACTCCCGCAAAGCGGCCGTCTTATTCGGTTTTAGACAAAAAATCTCTGGTACAGGATTATGGCATTAAACTCAAAGACTGGAAAGAAAGCTTGAGAGAGTGTATGCAGGTATTGATGCCTATTACGTAATAGTTGAGTTATGAGTGAACGTGATGAGGCAGGTGTTAATTGTTGTTTTGCTCCTACTTATTTCTCTATTACAGTTCCTTTATTGTGCGCAGTAAGATTGATAGTGAGATCATCCGCATGGCCTATGATCACCTGATATACGCCTGCGTCAATGGCAGAAAAAGCATTATCTATTTTAGGAATAATGCCTTCAAAAAGTTTTTGCTCATGCAATAAGTTGTGATATTTCTCTTTATTGATCAATTTGATTGCTGAGTTTTCATCTTCAACGTTTTCCAGTATACCTTTCTTTTCAAAACAATAGATCAGTTTTACCGAATAGTTTACAGACATGGCGACGGCCAGAGAAGAGGCGATAGTATCTGCATTCGTATTTAGTATATGGCTTTTTGAATCATGTGTAAGCGGTGCAAATACTGGTGTAATGCCACTTTCCAGGAGCGTATGTATGAATGCCGTATTAATTTTATCGCTGTCAATATCGCCTACCCAGCCAAAATCAATTTCCTTTACAGGTCTTTTAACCGCAGGAATAATATTAGCGTCGGCACCGGTTAACCCGATTGCATTGCAATCCAGCGCTTGTAGCTGAGCGACTATTTTTTTATTTACCAGGCCACCGTAAACCATCGTCACTACATCTATGGTTGCGTCATTTGTTATTCTTCTGCCGTTGATATATGTAGATTCAATGCCTAATTGATCGCCGATTTTTGTAGCTATTTTACCACCGCCGTGTACAAGAATTTTATTTGTTTTTATAGAGGCTAACTGTTGTAAGAATTTTTCCAGATTTTCTTTATTGTCAATTACATTGCCGCCAATTTTTATTACGAGCAGTTCAGTCTTATTGTTCATTTTATCTATTGTTCTTAGTTGCCGGAGGCGATATAATAAATCTGCGGAGCGATAACACTCCGCAGAACTCTTTATTTTAATTAGAATAGCAAGTGATTAAGTAATTATTTTTTAGTCTGGTTTAAAAGGTCTGTACCTATCACCACATAATCATTGCTATTGGCTTTCCTAGCTGAATCAATAACTTTTTGTGCTGTAACGGCAGCGCCTTTTTTATCATTCAATTTTAATTGTATTCTTGCTTTTTGCGCGGCTACCCAAAAAGCGTTAGGCATTTGCTCTTCCGCTTTCGTAATCCATTCCAATGCTTTTTTCAGGTCTTTGCCGTTTTCAAAATAATAGCTCGCGGCCTGAAAATAAGGAGGTTTATCTCCTTTCATCGCTTCGTCGATCGACGTCATTATTTTTCCATCAATATCAGCGGTGATGTTAAGTTTTACCAATGTATTTTCCCAAAGAATATCCAGGTCAACAGACGCCGCATTTACATTAGAAAAATTGATGGTAAAAGTCTCTGTGCTGTATGCAGTTGTTTGCGGCTTCACATTTACACGCAGCACTTCTTTTGCATTGTCATAGGCGGCTACATTGCCTCCTAATTTTGTATCTGTATTAAAAAGAATTTGCCAGCTGTCTTTACCCGGAATGGAAAGAAGGGCATAAGTGCCTGCTGCCAAATTTTGTCCGTTTATTTTTACATCTTCACCAAATGTAAGGGTAGTGGAGTTGTTAGCACCTGTGCGCCACACCTTGTCATAAGGAACCAGAGCACCAAATACTTTCCTGTTTTTGGCATTGGGCCTGGAGTATTCCAGGTTAATTTCTGATAATGCGAAAGATTGTTTCACGCTTTGAAAAGAGCTGGCCGGCGGCGTTTTTAGCTGGGCATTTACACTCGTTGCCAAAAATATGGCTACGGATAAGAAGAATATTTGCTTTAATAATTTCATTTGTTTTATTTTTTATAAAAATATTTTTGCTGTATGCATGTGATGGTTACATCAATTTTTCTTTTAGAATTTTAGGCTACCGCTTGTTTTACCAGTTCCGCGGCTTCGCTCAATAAAATGGCGGATTGTACTTTTAGCCCACTTTCGTCGATGAGTTTTTTAGCTTCTTCGGCATTGGTACCTTGCAGGCGCACAATTATAGGAATATCTACATTGCCCAGTTTTTGATAGGCTTGTATTACGCCGTCTGCAACACGATCGCAACGAACAATTCCTCCGAAGATATTGATAAGTATAGCTTTTACGTTAGGATCTTTCAGAATAATTCTAAAGCCTGCTTCTACGGTTTCGGCGTTGGCTGTGCCGCCTACGTCAAGGAAGTTGGCAGGTTCGCCGCCACTTAGCTTGATCATATCCATTGTAGCCATCGCTAACCCTGCGCCGTTTACCATACAGCCTACATTACCATCGAGCTTTACAAAATTGAGACTATGCTTGCCGGCTTCTACTTCGGTAGGATCTTCTTCCGATTCATCTCTTAATGCGTATATGTCCGGATGGCGCATTAAGGCATTGTCATCAATATTTAATTTACAGTCAACGGCAATAATTTTATCATCGGAGGTTTTAAACAGCGGATTTATTTCCAGCATGCTTGCGTCCAATTCGTTGAAAGCATTGTATAAAGCCGTTACGAACTTAACACAACTTTTAAAAGCTTCTCCGCTCAAACCTAAGTTAAACGCTACTTTGCGTGCTTGGTAGGGTAGTAGCTTTCCGCTGGGGTCAATCCATTCCTTAAATATTTTTTCGGGAGTATCGTGCGCTACATCTTCAATGTTCATGCCGCCTTCGGTGCTGTACATGATCACATTCTGCTTTTTAGCTCTGTCTACTAAAATAGAAAGATAATATTCTTTGGTTTCGGAAGGCCCGTCATAATAGGCGTCTTTTGCCACGAAGATCTTATTCACGGTTTTGCCTGCTTCTCCCGTTTGCAGTGTTACAAGCGTATTGCCTAAAATATTTTCAGCCACAGCTTCTGTTTCTTCCGCGCTTTTAACAACCTGTACACCACGTTGTTCTGATCCTTTGATTTTTCCTTTGCCTCTGCCGCCCGCGTGTATCTGTGCTTTGATAACAGCAAATTTGCTATTGGTTTCTTCTTTTATTTTATTGTAAGCATTTACGGCTTCTTCTATGGTTTCTACCGCAAAACCTTCTTGCGTAGGAACGCCATATTTTCTCAATAATTCTTTAGCCTGGTATTCGTGCAAATTCATATAAATTGTGTTTTTTTTAGTATAAAGCAAATATAATGATTTAGCTTAAAATGAAAACGATAAATCATCAACTATATGTAATTTAGATTTTTGTTTGTAAAATAGTAAGCTCAAAATAGCCCGCCGCCACCAGGATATGATCAAAAATATCTGATTGTATTCTTTCGTAGCTTTCAAAATTGCCTGTAGTAGTAAAGCAATAAATTTCTAACGGTAAACCTTGCGGTGAGGTAGGCTTCTGGCGTACGATAATCATGCTGCCGGAATCTATAGTGCTTAAATTTTTTAAATAATTTTCTATATAGATTCTAAAAACGCCAATATTTGTAAGTTGTTCGCCATTAATAATATTGTCTGCATGGTTGATTGACTTTCTGCTTTCTGCCAACTCCATAGATTTTTGATGAATATAATCTGAAATAAGATTAATGCGCGACCATTTTTCTTTTAAGCTATCGGTCATGAATTTAAAAGAATTAATATCAAAATAAATAGAGCGAAGAATCCTGCGCGAGTTTCCGTCAATTAAAATCTGCAAATTCTTTACTTCTGTATTGATTAAATCATAAGTGGGAATGGTAGAAACAGTTTTATCGAAATTAGTGATTTTGGAAGTCAGTAAATTAATCTCGGCAACATTGCCTTCCAGCGAATACTTAGGAATGGAGATCCAGTCACCCACCTTTATGGTTCTGGAAGTAGCCACACTAAACCCTGAAATGATCCCTAAAATAGTATCTCTGAATACCAATACAAAAATGGCAGTAGTAGCACCCAGTGTAGCCAGAATGCTGGTGAGCTCTACGCTAAACAAGATCATTATCAACGCTATAAAAGCCATAAAGTAGCCGAAGACTTTTATGGATTGCAACAGCGTAACCATTGCCGTGCCTTTATAATTGTATGAAAGCTGATAATATCTTTCTAAAGTATTGACAATTCTGAAAAACAGATTGATAAACACAATAATGATAGCAGACAAAAATATCCTGTTGATAATGCTAAAGCTTTGCGGATGATAAGGAAAGAAGAAATAATCGATACACAGATAAGTTACGCCTAATGCTATGAAATGTATAATAGAACGATGTACTTTTTTCTCGTAGGCGATCATATAGATTCTTCGCTTTGAGTTATTGGTAAGTTTTTTTATCAATGGAGACAGAAACCAGCTCAGAAGCACATCGAGGATAAAAAATATCAATAAAATAAAAACTACTTTGTATGCAATCTGCGTAGCCAGTACGGTATTAGGCGGAAAAGTTGCTCTTACCCACTCGTGTATATTCCTATTAAAATCAAGATTATCAAACATTATTACAAAAATAATCAATTATCCTACAAATTTGCAGTGAAACAATCTGTTATCAATAAATTCTTAAATATATTTCTATTTGAACAAAATCTTTTGAAATATGATATATTTGTTTATTAATATCATTTTAAAGCCGATGTTTAAATATGCTCATCAACTTTAATATGTAAAAATGAATAAAATAGAAGATGAATAAAAAGTATTATTTTCTACTGTCTGCCCTTTTTATCTTGTTCATAGCATGTAATAATAATGGGAGCGGGAGTGGTGCGTATGGCAAGAAAACACAAGATGCGGAAACCTCTGCCGCAATGACTGATGACAGTACGGAAAACGTAGCGAATACCAAAGGCAGCTATAATATTTATATTGAGAACTCTGGAAGTATGAACGGCTATGTTACCAGCGGCTCAGACTTTAAGAATGCCATACTGGGCTTTATTACCGATTTAAAATCGAAAGACATAGCCCGTTCGGTTAATATTTATTATATCAACAATACGGTTTGTCCGCAAAAACTCAATGCTACCACTGCCGATATACAACAATTTTTTTTGAATCTGAATCCGGTAAGTTTTCAAAATTCCGGGTGTGGCACATCTACTTCTAATTTACCCGATATAATCCACAGAAGCATCACCTCGAAACCGGATGATGTGAATATTCTTATTTCCGATTTTATATTTTCAGATAGCGCAGGCACTTCGCAACAGTATCTGGAACTGGCAAAAAATTCAATCATAATGAACGTTTCAGACGCATTAAAGAAGAATGATTTTTCTACGATTTTTCTTAAATTCAATTCTAATTTTAATGGCAAGTACTATACTGAAAGTCAGCGCCCGGCAGTGATAGACCTTTCCGGGAAAAACGTTCGCAGACCTTATTACATGCTGGTTACTGGCAAAAATAGCGATTTGAATACTATGCTTGATAAAACAAATTTCAGCAACTACGCAGGTTACGAAAACAGTTATTATCTCTTCACACCCAAAGGCAGTAAGCCGGTTTCTAAGCTGGTAAGATTGAACAAAAAAGGAAATTTTGATATAGAGCAGCCGGCTACTAAAATGGTGCTTAATAACGCTTCCGCGGCGGAAGGTGAACAGGTGTTTCAGTTTTCATTCATCGCTAATCTGGAATTTTTAAAAACAGATCAGTCGTTTATCACCGATAACAACAATTACGACATTACCGATAATTATCAGATAGAAAACATTGAAAAGATCACTGATGAAAGCAATGAAAGCTATAAAGGATTCACACACATCTATACGCTATCTACTGCCGATTTAAAACAGCGCCAGGAGGTGGTTTTAAAATTAAAAACCAATCTTCCTGCCTGGGTAGAAAATTCTTCTACGTTAAATGACGGGAACCCTGCCGACAGCCTGCAACAAACGCAGACATTTGGTTTCAGGTATCTGGTAGATGGTTTATCGCAAGCATATTTCAATACTTACGACGGGAGGGAACAATTTAATGTACATATACAGGTAAATAAAAATGCCGGACACAGCGGACAGGCTTCCTCTTCAGGATTTCCCTGGTGGATAGTGATAGTGTTTGCATTACTTATAGGCGGATTTATATTTTTAAAATCGAAAAAATAAAACAATAACACATTAAATGAGCATAAAGATCTATACCAAACAGTAGATAATTATATGCGAATTCCATGTGACAAAATCGAAAAAATAAAACAATAACACATGAAATTTATCTCAGATTTTTTAATAGGCTTATTTGAAGCGTTGGGCTTTTACAGCACTTCCAACGGCTTAGGCGAGCATTTAAGAGGGCTTGACCTGGCATGTGCCGATTACACACAGCAATCTACTTACAACGTGGTTTTTCTCTCTTTATTTATTATCAATTCATTAATTATATTCAATTATTATTACGGTATTCTTAATCGTTCGGGGTGGAATAATATCGGCAAATGGCTGCTCAATGTATTGATAGGCGCAGTGATAGTTTTTATTATTGCATTCGTGTATACCAACAACGATTTAAAGGCCGGAAATATTTGTAATCAGCTCAGGGTAAACGTTTCAGACTGCCTGGGATTTGCATTTACTGCATTTATTTATTCAGTTATCTGGAGTGTATTATTTTCCATTCTCATTAAATGGAAAAGCTCTGTAAACAGAAAAGTACCATTTTAATTATGTCAAAATTATTTTTATTCGCAATAGGAGGCACGGGTTCAAGAGTAGTAAAATCGCTTGCGATGTTGCTGGCATCAGGTGTAGAGATAGAAAACACCGATACCATTATTCCTATCATCATAGACCCCGATTCTTCTAACGGAGACCTTACGCGCACGGTAGAGATTTTAAAACTTTACAAAGAAATAAAAGAAAAAGCTTCGAGTGAAGAATCAACATTTTTCAAAACAAAAATATCATCTTTAGATGAATTAGGAGAAGGCGCTTTTGTGTCGGATAATTTCAAGTTTGATATTGACGGTGTAAAAGAACAGTTGTTCAAAGAGTTTATTGATTATGCATCGCTTGATGAAAGCAATAAATCGATGATGTCTTTGCTCTTTTCAAAAAATAACCTGGAAGCCAATATGGAAGTGGGTTTCAAAGGCAATCCAAACATAGGAAGCGTAGTTTTAAATAACTTTAAGCGGTCGGAATTCTTTAAAAGATTCGCGCAGAATTTTGAATCGAACGACAGAGTATTTATCATCAGCTCTATTTTTGGCGGAACCGGAGCGGCAGGGTTTCCGTTGATCTTAAAGAACATAAGAGACGCAGGGCCCGATGTGCCGCATCATAGTTTTCTCAACGATGCCAGGATTGGGGCGGTTACCATATTGCCTTATTTTGGCGTAAGAGGCAACGAGAAAACTTCTATCAATTCAGATACTTTTATCAGCAAAACTAAGGCGGCATTGCATTATTACTCGCGCAATGTTACGGGCAATAAATCAATCAACGCGCTGTATTATATCGGTGATAAAGTAACCAATGAACAATTGGGTGCAGACGGAGCTTCAGAACAAAGAAACCGTGCGCATTTCATAGAAGCCGCTGCCGCTTTATCCATTGTAGACTTTATGAGTATCGCCAATGAAGACATGGTAGTGCAAAACGGCAATGCCGGTGAACCGCTGTTTTTTGAATTTGGTTTGCAGAACAATACATCCGATATTGCATTTAAAGACCTGTCAAAAGCTACATACGATATCATTGCCAAACCATTGACGCAATTTGGTATTTTCCGCTCCTTTATGGAAAATCATTACGAAGAACTTTCATCAAAAAAAGGAGAAGCTTGGGCCAATGATGGCAACAATCTTTTGAACAGAACGGGTATAGACACAAGATTTAAGCAGATTGTAAGTCGTTTTAATCAGCACTTTAAAGAATGGATAGAAGAGATGCAGTTTTCTAACGTTTCTTTTAAAGCCATAGATGTAAATAAAGCGGGCGAAGACCTGTACCAGCTGGTGATAGGCGCACCTGAGAAAAAAGGCATGCTTAGCTCCTTTCTCAAAAGCAGCGGACTTAAGAATTTCAGGAATCAACTTTCAGAAAACGCTACAAAGTATGATCATCTAAAAAGTCCACAGAAGCTGTTGGCATTACTGTCTAACACTACTTCAAAAGTATTTGAAAACAATATTAATCATTAAAAAGTTTTTTTATAGATGAGCAAGATATTCAGGCTGCATAACGGAGCAACAGAAAACATAGAGCATTGGCAGCAGATAGACAGCCATTTATCTGATAATTTTATCAATTCAATAGAAGATCCGGCAGGAGCCAATGTAGCCACGCAAATTACTTCTATTCCTTCGCCGTTTGCAAGAATGGATTTGATAAGAACTTCTTTCAGATTTGTAAATAATTCCGGGAATTTAGACGGCAATACTATTTATCATAGAATGGTTTCGGAGTGTCTGGATATAGCCGAGATATTTTTTAATGCTGAATTATTAAAAGATAAAATTGAGATTATAGAATGGAATTCAGGCATTACTTTAAAGCATGGAGAACTGGACATTGATGTAAACAGCGACCTGGGCCGGCTGATTCATTCATCTAACCCAAAACATAAGCTGTTGGGCGACACTTTAAGCATGTTTTTGAAGCAGGATAAAAACGCTTTTAATTTTCATAAACTGGGCAATATCTATCTGCTTAACTATATTGGAAAAGGCGCGCCCGATATTTTAAATATTATTGGTGGCACATCGCCTTCTACTTTATTCTTTTCTTCTGCCAATCATTTGCATTATGTAGATATTATTTTCGCTAATGACAGAATGCTCGACATCAGCCTGTATCCTTTGTACAAAAGAGGAAAAGATTTTGTAAAATATATATATGCTTTTCGACGTGCATACCCGGGATTCGCTAATGATTTTGCTGATATTGATAATTATTTAGGCTATTCATTTGAACTGCTTGATGAAGATCTGAAGCAGGAAATAAAAAAATTTGATGAAAATACCTATGCCGAAAATTACGCTGCCATTAGTGTTGGCAATGGCGGTAACACCGCGGAAATATTGGGCTTCAAGTTGCGCGCAAAAAATGTTTCGGCTATTGACGCCAAAGCCAACAACGATTTTATCATTGATACGGAAAAAAATTATTCCGGAGTGTTGCCTTGCGTGTTGCCCGTAGAGAAGAATAATGACAACCTGAACTACATGGATGGCAAATGGCTCGATAATTATCATAAGAATGTGCCTTACAAAGATGACAGGCCTCTTGATAAAAGAACATTGCCCAACCAGTCGCATATACAATATCCATATCTTACCGTAAGCGATTTTCTTGAACCGTATTTGATACAGGTTCCTTATCCCATAGATGAAGCAAAGTTTTTTGACGGCAACTATAAAGTGGCGCAGGGCGAGAAAGACCACGGCTATCTTTTACCTTTGAAAAAGATATTCTTCAGCTATTTCACTTCCGAACAATTGCAAGGACTTGTAAGTGATGGAAAGAAGATGTTTGAGATGGAGCAGATGCTCTCCGGCGTGAAAGTAACATTACGCATTCCTGTTCAGAAAAATAATTACATCACTTTCACCAGAACCTACAACAGGAACCAGTTCCAGGACAGGATCATGCAGCCCGACGAAATAAATAACCAGGGCGTGATCGTTGAAAACCAAATGACGGTATTGATTTACCCGCAACTTAAAATAGAAGGCATCAACCCGCACTACAGGGTGGTAACGGTAGACAGAGACATAGCGCCGCTTACCAGGAATAACGATTATAGCCTAACATTATACAAAGAAACAAACACAAACGCTCCGGAAGAAGTAGCATTGAAAGATGTAAAGCAAAGAAGCAAGAAATCGCAAAACGGTGTTTCTACTACTTACAATATCGTTAATCATAATTTTGATATAATAGAGGTAAGCAATAAAAAAGCCAATGCCATTTTAATACCTAAGTTTATAGTAAAAGAAAGCGACGCCCTTACAAAGGCTTATAAATTTGCTATTGACTTTGGTACTACCAATACACATATTGAATATGTATCTGCTACTGAAAATGAAACGAGGCCATTAGATATAGAGGAGAATGACGTGCAGTACATGACATTGCACAAGCCCGGAAAGCTAATGCAGATGTCGCTTTCCAGGCTGGGCTTTGGTGCAGACGATTTGTTGAGCATCATTAATGAAGAGTTTAAGCCGGAATTGATAAGCAGCGAACGCAAATATCATTTTCCTACAAGAACGGTTATTAACGATAATAATAAATTTAACGAAACCAAAGAAAATTACGCTTTGGCAGACTTCAATATTCCGTTTTGGTATTTGAAAGAAGATTATAAACTCAACAGTGAAATCACCGCGGGCCTGAAATGGTCTAACTTTCAGGATGTAAGATTAGAGAAAAGAACCAAGGCTTTTATTGAGCAGATGATGCTGATGATACGCAATAAAATATTGTTGAATAACGGGTCATTAGACAAAGCGGAGATTATCTGGTTGTATCCTTCCAGCATGGAAAGCCACCGTTTAAATTTCTTTAAAAGTCAATTGCTGAAATACAAGAACGAGTACTTTACTAAAGATACAAAAATCAACACACTTACAGAGTCCATAGCGCCTTATTGGGGATATGCCGAATCCTCTTCTGATAAGCCTGTTCTGAATATTGATATAGGCGGCGGCACTACCGACGCGGTTGTTTTTTTAGATAATCAGCCTGTGCTGCTTACCTCATTTCATTTTGCGTCGAGCGCTATATTCGGGGATGGGTACAACGATAATGGAAAAAATGGCTTTATAGCTAAATACGAAAATAAAATTATCAACAGTCTTGAAAGCACCGGTCAACAAAAACTATCAAGCATTTACAAATCATTGAAAGCAAAGAGCAATAATAGCATAGAGCTGATAGAATTTTTCTTTTCTCTAGAAGACAACGCCGAACTGAAAGAAAATAATATTTCCATCTCGTTTAGTGAAATGCTTACTAAAGATGAAAATCTGAAAATAGTTTTTCTGATTTTTTACATAGCCATTGTATATCACTTGGCTAAAATTATGCATCTTAAAAATTTACAGCAGCCACGCTACATTACATTTAGCGGTAACGGCTCAAAACTCTTGAACGTTCTTACTTTCGGATCAGATATGCATAGCCTGCAAGCGCTTACCAATCTTGTGTTTGATGATATATATGATGTGCAGAAACAACAGCAGCAACAGGAAATTGAATTGATCCTGGAAGACAGACCCAAAGAAATTTCCAGCAAGGGCGCTTTGAAAATGAAAGGAGATATTGCAGGAATGAATAAAGTGGAAGATAAAATAAAAGTTACTTTATCGGGTACCTCAGATAATGTTGTGCTGCCCGAAAAATCTTTACAATACGCCCAGATAAACGATGAAGAAGTGATCAACTCTGTTTTATTAGAAACAAATATTTTCTTCGACAAATTCTTTAAATGGAATAATATTTATGGCTTTTACAAAAACTTTGGCGTAACCCCGGCTGTGATTGAAAAAAGCAAGATATATGTGCGCGAAGATCTTAAAACATATTTAAAAGATGGCATCAATGCAAGAATGAAAAACATTATCAATAAAAACGAAGACATAGAAGAAACACTATTCTTTTATCCTGTGATAGGCGTGCTGAATAAACTTGCGTATAAAGTTTCTAATGAATAAACTATAACTGTATGACAATAGCGATAATCATAATTTTAGTGCTTACAGTTTCCGCATTGGTGTATCTGTATGTAGAGGGAAAAAAGCAAGTGGAGAGAATGAACAAGAAAATAGAGGATATCAATAATAAGAACGAAGGGATTCATGAAAAAATAGATATTCTTCAAAACTCTCTTAAAGAAAAACAGAAAGCGCATAAGAAGTTATCCGAAGAAATCAATCAGCTGAAAGATGAGCTGAAAAAGAAAACAGCTCTGGAAAATTATGCTAAAACAAAAAAAGAATTAAAAGAAGTGCAACCTGAAAAAATATATTTTGTAAAACCTATAGATAATAGTTTTCCTGTAGAATTGCAGACTACAGAAGTGCAGGGAACAGTGTATGAAGTAAGCATTGACTATGGCAGCAATACTGCTACATACGCAGTACACACCGCGGGCGCAAATGTGTCGGAAATTATACGCCGCAGCGAAATGTACCTGAAGCCCGGCTGCATAGAACAAAATTTTCCTGATATGGAAACCATCCATATCATTACAGAAACACCGGGCACATTAGCTTTGGAGGATAATAAATGGGTAATAAAAAGTAAGGCGATAGTACGATATGAATAATGTAGAAATTATAGGATGGATCATTGTAATTGTATGCATACTTATACAATTAAAAATATATTCTTCCGTAAAGAAAAAGATAGCGCACTATCAAAGCATGTTTACCCGTGTATATGACTTGGATATTAAAAGCTATTACCTGTCTGACAATGATTTGCTGGGCGATGCTAAAAGTTACCTGGTTGATTTAGGCGTATACTATATGGAGCATCCTAAGGATTATTATCAAAAAAAGCAACCACAAACCTTTGATAACAATCTGTATAAAAATTTAAACACGCTTGAGCTGATTGTACAAAAAAATAACCTGAACTATAACGTATCAAAAATAATCAATACCATCAATATTTACCTGTTTAAAAACCGGGGCTACGCGTCGGACTACGAAGTATTTAAAGATGTGGTGGAAAGGAACTCCAAAGCCACTAAAAACGATGCTTTGAGAGATACGCTATTACCGGTTTTTGTAGGACTGCTGGCGTTGGTATTTGCTATTTTCATGGCTTTTTTTATTGACAATGGTTATGCAATTTCCCGGTTGTTGTTTACTGCCGTGTCCATCGCGCTGTTTGCAATCTTCTCAGGTATTTTATTTTCGTTACTGTTGTATGTAAAATTTACAAAAGCTGCTTTTGAGCATGAAAATGCCAAATCTGATTTTTATAATTTTTTATTGCATGATTTATTTCCTTATCTCAATCATAATTTAAATACTTCTTTTGTAGCCGTTCAAAAAAATCTAAAAACACTCAATGCTGATTTTGAAAGAAATATGCAAACATTGCATACACTTATCACAAAGAATTTTGACGCGTTGAATATACAGAGTGAAATTTTATCTAAAATAGAAGGAACTGATAATGTACAATTTGCCAAGGCGAATGTAATGGTATTGCAGGAACTGCAGTTTACTACCGAAAGATTTTCAGAGTTTGGCAAATACCTCGATACGGTTAATTATATGTTGCAGCAATCGCGGGAATACACCACCAGGATAAACGAAATGATTGCCCGCACTGATAATTTCAACGCGCTTGGAGAACATATTGTACAAACTTTTCAGCACAATCAGCAGTTAATAGATTTTCTACAGCAACATTACAATTCGCTGGACTTTAGCAGGCAAATGATATATAACTCTGTGGGTAAGGTGAATACTACGCTGGACGAATCATTGGATAACTTAAAGATTTTTACGCAGGCTAAAATACAGGAAATTCAAAAACTGATAGACCATGAGCTGGAACTGATTCGTTACGAAAATGAACAAAAAACCAACCAGAAAGAAAACGTAGAGATGAAAAATCTTACTTCCGAAATTCAAAAGCTCACTGCTTTGTTATCAGAGGAGCACAAGAGAACAGAACCTAACAAAAAAACCGGAGAATCCAGTATATTTCGTGATTTATTCGGGAAGAAATAAATCACCCCTAAATTTCTTCGTTCATTTCTGTACATCATTTTTCAAATGTAAAAATAGCCGCGTTTCTCCATTATAGGATGCTACAAAATAGGGGAGGAGATTAAAAATAATTATAATTCAATTTCAGATAATAAGGCTCAAAAGATCTGTTGGATTTCGCACTAAAATTAGTTATTGTATAATCATCTCCAATAATATCATATCGAGAACTAATCATTGTGTAACTATTATATGAAATGCCGCTTCCGATAAGCAATTCGTGTTTTCTTAAATTTTCCTTTTTCATTAACTCAAAAGGTTTGAAGAGCAGCAATAAACTTATTGAACTTAGATTCTCACCATATTCCTGTTCTTTTTTTGGCACATGCGTTTCTACAACAGAAGAGACACCTGTAGTTGTATTCCATTCATTATAAATAAATTTGTTTGGAAGCATGGAAGCATTGCTAAAAGCAGGAGAAATTTCCAATGATTTTATTAAAGGAATTCCTAAGTCAAAAGAAAAATAATATCCATCAACAATGCCGGAACCGCTTGCTATTCCTGCATTTGTCCTCAGGCTCCATTGTTGTTGAGCGTTTGCGGCATTAAAAGCAAATAGTATAGAAAGCAGCATTAAATAAATTTTTTTCATTTTCCCGGGTTTTAGTTTTTTAAATAGGTGCCAATATTTTTTCTTTTCACGAGAAGTTAAGTTGGAAATTTTTTAAGAAAGTTTAGATCTTCAATTGTTGAAAGCCATTGAATCAACTCTAATTTTTTATTTTGTATTTGTAGTTCAGGGCTCATTTTCAATCGTTTCTCAAATTTAAAATTATTTTTCGATAATCTTCATTGCAAGGTGCCAGAAAATATGTATAAATTTTTATCCGAATCATTGCAAAAACCTTGCTTAAAACGATTTTAAAGAGATTGAATATTTAAGAGATTTGTCCAACAAAGGGGGATGCGCAACAGCTACCATTTGTTGTACACGGTATTATTATTTTCTTGTTTTGTATAAGTTTATAGCTGCTATGATAATCCAAAGAAAATAAAGAAGAAACACAATTCTTTGCCCAACAGATGGAATGTTTGGAAAGAAAATATACCAAGAACCAAAAATTATAGTTAGCCAAGTACAAATCAATGTTGGTTTTACGATGGGTAGCCAATCTTTATTTTTCTTCCATATTTTGGGATAAGTAAATGCGGCAAAAAGAAATGAGATATAACTCCCAAAGCTACCTATCATATGAATAATAGTTGTTGTTGCTTTCCCGTTTTCCATATCAGCAGGAAAAATTCCAGATAAAGCCATAAACAAACCACTAAAAATTAAAGCATAATAAGGAATTTTTGAGTCTTTATCTTCTGCTGAATATTTAAAAAGTCCCACTGAAAAGATGGCGATTAAAAATCCGGGAATGATATATCCCAGAATATTCCAAAACCATAAATTTGGGGCATCAATTGAACCTAATTCACTTATTGCTTTATATTTAAAGCTGTATTCAGGACGCATATTTGCCATTATGAAATAAGTTGTCCAAAGTAAGAATGCGGAAGCTAGTCCTACGAGTGCAAATTCTCTGTTTTTCATTTCATTATTTTGAAACAAAATTATTATTAAATTACGTAGGTCAATTTGATGTATATCAAAAAGTAATTTCCGCTCTTACTCTACTCAAGGTTTCTTGTGTAATCCCGAGATGACTTGCAAGCATTCCCAAAGGAACCCTGCCTAATTTATTGGGAGATTTTTTTGAAAAATAATCATATTTTTCTTTTGCGCTGTGAAATTGTAAAGAAATTATTCTCTCAGACTGTTCCACAAAATATTTCGAAATCAGTATTCTTCCAAATCTTTCCATTTCGGGAAAATCAATAAAACATTTTTCCAGATCAAAGATATTGATGGCGATAAGCTCGGAATCTTCTAAAGTTTGGATATAGCAATTGTCAGGAACGTTCTGCATAAAACTATAAATAGAAGTAATCCATTCGTTTTCCGCAGCGAAATTGTCCGTAATTTCCTTTTCGTCTTTTTCATAGTATATCCGAACCAATCCGGATATGATGAAATAGGTTTTATTACACACTTTACATGGGCGATGAATAAATTTACCTTTTCTTATAGTTTCGGGTTGTGAAATAGAGATAATTCTATCTCTCAATTGATTGGAAATTGTAATTACTTTTTCAATATTTAGGATGAGACTTTCCATTATTAATGGTGGTAAAAATATTGCGTACAACCGATCTGCGCTTGACGAAGTTCCGAAAAAAATGCGAATTTTTTCAAAACTTGTTTTAGAAAAAATAGGAGCATTTTTTTCGGAGCCAAATTTTGTTAAGCGTCTTGTTGCACGCAGCCCATGGGCAAGTGCGGCAAGACGACGGGCAAGATAAAATTTGGTCAAGCGCCACTGTTGACACGCATTGGGAGAAAGACTCGGGAGTTAGGCTTTATAAGCCAAACGAAGAGGCTTGCGAGCGTGGGTTGCGTGTCAACGGTTTGCGGCTTACCGCAGGTGGGGTTTTGGAACGACCAACTGTCGGATACAACAAATGTAAAATAAAAGGTGAAAGCTACAAGTTACCGCGTCACCCCCACTTGCGGTAAGCCGCTGTTACCTGCTGGCGTTCTGTCGGTCGTCATAGTTAGTCTTTTTCAATTGATGTTTCCCAACCGTCATAATCTCCGTTTGTTTCATTAGCAAGCTGCCATAAATGTATTACATAGTCGTTTACGCTATTTAGGTCAACTTTGTCAACTCGTTTTATTTGAAGCTGGTAAGCAAACTCACCCAGAGATTTATCAACTCCTTTATTTACAATTGAGAAATTATCGCTTTTAATTCTTTCTAAAAAGCTCCCTCTGTCTCTTTCAGACTTGAAATAAATCCAATGAAAAACTTCTCTTGATTTTGTCAATTTGTCTCCGCCTTGTTCTAATTGCTCAACTACACGTCTGTTTTGTATGTTTTGGTATTGTTTTGGTGTCGGATAAAGAAAATCAAAATACCCGCTCCATTCTTTGTCTTCTTTTGAACCGAAGTCAAATTGATACTTTGGATAAGCAATCATAACATCAGAAATTGTCTTGTCGTAAAGTGTGGTGTCGCCAAAATAAAAATACAAATCTCTGTCGCCTGCCGATGTAAGTCGTCCAACGTAGATAACGTTATGCTTAGAAACAATTTTGTCAACCAAAGCATCTTCAATGTCGCCCAGCAGTCCGCTTTCTTCTTGTGATGAAAGTCCGTCCTCTCTTGGGTTATTCATTTTGATAGAGACCCAAACAACATTCGGTTTGTCTGCGATTGGTGCAACTTTATAAAGTCCAAGGTCAACAAAGAGTGAACCTAACTTGTCGTTTACGTTGCTGAAATAAAACTCCCATTCCTCTTGGTGTCCTGCTTTTGTAGCAGAAGTTGTTGTCGGTTGTTGAGGATTTGTCTTGCCGAATAATTTGTCAAAAAGTCCCATTGTAAATGCAGTTGTTGTTATTGCCAAAATTGTTGTTCCGATTATTATTCTCTTCTTCATTGTCAGTGTTTGTGTCGTCCGCTACGCTTGCAGGTAACGGTGGCGCTTGACGAAGTTCCGAAAAAAATGCGAATTTTTTCAAAACTTGTTTTAGAAAAAATAGGAGTATTTGTTTCGGAGCCAAATTTTGTTAAGCGTCTTGTTGCACGCAGCCCATGGGCAAGTGCGGCAAGACGATGGGGAGGATAAAATTTGGTCAAGCGCCACTGTTGACACGCTTTGGGAGAAAGACTCGGGAGTTTGGCTTATAAAGCCAAACGAAGAAGCTTGCGAGCGTGGGTTGCGTGTCAACGGAAAAGGGCTTTGCGAGGTGCGGGCTACTGCAGCCGGAAGTGGAGAGGAGGACGAAACGCTAGCAAAAACTTTTTCCATTTTTTAAAATTACGAAAAAACTAAAAAATGGAAAAGTTTTTTGCGGGTATTTTCTGGAATTTCTCTGAAATTTCCTTCAACCCCGCATCTTGCAAAACCCGTGTTATCGGTAGTCTCTTTTTACTTTTTGAATTTCAGCATTCATTTTTTCTTCCCAATTTTTTCCGTTTCGCTTTTCTAGATATGGTTTTACTATATTTTCATATTTTTCTTGTGCTTTAATTTCTTTGAAATCAACTATACAACCTGTATTATTATAAGTAATTCCATAATTTTCTCTTATACTGTCAATTTTTTCGTAAGTTTTTTGGTCAAATTCGGGTAAAGTTAAACCTCCTGCATATTTGAAGTTTACTTTATCATTTTTTATATCTTTTTGTGCCTGTTCAATATATTCTTTTTCAATTTTTTGCAATTCAGTTTTATTTTTTAGAAAAGTTGTAGTTGTAAAGTAAACAGCATAAAGCAAAATTAAAACACTAAAAAACAAAAGAATTTTTTGAAATTTATTTCCAAAACTCAAGTTTTTAAATGGAAACATTGCGAAAATTAACGAAAGAATAATCATTCCAAAAAATAAGAGAAGTAAATTTTTCCATTCAATATCTTTTATAGTTTCCGAAAGGTCAAATCTCATTGGATAATTTATAAAATACGTTCCAAAAACACTCACTACTATAATTAGAATTAGTGTGCTTAAATTCCAAAATGTGATTTTATTTACCATCGCTTTTATGAGATTACCGATAACAGTGGCGCTTGACGAAGTTCCGAAAAAAATGCGAATTTTTTCAAAACTTGTTTTAGAAAAAATAGGAGCATTTTTTTCGGAGCCAAATTTTGTTAAGCGTCTTGTTGCCCGCAGCCCATGGGCAAGTG
>JAEWKC010000026.1 GCA_023386235.1 Bacteroidota bacterium | reverse complement strand
CTTTTTTATCTGCTGCTTTTTTAGGAGCGGGTTTTGCTGCTTTAACAGGCGCTGCTTTCTTCACTGCGGCTTTTTTTACAGGAGCTTTGCCAGCTGCTTTTTTTGCGGCCGGTACTTTCTTAGTAGTAGTTGAAGTTCCCTTTTTTTCTTTTACGACAGTTTTTTTTGTAGCCATTTCTTCTATAAATTAACCTTGTTTTTGAATGTGAATTTTTAGCAAATTTCCGTCAATATCTATCTCTGTTGCATCTGCCAACTCATCTACTAACATTAATTCGTCAGCTAAAATTTCGGCGCAAATGTACTCTTTATATTTTACAATTGCCGAATTTAACACATTATTGTTTAATATTCTTACAAAGATACGATCCGTAAGTTCAAATTTACGTTCTTTTCTTATATTTTGTACACGATTTATAAACATTCTTGCATTACCTTCCTGCCTTAACGCTTCAGTAATAGTAATATCTAAAGCGATGGTCACTAACCCTTTACTTGCCACCGACCAACCAGGTATATCTTCCGCGGTAATTATTACATCGTCCATTCCTATGGATATGTCTTCACCGTCTATATGCAGCAGGTAAGTTCCGGTTTGTTCTAAATTTTCAATCTCTTTTTGCGTAAAAGAAGCAATGACATCAGCCGCCTGCTTCATTTTTTTGCCCAACCGCTTGCCTAAAGCTTTAAAATCGGCTTTTATTTTCTTTGATATGATAGAATTGGATTCTGTTATATATTCTATTTCTTTAATATTCGTCTCTGACTTTATTAAATCTTCTACTTTTTCAATCTGGGCTTTCATGTTGCCGTCAAGAACCGGTATCAGTACTTTTTGTAAAGGCTGACGCACAATGATATTTTCTTTTTTGCGCAAAGAAAGAATAAGTGAAGATACATCCTGCGCCAAAGACATTCTTTCTTCTAATGACTGATTGATAAAAGTTTCATCGGCTACAGGAAAGTCAACATGATGAACACTATGAGCTTTAAATCGTTGTGAAACATTATTTAAATTTATAAAAAGTTCATCGCTAAAGAATGGCGATAAAGGAGCCATTAACCTCACAAGTGTTTCTAAACACTCATAGAGGGTTTGGTAAGCAGATATTTTATCCTGCTCATATTCTCCTTTCCAAAATCTTCTTCTACAAAGACGTACGTACCAGTTGCTCAGTTTTTCGTCTACAAAGTCATCTACCGCCCTAAAAGCAATAGTTGGTTCATAGTCATCCAGATTTTCATTTACTTTCTTTATTAATGAGTGCAATTCAGACAAAATCCACTGATCAATTTCCGGTCTTTCAGTGATTGTTATTGATTTTTCTGAAAACGAAAAGCCATCTAAATTGGCATATAAAGCAAAGAACTGATAGGTATTGTATAAAGTGCCGAAGAACTTTCGCTGCACTTCTTTAATACCGTCAATATCAAATTTCAGATTGTCCCACGGCGAGGCGTTAGTCATCAGGTACCACCGGGTGGCATCGGCACCATATTTTTCTATGGTCTCAAAAGGATCTATCGTATTACCGAAACGCTTAGACATTTTATTGCCATGCTTGTCAAGCACTAATCCATTGGAAACCACCGCTTTAAAAGCGTTACCGGGATATTTAGCATCAGATACTTCTATACCATGCTTTTTCAGTTCTTCATGAACATCTTCCTTGACCATTGAGCTGATAGCGTGCAAAGTATAGAACCAGCCTCTTGTCTGGTCAACGCCTTCGCAAATAAAATCTGCCGGGTAATTTTTACAAAATTTATCTACATTTTCAAAAGGAAAATGCCATTGTGCAAAAGGCATAGCCCCACTGTCGAACCATACGTCTATCAAATCAGGAACACGTTTCATTGGTTTACCCGAATCGGAAACTAATATAAGATTATCTACATAAGGTTTATGTAAATCAATATTTAATACACCTTCCTTTATTTCAAAATCATTCTCTTTGTTCCATCCTGCTTCCAGCGCTTTTATATATTCCTCGGTGAGTTCTTTAATACTGCCAATGCATTTCTCTTCTCCCGCTTCGCTGCGCCAAACAGGCAGCGCCGTACCCCAGAAACGGCTGCGGCTAAGATTCCAGTCTACCATATTTTCCAGCCAGTTGCCAAATCTGCCTTCACCTGTAGACTTTGGTTTCCAGTTGATAGTATTGTTTAAAGCGACCATCCGTTCTTTTTGCGCGGTTGTTTTTATAAACCAGGCTTCTAAAGGATAGTATAAAACAGGCTTATCTGTACGCCAGCAATGCGGATAGCTGTGTTCATATTTTTCTACCCGGAAAGCTTTTCCTTCTTTCTTTAGTTTTACTGAGATATCTACGTTAACATCCTGATACTGAGGCTCATCCTTATAGTTCTTTACATACCTGTTGCTGAACTCTCCCATCCCGTCAATAAACTTGCCTTCCCTGTCTACCATGGTAAGGATCCCTATGTCATATTTTTGCCCGATCTTATAGTCGTCTGCACCAAATGCAGGCGCGGTATGTACTATGCCGGTACCATCTTCTGTGGTGACAAAATCTCCCAAAAGTACTTTAAAGGAATTAGGGTTTTCAATATGGTTGGCCTCATAAGCCAGCAGTTGTTCATAGCCTGTATATTCTAAATCACTGCCTTTAAACTCGGCTAAAATAGTCCAGGGAATGCTTTTGTCACCCGCTTCATAATCCTGAAAACCAGCATCTTGCTCTTCCTGCTTAAAATATTTATTTAATAAACTTTTAGCGAGAATTACATTTTGTAATTCAAACGTGTAAGGGTTATAGGTTTTTACCAATACATAATCAATATTAGCTCCTACGGTCAGGCCTAAATTAGAAGGTAAGGTCCAGGGCGTAGTGGTCCAGGCCATGAAGTAGATATCGCCATCCGCTTTTTCAAAAAGAGAACGACTTTTATCATTTTGCAATACTTTAAATAAAACCGTGGCGCTGGTATCTTTTACATCTTTGTATGTACCGGGCTGGTTTAGTTCGTGCGAACTTAATCCTGTGCCGGCTGCAGGCGAGTATGGCTGAATGGAAATACTCTGATACAAATATCCCCTGTTGTACATTTTTTTCAACAGCCACCAGAGCGTTTCTATATAATTATTTTCAAACGTAATGTACGGGTTATCAAGGTCTACCCAGTAACCCATAAGCGTAGTCAGCTCATCCCATTCCTTTTTATAGCGCAAAACAGCTTCACGGCATTTGCGGTTATATTCTTCAACAGATATGGTAGTGCCGATATCTTCTTTAGTAATGCCCAATTCTTTCTCTACCCCCAGCTCTACCGGCAGGCCGTGCGTATCCCAGCCACCTTTTCTTTCTACCTTAAATCCCTTCATGGTTTTATAGCGGCATACCATGTCTTTGATAGTTCTGGATATTACGTGGTGAATGCCCGGCATACCATTGGCGCTGGGCGGGCCTTCATAAAAAACAAATGAAGGAGCATTTTGCCGTATAGCTATGCTTTTACCGAAAGCGTCTTCGGCGTTCCATTTATGCAATATTTCCTTTTCTACTTTCGGAAGATTAAGGTTATTAAACTCTTTGTATTTTTTATTCATCAGAAAATTAACATTAAAAAATGAGTGCAAAGTTACTAATAAATCATCGAAATCTTTTTATTCCCTTTTAAGAAAATAACCGGCTGTATGAATAAGAAAAGACTATCATTAAAAAACAAAATACGGATAATTTAAACTCTCTTAACGTTTAGGGTTTGGAAGTAAACTTATTGCACCTTAATTTTATACTTTAAAAAAAATAAATATTATGTACGAAAAAGAAGATTTATCACCAGGAGAAATAAAAGAAAGAGCTACTAAGTTAGGCTTAGAACCAAGCGCTGCAGACGAGCAGGTATTTATATTGAATATAGAAGGCAAATCTGAAAACGATATACAGACCGAAACTGTAGAACTGGAACGCAGAGGTTTTAAAAAAGTGGAAAAAGAAGAAATTAACACACAACAAATAGAATTTACCTACGATGCCAGTCTGGCTGCGCCAAGAGGCTAAAAAGTTGGTTAAAGACTATGTATAAAAAAATCTGTCAGCTAAATTATACGCTGACAGATTTTTTTATACACACGCAAGCATTACCTGCTCTTATTAAACAATGCTTTGTCCAGTGAAATGTTCCCGGGACCGGAAAGCATTAAAAGCAAATAAGAGAACAGAAATAACAGGCTTGATTCTTTTACACTAAACGGATCACTGCCGTGCGCTACAAAAGCAGCAACCGCCATTGTGATCATAAGCGGCACTAAAGCCAGCCGGGTAAACAATCCTAACACCAGCAAAACAGAACATATCAACTCTGCCAGCATAGCTAATAATAAAGAATTTTCCGCGCCCAGGCCTATAGGATCTCCAAATTTAATTTCTCCGCCTGCATTGTACTTTTCAAGTTTGGGCAACGCATGATTCACCAGCATGGCTATGCCTATGAAACCGCGAAAAAGCAGCAACCCTATATCTAACACGCTATGATGATAAAATGTAGAAAACAACTTTTTCATTTTGTATTTTAGTTTTTTATTTGATTATTGATTCTTTTAATTATTCGTAAATGGTGCGTTCTTACACCTGTATCCATGTTGATGATACCTTCGGTATCTATTTTATCTATGCGTACCTTACCCATAGAATGAATAATGGTTTTAGAGTCTATCAGTATACCTACATGCACTATCCTGCCTTCTTCATTATCAAAGAAAGCCAGATCTCCGTACCTGCTCTCGGTTAAAAAACCGATCACTTCGCCAACCTCTGCCTGCTGGTAGGCGTCGCGTGGCAGTTGTATATTCAATATTCTGAAAACCTGTTGACTAAAGCCGCTGCAATCAATTCCGCCGGTACTCCTGCCTCCCCATAAATATGAGGTGTTCAAATATTTTTTACTTACTGCAATTATATTTTCTTCATTAAATACCATATCGGTATTGAGAGGTACACGGCTATAGGAAACGGGATATTTTCCTATATTTTTTGTATTCCATACTACAGAGCCCATCGGAAGCTGCATCGCTTCATTATTGAAAAGGATAGTTCTGTTTTCAGCAGAAATACCTTTGATCTTTTTTCTGAAAAATTTAGCCGGAATGTCACATACCTGCGAGCGCTGTATCCAGCCTTCATAATTATCTGCTGTGCATCTTACTTTGTAAAAATCGGTATGCTCCTCAAGCACCTGCGCTGTTTCACCAAAAAGCATCTGCGACACCATTTCAGCCTTGTGCGAAGCTTTGGCCCTTACAGGATTTACCGGTGTTATTGCTATAATAAAATGCATAATTTTATTTAAAAATAAGTGCAAAAATACATTAAAAAAGTTACACACGTAATAGTAGCGAAGATTCCTGACATTTTTTATACTTTTAATTTAGAAAGATTTTTTTATTAAAAAATAAATAAAAACTTATCTTTACAATTACTCAAAAAAATATAAATACTCCTATTTCTGTGAACACTTCCGGTGCATACATAAGCGACGAAGAGTTGTTGCACAAATTTTATAAAGATGGCGACAATTACTGGCTGGGTATGTTACTGCAAAGATACTCTCTTCTTATGCTGGGTGTGTGCATGAAATATCTGCAAGACGAAGATAATGCTAAAGATGCCGTACAGGAAATACTTGTACGGGTGCTTACTGACCTGAAGAAACACAAGGTTTCTTATTTTAAAAGCTGGATATATCGCGTAACGGTTAACCATTGCCTTGTAAAAATAAGGAATCATAAGCACGACGTTACTATAGCGCAAACAGACCTGGAAGATACTATCCCCGAAAACAGCAGCGAAGCACAACAAAAAATAGAAAAAGAAGCATTGCTCAATAAACTTGACGAATCAATGACGCAGCTTGGTGAAGAGCAACGCAGGTGTATAGAATTGTTTTACTTAGAAAATAAATCGTACAGAGAAATAGAGGCCATTACCGGATTCAATGCTTTACAGGTGAAGAGTTTTATACAAAACGGGAAAAGAAATTTAAAGCTATTACTTGAAAAAAAACAAGCTAAATAACATGCCTGAAGATAATAAAATACATCATAGAAAATATTCTGATGAAGAACTGCTGCAATATCTTCGCAACAATACTTTGGGCGATGAGGCGAACAGCCTTGAAAAAGAAATGCTTGACGATCCTTTTCTTAATGACGCAATAGAAGGCCTGCAACGTTATGAATCGGTAAGTAAAATCAGTAAAGACGTACACGATATCAATACCAAGATAAGACAAAAAACACTGGATAAACGCAGGAGAAGAGAAAAGGAACTGAAAAACAACTGGATACTTTATCTTACATTCATCATTATTATCGTACTTTTAATTGCTTTTGTTTTTTTACAGTAAATTATTCCTGTCTTTAAATATTTGATAAATTCACAAACTTGCGGTACTTGTAATACACATTTATTATTTTTGTCGGAATAATCGTGTATCATCAACACCCGGTTGTATATAGGATGAGATTGAACAGTAAACATTTAATAATAATTCTGCTTGCGTTACTCTGCAGCAATAGTGCCATTACGCAAATTGACAGATTAAACAACATAGGAAACCGTTTTTCTACCGGCAGCTCAAGCGACTCTTTAATGCGGCGCGATCCCAGCGAAGACAGCATCACTATAAGCTACAGGTTTTTTGATTCTACCAATCAATACGGTATAGATACCTCTATTAACGATTTTAATAAACTTTTTCCTTTGCCTTATACCTATGCCGATTTAGGAAACATAGGTACCCCGGCCCAATCCTTATTATTCAAACCATTGAACATGCAACCCGGCTGGGATCCTGGCTTTCACATGTTTGATGTGTTTAAATACGATTTGGCAGGTACAAAATATTACACTACTACCCGTCCTTTCACTACATTAGGTTATGTAATGGGTTCCAAAGCAGAACAATTAATTGATGTGCTGCATACACAAAACAGAAAAGAACTGGTAAACTTTACTTTTGAATACAGGCTTCTGAATGCGCCGGGAGCTTTTAATAACCAAAACAGCAACAACAGCAACCTGCGTGCAAACATATCGTCACAAAGCAGGAATAAGCGCTACAGCCTTAACTTCATTGCCATCAGGAATTCGCTGAAAGCAGCTGTTAACGGAGGCCTTGTAGACCCTGAACAAATTATGAACCAGGGCGCCGGCGGGCCTTACTCTGCTCCAACAAGAATCGGAAGCACCGTCTCTTCTAATCGAAATCCTTTTAAGGCTACCGTAGATGCGGGCAACGAAGCCAGAGACTTCACCCTTTACTACCGACACTCTTTTGATCTGGGGCAAAAAGATTCCCTGCAGGTAAATGATTCAACGCTTATACGGCTTTTTTATCCGAGGTTAAGATTTGAACACGCCATAAAATACGCGCAGTATGAATATGTGTTTAAAGACGTTAATCCAAATCCGGAAAGTTATCTGGAATATTATCAGCTGATTGTGGAAGATACGGTAAGGTATAGGGATAAGTGGAAAGAACTGAGTAATCAACTGGCTATTTATACCTATCCCGACAAAAAAAACACAGCACAGTTTTTAAAGCTATATGGCGAATTTCAAATGCTGGGCGGAGACTTTGCAGCCTACAGAAAAAACTATTACAACGTGATAGTGGGAGGTGAATACAGAAATAAAACCAGGAATCAAAAATGGGATATGCTGGCTGCCGGCAAGTTTTACGCCTTAGGCGATTACTTTGGCGACTATCTGGCCACTGCACGCTTAAAGCGTGATTTAGGATCCAAAATAGGAACCATATCATTAAGCTTTACGAACGCGAACCGTACGCCTGCATTCATTTTCAACAGCGCGGCCAGAGGTAATCTGGGCATGGACAGCACCTCATACGGCCAGGAAGTAAATCAAACATCCATCGTGCATTCCAGCTTTCCGGTAATTACAGGAGAAAGTAATTTTGTAAAAGAAAATATTTCACATGCAGAAGCGATCGTAACTATTCCCTCATTGCAAATGAAACTTACAGGTAACTATTACGCAATGGTCAACTACTCTTACTTTACCGATTATTTCAGGGCCGCACAAAACAATTCGTTCTTTAATATATTACAGGTGGGTGCAGAAAAAGAAACCTCCCTGGGAAAATACTTTAAATGGTATGCCGAAGCTTTTGTACAGCAAAAAGCAGGCAATGTACCTATCAATGTGCCATTGATACTCACAAGAAACAGGATAGCTTTTGAAGGTACTTTTTATAAAAATCTTGATTTGGCTACAGGCATAGAAGTTAGGTATAATACGCCTTACAAAGCCGATATGTATTCTCCTTTTACCGGCAATTTTTTCTATAACGATACTATGCGCATGAGTAATATGCCGGATATTTCTTATTATCTGAATATCAAAATCAGCCGGTTCAGGCTATTCTCCGAACTGTCTAATTTAAACACTTTAAGTTTTACCAATAATACTTTCGGATTCAATAATTTCAGCTATGTAAGACCTTATTACCCCAAGCAATCTTTCTGGATAAGAGTAGGTGTTTTCTGGAATTTTATCAATTAAAAAAACTTCCGGATGATCATTTCTGAAAATTTTTCTATAAAAAAATACAACACATTTGGTATAGATACCAGCGCAAAATATTTTGCCGGCTTTAATAGTATAGAACAGCTACAGGCACTTACAGAGCGTTTTGCTCATGAAAAAATAATGATACTGGGTGGCGGCAGCAATGTACTTTTTACAAAAGATTTCAATGGTATTGTTTTAAGAAATGAGATTAAAGGCATACATATCATAGACGAAGATCCGCTACACTATTACTTAAGAGCCGGAAGTGGTGAAATTTGGCATCAGTTTGTAATGCACTGTATTAATAACAACTATGCCGGCGTAGAAAACCTGAGCTTGATACCGGGCTTTGTAGGCGCGTCTCCCATGCAAAACATTGGCGCTTACGGTGTAGAAATAAAAGATGTGTTTCATAGCCTGGAAGCTTTTCACCTGAAAGATAAAAGTATGGTTACCTTTTCAAAACAAGATTGTGCTTTTGGCTACAGGGAGAGCGTATTTAAAAATCAATATAAAAACCAGTTTGTGATTACAAGTGTTACCTACAAGCTGTATAAAAAGCCAAGCATCAACACTTCGTATGGCGCTATAAAACAAGAGTTGGAAAGCATGCAGGTTTCTTCACCCGGCATTCAAGATGTTTCGCAGGCTGTGATCAATATCCGCTCCTCAAAACTTCCCGACCCATTGATAACAGGCAATGCAGGAAGTTTTTTTAAGAATCCGGTAATTACGAAAGCATACTATGAAGAGTTGCTTCATCATTACCCCGAACTGCCACACTACCCTGCCCCGGAAGAAGCAATGGTAAAAGTTCCCGCGGGATGGCTCATTGAAAAAGCAGGCTGGAAAGGATACAGGAAGAACGACTATGGTGTTCATAACAGGCAGGCTTTAGTACTGGTGAATTACGGCACAGCTACAGGAAAAGAAATATTTGATTTATCTGAAAACATCATCGCAGATATACAAAATAAATTTTCAATATTGTTAGAACGCGAAGTAAACATACTTTAATACTTCAAAGCCTTTTGGAAAAATACTATTGATTATATTTGCTTGCAACAGCAAGACTTCATCATTGCAAATTTTACAAAAAAATTTATGAGATTATATAGATGGATATGCGGCATTCTTTTTTTATTATTTTCATCAGGATGCAGCAACAACCTAATAAAACGAATGCACAAAAATCAGAAACAGTTAGGTTACCGTTCAGCTAAAATAATTGAAAGCGACAGCTTCCGGTTTAAAGATCTCAACAACAACGGACAACTTGATATATACGAAGACTGGCGGCTTCCCTCAGAAGAGCGAGCGAAAGATCTGCTTGCACAAATGACTATAGAGGAAAAAGCGGGCATGATGCTGATTGCAGACATCAGAATGAAGAACGAAGAAAATATGATTGCAGCACTCGGCAAAAAAACATCGCCTGCTAAAAAAGAAATTACCGCTGATTTTAATGAAGAAGATATCGTATCTAAAATAAACCAGTTTACCGGCGACACTTTGCAACATCCTGTAATGAACGCCGTAGGTACTACCAAAGGAATTACCAGGTACAAGATGCGGCATTTTATTCTTCGAACCAATGCACCTGCCGATACTATTGCAAAATGGGCGAATAAAGTGCAGGCGCTGGCAGAAAGCGATCGCCTAGGTATTCCTGTAATATTCGCATCAAACCCACGCAATCATTTAAACAGTGCAGCTTTAGGAAGTACGCAGGTAGTATCTAACGTGTTCTCGCAATGGCCTACAGAACTGGGCTTAGCTGCAATGAACGACCCTGCTACGGTAAGAAAATTTGCCGAGACAGCCCGCAAAGAATGGCTTGCCGCAGGCATCAGGAAAGGCTATATGTATATGGCTGATATTGCTACGGAACCACGCTGGCAAAGAGTAGAAGGCACATTTGGAGAGCATAGCGGTAATGCTGCCGTAACGATTAAGGAAATTGTATTGGGCTTTCAGGGACAAAAGCTCAACGACACTTCCATAGCGCTCACCACCAAACATTTTCCGGGTGGTGCCGCCACAGAAAAAGGGCACGACCCACATTATAGTTTTGGCAGAAATGAAATATTTCCGGGTGGCATGTTTGCAAATAACCTGATCCCTTTCAGAGCGGCTATAGATGCCGGCACCAGCTCCATCATGCCCTATTACTCGGTACCAAAAGGTACAAAGTTTGAAGAAGTAGCTTACGCCTACAACAAAGGTATATTGCGGGATTTGCTAAGAGACAGTATGGGATTTACAGGCATTATTAATTCGGATACCGGCCCCATAGATGCCATGCCCTGGGGCGTAGAGCACTTGAGTATAGAAGAACGCTACGCAAAGGCACTGGAGGCAGGCATTAACTTGTTTGCCGGCAACGCCGATCCTGCCCTGCTCTTAAAAGCAGTTAACGACAGCATAGCCGATATAAAATATATAGACGAATCAGTACTGTTGCTACTAAAAGAATTATTTGACCTGGGACTGTTTGAAAATCCGTACGTGGATGAATCAAAAGCCGCTCTGATAGTAGGCTCCGAAGCTTTTCAGAAAGAGGCAGATATAGCCCAACGAAAATCAATAGTAATGCTTCGCAACGAAAAAAAAGCATTGCCTCTTAAAGAAAAAACAAAAGTTTATTTTGAAATTTATGCCAGACGCTATGGAGATACTACATCGCATAAAAGCGAAGCGTTTATGGATTCCTCCTACGCGTATATTGAATTTGTGCCAACCCCGGAAGAAGCCGATGTACTTTTGCTTTGGTTAAAGCCGGCTATGCGTCCTTTATTTCCTGCCGACTCCACACCCCTGCGTCTTTCCCTCTCTCAATGTGCAGTGGACACCAATTATATAAATGATTTAGCGGCAAAAAAGCCTACCATATTGGCTATTAACTTCAGTAACCCTTTTGTGATAAATGAAGTATACAACGAACAGACTAAAAAGAATTATCTAGCTTTATTTGCCACATTTGGCAATTCGCCTCAAGCCTTGCTGGATATCATTACAGGAAAATTTAATCCTTCCGCCAAACTACCCGTTACGCTTCCTGCCAGCGAAGCGGCTGTAGAAAAAAACAAAGAAGATGTACCCGGCTATTTAGAAGAAAAAGAGTATCCTTTGTTTAAGTTCGGCGAAGGCATGAGCTATTGAGATAACAAACCTGTAAGATCTTTTCAAATAAAAATCCGTTCTGCCAAGCCCTCTGTTCTGCGAAGCGTCTTCGCTTCGCAGTTTTATTCTATCGCCTCGGGCGATATATACTCTCTTCTTATAAGCATATTCTTACAATTTCATGCGCATGAAATACTCAACTAATACGCATAGCCGAACGAAAGAGTGACGTATGTCCAAGAAGCAGATGTTTCGCTCTGCGCTCAACATGACAGAAAGGAGTATGTGGAGGATGAGTGATGAGTGATGGAAGCCTGATGTTGGAAGCTTTCTGTCCGGCAGCGAGAGAAAAACGCAGCGGAACAGTGATTTATGCCGATAGGAGTGACAGAACAGCAATAAGATTACGGAGACGAAGTCTTACACAACATACAAACTCTTTCGCGGCATAAATTGTACTTGCAGCGGAGTTTTTCGGTCAGGGGCTTGTGCGTAGGCACCTTCGGACAGAATAGACTTTTTGGTTCTTTTGCGGTAATGGCAAAAGAACAAGCGCTAAAAAAAGCAGAAGGTTAATAGCTAAAAGATAGGATTTTGTTTTTTTGGGTGAATAGAAGGCTGTATCAAAAGTAATTTTGGTAAGGCCTTATTTTGTTGTGTGATTTTTTATTGTGAAGACAAACTGTATATTGAGCAGATGCTTCATATGTTTTGAAACGAGAAGCATCAAATAGTAGCTTTTAGTTAACAGCATGAACATCAATATTATCTCTACTTCCATCCGCCGCCCAAAGCGCGATACAACTCTACAACGGCTTCCAGTTCCTGCATTTTATCGTTTACCCCGGCCAGTTGTGCCTGCAAATGTGTTTGCTCTGCAAACAATACATCGGTATAGTTGGTAGCAGAACTAAAGCGAAGCAATTCTTTATTGAACTCTACCGCTTTCTCCAGGCTGGCTATCTGATTGGTTCTGGCACCTTGTTTTTCTATCGCTGTTTCATACGCATACAGGGCATCGGATACTTCCTGCCCTGCCCTCAGCAAGCTTTGCTGAAAAGCATAATAGGCCTGCATTTGCTGGGCTTCGGCTACTTGCAGCTGGCTTTTTAGCTGGCCACGATTAAAGATCACTTGTGAAAGATTGCCGCCTATATTTAAGAATAAAGGAGAACTTTTGAAAAGATTCTGCAACTGAATAGCTGATAACCCTGCTCCGGCAGATATATTAAAGTTAGGATAAAAACTGGCCCGGGCAATATTGGTATTTTCAAATGCCGCTCTAAAGGCATATTCAGCAGCCTGTACATCGGGGCGGTTATTAAGCAACTGTAGCGGCACGCCTGTTTGTAATTCATAATTGGTACGTTGATTAGCCAGCGTAGACCTTTGCACTGGCGACGGAGTGGTGCCTATTAAAACGGAAATGACATTTTCTATCTCCCTGATAGATCTTTTTATATCTGGTATGCTCACTTGCGCGGCATACAAGTTCGCTTCGCTTTGTACCACGGCAGCTCCTGTAACGTAAGCGGCCTCTTTCAGGGCTTTCATCGCTTCCACATCTTCCCTGCGTATTTCCACAGCCTGTTGTGTAATTCTGAGGTTTTCATCTAAACCCAGTAATTGATAGTACAAGCCCGCTATGCTGGCAATTATTTGTGTTTGCACCCCACGTTTTACCGCGTCGGTTTGCCATAATCTTGCATAAGCCGCTTCTTCCGCGCTTCTTATTCTACCCCAGATATCGGGTTCCCACGAAGAGGTGGCAGATAACTGAAACGGTGTGGTAGAGCGGTCAATAGTTACATTGGGCGGCAGGTTGATGTTTGCCAGGCTGGCTATATTATATGAAAGAGAAGCATTCGCATTTACGCTGGGCAAGTAAGCCAGTTGGCTTTGTTTGAATACCGCGTCGGCTTCATTGATTCTTTCTATGGCTATTTTTAAATCAAGATTATTGCTCAATGCCTGGTTGATAAGATATTGCAGGTGAGCATCTGTAAACATTTGTTGCCAGGGCACATCTGCCAACGTAGTGGTATCATTGGTATTCACTCCTCTGAAAAGACTGTCCGCTACTGTGGTTGTAACCTCCGGCCGCTCGTAAGGTTTTGTAACTTTACAGGAAGCAAAGAATACCGCTACAGCCAGGATGGATATATATATATTGATTTGTTTTTTCATTTTAATTTTTCTTCTGTAAAATTTCCTGTTAAGCATTGCCGGTTAGTTTATCAAGATAGGTTTCATCGTCCATAGACTTGCCTTTTGTACGATCTTTGGGTGTAGAAGAGAAACGCTCCTGTATACCCTGAAAAATTACAAACAAAATGGGTATTACGAATACGCCCAACAGTGTACCAATAAGCATTCCACCGATAGCGCCTACTCCTATTGATTTATTTCCTACGGCACCGGCACCGCTTGATAAAGCCAAGGGTATTAACCCAAAAATAAACGCAAATGATGTCATGAGGATAGGACGCAATCTGGCCAACGCGGCAGAGATGCCGGACTGTGCCAGTCCCATGCCTGTTCTTCTTCTTTGTATACCGTATTCTACAATTAGGATGGCATTCTTTGCCAATAGCCCTATCAGCATTATTATAGTAATTTGCACATAGATATTATTGGTAACGCCAAAAAGATTAGTAGTGATATAGGTGCCTGCCAGCCCGATAGGCAACGAAAGAAGTACAGCCAAAGGCAATAAGTAACTTTCGTATTGAGCAGATAACAGGAAGTATACAAACACTACGCAAAGTATGAATATGTATACGGTTTGTCCTCCGGCTGTTTGCTCTTCTCTTGTCATTCCTGAAAACTCGTATCCATATCCTACCGGTAAATATTGCGCCGCGGTTTCCTGAATAGCTTCAATAGCGTCTCCGGAGCTGTACCCGGGGTTGGGCGAACCATTGATGGATACGGAAGTGTATAGGTTAAACCTGTTAATAGCCTGCGGACCGTATACTTTTGTAAGATTGATAAAGCTGGATACCGGAGCCATTTCACCGTTTCTATTCCTTGCATACACCAGATCCAGGCTTTCTATATTGCCTCTGAAATCTGCCGGCGCCTGATACAACACTCTGTACATTTTACCAAACAAGTTCACATTAGACGCATATATGCCACCGTAATATCCCTGTATAGTACTGAGTATATCATTTACCGTAAAGCCTGCCTTTTTAATTTTCGCTACATCTACATCTATTTGATATTGAGGGAAATTAGGATTAAATGAAGTGGACGCATACTGAATTTCAGGACGCTGGTTTAACTGCGCGAGGAAGTCATTGGCTACTTTGTTCATATCCTGTATGCTACGGCCGCCCATATCCTGCAACTCCATTGTAAAGCCGCCTGAGGTACCAAAACCCTGCAAGGTAGGTGGCGAGAAAAAGATGATCTTCGCGTCTCTAACGGAAGATGTGCGCTTAAACAGTTCGGCAATGATATTGGTAACGGATGATTCTTTACCTTTTCTTTCATTCCAGGGTTTCAGCCTGATGATCATCATACCATAGTTGCTACCTGAACCACTGATCATACCGCGCCCGGAAGCGATAAGAATATTTCTTACCTCCGGAAAAGTTTTTACAATTGTTTGCAGCTCGGCCAATACCGCTTCAGTTCTTTCTTCGGAAGCACCCAAAGGCAAAGCTACGTCTGCCATTATACTTCCCATATCCTCGTTAGGTACAAATGCTTTTTGCGAAGTATTCATCAGAATTACAAATACAGCACTGAATATTCCTAGTATTAAAAAGGTAATCCATTTCCTGCGCATCAGAAAGGCTATCACATTTTTATATTTATTTGTACCGGCTTCAAACGCCGCGTCGAAAGCTATAAAGAAGCGCTTCAGCAAGTTTCTTTTTTTAGGTTTACCGTCGTGATCTTCTTCCGTGTCATGCGGCTTAAGAAAGATAGCACACAAAGCCGGGCTGAGTGTTAAGGCATTCACCGCCGATAATACAATGGCAATGGCCAACGTTAAACCAAACTGTTTATAAAAAACGCCTGATGAGCCGCCGATAAAACTTACCGGGATAAACACCGCAGACATTACCAATGTAATGCTCACAATGGCTCCGCTAATCTCATCCATCGCTCTTACAGATGCCTTCTTTGCCGATTTCATGCCCGCATCCAGCTTGGCATGTACGGCTTCGACGACGACTATGGCATCATCTACCACGATACCGATAGCCAATACCAACGCGAAAAGCGTAAGCAGGTTAATGCTAAACCCAAATAGGTTAAGAAAGAAGAAAGTACCCACAATGGCCACAATTACCGATATGCCGGGAATGAGTGTAGAACGCCAATCCTGCAGGAAAACAAATACTACAATAAACACGAGTATAAAGGCTTCGATCATTGTAGTAATTACTTTTGATATGGAAGCATCGAGGAAGTCATTGGCGTTTACCATAGTATCGTATTTGATACCCGGAGGAAAACTTTTAGAAGCTTCGTCCAATACAGCCAACGCGCCTTTGATTACATCCTGCGCATTGGAGCCGGCTGTTTGGTTTACCATAATACCTACAGAAGGAAATCCATTGGTAACAGAGCGTCCGGAATAGCTCATAGCGCCTAATTCTATTTTGGCTATGTCTTTCAATCTCAGGATTTGTCCGTCGTCGCTGGTTCTTACTACAATGTTTTCAAACTCTTCGGTTGTTTTTAAACGACCGGTATATTTCATCGGATATTCAAAAGACTGTTCTCCCCTTTCTCCTACCGCACCCGGCGCTACTTCTATGTTTTGCTCAGCAAGCAATGTTCGTATATCGGCGGGAATCATGCCGTAATTGGCCATTATCACCGGATCTAACCAGATTCTTATGGCATAGTCTTTCGTACCAAATGCCATTGATTGTCCTACGCCTGTTACTCTTTTTACCTGTGGTACAATGTTGATCTCTGCATAGTTTTGTACAAATGTCTGATCATAAGCGGGGTTTTCGCTGAACAGTGTAAATATCAATACATTACTAGCTTGTCTTTTCCTGGTGGTGACCCCTGCCTGCGTAACCTCTTGCGGCAGGATGCTTACAGCGGATGATACTCTGTTTTGCACATTCACAGCCGCCAGATCAGGATTAGTGCCCAGCTTAAAAAATATGGTGATGGTAGCACTTCCGTCGTTGGTAGCAGAGGAAGTCATATAAGTCATATCCTCTACGCCGTTTATCTGTTCTTCTAAAGGAATGATTACACTGTTCAAAACTACTTCGGCGTTCGCTCCCTGATAGTTGGCGGATACCACTACCTGCGGCGGCGCTATATCAGGGTATTGCGCTACCGGAAGCGTCAACAATCCTAATATACCTAAAATGACTATAATGATAGAGATGACCGTAGATAAAACCGGACGCTCAATAAATTTTTTAAACATACTTCTACTTTATATCCAAAATCGTTTTACAATTAAATGCCAGCAGCCTCAGGGTTTACAGCCAAATCAAGCGTTGTTTTTTGCGGAGAAACGCGCGTGCTGTCTTTCAAAATACTCACACCTTCAATTACTACTTTATCTCCGTTTTTCAATCCGGTATTTACTATATATCTTTTACCGTCTTTCATATCGGTGATTGTTACGGGTGACTGACGTACTATGCTGTCCTGGTTAATGAGATATACAAAGTGATTGCCCTGCACTTCAAAAGTAGCCGCCTGAGGTATCACTATTGCATCATAAATAGTATTGGGAATGCGCACTGTGGCTGAGTTACCGCTTCTTAGCAATCCGGTAGGGTTAGGGAATGTTGCACGCATGTTGAATGACCCCGTTTGAGGATTCGCTTGCCCGCTAATTGATCGCACTTCACCTTTGTGCTCATATTCCGATCCGTCTGCCAATAATAATTTTACGTCGGGCAACGAGCGCAATTTCTCTCCCGTGCTTGTTCCCGATGCATTTTTAAAAAAAGTAATCTGGTCTTTTTCATTCAAAGAGAAATAAGCATAAATATCATTGATACTGGATACAGTGGTTAATGGTTGAGGTGTAGCGCTGTTCACATAGCTTCCTATCCTGTAGGGCAAAGTACCCACTACTCCGCTAACCGGGGCGTATACATTGGTATACCCTAAATTGGTCTGCGCATTGGCAAGCGTAGCCTGCGCCTGCGCATATGCCGCTTGCGCTGATTTTAGCTGCAGTTCTGCTGACTGCAATTCAAACGGGCTGATGATATCTTTCTCAACCAAGGGCTTCACTTTAGTCACTTGCATATTCGCGTTATCTACCTGCGTTTTAGCGCTTTGCAAAGCAGCTCTGGCGCTGCGCACCAGTTGGTCATACTGCGGATTGGTAATCCTGAACATCAACTGGCCTTTTCTCACCGTTTGCCCTTCATCTATATGTACACTTTGAATATACCCATCGATCATTGGCCTGATGTCAATATTCTGACTTCCCTGCAACTGGGCAGGATAGTCGTTGTTGATAACTGCAACCTGCGTGGCGGTTTCAATATATTTGTAAGGCAATACCCTCTCCTCCTGCTTATTCTCTTCCTTTCCTTTGCAGGCAGAAAAAAAAACCGCTATGGTGGCAAGAGCAAGAAAACTATTTTTAATATTTCGGTTCATATGTAGTGTAATTATCGTTTTGGATGCTTTGTATTAATTTGTAAAAAATAATTTTATGATATTCTCTTTTCTTTTTTGATTAAAAGTTTTAAAACCGGGTGCTTTCATGTTGAAAATTTCGCTGTATAAATCTTTTGTCATTAAAGGATAAGAAATAAGAGAAATAAGATTGATAAAGAACTCCCTGGCATTTTCTGCCCTCAGGTTTCCTTTCTTAATTTCCGTGTCGGCCTCGTCAAGAAAACGCTGAAACGTTTTTGCAAATTTCTGGCTTGCTTTGGGCAGGTCTATTTTTTCTTTCTTGTTCATTTCACTAATCAGAAAAACTTCGGCATAAGGATACCGGCTGATATAGTTTTGTAAAATATCTATTATTTTCTCTACCTTTTCTTTCAATGGCAATTCGGAATCAAGCACTTTAAGAAAGTATTTGCTTTTTTCCTGCTTGGTATCTTCATACACTTCATTAAAAAGCGCGTCCCGCGAACGAAAATAATAATTAAGCAGTGTTCGGTTAACGCCCGCGGCATCCGCTATTTCCTGCGTAGTAGCATTGATATGTCCGTCTACAAAGAATATTTTCTTTGCAGTGTCTTTTATTAAAAGTTCCGTAGATTGCTGTGTATCCAAGATTAACGAATTAATTTGACAAAATTGTTAAACAAATTTGTGAGCAAAAGTACTGTAAAAACAGTTTGCTTTTTTTCTTATCGCAATTAATTTTATGTGAAAATTACTTAACTTTCTCTTTAGGTTCAATAATCATTCTGAACGACTGATCTTTGCTAATATAAGATATGACCCAGTTGTAAAAGGCGGCAAGCTTATTTCTGAAATTTACCAGCGACATGATATGTATAAATACCCAGATAAACCAGGCAAAGAAACCGTGAAAGTGCTTTTTAAAAGCGGGTATATCGGCTACGGCTTTATTTCTGCCTATGATAGCCATAGAGCCCTTATCTACATAAGAAAAGGGTTTCCAATCTTCTGTATTGCTTTTCTTTAAATTATTTCCCAGGTTAATAGCCTGCTGCAACGCGGCCTGCGCTAGTTGCGGATGTCCTTCGGGAAAATTGCTGTCACTATTCATTAAGCAGGTATCGCCCAAAGCGTAAATATTATTGTATCCAAAAAGTTTGTTGTAGCTATTTACCAACAATCTTGAACCTTTGCCGTAGTCTTCCGGGTTAAAGCCTTCAAAGGTTTTAGCCTTTACTCCCGCCGTCCATATCAGATTTTTAGTTTGTATAGTAGTACCATCGGACAAATACACTATGTTATCTACAAAATCTTTTACGTTTACATTGAGCACAATTTTCACCCCCAGCTCTTTCAGTTTTTGAGTGGTATAGCGCTGCGATTTTTCTGACATGGGCGGTAATACGGTTGACGCCCCATCTATCAAAATAATTTCTCCCTGATCTCTTCTGCTAAATTCGGGATAATCTTTCAGAATAATATTTTTTTTCATCTCTGCGAACATACCGGCCAGCTCTACGCCTGTAGGACCAGCACCGGCAATAACGGTGGTCAAAAGATCTTTGCGCTCGTTTATATCCTCTATCCGTGTAGCTGCTTCTAAATTTATGAGTAACTTATTTCTCATTGCCAGTGCATCGGAAATAGTCTTCATGGGAATGGCATTTTGCTTTACAGTATCCATCCCAAAATAGTTAGATTCGGTACCCGTGGCCAATACCAAAATATCGTACTGCAATGTTCCGTTATTTAAAATAATTTTATTTTCGTGAGGAACTATGCGTTGTAATTCTCCCATACGAAAGCGTACATTTCTATCGGAAGAAATTATTTTTCTGAAAGGATAACTAATAGCTGAAGGTTCCATAAAGCCCGATGCCACCTGGTATATAAGCGGCGGAAAAAAATGGTAATTGTTCAGATCCACCAATATCAATTCAAAGGCATCATCATTTCTGAGTTTTGAAATAAGATTAATTCCGGCAAAACCTCCTCCGACAATTATTACTTTTTGTCTTTCCATTTCTCTATAAGTTTAGTTGGTTCTATATAAAACAAAAGATGCGTACGAATAAGGCCACGCACGCATCTTTAGTCAATTGTATTTATTCTTTCAGAGGCTACATGGCCAGATAACCGCCATCGACCGGATAGTAAGCTCCGGTAACAAATGATGCTTTATCCGAGGCCAGCCACAAACACAGTTCGGCTATTTCGCGTGCTTCGCCCAAGCGACCCATCGCGTGCTTTTCTTCAAGAAAAGATAAAGTTTCTTTTCCCATGGTTTCTTCATTTACTAAGCCAGTATATATAAATCCCGGGCCAATAGAATTCACTCTTACGCCCTGCTTGGCATAGCCGATGGCAGCGGTTTTAGTGAGGCCCAGCACGCCGTGTTTTGAAGCTACGTAAGCCGCAGAATTTAAAAATCCTACCTGGCCGAGAAAGAAGAAGTTATTTTGTTATTTTCTCTACCCAGTCTGCGTACGCATTTATAAATTTCTGTAGAAAGGTTTTGGTTTCTTCTACCAGATCTCCTGAGTCAGTAAAAAGCTTTTGGGCATTGCCGATGTATGCTTCCGGTTGCTGCATCATAGGCACATTCAGGAAAACCATGCTTTGCCTTAAAGTATGATTGGCGCCAAACGCGCCTAAAGCGCTCATGGTAACGCTCACTACCGCGCCGGGCTTGCCACTCCAAACATTTTTACCGTATGGCCTGGAGCCCACATCCAATGCGTTTTTCAGCACACCTGAAAGTGTTCTGTTGTACTCAGGCGTTACAAACAAAACGCCATCCACAGATTTTATTTTTTCTCTGAAATCGGCCCAGGGTTGCGGTGGCGTATCTGTATCCAAATCTTCATTGTAATGCACTAAATCGCCTATTTCTACAATCTCTAAGCTTAAAGATTCGGGCGCTAACTCTATTATTTTTTTCGCTACTTTTCTATTAAACGATTCTTTTCTGAGGCTGCCTACCAGTACAGCTATCTTTTTATTCATAACAGTTTTAGTTTTAAATTTTTATAAGTAATTATATAATAGCTAATTTATTAAAAATAAACCATCATTTTTCACGGATGGTTTTTATTTAAGATAAATTTAGGTTATTCTTTTTCTTGTTACATAAGCTTCCTGCCTCACGCAGATGACAGGCTGCGATGTTACGAGCAGAAGTGAAAAAATACTTGTTTCTGAGTATTGTCTGCAGGAACCTCTCTTTATAGTTTTACACCGGATTTATTATAAAAAAATCATACTAACTTAAAAGTAACTATTATGCAAACAAGTAAATTTTTTTCAATTGCCCTAGCAATCATCCTGCTATTATCTGCCTGCACCAAAACAGATACTAATAATTCCACCGAAAGAGATCCGCTAATGGGTAACTGGAAGCTAAAAGCACTTTGGCAAGATGGACAAACTTACGATGTGAGTAACGCTGCCTGCTTTAAAGACAGCTATGTAAATGTGAACAGCAAAAATTATGAAATGCTGTTAAGCATCCCAAAAGAAACCGGAGGTTGTGAATCTCAAAAAGTAAACGGCGCATGGGTAAAGAAGAACGATAAATATTACGAGGTGCAAAACGGACAGGAATATCCTTTAAACATCGCATTTAATGATAATAACGAAACCATGCAAATGAGCATTATTGAAAATGGCGTTACTATCATTTTTGTTTACAGAAAAAATTAAAACATCTTCATCAATTGTAATTAATAATTCTATGCGAACTATGTATATAAAAAAATATTTCTTAGCACTTGTGATAGCAATATCTCTGCTGCCTGCAGCAGCACTTGCGCAAAATAACGATTTGGAATACGGCATTAAAGCCGGGGCAAACATGTCTAATCTTACAGGTAATGATGAAACATATCTATACAGCAGCCGTATTGGCTACTATGGAGGTTTGTACGTAAAAAAACAACTATACGGGAAATTTTCTGAAGCCCGAGTTTCTGTACAGCCTTACGGGTTCGGCTTTTAGATACAAAGAAGATAAAGAAGCAGGCGGACTGATAAACATGACATATGCATCTATACCTATAATGATACAGTTTGACATCAGTGATCAATTATACATTGAAGCAGGCCCGGAAATCAATGTGAATCTCTCCAATAAATTTAAAAGAACAAAAGACCCCAACGATAATTATGCGACCGATCCTGAAACGGACTGGAAAAGCATCACTTCTAACATACTGGCAGGCTTTGGCTTTGGAGCTGGTTATAATATTGACAATCAACTGTCGGCCAATGTAAGATTTATACCGGCTGTATCGCGTCCTTTTAACTATGAAAGAGCAAATAATATATCTATGCTCAACATACAACTGGGCCTACAATATAAACTAAGCAAATAGTTATTGCTGATAGCCTATTCTATTTGAATAAGTATTCAGATCGGGATAAACCTGCACCGGTTCATCGTAAAGCATTTGGCAATCATTCTTATTCAAGGCTTTATCATCCTGGTCATAAAGTTTATAAGTACTGTCAATAACCGCAAAGTTATTGTCGTAAAAATACGTTTTTGTTTCGTAAGCTACATCTGCGCATACACTATTGAAAAAATTGGTTTGTCTTTCGTAAGCGAAAGTATTTCCATCTTTATCAAAATAATGTGTTTTTACAATAAAGCCATCGCCGCTGGCTAAAAAAGGAAATTCAGCAATGGCAACCACAGCCTCGCTTTTATCTTTAAAAACATTGTAAGTAGATGTTAGTTTTTCAAGCTGTGCTTCAGACAATTCACTTCCCATTATAAAAGGCTTTAATTGTGGATGATCATTATATTTCTCCAAGATCTGTGGCTTATAATCTCCTTTCGCTATTGCCGTATATTTTCTGTTGCTTTATTGCATTAAGATTACTTTTCTCAGGCAATACATCCTTATCTGCTACTTGCTGCAAAGTATCTGCATGGTTTTTTTCTTCGGAAGTATTACAGGCAGCAAACAAAAAGAAAGAAAAGAAAAAAAAGTATAAGTGTTTCATAATAAATATATGCTTATGTAGTTTTCTGATAATTACAAATTTCAGTATAAAAATTGTTATTGAGAAAATAATTTAGTTAATTAGCATTTCAATTGAAACAGCTAAATCACGTATTATTGAATAAAATATTTAAACTATAAAAAAAATTTATGCAACATTATCCTGTAAGAATAAATTATTTGCTGAATGCTCCGGCCGAAAAAGTATGGCAAGCTATCACGAATAAAGAAGCAATGAAAGAATGGTATTTTGATATTCCGGATTTTGAAATGGAAATTGGAAGAGTATTTAATTTTTACGAGCCGGGCGAAAAAAAACAATACCATCATCGTTGTGAAATATTGGATATTATTCCACACAAACGACTGAAGCATACCTGGACGCATCCTACACACAGCAACGCAGTTACCGAAGTGATATGGGAATTGGTTGTAGAAGAGGGAAACAAAACCAGGGTTTTTCTCACACACGACGGCCTGGAAAAACTGATTGATGCCGGCCCTGATTTTACAAGAGAAAATTATTTAAGCGGCTGGCATCAGATTGTAGGTGAAAGCCTTAAAAACTTCGTAGAAAAATAAATGTATACATTTTTCTTAATAAAAATCGAATGAAGAAGCCTGCTGTTTTGCAGGCTTTTATAATGAGCTAAAGTATTTCTTTAGCATGTCCTATATTGCTTTTGACCATGTCTTTTATTTCTTCGAATTTTCCCTGTCCTACCTTTTTAAAAATAGAGGTAGCAAATCCTTTCATTTGTTCAGCTGTAATATGTGGTGGCATAGCCAATGAATGAGGATTGGTATAAATATTCACCAACGCCGGCCCATCGTATGCCAAAGCATCTTTAAGCGCCTGCTCTACCTCACTGGTTTTTCTTACTTCATAACCTTTTATATTGAACAACTCTGCCAGCTTGTCGAATGGTGGATTTTGCATATCGGTCTGCCAGTCAAGATATCCCTGCACTTCCATTTCCAACTTTACCATTCCTAAAGAGCGGTTATTAAAAACAATGATTTTAATGGGGTATTGATATTGCATAATGGTAGCCAAATCTCCTAAAAGCATGGATATACCACCATCTCCGCACAAAGCCACTACCTGCCTGTTGGGTTGGGAAGCCGCCGCACCTATAGCCATCGGCATTGCATTAGCCATTGACCCATGATTGAACGAGCCTGTAAGATAGCGCCCTTTCTTTCCTTTCAGAAATCTTGCCGCCCATACACAACTCATGCCGGTATCTACTGTAAATATAGCGTCATTCGCGGCTAAATCATTGATCAACCTTGCAACGTATTCCGGCTGTATTTCGTTTTCTTCGCCCTCTTTTTCAGAAAAGTCTTCAAAGCGCTCTTCTGTTTTTTTAAACTCTTTTACTATGTCATTTAAAAACGCCGCGCTGTCATTACGTTTTATTTTGGGAAGCAGCGCGGTAAGCGTGTCTTTAATATTGCCTGCCAAGCCCATATGTACTTTAGCGCGTCGGCCTATTCGTGCCGGCTTTTCATCTATTTGAACAATTTTATTTTTTAAGGAAAAGAAATCGTCGTAAGGAAAATCAGTGCCTAAAAGTATCAGCACATCGGCCTTTGTACACAAATCATATCCTGAACGCTGGCCCAGCAATCCATTCATGCCTGCCGCATATGGGCTGTCTTCTCTGTCAAAAAATATTTTAGCACGAAAAGTATAACCGACCGGTGCCTGGAGCTTTTCAGCCAATTGTTCTACTTCTTCAATTGCATCTTTGCAGCCATAGCCACAAAAAATACCGATCTTTTTATTTTCATTTAATAGTTGAGCTAAAGTATCCAACTCTGCGTCTGAAGGTTGGTAAACAGAATGCGGTTTGTAGCAATTTACAGAGGTGAGAATATCTTCCGCATCCGCTGCCGCTATATCGCCCGGAAGCCCTACAACCGCCACACCTTTCTGAGATATAGCCGTTTGTATAGCTGATTGCATCATGTGAGAAAACTGCTGCGGCGTGTGAGCCACTTCTACATATTTACTACAATCTTTAAAAAGAAAATAAGGATTGGTATATTGAAAATACTCTCTTCCAAACTTTTCAGTCGGGTGTGTACTCGCAATGGCAATTACAGGATTACCGGCACTGTTGGCATCGTATAGTCCATTGACGAGATGCACATGCCCCGGTCCCGAGCTTCCCATACAACATCCGATACCGTTAAGTTCCGCATCCATAGAAGCCGCATAGGCAGCCACTTCTTCGTGCCTGACGTGAATCCAACTCAACCTGCCATCTCTCCTGATAGCATCGTTTACAGGATTCAAACTGTCGCCGGTAATGGCATACACTCTTTTAACACCCGCCTGCACAAGCATTTCTACTAACTGATCCGCTACACTTTTAGCCATGTTTTCTTACTCTTTTTTGTAATAAAATATTGATATCATCTATTTTAGCATTCAGAAAAATCATCTCTGAAAATACCATCCACAGCAATTACCTGGGCTATGGTAAACCCGGTTTCGTCATACATGGTGATACGACTTCTTAATATTTTATCGTGAATATTTATATCTTTTATTTTTCCGTAAACCCGCTCCATCCCATCTCTGTCTATCAGCAGATTGATGCTCTTCTCTTCTTTCATGTAGGTAGAAAGAATATTGTAAAAGGCTTCGGGTTTTACAGTATTATTTCTGCAATCCATTTCATTACGATTTTTGTATAGCAATAAAAAATCAATTACCATGCCTGAATTGCGCACGATACTTAATCAAAAGCTTAAAATGATAAGGAATGAAAGGTTAACTGTTTAACAGAATATCAATTAGTAAGGTTCTAAAGGTTAGCGAAAAAAATAAAAAAAATTTATTGATGCTTTCTCAATTGTTGTATCAAGGCTCGCATATCCTTTGGCAATGCGGCTTCCAACGTGAATAATTCTGTATTAAATTCAAATTGCAGCTGAGAAGAATGCAATGCCAACCTGTTCAGTACAGGTTTTTCTTCCAGTTCTTTTTTTGACAGTTTGTAATCTTTTTTTATCTCCGATATAAAAACCGGTTTACCATTGCCATATAATTCATCGCATACTATGGAGCTGCCCAAATATTGTGTGTGTACGCGAATCTGGTGTGTGCGACCGGTATGAATCTGATATTTTACTAAAGAAAAGTTTTTGAAAGTTTCCAGCGTTTCGTAATCCGTTACAGAAGGTTTTCCTTTGGCATGCACAATCATCTTACCTTTTATTGCCGGGTGCGGATTGATGGCGGCCTCTATTCTTCCGGAGGCAGGAAGTAAGCTGCCGTTTATGAGGCCTAGATAAAATTTATCAATCGCACGGGATTGAAATTTTTCAGACATTATTTTATGCGTTTGGGCATCTTTGGCAAATAAGATGATACCGCTGGTTTGCTTATCCAGCCTGTGTATTGTATAAATTTCTTTATACTTATTTACAAGTAAATCTTTTAAAGAAGGTTCCGACTGCACTCTGTCCGGTATGCTTAACATACCTGCCGGCTTATTGACAGCGATAAGAAAATCATTCTCAAATATAATATCCATCAATGCTTTATAAATTTTTTACCAGAAAATCTTCCGCCCTGATTAAGGGATTTTAATGAGCGTATTTCTCTTTCATTAAGAAAGCGCCACTTTCCGCGTTCTACATTTTTTTTGGTAAGATTGGCAAACATTACCCTGTCTAACTTTGTAACGGAGTAGCCAAAATGCATAAAGATTCTTTTTACAATATGGTTTTTGCCGCTGTGCAATTCAATGCCCACAACCTTTTTATCTTTTGCATCGGCATAGCCCAAAGAATCTGCCTTTACAAGTCCGTCTTCCAACTCTATGCCTTCCAGAATTTTTGCAGCATCTTCTTTAGACAAAGCTTTATCAAGGGTAACTTCGTATATCTTTTTTACTTCAAACGAAGGATGCATAAGTTTTTGCGCCAGTTCTCCATCATTAGTCAGCAGCAGCACTCCTGTTGTATTTCTGTCGAGTCTTCCTACCGGGTATATTCTTTCTTCGATATGATTTTTTACCAGGTCTAATACGGTTTTTCTCCCTTTCTCATCTTCCACTGTGGTAATATGATCTTTAGGCTTGTTCATAATTACATACACCAGTCTTTCCTGCAAGGTTATTTTCTTACCCTTCAAAAAAACATTTTCAGTTTCATTTACTTTATATCCTGGCTCATACACAATATCATTATTCACTTTCACAAATCCCTGCTTTACGAGTTCCGCGGCTTCTCTTCTGCCACAAACGCCGCAATGCGCAATATATTTATTTAAAGGCATTTGCTCTTTTTGTTCTGCCTCTTCTTCTCTGTTATTCTTCCTGTAGTTATCCTGTGCATGCTGTTCGGCAAATTTTCCTCTTTTCACATACTTTCTTTCAGCAGGTTTATCTTCTTTTTTATAGGAAGAACGCGGCTTTGCAGACCTGAGCGAAGTATCTTTTTCTTTGGTGTGCATTTTATCAAACTTATGCGCTAAATCGTCTGAATCATGCAATTGCCTTTTATCGTTTCGTTTATTAAAAGCATCTCCCTGCTTGCCACGCGTGGAGTCGTATTTCTTTTTACGTTCAGGATTGTACGTATTTTCGCCTCTGCTTTTAGATAGTTTTTCAGAACGCAGTTCATCGCCATACACCTTCATATCTTTTTTAGCTTTTCTCTTTTCCTGCTTAAATTCTTCCTTCTTTTTAGCATTGTTTTTAGGATTGATAAACTTTTCAAAACCGGAACTTTTTTTCATCCTTATAAGTTTTTATTTTTTTTAATGGTTCCCGATAGTTACCGGGAGAATTGCGCATATATTCCACATTTAACGTTTTCGTATTTTCAGATCAAATACTTATGGTAATATGCAGATGTATTAAATGGTGTGTTCTTTATTATAATATTGTTTATACTTTATTGGCCAATTGTCCGCAGGCCGCATCAATATCTTTTCCTCTGCTTCTACGCAATCTGGCATTTACTTTATGTGCTTCCAGATATTGAAGAAAATGACTGGTTATTTTTTCATCAGGCTTTTTAAAATCTGCATTGTCAATCGGGTTATATTCAATAATATTCACCAAATCGGCTGGCACCTGACGATAGAGCTTTATTAATTCCTTAGCATCTTTTTCCGAATCATTAAAACCGCTAAACAGAATGTATTCAAAAGTTATTTCATTCTTTGTATTCTTGTAAAAATAATTCAGCGCTTCTGTCAGCGACTGAATATTGTTGCTTTCGTTAATGGGCATTATTTCATTTCGTTTTGCATCATTAGCCGCGTGCAATGATAAAGCCAACTTAAAACGCACCTTATCGTCGCCCATTTTTTTAATTATTTTTGCCACGCCTGCCGTAGAAACCGTTATTCTGCGCGGACTCATAAACAACCCGTCTTCCGCTGCTATCCTGTCAATAGCTTTCATCATATTATTGTAATTCAGCAACGGTTCGCCCATTCCCATAAAAACAATGTTGGATAATTTTTGTTGGTATTGCGTTTCACTTTGTTTATTCAATAAAACTACCTGGTCGTAAATTTCATCGAAATGCAGGTTGCGCTTGCGTTCCATATACCCGGTAGCGCAAAACTTGCAGGTAAGGCTGCACCCGATCTGCGAAGAAACGCAGGCTGTTTTTCTTTCATCTGTGGGAATAAGAACGCCTTCTACCAAATGCCCGTCGAAAGTTCTGAAGCGACTTTTTATAGTGCCGTCTTCACTGTTTTGTACCAAATCTGTTACCAATGCCGGCAATGAAAAATGATTACCCAGTTTTTGCCTCAGATCTTTGGAAAGATTGGTCATATCTGCAAAACTCTGCGCTCCTTTTTGCCAAAGCCACTCATACACCTGCTTGGCACGGAATTTCTTTTCCCCGATTTGAAGAAAAAAGTTTTCCATCTCCGCTAATGAAAGATGCCGGATGTTTTGGTGTACGCTTGCGTTCATTTGGCAAAGATACATGAATTAACTTTTACAGTTATTTCATTCCTTCATAAATGCAGCAAATACCCAATGACAGCGCTTCGTAAGAAGTATCTGCAAAGCCCACACCATCCATCACGGCTACAAAATCATTTCTTTCCGGGAATACCATTATAGAGTCGTTGAGGTATTGATAGGCTTTTTTATTTTTAGAAACTACCTTGCCCACATTGGGCGTTACTACCTGCATATATATTTTGTATAATTGCTTAAAAACAGGATTTTTTGGTCGAGAAAACTCCAACACAATCAATTTGCCGTCAGGCTTTAAAACCCGGTGCATTTCCGCAATACCCTGCTCAAGATTTTGAAAATTACGCACACCGAATGACACGGTAATGGCATCAAAACTGTTATTATCAAAAGGAAGATTTTCACTGTCTCCCTCCATCAGGTTTATAAAAGAGGTTAAACTTTCTCTGGCAATTTTTTCTTTACCAATTTCCAGCATTCCTTTAGAAATATCCACACCCGTAATTTTTTCCGGCTTCAAAAGTTTATAAGTCATGATAGCGAAATCTCCCGTTCCTGTAGCCACATCCAGTATGGTTTTCGGTGAAATGGATCTCAGGCGTTTAATGGCTTTTTTTCTCCAACCCTGATCTATGCCCAAGCTCAAAAAGCGATTGAGAAAATCGTATTTAGGCGCTATATCATCAAATATTTCAGTTACCTGTTGCTTCTTTTCTTTGTTGCTCTCCTGGTAAGGCTTTACGGTATCGTGTGCGAATTTTGACATTGTGCGAAGATAAATAATAAATAAATAGTGACTATAAATTATCTCATAAGATCGCTTCTATTTTTTAGCTATGCTATAATATCTCGCGATGACGGCCAAAAAAGATGTAATAGTGATGAGCGGAAGTCCTCCTCTCAGTAAAATACGATATAGTCTTTTAAACCCGAGTTCGATTAATAATTTTGGTTAAGTAGTTGTATAAATATAGAAATAGTTGTATATTTAAGTTTCTAACATTCAAATATTTAACAATTATTTCTCATGATTAACTTTGATAAAATTACGGATATTTTTTGTATTGTGGATGAATTTTGTTTACAATTTCAAAAATTTACCCAGCCCTTCATTATTGGAAACCCTCCAAAAAAGAAACCAAAAATGAGCAATGCTGAAGTCATCACCATCATGATACTTTTTCAACTTAGCGGTTTTAGAACTTTTAAGCACTTCTATATCTATTACGTACAAAAACACATGAAGCAAGAGTTTCCTATAACTGTTTCCTATAACCGCTTTACGGAAC
>JAEWKC010000001.1 GCA_023386235.1 Bacteroidota bacterium | reverse complement strand
GCAAGACGACGGGCAAGATAAAATTTGGTCAAGCGCCACCGTTGACACGCTTTGGGAGAAAGACTCGGGAGTTTGGCTTTATAAGCCAAACGAAGAGGCTTGCGAGCGTGGGTTGCGTGTCAACGTTCCGCCGCTATGCGAAGTGCCTGTGTTGCGCCTGCGGCAGGCATTTTGTATAGCGGCTGTTAGGCAAAGTTATTTTTTAGGTTTTACAATTACTAAATCATCTGAACTGATTCCATCATTAATGAATAATTCAGGAGTCTCTTCTTCACTAATATTCTCCAACATAAGCAGAGCCTTTGCTTGTTCAAAAGATTTTTTTACGGACAGCCCAAATCCAATGGAGGAATAGAACTGAGATGAAAATATTCTTGCAGCTTCATCTCCGATTGAAGTTTTCATTCCAATTGTAGCTTCAACATATTTAGAAACCGCTTCGGCTTGATTTCTAGAATAGCAAGTGTTAAAAAAGACCAATCGAATTCCTTCAGATGATGCCATCATTGTTTGTACAATCGCCTCTTTACTAACTATCTTAGTTTTACCATCATTAGTTTGAAAAATGATTTCATCGTTATCAGAGCCGTGTCCGCTAAAATGGATTATTGATGGTTTATATTCGTTAATTGCTTGTAATAAGTCTATTGGTTGAACTGCCCAGCACGTTTCAAATTTTACAGAATCTCTATGTTTTGACTTTCTTATCATTTCAGATATTGCTCTTGCTTCTTCATCTAATCTTAATTGTTGTTGATCGATCGGATTTGAGGCAAGAAACAAGACAACAATTTTTTCTGGAATACTTCTTAATTCTTCAATCTGAGATCTCGTTTCAGTATGCAAATTATTGTGATGTTGAAGCGTTGTGCTAATATTTCTAAGGTTTTGTTCTTGTTCTCTTCTTAGTTTATCAGATTCTGCTTTTCTTTTTTTTTCAATTGATACTAATTCCTTATCTACTTTGGTTTGAGCATCATGGATTTCTTTATTTTTCTTACCTATTTTTGTTTCTATATCTGCTATCTTCTTGTAATGGTTGGCAAGGTCTTTTTCATATCTTGCTATCTCTCTTAGCTTAGATTGAATTGTACTAGTCGATTTTGTCCGATTTATTGCTTCACTCGCTCTATTAATTTTCCCAGTAGTATCAGATATTTTTTTCTGCTCTTTGCCTTTATCAGTCAAGAGTCTAGTCAAGTCATTTTGTTTACTTGACAAGTTGTTTCTGTATGAATCAATTATAGCCATTTTCAGGTCTCACTTTAATTTTGCCTAACGGTGGCGCTTGACGAAGTTCCGAAAAAAATGCGAATTTTTTCAAAACTTGTTTTAGAAAAAATAGGAGCATTTGTTTCGGAGCCAAATTTTGTTAAGCGTCTTGTTGCACGCAGCCCATGGGCAAGTGCGGCAAGACGACGGGGCAAGATAAAATTTGGTCAAGCACCACCGTTGACACGCTTTGGGAGAAAGACTCGGAAGTTTGGCTTATAAAGCCAAACGAAGAGGCTTGCGAGCGTGGGTTGCGTGTCAACCATATAATTAAAAAACTTTTCGTGCCATCGCAGTTGTTTTTGATATTGGGTATAGTGATTTTTAAATTCCGTCAGTTGCATATTTTCATTACACAAATAACCACTGACAATAGCGGCAGAAAGCCCTACCTCACCGCAAAGAGCCACTCATTTCTAGTGGTTTTTTTATTCTTATACCATAAAACCGGTATACTAAATTCCTTAATCAACGGGATTGACTCGTGGTAGAGTAATTTATAGTTTTGAATTGAAAAAATCAATTATTAAAAAATAAAAAATTATCAACCATGAAAAACCTGATATGTATAACCATAGCGTTGCTGCTTAGTGCAGGAACAGTACAAGCACAAAGTTTCCTAGACAAATTGGACCGTACGCTCGATAAAGTGGATCGTGCGGCAAACTCTGCCGATAAAGCCGGTAAAACAGGAAGCAAACTGGCAGGCTTTCTCACAAAGGAAAAATCAAAAGACAAAAATGATATGACCAATACCGCCGCTTTAAACATTACCATTCAGGGTGGCACTTTCAGCACTTTAAGCAAATTAAACGAAAAAATAAAAGCCTGTAAAGGAGTAGAAAATACCAAACTGAATTACAACAGCGCGGGCTCAAGCATAGCCGTATCAACTAAACTGTCTGGTGAAGAGTTGATAAACGCTATTAAGCAGGCTGGTGCTATTACAGACGACAACATCACCGGGTTAGACGAAAAAAGCATATCGCTTACTATCAAATAAATTTTCTTCACATATTTCGTAAGCCTGTTCATTTCTTTTGAATAGGCTTTTTTGCATTCTTTACCCGACAGTCTGTCAGTTTTCGCCGCTTTGGTATTTTCTTTGATTTGTATTAAACATACTTAAAAAATAAAATCAATTTATAGACTATTATGGCTAAAGGACAAATAAGAGTAGAATCGGAAAATATATTTCCCATCATTAAGAAATTTCTTTACAGCGACCACGAAATATTTCTTAGAGAACTTATCAGCAATGCGGTTGACGCTACTCAAAAAATAAAAACACTGTCTTCTAAAGGTGAAGCAAAGGGCGAACTGGGTGAACTGCGTATCGACGTAATTCTTGATACAGAGAATAAAACGCTTACCATCAAAGACCGCGGCATTGGTATGACCGCCGAAGAAGTAGATAAATATCTGAATCAGGTAGCATTTAGCAGTGCCGAAGAATTTTTAGAGAAATACAAAGATGCCAATATTATTGGGCATTTCGGTTTAGGTTTTTACAGTGCATTTATGGTGAGTGATAAGGTGGACGTAATTACCAAAAGCTACAAAGAGGAACCGGCTACATTCTGGACCTGTGATGGTAATCCTGAATTTGAAATAAGAGAAGCTGATAAGCAAGACAGAGGAACCGAAATTATTTTGCACATCAACGAAGAAAGCGAGGAGTTTTTGGACGAAAGTAAAATAAAGAGTATACTTGACAAGCATTGCAGTTTCCTGCCAGTTCCCATCTTTTTTAAAGATGAACAAATAAATAATACAGAGCCACTGTGGATTAAAAAACCATCTGAACTTACAGATGAGGATTATAAAAAATTCTACAACGAACTCTACCCTTTCAGCGAACCGCCATTGTTCTGGATTCATTTGAATGTAGATTATCCTTTTCATCTAACAGGAATTTTGTATTTCCCGAAAATCAAACAATCATACGAAATACAAAAAGATAAAATTCAACTATACAGCAATCAGGTATTTGTTACCGACGAAGTAAAAGATATTGTTCCGGAATTTTTAATGTTGTTACACGGTGTAATTGATAGTCCGGATATTCCGCTGAATGTAAGCAGAAGCTACCTGCAAGGCGATCCGAATGTAAGAAAAATAAACACTTACATTACCAAAAAAGTTGCCGATAAACTGGAAGAAATTTTTAAAGCCGACAGAAAAGGTTTCGAAGAAAAATGGGAAAATATTGGACTATTTGTAAAATATGGAATGATGACTGATGATAAGTTTGCAGAAAAAGCAAATAAATTCTTCATCATGGAAGATGTGTCGGAAGAAAAACAAACTTATACCATTGAAGAATACAAAAGCAAAGCAGAAGCGCTTCAAAAAAATAAAGACGACAAATATGTAGTCATATATTCTACCGATGCCGTACAGCAGGATGCGTATATAAAAGCCGCGCAACAAAAAGGCTACACAATAGTAAAGCTGGAAACAATTGTAGATGCGGCGTTTATTAACCAAATGGAAATGAAATGGAACGATATTACTTTTACCCGTGTAGATGCTGAAACTACAGATAATCTTATTGACAAAACAGATGCGGCGGAAAGTGTATTGAACGAACAGGAAACAGAAAAGCTGAAAGAATTGTTTAAGATCGATATCCCCAATATAATGGCCAATGTAGAAGTAAAAGGTCTCAGTCCGGAGATGCCGCCGGTAATTGCTACCCGCCCCGAAATGATGCGTAGAATGAAAGATATGGGCGCGGCCGGAGGTCCTATGACCGCTTTTTACGCCAACATGCCCGACGAAATACAACTTACCGTAAATGGCAATCATCCTGTTTATCAGAAAATATTAAAAGAAGATAACACAGAACTACAGCAAAACCAGGTAAAGAATCTGGCAGATTTAGCGCTATTGTCTCAGGATCTACTGAAAGGTAATGCGCTCACCAGTTTCATAAACAGAAGCGTACAAATGATGAAATAAATAGCTAGCGTGAATACTTCTTAATTTTTGCTTAAAACTTCTTATGCAAAATTTGTGGCACAGTTTTTTATTGTTTATATAGTAGTAAACACGTCATTATAAACTTAAAAATAAAAACAATGAATAAGAACACAAGAAACGGATTATTAGCCGCAGGTTTAGCAGCAGTAGCTTACTGGTTTAAAGGTATGACACCCGAACAAAGACAAAGCGTTAAGGATAAAGTAAGCGGAGCAGGAAAAAAATTACAAAGCGATTTTAACAGCGCAGTGAACACAGCCAAACATAAGGTTGACGAAACTACTACCACTGTTTAGCGTGTAATCAGTTTAGAATATCTAATTTAGTGAAGACCGTCTGATATTTTCAGGCGGTTTTTTTATCTACATGAAATTAAAATTATTTCTTATTTCCGTGATTTTTCCTTTTGTTTGAATACTAATGTACCGGAAACATTTTTTCAATGCAGCAACAGGAAGAATTTATACAACTCATACAAGAATGCGAACCAATGATACACAAAGTGTGTTATTTATATGCTGATGAGTCAGACGACAGGAAAGATCTTTTTCAGGAAATTGTAATGCAGGTATGGATTGCGATTCCAAAGTTTAAAGGATTATCAAAACAAAGCACCTGGTTATATCGCATCGCATTGAACACAGCATTGGCACATCAGAAGAAAAGAAAAAGATTTGAGTTTTGGAAGAAAGAATCTCCGCGAGAAAACATTTTTACCGAACCGGAATATCATGAAGAAATAAAAGTATTTTATAAAATGATAACAATATTACCTGCATTGGAAAAAGCGCTGGTTCTTTTGTATCTGGAAGATTATTCTTACAAAGAAATAGCGGAGGTAATAGGCATTTCTGAATCGAACGTAGGCACCAGACTATCAAGAATAAAAGAAAAATTAAAAAAGCAGGCAAGCTCATATATATGAATATTGATTTAGATGATATAAAAAAAATCTGGAAAGAACATAAGGATCATTCCCCCGACCAGATAAAAGTAAATCTGGATAAACTGGTGCAGTCTAAATACCACAATACTACGCATTTGGTTATTAAAAAGCTCATTCAAACAGAATGGAACATCATAATGGTAGTAGCAATCTTATTTCCGGTATATATTTTATTTTTTACACAATTATCACGCGTAAATATTTATACATATATAGCAGCTACTGTATTTATCATAACCATGATTGCTACCGTTGTTCATAACTTGTATAAAATAAAACTATTAAAAAAAATAGATATTACTAAAGACACAATAATGCAAACTTCAGTTAATATCAACAAATATAAAAAACGTGTGTTGGCAGAAATTTATATTGGCATAGCCGTTACTCCTTTGGTACTTCCCAGTGTATTAATTCTCACAGGTACAATGTATGATCTTAATATAAATAAGCACAATATAACACTATCGGTATTTATTCTTTTACTCACAGCCATCATTACATGGCTTGTATACAAATATCTTTATACTAACAGAATAAAAACTTTGCAAAATACTATAAAGGAAATAGAATCATTTAAAAACGAAAATTAAAAAAGCACAAAAATGAAAAAACTATCAACAGTCCTGATAGCATCAGTAATGACTATCATATCTTTTGCACAAAACAATAAGACAGACAACACCTTGCTATGGAAAGTATCAGGTAAAGACATTCGGCAACCTTCTTATCTGTTCGGTACATTGCATTTACTTTGCCAGGATAAAATATTATGGAGCGATGCTATGGAGCAGGCATTTAATACCACAAAGCAATTGTACTTAGAGCTGCCCATGGCCGACGCCGACTTTCAACAGGAAATGATGCAGTCTATAATACTTACAGACGGCAGACAACTAAAAGATTTTTTTTTAGAAAATGATTATCAAAAACTTACTGCTTACATGAAAGACAGCATGCAAATGGATATTGCCCAATTTGCTCCCATGAAGCCTTTTGGACTAATGTCTTTGTTTATGATGAAAGCGGTAAACTGCAATGGCCAAATGCGGGTGGCTTATGAAACAATGCTCATGAGCAAGGCCGCTGAAAAAACTTTTGAAATAAAAGGGTTAGAGACACTCTCCACACAGATTAGTGTTTTCGACAATCTCCCTAAAGATTCTATGGCAGCAATGGTTATGACCTATATTAATAACACAAATAAAACCACAGACGACTATAAGAGAATGCTAAATACCTACCTTGCTCAAGATATCAATGCCATTTATAAAGAGTTTAGCTCATCTCCCGATATGCTGTATTTGAAACCGGCATTGCTGGATAACAGAAACAAGGATTGGGCAAACAAGATACCGGCCATAGCACAAGAAAAGCCTACATTTTTTGCATTCGGCGCCGCCCATTTAGGTGGTGAAGAAGGCGTTATCAGTCTTTTGCGTAAGCAGGGTTATAGAGTAGAAGCGGTCAAATAAAAATAACAGTATACATAAAAAAACCTGTCGAACATTTCGGCAGGTTTTTTTATATGTTAGTTACAATTTTTATCTTCTTGGAGAATAGCTCCTGCTAGCTCCGCCTCCGCTGCTTCCACCAGAATATCCACCACTGGAAGGTGCGCTGTAACTTCTGGAAGGTGTATAGCTTCTGGAAGGTGCACTGTTTGTATTAGATGGCGCGCTATATGTTCTGGAAGGCGTATAACTTCTGGAAGGTGTTCTGTTTGAATTAGACGGTGAATTATACGTTCTCGAAGGTGTATAGCTTCTGGATGGCGTTCCGGAGTTAGCAGAACTATTGCTATAGCTTCTTGAAGGCGTGTAGCTTCTTGACGCTGTATTAGTTGTTTCTCCGCGCAGGTTTCTCACATTCACATCTCTGTTAGGTGTATAGCTTCTTGAAGGCGTATAGCTTCTAACTCCATTGGCACGTGAAGGACGATAAGAATTACCTACAATGTATGGGTAGTAACCGCTACGATAGTAGCCACCGCCATAATAGGGATAGCCACCCCAGCCGTAGCCCCATGGATTGTATCCGTAATATCCGGGCCAGCCAAATCCGCCGCCCCAGCCATAGTACAGGCTACCAAATCCATAATATCCGCCCCAGCCATAGCCAATACCTACGCTCCAGGGAGAATAACCTCCCCAACCCCATCCCCAGCCGGGATATAATCCTAATCCCCAGAATGGGTTGCCGGCATAGAAACTGGATCCGTAAAAATAGGGATTATACACATAACTATTATCATAATAGCCATCGTTGAAAGTAATGGTAGGCTCTTCTGCATTCATATCTTCCGCGTCATAATCTTCATTCATATCCTGCCTGTATTCATCATCGTCGTAAAAACGATCATCTGCTCTCACATATCTATCCTGTGCAGGAGTGGGCGCCTGATATGTAACAGTACATCCTCCTAAGAGAAGTGCAGCGATACCTAAGGTAAGCAATTGGGTTTTCATCTTTATTTTAATTTTAAATTTAATGTTAATTTGATTCTGATTAAAAATTTTAATTTATTCACAAAGTTATTACTTTTGCGTTCATTAATATAGACTATAAAACATTTTATAAATTTATTTTCAATTCTTAATTATATGTTAATTATCAAGCCAAGCAAACTAATTAACTTATAACAAATATACGTAAAAATGAGCAAAGAAATTACATCGCGCGCGCAGGATTATTCACAATGGTATAATGACTTAATAATTAAAGGTGCTTTAGCCGACTATTCTGCCGTAAGAGGCTGTATGGTCATAAAACCTTATGGCTATGCCTTGTGGGAAAACATGCGCGATGCCTTAGATAAAATGTTTAAAGATACCGGTCACGTTAATGCCTACTTTCCGTTGTTTGTACCTAAAAGCCTTTTCGAAGCAGAGGAAAAAAACGCGGAAGGTTTCGCCAAAGAATGCGCCGTAGTTACTCACTACAGATTAAAGACAGATCCTAACAATAAAAGCAAACTGATTGTAGACCCGGAAGCAAAACTGGAAGAAGAACTGGTAGTACGTCCTACATCTGAAGCCATTATCTGGAATACATACAAAGGCTGGATACAATCTTATCGTGATTTACCCATTCTTGTAAATCAATGGGCAAACGTAGTGCGTTGGGAAATGCGTACCAGGCTATTTTTGCGTACCGCCGAATTTCTGTGGCAGGAGGGCCACACCGCCCACGCTACCCAGGAAGAAGCACTGAAAGAAACCGTGAAAATGCTGGATGTGTATGCCGATTTTGCAGAAAACTTTATGGCATTGCCCGTAATCAAAGGCGTAAAAACACCTAACGAAAGATTTGCCGGCGCGGAAGATACCTATTGTATAGAAGCGCTGATGCAGGATGGTAAAGCCTTACAGGCAGGAACATCGCATTTTCTGGGGCAAAACTTCGCTAAAGCATTTGATGTAAAATTCAGCGATAAAAATAATCAGCTGGAATATGTATGGGCTACCAGCTGGGGCGTTTCCACCCGTTTAATAGGCGCGTTGGTAATGGCGCATAGCGACGATGATGGCTTGATCTTACCTCCTAAAGTTGCACCTTTGCAAGTAGTAATTGTGCCTATCTACAAAAACGAAGAACAAAAAGCTGCTATTGATACTAAGGTAAATGAAATAATAGCGGAGCTGAAAGCCAAAAACATCAGAGTAAAATATGATGACAATGACAATTTGCGTCCGGGCTGGAAATTTGCAGAATACGAAATGAAAGGCGTACCTGTGCGTTTAGCCTTAGGAGCAAGAGATCTGGAAAACAAGTCAATAGAACTTGCACGTCGTGACACTAAAGAGAAAGCAACTTTCCCATTAGAAAATATCAGCGTTACCGTAGAAAATCTACTGGAAGAAATACAACAGGCAATGTATAATAAAGCGCTTGCGTTTAGAGAAGAAAATATCAGAAGCGCAGATAACTGGGATGACTTTGTACGGTTACTTGACGAAAAAGGCGGTTTTGTTTCCGCGCATTGGGATGGCACGGCAGAAACTGAAGATAAAATTAAAGAGTTGACCAAAGCCACTATTCGTTGTATTCCGCTGAACAATCTGCAGGTAGAAGGCAAATGCATACTCACCGGCAATCTAAGTAAAGAAAGAGTTTTATTTGCAAGAGCCTATTAATTCGTTATGAAAAATAATCTTATCAAAAAATATTTTTTTGTTGCAGTAGTCGGGATATTATCCGGCAATTTTATTTCCTGTAACAATGAAGACGCGCAGCAAAGCGATACGCAGGACAGTGTTGCCGCAGTACAAGATATTTGGAAATTTGAGTACGATTCGGCCAGGAACGAAATGCACATTATTACACAGCGGTCGTTTGGTAAAGATACTTTACAACCGGCCACGGTTATTAATTTCCTGAATAATAACTACCCGGAAGTACCACTAGAGTTTGTGAAAACTTCTTATGATACTATTTTTACAAAAATCTCTGAAAGTGAATTTCTCTCTCAGCACATGGGCTCCGCGGGCGCCGATTTTTATTTAAAAGCGGCCACTTATCTGCTTACCGATTTAAAGGACGTTAATTATGTTTCTTTCCAATTTCCCGAAGGAGACCACGCCGTTCCGGGCGTTTATAAAAGACAGGACTGGGAGGACTTGAGATAATTCTGAAATGTTTTATTGGTGATTATAACCGAATAAAAATCAGAATTGGCATAAAATAGAAACCACCCCAAGAATGAGGCGGTCCTTCTATCTATCTTAAACCCTATGAAAAAAAGTTTGTATGCTCTTTTATACTATTATCGGTCAATGGAACCCATAACTTTTTTTGCAAAAGCATTGAGTGCATCTGATTCTTTCTGTCCTTCGCTCACTAAAGCATGCACTTCTAATGCTCCACATAAATTAGTTATCAATTCTCCTGCCAAATTTGTCTCTTCTTCAGTTACTCCACGAGCTTCGGAAAATATTTCCAACACATCTATCGCATTTTCAATCTTTTGTGCATCCGCTCCTTGGTAAAGCTGTCTTATAATCGGTAGTTTCATAACTAAAATTTAACTTTTAAAAAATTTACAACTTGTCATTTATGCTGACTTAATTGCTGTTTAATTGTTCAAACAACTTATTAAGGGAGTCAGCCTGATTCGTCTGTACCTGATTTACCAGCTCTCCTTTATTAAACGCTGCAAACGTTGGTAAATTGTCTACTTTGGCCAGTTTTCTGCTTTCAGGAAATTTTTCTGCATCTACATAAATAAATGTAACGTTTTCATTTTCTGAAGCCAGTTTTTTAAATTTGGGTTTCATGATCCTGCAATTGCCACACCATGAAGCACCGTATTGCACCATCACTTTATCTGTATCGTTTACAATAGTTTGTAATTCGTCATTTGTAATTTCCTGAAACATATTCTTATTCTCCTTATTTTAAAATTTAAACAGATTTGGCAGTTAGTCTTGGTATAGGATAGAGTTATAGTTCTCTTTTCTCACCACCAAACCTGTTGTGTATGAATTAATGTGCTGATAAATATTCCGCTACGCCTTTTCTGTCAGCAGTCATGGCTTCTTTTCCTTCTTCCCAGTTTGCCGGGCATACCTCTCCGTGTTGTTGTACATGTGCATAGGCATCTATCAACCTGATATATTCTTGCACGTTTCTTCCTAAAGGCATATCGTTAATGCTTTCATGAAATACTTTTCCTTCTTCATCAATCAGAAATGTAGCGCGATAAGTAACATTACCGCCCGTAGATTCTTCTTCTCCCGTTTCTTCATTATAGTTGTAATCAGCGTCTAAAATGTCTAAAGCGTTAGATAATGTTCTATGCGTATCTGCCAGTATAGGATACGTTACGCCTTCAATACCGCCGTTGTCTTTTGCTGTATTCAACCAGGCAAAGTGTACTTCAGGCGTGTCGCATGATGCACCTATAACCATGGTATTTCTTTTTTCAAATTCACCTAATGCTTCCTGAAAGGCGTGCAGTTCCGTAGGGCATACAAAAGTAAAATCTTTTGGATACCAAAAAAGCAACACTTTCTTTTTGTTATCTACTGCTTCCTTCAATACATTGATTCTTAAATTATCTCCCATTTCAGACATTGCGTCTACTGTAATGTTGGGAAACTTCCTTCCTACTGTTGCCATAATATGTTTAATTTTTAAATGTTTACTAATGATTAATTGGATAGTGCAAATTTACATCTAAAATAGTCTGCCTCCTATTTGATTTGTCTATTTTAAAATAAATTTAATCTATACGTATCTGAATTGAATGCCATATGCGTATAGCTTCGGGCTTTACGGTATATATATTATATTTGCCGGATGAAATGAATCTGCGGCTTAAAAGCGAGAGATAGCAAGGAGATGATTACTTAGTAAACGTAGTTCATTGCAAATAATTTCATTTAGCCCAAGGCGAGATAAGCAGTGACTAAAACGTAAAAAATATAATATACACATGAAAATTTTAATGGTGTGCTTAGGAAATATTTGCCGCAGTCCGCTTGCGGAAGGCATTCTTAAGCATAAGGCAGAACAGTTAGGTTTAAACTGGATCGTAGAGAGCGCAGGCACCGGTGGCTGGCATATAGGCGACCCGCCTCACAGTGGATCTCAAACAATAGCGAAAAAATATGGTATTGATATTTCAAACCAAAAAGGAAGAAAGTTTGCAAAAGAAGATTTTGACTACTTCGACAAAATCTATGTAATGGATAGTGAAAACTATCAGGATGTAAAGCGTATAGCCGGGAAATTGTTTGATGAATCGGAAATTGATTTAATAATGAATGAAGCCTATCCAGGAAGAAATATGGCCGTTCCCGACCCCTGGTATGCCAATACTGATGCTGCTTTTGAAGAAGTATATCAATTATTGGACATAGCTACCGATAAAATTATTGAAAAATACTCGGGTAGAGGTTGAGGATAAGATTGAGACCATTGAAAATTGATACTACATTATTAACATAAACTGATAACTAAAAATTTAATGAAACCATCTATACCACAAGGTACGAGAGACTTTAATGCAGAAGTAGTAAGAAAAAGAAACTATATTTTTCAAGCCATCCGTTCTGTTTTTGAACTGTACGGATTTGAGCCTTTAGAAACGCCGGCTATGGAAAATTTGGATACGTTGATGGGTAAATACGGTGAAGAAGGCGACAAATTAATATTTAAAATATTGAACAACGGGTTGGACAATCCGAATAAAAAAGAAAAAACACTACAGGGTCTTGAAAATATTTTATCCGGCAAACCTGATAAAAACATTACGGAACGTGCATTGCGCTATGATTTAACCATTCCTTTTGCCAGATATGTAGCCATGAACCACGGACAACTAACATTTCCCTACAAGCGCTACCAGATACAACCGGTATGGCGTGCCGACAGACCGCAGCGTGGGCGTTACAGAGAGTTTTACCAATGTGATTGCGATGTTGTAGGAAGTAAATCTCTCTTAAACGAACTGGAATTAATCAATATTTATCATCAGGTTTTTGAACAACTGAACGTTGCTGTTGAGATAAAAATAAATAACAGAAAGATATTAGCTTCACTGGCACAAAAATGCGGCGGTGCCGATAAGCTTACAGATATTACCATTGCCATAGATAAGCTGGATAAAATTGGATTGGGCAAAGTGAAAGAAGAATTATCAACAAGAGGATTGAATAATGAACAAATAGATATTATTGAAAAATATCTTCAGATAAGTGGTACTAATCAGGAGAAACTAAACAGCATTAAAGTATTGCTTTCTGATATAACATTAGCAGAAGAAGGTATTGCAGAGCTTACTTATTTACTTACCAACTCAGATGTACCAAACATTACGTTAGACTTCACTTTGGCAAGAGGATTAAACTATTATACAGGTACCATATTTGAAATAAAAGCAAAAGACGTACAAATAGGCAGTATCGGCGGCGGGGGCAGATACGACGATCTTACGGGATTGTTTGGCGTACCTAATATACCCGGCGTGGGCATTAGCTTTGGCGTAGACAGAATGTATGATGTAATGGAAGAGTTGCACGTGTTTCCGCCGGCATTGCGCCAATCTACTGATGTATTGTTTTTTAATTTAGGAGAAAAAGAAAGTGCATTTGCTTTTAAATTAATGCAGGCATTAAGAAAAGAAAATATTTCTTGCGAAATGTATCATGAAAAAGCAAAATTCGAAAAACAATTTAAATACGCAGAGAAAAAAAATATTCCTCATGTTATTATCATAGGTGAAAGTGAGCTGCAAAATAATTCCTTAGTGATAAAAAATCTACTAACGGGAAAACAAGAATCCTACCCTGTTGATAATTTAAAAGAATTGGTAAATTATTTTCACAAATAATACAATGCCAAAGGATTTTACTTAATTTGTATATTGAAATTTAAAAAATGAATAACAGAACCATATTATTGTTTGCTTTGTGTTTGCTGATTCTTGCTTCATGTGGCAGAAGAAATCTTCCGGCTAAAACTACAGAAACCACCAACCGCCCGCCGGTGGCGCCCGATCGTGTGGCTGACGACAAACAGTATGTAACCAAAGCAGTAGTGCCTCTTGATAATGATATCGATGGCAATGAAAACGTCAACGCAAACATCAATAAAAATTCTGCCGTTGCGCCCGTTTCTACAGAAAAAGCAATGGCTGTCATAGACAGTAAGGGAAATATTGTTGCAGACAGAAGTATATTGCCTAATCATGTCAATCACAATCTCGACTCTATTAGTTTAGCTGTAAGAGCTTATACGCCTAATCAGGCTAAAAATTTAGCAAGCAGATACAACATTATTCCACCCAGAGTCATATACGTGCCTGCAAGTATGCAAAAACAAGGCACCAGAGGTGTTTACTTTCTCTACAAAATCCCAAACAATTCATTGTGGTACTGGAAAAGAAAAGACGGCTACTTCTATATAGATGAGAATCATTACAATTAAATTTGTAATTTTATTAACGACATAAAATACAGGAGCGAAAGAAAATTCTTTCGCTCCTTTTTTGTCAAACAATCGAAAATGCTAAATTAACAAACGTGCTAACGGAATATATAGCTATATACGTTGTGAATAAATGTTTCGCTACAGTACAACATATTTATTTTATATCAATATCTGCATTATTTAATCTCAACGAATTTAATATCACCGAAACCGAACTCAAACTCATGGCAGCAGCAGCGATCATCGGACTTAATAAAATGCCGAAGAAAGGATATAGCAATCCGGCCGCAATGGGTATGCCAATTGTGTTATAGATAAATGCGAAGAATAAATTTTGCTTGATATTCTTAAGCAGCTTTTCACTCAGTTTTTTCGATTTTGCTACACCCAAAATATCACCTTTCAATAAAGTAAGTTCGGCACTTTCAATTGCCACATCGCTTCCGGTTCCCATGGCTATGCCAACATTAGATTGTGCTAAAGCCGGCGCATCATTGATTCCGTCGCCTGTCATGGCAACAATTTTACCTTCATCTTGTAGTTTCTTCACCTCTTCCATTTTCTCTTGAGGAAGTGCACCTGCCATATATTTCTTGATGCCCAGTTCATTCGCAACTGCTTTTGCCGTGTGTTCATTATCGCCCGTGATCATGATTACATCAATACCTTCTTTTTGTAAGAACTGTACAGCTTTTTGGGAGGTTGGTTTTATTTTGTCGGAATAAGTGAGAAAGCCTAGTACACTATCTTCTTTTGCCAGATAAGAGACCGTTCTTGCTGAATGCTGATTGTCTGTCACCTTCTTTTTCATTTCTTCGGATATGGTAAGATTAAACTGTTCTATTAACGCTTTGTTTCCTAAAAGAATAGTTTCTCCGTCAATAGTTCCTTTGATACCTTTCCCTGTAATATTTTCAAAATGATCAACTTTGTATAGAGCTGGTTTATCGTTTTTAAGAGAAGATGGGAATGAAGAATCTTTTTCAGATACAGATGCATCTTTTCGCTTTGCTTCATTCAGCACGACGGAACGATTATATGCATCCAATACTGCTTTTGAAAGCGGATGTTCTGAGCTCTGATTGAGAGAAGCTGCCAGTTTCAACATTTCGTTCTGAATATTTAAACTATCTCCGTCTTTTGTTGAAGGTTGATCTGAAGGCAAAGAAATAATTTCTTCAAGGCTTGGTTTACCTTCGGTTAAGGTTCCTGTTTTATCTGTTATCAGCACATTTACTTTGTCCATTAATTCTAATGCTTCGGCATTTTTGATCAAAATACCATTCTTAGCCCCTTTTCCTATGCCCACCATCAAACTCATTGGTGTAGCCAAACCCAAAGCACACGGACAAGCTACGATCAGCACAGCCACAGCGTTTGCCAAAGCCAGCATCCAACGGTTGTCACCTCCAAAAATAGCCCATGCGGCAAATGTAAGTATTGAAATAACAATAACCGTAGGAACAAAGACCTTAGAAATTCTATCGGCCAGTTTTTGCATAGGTGCTTTACTACGACTTGCATTATTTACCATTTCAATGATCTTAGAAAGCAATGTATCATCTCCTACTTTCTCCGTAGTCATCAAAAAAGTACCGTTTCCATTAATAGTTCCGGAAGTGACTTTATCTTCTGATCCTTTTTCTACAGGAATAGGTTCACCTGTGATCATACTCTCATCTACACTTGAATTCCCTTCCGTAATTTTACCATCTACCGGAATTTTCTCACCGGGTTTTACTCGCAAAATATCGCCTATTTTTACATGAGCCAGCGGTACTTTTTTCTCTTCTCCATTTACGACCAGATTGGCTTCATCGGGCGAAAGATTCATAAGTTCTTCAATTGCCTTACCTGTTCTTTGATGCGCTTTTGCTTCCATCAACTGACCCAAAATAACAAGCGTAAGAATTACAGAGACCGCTTCAAAATATAACGGTACTTTTCCGTCATGACGCATCTCATGAGGAAGCACATCGGGTAAAAACAACGCTACCAAACTAAACAAGAACGCCGCTGCAACACCTAATGCGATCAACGAAAACATATTTAAATTGCGAGTTTTGAAGGAGCGCCAACCACGCACCATAAGAAACCAGCCTGCATAAAACAGTACAGGAAGCGTGAGCACTAATTCTAATATTCCTTGCACCTGATGTGAAAATGGCCAGTCTATCCACATACCGCCCATAGAAAGAATAAACACCGGAACGGTGAAAGCCACTGCTATCCAGAATTTACGACTAAGTTTTCTGACTGTATCATCTTCGTGCGACTGAGTTGCAGAAGCCATAGGTACGAGATCCATTCCGCATATCGGGCAATCTCCCGGTTCATCCTGAACGATCTCGGGATGCATAGGGCAAGTATATTGCTGCACATTTTTTTTCTCGGGAATTTTTACCAGATCCATTCCGCACACCGGGCAGCCTACATTGCTTTCGTAAACCTTATCGCCTTCGCAAAACATCGGGCAATAGTATTTACCGGCGTTTTCAGCCATGAAGCTTTTTGATACTTTTTTCTCCAACGCTTCTGTATTTGGATCGTGATGCGCGTGATGCTGCTCATGATATTTCTTTCCATTGAATGTATCTGTAGAAATATAGTAATGCCCTTTGGCAGATAATGCATCTTGTAATTTTTCTGTTGGAATATGCTTTTCCATTTTTACTAATGCTTCTGCTTTATCAAGATTTACTTCTGCCTGTACACCTTCAATGCTGTTTAATGCATTCTCTACATTTCTGCGACAACCGTCGCACGTCATTCCTTCAACCTTATAAGTATGTTGCATAATCAAAAAAATTATATTGATAAATTGAATTACGATTCAAATAAAATCTACGGCAAAGTTCCGACTTTATAACTTAAAGCAATTATACAATTTTGAGAAAATTGTATTTTGCTAGTAACACTGCCTCTTTCATAATACTTTGCTACAGTTTATCGCAATGACGACTTCAAGGAATGTCGTCACCGCCAAACCTCCCGTCACTGCGAACGAGGCACGAGTGAAGCACGGAATGTCATCATTGCCATACCTATTTGACGTTATCAAGAGACTTTCTTTGTTTATCAGAATGTTTTTTTATATGCGTAGGAGTAAGACCGGTTACTTTTTTAAACTGCGTAGAAAGATGCTGAACACTGCTGTAACCCAGTTTCCATGCTATTTCAGACAAGGTAAGCTCATTGTATGCAAGAAGTTCTTTTACCTTTTCTATTTTTTGGAGAATGAAAAATTGTTCAATGGTTATACCTTCCACATCAGAAAATGTCCTGGAAAGTGTACTGTAATCTTTATGGAAAGAGGCGGTCAAAAATTCTGACAGACTGAAGTGTTCTTGAATATTTTCTGACTGCACTTTTTCAATCAGTAAGATCTTTATTTTTTCAATCATGCGAGATTGCCTGTCGTCTAATATTTCAAATCCAATTGCGCTTAGTTCATGGCTAATAGCACTTAGCTGCTTTTTTGTTATGTCTCCGGAAGTGATTATTTCACCTAATGCTATATCTTCCGGTATAACGCCATTGCGCTCAAATACCTGTTGCACGGCCGTAATACAACGGCTACACACCATATTTTTTATATTGATTTTCATTAAAAAAAGTGTAGCAGATTGTGCTTATTGGCGAAAATAAGAAGAAAACAACAGAATTTATTTTATTATTTTTATGTATCCATTCTTCAACAGATCTTCCACAAAAACGTCTTCATCGCTGCAGCGTAAAGATATATTATCATACAATTCCTTTCTTTTGGAATAAGCATTCATAAAATCTGCATTCGTTTCTAGTTTTTCACTATCGTGCTTGCGCAACCAAGTAACAAGAGCAGCGTTATCTTTAGCTTTGACTACCTTTGAGCGTTTAATAAGATTTACTTTCAATGTAGTTTTAGTTGGTTATATACGTGCAAATATATAAAAACATTTAGCAGAAGATTAAAGATGGGTAGATTAAGTTTTCATTACTTCATATTATAAATTATAATAAATCATACATTATTATTTATTTTTTAGTTATGACAAAAAATAAAAAGTTAAATTGCTCTCCGTCTCCATTGAGAAACGTAGCATTGCTGTTTGTGAACGCACATTTCGTGATCAACATGCGAAATGAATAGCTTATTTTTGCCTTTTTAAGAAATAGTAATATGAAGGTAATTAATACAAATAAAATTTCAGAAAACGTCTGCTGCTGCGACACTCAAAATATTTCTCGAGAACAAAATATTCTAAAAAATAATGAAGCGCATAGCGTTGCCTCAGAACATGCTCATCAACATCCGTCTGTGAAGAAAGAAAACAGTATTTTTCAGCTGTTCTTTCCTGCTATCCTTTCTTTTACACTTCTCGCAGTTGCTCTCATTCTGGATACTACAAACAGCTGGAACATAGGAACAGTAAGAGTTCTGTGGTATATAGCCACCTATCTTCCGGTGGCGGTTCCTGTGATAAAAGATATGTTGCGGGCTTTCCGCAACAGGGATATTTTTTCTGAATTCACGCTTATGTTTTTAGCAACGCTAGGTGCTTTTTATATTGGCGAATATCCTGAGGCCGTGGCAGTGATGTTATTTTATACAGTGGGTGAAACTTTGCAGGGAATAGCCGTAAAACGCTCAAAAAGGAATATTCAAAAACTGCTTGACCAACGTCCTGACAAAGCTACCATACTCATTGACAACATGCCTCAAACAGTGAAGGCATCGGAGGTTGCCATAGGAAGTATTGTACAATTAAAACCCGGAGAAAAGCTGGCACTGGATGGAATATTGCTTAATGAAAGCTCGTCTTTTAATACAGCTGCTTTAACAGGTGAGAGCGTTCCGGATACAAAGCGAAAAGGCGATAATGTGCTTGCTGGAATGATCAATCAAACAAACGTAGCTCTTGTGGAAGTTACTGCTCGCCACCAGGACAGCAAACTATCTAAAATGCTGCAACTGGCACAGGAAGCTACCGCGCACAAAGCACCTACAGAACTTTTTATAAGAAAATTTGCCAGAGTATACACGCCTATAGTAGTAGCGCTGGCAGCGCTTATTATTTTACTACCCTACTTTTTTACGGAAAATTACATTTTTAACGAACATCTGTACAAGGGTCTTGTGTTTCTTGTAGTATCCTGTCCTTGCGCGCTGGTAATCAGTGTGCCACTTGGCTATTTTGGCGGAATTGGTGCCGCCAGTAAAAATGGTATTCTTGTAAAAGGCAGTAATTACCTTGATTTGCTGGGAAAAACCAATAATGTGGTACTGGACAAAACCGGCACGTTAACACAAGGAGTTTTTGAAGTAAACGAAGTGCGGTTAAAAAACTTTCAGGATACAGATCATTTGCTGGAAATGATCAATGCGTTGGAAAGCAAAAGCACGCATCCTATTGCATCGGCTATTCATCAATATGTTGGCGATGTTTCCACGAAGATACAAGTAGAGAATTTAGAAGAAATACCCGGTTATGGATTACGTGCATTTATAGACGGCAAGGAACTCCTCGCTGGTAATTTTAAATTGCTTGATAAATTCAATGTAGCGCATAACGATGATATTTCTTCTGTACCTTTTACCATAGTGGCTATTGGTTACGATAAACAATATAGGGGTTACATTACTATTTCCGATAAGATAAAAGAAGACGCGAAACGTACCATACAAGAGCTTTCTTTAATGAAAGTAGCAACTACCATGCTTAGCGGTGACAGGAAAGAAGTTGTAGATTACGTAGCTAAAGAGCTGCAGATCAGCAATGCCTACAGCGAGCTCCTGCCTGAAGATAAAATGGATAAAGTAAGAGAAATAAAACAAGAAAATAATACCTTGGTTTTTGTGGGCGATGGAGTTAATGACGCGCCCGTTATCGCTTTAAGTGATGTAGGCATTGCCATGGGAGGACTTGGGAGCGATGCGGCAATTGAAACAGCGGATGTAATCATTCAGGATGATAAGCCTTCAAAAATACCAAAAGCTATAAAAATAGGAAAGGTCACTAAAAATATAATCTGGCAGAATATCACTATGGCGCTGGGTATTAAAATAATAGTGATGGTACTGAGCGCGTTTGGATATGCCTCTATGTGGGCGGCTGTATTTGCCGATGTTGGCGTAGCCCTGCTGGCTGTTCTTAATGCAACAAGAATTCAGTATAAAAGATTTTAAAAATTTTTCTATTAACATAGCATACTTTTTCAATCATTACATCGCGTAAATTATTAAGATAAAAATAATAGTGTCTCAGTGAGATTGTTCAGAATTTATGAATAATTTTAATACTGAATAAATTTATTTATCACTCAAAACTGAAACTATTATGAACATCCTGAACTTATTTGAAGAGGAACTTGATTATGAATATCAAGTTACTAAAAAGTTTATTGAAAGATTTCCCGAAGGAAAAAATGATTACAAGCCACACGAAAAAAGCACGGGCTTACTACATCTGGCATCCCACATAATAGAAGTATTCAGCTGGCCACAGGTTATGGCAAATACTGAAGTGCTTGACCTTGCTACAGGCGACCACAATCCTGCAAAACCTGAAACTAAAGAGGACCTCCTTCAACTACTGGAGAAAGCATATACCGATGGCAAAGAAGCCCTGGAAACAATGGATGAAAACGATTTAGAAAAGAAATGGTCATTAGCGAATGACGGCAACATATTAGCTTCTTGGACAAAACAAGGCGCCATCAGGCATGCACTTAACCAAATTACACATCATCGCGCTCAGTTAGGCGTATATTATCGCTTGTTGGATATTCCACTTCCCGGCAGCTACGGCCCCAGTGCAGATGATAACGAATTTTAAATAGAAGCTGAAATAAAAAAAAGCAACTGTTATCAGTTGCTTTTTGCTGTTGCGAGGGATGGGATCGAACCACCGACCTTCGGGTTATGAGCCCGACGAGCTACCGCTGCTCTACCTCGCGATATAATAAGTTAAGAATTTCTATCACTTTCCCGTAACCGGGATGCAAATATACTACAATACTATTTCATAACCAAATAATTATATTCTTATCTCAGGTAGTGTATATTTGCTGTAAAATAATAATCTTATAATTAGTAAAGAATTGAATGATTCTAACCTTTATTAAATGAATAAATTAGCCCGATACATTTACAGTATTTACGCCATCATCACCTTTGTAATACTCATGTTCATAGCGGTGATTTTTGTATTGTTTGCTTCTGTTTTTGGCAAAGATAAAGGAGGAGATATGGTGTATGCTATTTGCAGAATATGGGCGGCCACTTGGTATTTTCTCATCGGCATCCGCCACAAGAATATATTTGACGCAGCACACGACAATTCCAGGCAATACATTTTTGTTGCCAATCATCACTCTTACCAGGATATACCAACACTTTTACTTACCGTGCAACAAAAGATGAGAATATTAGGAAAATCTGAATTGGCAAAGGTGCCGATATTTGGATTCATATATTCAATGGCTGCTGTTTTGGTAGACAGGCAAAGCGCGGAGAAAAGAGCACAAAGCGTAATGGAATTGAAAAAAGTAATTGCTTCGGGGAAGTCTATTTTCATTTTCCCGGAAGGAACTTTCAATGAATCTGACAACCCGTTGAAACCTTTCTACGACGGCGCTTTCAGGATTGCCATAGAAACACAGACCAATATAAAACCTGTTATTTTTCCCGACACGGTCAAGAGAATGCACTGGAGCAGTATATTTAAAATGACTCCTGGTAAAAACAGAAGCATTTTTCTACAGGAAGTAGATGTGACCGGGTATACATCTTCCGACATCAAAAAATTAAAAGAAGAAGTATATCTGCAAATGGAAAAAGTGATTATCCGATACCGATAGTTTTAGCTGATCCTGAATGTAACTAAATAATTAGCGAAAAAGTTCCATATAACCGTCACTCCGATTGCTATTAGTTTGGCAAAATAAAATTTTACATTCAACTTGTCTGTCAGCAAATAAATAATCAAGTTATTTATCATCAAACCAACGACAGATACCGTAAAGAAAGAAAAAAATTCTCTTGGAATATTTTCATCATGACTTTTGAAAGTCCATACACGGTTAAGAATATAATTGTTGGTGGCTGCTGCTATAAAGCCTACGCTATTGGCTATGTATTTATTTGCTTTCAGTCGTTCTTTAAATAACCATGTAACAGCAAAGTCAATGACCATCCCGGAAAAACCGACAACTGCAAATTTTATAAATTTAAAAAATAGCTCCATAGATTTTTTAGCCTCACAAAAGTAAACTTAATTGCTCATTTTTGATTATTTATCTGCTGTGGACGCGGCAACACTATATTTGATTTTGCATTTTTCAGGTGATAAATAAAGAAATACCTGGAAGCTGCGCCGTTTCTATTCTGCACTAGTGTGTTGGATAACTGTATATCGGTAAATAAATCTGCATACAACTTATACGGATCTATAAAAAAATTAGAGACTGCAATGTAGTATGCGTCGATACCTTGCGGTATATTCTGCTGCTGTGTATTGAGCCATGCAAATTTATGCAATCGGTTTATATCACCAATAGCTTTCATATCCATGCTGTTTTTTGTTGCATAAAAAAGCAGATGGGCAGCCGGAAACCAATTTTCTACTACCAAAGGCGCATCAGCAGGCATTTTTCCCTGGCGTATATCTTCTGCCCTCTTTTGTAAAAATTCTTTTCCAAATTGTTTCCATCCATACATATCAAGTGTAAAATCATGTCTGCCATGATCTTTAATATCTTTACCGGGATTGAATGTTCCGGGATAAAAATTAATAACAATAACGCCGGCTATCAAAGCGGTAATAATAACCCCGGCACTGATTTTAGTAAGAACGGAAAAAATATTTTTACCTGAAACATTTGATTCATCTACTATCCACGCCGTAAGCAGCATTAACGCCGTAAAGCCAGGGCCACTCCAGTGTGGCAACGTATTCCTGAATAATGAAATTGCAGTAGTAAGAAAAATAATAGGTAAAGACAGCCATAAAAATATATTTCTTATATTTTTAGGCATAGCACTTTTTTTTAGTTGTATAAAGGCGAGTATATACAATACAATAATCAACGGATTGTTATACAAAATCTGCCCGATGAAAGTTTGTAGAAAAGAGTTGATATCAATAGCAAACTTTTTTACCTCTACCCTTTCTCCGTGAAATTTAAACGTAATAAAATCATGTTGAATATTCCAGAAAAGTATAGGCGAGATAATGATAGCGGTAATTAAAACGGACAGGTATAAAAAAGGATTTTTCAGCCAACTTCTTTTATGAAATAAAATGTATCCGCCAAAACCCAGCCATAAAAATATGCCATGCACTTTACTCATTACTGTCAATCCTATTAATAAGCCTAATAAAAGTAATTTTCGATTATTTGATTTTGTTTCGGGTTGCACTATCAATTGTAATATCACATACATGGAAGCCAGCCAGAATACCATTTGCGGCGAATCGGGCAAAATAAAGAGTCCGGAAATAATTCCTGAATAAACAGATAAATTGTAAAATAAAGCGGCAAGCCAGCCGGTTCTTTCGTTTCGGATAAGTTTACCACAGAGATAAATAAGCCAGGTAGCAATAGCGCAGGAAACAATAGCGGCTAACCGCATAGAAAGATCAGACAACCAGTGAAGATTAAAAGTAAACAAGCGTATAACCCAACCTACCATTGGTGGATGGTCAAAGTGGTTCCAATCGGGTTGCAAAGCATAGGTATAATAATATACTTCATCATTACCCAGCTCTACCATAGATCCTACCACACACCTTGCGATAAATGTAAGGAGTATTAAATAAACAACCTGCTTTTTATAATCGGCAACAATGTTCATAAATTAAAAATACAAAAGGTTGGCCTATCACCAACCTTTTATAGAAAAATATAAATAAATTAAAGTATCAACATTGCATCGCCATATGTAAAGAATCGATATTTATCTTTAATGGCTTTTTTATATGCTTCCATAGCCAGCTCATACCCCGCGAAAGCGCTTGCCATGATCATAAGACTTGTTTTAGGCAAATGAAAGTTGGTAACCATACTATCTGCAATACTGAATTCGTGTGGCGGATGAATGAAAACATTTGTCCATCCCTCGCCCGGCTTTAGCTGTTTGGTAGCGGTATAGCTGCTTTCCATGGCGCGCATGGTAGTAGTACCGATAGAGCAAATCCTGTGTCCTGTTTTTTTAGCCTTGTTCACAATATCGCAGCATTCCTGTGTGATGTTGTAATATTCGGCATCCATTTTATGCTTACTTAAATCTTCCACTTCAATAGGCCTGAATGTACCTAAGCTTGTATGCAGTGTTAACTCTGCAAAGCGTATGCCTACTATTTCACAACGTTTGATGAGTTCACGGCTAAAGTGTAAACCTGCTGTAGGGGCTGCAACAGCGCCTTCATACTTTGCGTATACAGTTTGGTAGCGTTCTTTATCTTCTTCGTCGGGTTTGCGTTTAATGTATTTTGGCAATGGGGTTTCGCCCATAAAATCCAGCATTTTTCTAAACGATTCTTCGGTATCTTCCCAGAGAAAACGAATAGTACGACCACGCGAAGTAGTGTTATCTATCACTTCGGCTACCAATTCATCATTCTCTCCGAAGTATAATTTATTTCCAACACGTATTTTCCTTGCAGGGTCAACAATTACATCCCAAAGCCTGTTTTGTTTATTAAGTTCACGAAGTAAAAAAACCTCGATTTTGGCGCCGGTTTTTTCTTTTCGTCCATACATGCGGGCAGGAAATACTTTGGTATTGTTTACTACAAAAACATCCTTATCATCAAAATAATCAATGATATCTCTGAAATGGCGGTCTTCCATATTTCCGGTTTTACGGTCAACTACTAAAAGGCGACTGTCTTCACGTTTTTTTGTAGGATTCTGCGCTATCAGATTTAAAGGGAGATCAAATCGAAATTGAGTTAATTTCATTTTTTAGGTCTATTATTTATTGGTAATATAATAGCCTCACAGTCAGTCAGTCGACGCCTTACGGGGCGACGGAATGATGTTACGGCATCATTTAGGAGCGCAAAGGTAATTTTTTTTTTGCAAAAGAGCAACTCAATCATCATCGAGACTTTTTCACCTGATCATTTGCAAGTGTGGTATATCTTTTGCAAATTGTAAGTTCAATTATAAAAATGAAAAAAATGAAAAAAATCTTTTTAACTCTTTTAAGCGCAGGGCTTTTACTTACAGCCTGCAATAGTGGCAACGACGCGCATACAAGTGATTCAGTAACTGTTGCAGATAACACAACCGTTGCAGATCCGGCGCACAACAGTCGTAATGCTGTAGATTGGCAAGGTACATATAAAGGCGTATTGCCTTGTGCAGATTGTTCCGGAATAGAAGTTACTCTTACTTTAAATGATGATGACACCTATGTAAGAGAAACAAAATATCAAGGAGAAAAAGCTTCTGATATGAATCCTGATAAAGAAGAAGGAACATTTACCTGGAGCACTGACGGACAAAAAATAACGTTAAACAATATTACAGATGGCAGCAATCAATATTTTGTGGGCGAGAATATGCTGTATACGCTGGATGCCGAAGGCAACAGGGTTGAAGGAGAATTGGCCGAAAATTACATCTTGAAAAAATAAGCGTTAGAATTCTTTTTTAGGCAAAGCTGAGAGCAGTAATTTAGTATATTTACTCTTTGGATTATAATATACCTCTTCAGTTTTGCCTGTTTCTTCTATCACTCCTTTATTCATTACTACAATTCTGTCTGATACATACTTTACCACAGATAAATCATGAGAAATAAAGATGGATGAAAATCCTATCTCTCTTTTTAAATCGTTTAATAAGTTGAGTACTTGCGCCTGCACGCTTACATCTAATGCCGATACACTTTCATCGCAAATTACAAAAGACGGATTCAATGCCAGCGCTCTCGCTATAACTATGCGCTGTCTTTGTCCGCCACTAAACTCGTGGGGATAACGATTATAAAAATCAGCTGATAATCCTACTTTTTCCAACCATTCTTTTACAATACTTTTTACGGCATCTTTGCTATACAGCTTATGCAGCAATAACGGCTCTGCTATGGCGTCGCCTATTTTAACCTGGGGGTTTAAGGATGAATAAGGATCCTGAAAAATAAATTGAATATCTTTAGATAATGCTTTCTTATCTGTTGCAGGCATTACGGACAGGTCTTTTCCTTTAAAAAATATTTTTCCATTGTCGGTTTTTACCAAGCCTATAACGGCTCTTCCCAAAGTAGTTTTTCCGCAACCTGAACCGCCCACCAATCCTACGGTTTCACCTTTGTACACATCAAAAGAAACGTGCTTAACGGCGTGATTGTATTGCGTAATTTTTCCCAGCATGTTTTTCTTTACGGGATAGCTCACACTTACATCCTGTATGGATAATATTACTTCATCATACACTTTAAATGGCGGGATCTGCTCAATGATCACATTTTCTTTTTCAAGAAAATCTGAAACCACCGGCAGCTTTTGTGTTTTATCGTACAATTCAGGATGACAAGCCAGCAATGCCTTGGTATACGGATGTTGTGGCCGGGTAAAAATATTTTCAACACTGTCCTGCTCTACAATATTTCCTTTGTATAAAACGGTGATGCAATCTGCTATTTCCGCTACAAGATTCAGATCGTGCGATATAAAAATTACACTCATCTCGTTTTTTTGCTGCAGCTCTTTGATAAGCGACAAGATCTCTTTTTGCACATTTACATCCAATGCGGTAGTGGGCTCGTCGCAGATCAGCAGATCGGGATGGCAGCTCATGGCCATAGCAATCATAATGCGTTGCTTTTGTCCGCCGCTTATCTCATGAGGAAAGCGCTTATACAACTTTTCGGGCTGAGGCAAATGTACCTGCCTGAATAGTTCTATGACTACTTTTTTGGCTTCCTGCCTGCTCATGTTTCTATGCAGCATCAGCACTTCCGCTACTTGTTTTCCGCAGGTAATAACAGGATTAAGGCTCGTCATCGGTTCCTGAAATATCATAGAGATCTTATCGCCGCGTAACTGACGAATTTCATTGCCGGATAAGCCAAGTATATTTATGGTGCTGTTTTCGCTGCTAAATTCAATGCTCCCATTCACCTGAGCGCTTTTAGGCAGTAATCGTAATAATGAAAGAGAGGTAACTGACTTTCCGGAGCCCGACTCTCCTACTACAGCAACTACTTTTCCTTTGGGAATAGTTATGTTTACATTGTGTAAAACCTGGTTATTCTTAAAAGAAACATTCAGATTTTTAATTTCTAAAAGCGGTCGTGATGACATAGAACAAATATAAGAAAAAGTTAGCAGCCTCGCTGTGAAGAAACAAAAAACCTGTTGTGGAAGTCAATGTTATCTTATTAGGTTTTCTTATCGATTTTTTGCCTGCTATTTTCCAGTTGCATCGTATATAGTTGATAGTATCTACCTTTGAGCGCTATTAATTCATCGTGGCTGCCGGTTTCTTTTATTTCGCCCTTATCCAGTACAATTATTTTATCTGCCTTTCTGATAGTTGAAAGCCGATGCGCTATTACGATAGATGTTCGTCCTGTGATAAGCTTGCCAATTGCCTGCTGCACCAGTATTTCGCTTTCGCTGTCTACGGAAGAAGTAGCTTCATCTAAAATTAAAATAGACGGATTAAAAAGCAGCGCCCTAATAAAAGAAATTAACTGACGCTGGCCCATGCTTAGGGTATTGCCTCTTTCTCTTACATTAAAATCGTAGCCATTGGGCAACTGCATAATAAAATCGTGCACCCCGATCATTTTAGCTACTTCCTGCACCTGCTCTAAAGATATTTTAGGATTGCGCAGGGTAATATTTTCTTTTATAGACCCGGAGAATAAAAAAACATCCTGCAAAACAACACCAATGTTTTTCCTGAGATTTTTTACGTTGTACTCTTTTATATTTACATCGTCTACCAAAATTTCTCCATGCTCCACTTCGTAAAGCCTGTTGAGCAAACTAATGATAGAACTTTTGCCACTTCCCGTATGTCCTACCAGCGCTACTACTTCGCCGGGAGCAATATGAAAATCCACATCCTTCAATACATACAAATCATCTACGTAAGCAAAAGTAACATGGTTAAAATCCACTTTACCTTTTACCTTATCAGGCGCGAATGCATTTTCTTTAGCGGCAGGCAAAGCATCATCATTATCCATTACTTTAAATACTCTTTCGGCGGCAATCATGCCCATTTGAATGGTATTGAACTTATCTGCAATAACGCGTAAGGGCCGGAAAATAAGATTGATGTACATGATATAGGATACCAGCAGGCCCGCGTCGAGCTGATTGCCTGCTACATACCAGATTACAATACCAATGCTTACCGCCAATATGATTTCTACCACAGGAAAAAATATGGAATACGCGAGGTTGGAACGGATATTCGCATTGCGGTGAACTTTGTTGATATCTCTGAATTTTTCGGCTTCCTTGTCCTCCGAAGCGAATGCCTGCACTACGAACATGCCCGCAATGTGCTCCTGCACAAAAGCATTAAGTGCAGATACCGCGTTGCGCACCATTATAAAGCTCTTATTTACACTTTCTTTAAAATAATAAGTAGCCAGTATAAGCAGAGGAAATGGCAAAAGGCTTATCAACGTTAATCTCCAGTCGATGTAGAACATGGTAGCCAGCGTAATGACGATAGAAAGTAAATCTGCAATGATAGGTATAAACCCGTCAGAAAAAATATTGTTTACGCTTTCTATATCGTTAACGGTTCGGGTGGTAAGTGTGCCAATGGGCGTTCGATCGAACTGGCGCAGATTGAAGTTCATTATTTTATCAAATATCTGCTTACGTAAATCTCTTACCACTGTTTGTCCCATCCAGGAAGTAATAAACGAAAAAATAAATCGCAGAAAAGATTCGAGTAATAAGAACGCCAATTGAAAAACGGTAATAGCCACTATAAATTTAGTGACGTCGTTGATTTGATCATTCGTAAAAAATACTTCTACAAAAAAAGGCAGGTCAACATTTTTACCGGTAGCTTTATCAATAGTATGTTGAATGAGCAAGGGTCTTACAGGTGCAAAGAAGGCAAGTACAATAGAAAGAATAACACTTACGGCAAAGTGTACTTTATAGGGCCGCACATAACTGAATATGCGCTTAAAAACCGATATGTTGAATTTATTATTCTTATCTTCTTTCCTCATTCGCGCTGCAAAGTTAATCGAATAGGTTGTTTAAATCAAAAAATCGCCTTGCGGCGATAAATAAGTAATAGAAAGAACCATATTGCTTTATATTAGCCATAAAGCAATATGCACTTCACTGTTAGATAAAAAGCTTCTTAGCCATTTCCGCATCGTGCTTATAAATATCATTTCTAAACATGAGCTTTCCGCTTTCATCTATCCATGATGTAAAATATACCAGATATACAGGCACCTGGTTTTCCTGCTTAATTTTTATATAAGTTTCTTTCGTGTTTTTATGCATCATAGAATCAATGTACTGCGGATTGTATTTTTCAGCGTTATAGCGTAATACCCATTGTGCAAATTTAGCCGGATCCTGCAACCTGATGCATCCATGACTTAAGCTTCTGTTGTTTTTGTCAAATGCCCATTTACTTGGCGTATCATGAAAATAGATATCGTAGGCATTAGGAAATAAAAACTTCACCAAACCGAGGCTATTCTTGGGTCCCGGCTTCTGACGGATGTTGGGTATGCCGCCGCTATAGCCTGTAATTTCCATATCGTTTCTAGCCAGGTAGCTTCCGCTTCTGCGCATAGCCGGCATGATTTCTTTTTTTACAATACTTCTGGGTATGCCCCAGTACGGTGCAAAAACCACATACTCCATAATATCGGTAAAAATAACGGTATTATTAGCCTGCGAACCAACCACCACATTCATGTCGAATGCTTTATTATTATTTTCAAAAACCTGAAGTTTGTACTCTGGGATATTGACCCAGGCATAGGTAGAAGGCATTTCTGCAGGCATCCATTTGGCCCTTTCAAGATTGATAGCCAAACGCTTAAGCAATGTATCTAAAGGTGTATTAAAAGATTGTATGAAAGCTTTATCAGGCACGCCTGTCTGGTTTAGCCCATAGCGATACTGATAAGATTTTACCGCGTCTGTAAACGCTGAATCATATACATTGTTCACGGCATTTTCAGGTAAATCTCCAAATTTGGCCAAACGCTGTTTAATGATCAAAACGCCGGCAGAGTCTGTCGCAGCAAGCTTTTTACCGATTAATTTTACCGTATCCCAAGGCTCTTCTTTCAATTTAGAATATTGAATAAACTGCTTTTGCAAACTGCTGTAGATCGGATTCATGAACAGTTTTTCGTCATTTAACTTTCTCGCTTTTACGGTAGAGTCAAACAAAACATTCATGTCTATCTTTTTTCTGGGAATAAACCAGCCCAGCTTCACCACATCAAGGTTTTTGCCTTCGTATACACTACTGGCATATTTAAAGAATTGTCCTGTAAGCCTGATCTCTGCTTCCAGCACATCTTTTTGCGACTTTTTGGTACTATCTACATCAATGTTTGTAAGCCTTTCGTAAAGAGTGTATAATTTTTTATCCAATAAAGTACTGTCATGATTTAATCCGGCATTATTATTCAAAACATTGATAAAATTACTTGCCTGCTCTATCATTCCGGTACTATCGAACCAGGCATATTGAAAGTTTCTGGTCTTATAAAAACCTATCATTTCTGCTACATATGGTTCAAACTCAGCGTTATCGAGCATAAATTGTTTTACATCATTACTATCTAAAAATATAGTATTAAAGGCTGTGAGCGAATCAATAGAACGATCAATAGGAATTGTATCGGCGCCTTTCAGTTGGTCTTTAATGCTGGCAATGATTTCTTCAGGAGTAAGTTTTCTGTCTTTATTTTTACAGGAAACAAAAAATACGGGTGCTATAAAAAGCAATACGATACCTAATACAAAATTTTTTTTCATGTTCATGTTTACTATTCAAAATTATATACACAATAATACCGCGCTGTAAACGCCGGCCGTCTCAGTCCTTAATCTGGTAGCGCCTAACGAAACCGGCAGAAACCCGGCAGCAAATGCTTTTTCGATTTCAGTGTTTGTAAAGTCACCTTCAGGGCCAATTAAGATAACAGCGTTGTCTTTTACAGGGCTATAATCAAATAACAATTTCTTTGCCGTTTTTTCGCAATGGGCAATAAATTTTTTCGGCTCGTTTATTTTTTCTACTACATGGTTATAATCAGCGGGGTCGTTTAATACAGACAAATAAGTCTGTCGGCTTTGTAACATAGCCGATATTACAATCTGTTTCATCCTGTCTTTTCTAAATTGTATTTTTTCCGTACGCTCACAAATAAGTGGTGTGATAGTTTGGACACCCATCTCTATAGCTTTTTCTAAAAACCATTCAAACCGCCCGATATTTTTTAAAAGCGAAATAGCGATATGGATTTTATTTGGCGGAGCTACATGTGCTGTATGCGACTCTATATTGATCAGCGTATTTTTTTTATCGGCTATCGCTATTGAGGCTGTAACCAATAATCCACGCCCGTTTACCAAATGCAGTCTGCTACCGGAACGCATACGCAAAACCTGCACACAATGCCTGCTGGTTTCTTCCGATAAAACAAACGTTTTATCTTCTGCTAAAATATTTTCTTCGTAAAAATAGGGATACTGCATACGAAATTCAAATAAAAAATAAAGAGCTACAAATGTAACTCTTTATTAGAAATATATACAATTGCTATTGCTCAAGCAGTCTGTACAATTCATCAAGATTGGGCGATAATATGATTTCAGTTCTCCTGTTCTGTGCTCTGCCTTCATCTGTAGAGTTAGTGCTTACAGGATCGTACTCGCTATGGCCGGATGCTACTACACTTTTGGGATCTACGTTATACTTTTGCGTTAGTACTCTTACAATTGACAGCGCACGTTCCGTGCTTAATTCCCAATTGTCTTTGTAACGAATTCTGATAGGAATAGAATCGGTATGCCCTTCAACATTGATAGAAATATCTTTGTTGGCATTTAGTACATGAGCCAGCTTTTCCAATGCATCTGTACCCTTTTGATTTAATACGGCACTTCCTGAAGGGAAAAGCAGGTTTTCCTGCATACTTACGTATACTTTACCGTTTTTCTGTGTAACCGTTAATTCATCGGAGTTGAAGCCGGACAACGCATCGGTCATTTTCTTTCTTATTTCTTCAGATTTCGCTTTCTGCGCTTCCAGTAAATTATTCAACTGTTGTAATCTTTGCTGCTGAGCCAACAACATCTTTTGCGTGGTTTCCAGCTCAGAAGCTTTATCGGCATTAGTAACGCTTAGCGAACGTATCCTGTTTTCAAGATCATCTATTTGCCTGCGCAAATCGTCTCTTTCATTTGTAAGCCTTGAGCTGTCAGCTCTGAGATAGGCAATTTGCCGCTCGGCTTCAATCAAATGTCTTTTGGGTACACAGGCGGCTACTGAAACGATAATGACCGTTGCCATTAATAATAAAAAAGGCTTGTTCATATAGTTTTTTTCTTGTTGTGTTGCAAATAATATACCACAAACGGTTTGGCTAAATCATCATATCTCTAGACCCTACAAAAAACGGGATGGTTTGATGTATGGTTTTCGGCTGAATATCTAATACGCTGCATTCTCCGTCAGTTGCCAATCCACCGGCTATTTCTGTGATGAATGCCATAGGATTGCATTCGTACATCAATCTTAATTTTCCATTGGGTTTATTCTTTACTTCAGGATATAGAAATACGCCACCCTTTAATAAATTGCGATGAATATCGGCTACCATACAGCCTGCATACCTAAAGGAATAATCGCTGCTGACGCCGTCTTTCGACTGCTCGAGGCCCGCGTCAACATAGCTTTTTATTTTCTCAGGCAAAGAATGATAATATTTAAAATCGAATGAAAAGTTTTTACCTTTTTTAGGTATCCTGATATTTTTATGACTTAAGTAAAACTCCCCGATATCGGTATTTAATGTAAAGCCCTGTACTCCTTTTCGGGTAGCATAAATAAGCATAGTGTACGCGCCGTAAATAATATAGCCTGCGGCAACCTGCTCGCTTCCTTTTTGCAGAAAGTCTTTTTTTGTGCAGGGTTTACCTAATTCAGAAACCCGTTTATACACGCTGAAAATAGTACCGATGGTGACATCTATATTGCCCGATCCATCCAGAGGATCAAACATTACCACATATTTTGACTGGTTGCTTTTAGCATCGTCAAAAATAATGATCTCATCATTTTCTTCGGAGGCGATACCGGCACAAAAGACACCTGTTTTTAAAGCGTTGATAAAAATAGTATCTGCTATCACATCCAGCTTTTGTACCTGCTCGCCAAAGGAGTTTACATAGCCCTGCGCTGAATTGATATTGAGCAATCCCGATTTTCTTACAGATGCGTTTACCATTTTTGCCGCTAAACCTATGCAGCGTATCAATCCTGAAAGCTCGCCGGTAGCATGCGGCACTTTTCTTAATTGTTGAATAGTATATTCATCTAAAGTCATCATAACGCTTAAAAAAATTATTTAGTCAAATAAAGTAGGCTGATCGTCTTTAGGCTTTTGCATCCATTCCATTTCTATGGCTTTGCTGTAAGTCATTAGCTTGGTACCAATCGCTTTCCAACCCATTATCTCTACCAGGTTAGCGATTTTAAATTTCACGCTTTTTATGTTAGAGCCTCTTCCTGTTTGCACATGAAGTATGGGCGCTTCGTCTGTGGTAACCGTTTCAAGATAGTTGCCTTCTCCGTCTTTTATAAATGAAAATTTATTGTGCATGGAAGTGGTTTCTATTTTAAAACGCTTCACATTGAATTGCTGTTTTTCATTGTCAAGATATACGGCTGATATTACCTTTTCCGGGTCAAACTGCTCTATGAGCAGTATTTTATCTATATCAAAACGCTGCGTGAGTTCCGTGTCGGTAATTTCGTAGCTCCCATCGTTATATATTACCAGGATGTTTTCGTTTTCGAAACTGCCCAAGTACTGGCCTTTTTCGTCTGTATTTAACCTGCCAAACTTATCGTCGAACCAGAGCTTGCGTCCTTCCAGTGTTGACTTTCCTTTTTCTTTTAGCTTAACTGTACGAACAGGATATTTTACTACCTGATTGCCTTTGCTGCCCCGCCCTTTTATATCTATTAAAGCAAAGTCGTATTCTAGTTCTTTATTACGCGCTTTGCTGGTAGGACTTAAAGTTATTTTTACTATTTCGGCCTCGCCGTTGGCGTTGGCAGAAAAATAATGTACTTTATCCTTATCGTTTCCTGCCGCCAGTTCGTATTCTTTATCGCGCGTTACACCGGTTACATTAAAACGCTTGGCATAAGATACGCCTGTTTTGCTATCTACATAAATCATATTGTATGTAGTGCGATCGTCATTCTTTTGAAAAACGGCCGCGTGTATAATATCTTTTCCAACGAATACTTTATCGGCTACTTTCACTACTTTCATTTTGCCCGATTTAGAGAAAGCGATAATGTCGTCTAAATTTGAACATTCACAAAGGAACTCATCTTTTTTGAGGCTTGTACCTATAAAACCTTCGCTATAATTAATATACAGCTTTGTATTGGCTATCACCACATCTTTTGCCTGAATGGTATCGAAAGCCCGAATATCTGTTTTACGTTCTCTGCCTTTGGAATATTTCTTTAATAAATTTTCGAAATAAGCAATGGTATAATCATTTAAATATTCAAGATGGTGCTTTGTATTTTCCATCTCTTCTTCCACACCTTTTATTTGATTGATCAAATCCTGAATATCTAAACGATAAATTCTTCTTACCGGTTTTTCCGTCAATTTTAAAATATCCTCTCTGGTAACGGCCCGCTTCAGCTTTTTCAGATAGGGCTTGAAAGCCTTGTCAATAGCGGCTATCACATCTTCCCAGGTTTTATGTTTTTCTTCTAATTCTTTATATATTTTTTCTTCGAAGAATATTTTTTCCAGTGAAGTGTAATGCCATTTTTCTTCCAGCTCTGCAAGTTTTATTTCCAACTCTTTCTTTAAGAGGTTTTTGGTATTCTCAGTAGAAATCCCCAAGAGTTGGTGCACGCTTAAAAACTCGGGCTTGTTGCCCACCACCACGCAAGCGTTGGGCGAAATGCTTACCTCACAATCAGTAAAAGCATACAACGCGTCAATGGTAATATCCGGCGAAATACCTGGTGCCAGGTCTATGATCACGGACACTTCCGCGGCTGTTTCGTCGGTAACTTTTTTTATTTTTATTTTTCCGTTATCATTGGCTTTAATAATACTTTCTACCAAAGAAGAAACCGTTACGCCGTATGGAACACTTTTAATGACCAGCGTTTTCTTGTCCATTTCTTCTATAATGGCTCTCGCTTTTATTCTGCCACCGCGTTTTCCATCGTTGTAGTTGCTTACATCAATCCATCCGCCGGTTTGAAAATCGGGATAGAGTTCAAATTTTTTACCTTTCAGATATTTTACAGACGCTTCGCAAAGTTCAATAAAATTGTGTGGCAATATTTTGGTAGAAAGTCCTACAGCAATCCCTTCCGCGCCATGCGCCAGCACCAGCGGAAACTTTACCGGCAAGGTGATAGGCTCGTTTTTTCTGCCATCGTAGCTTATTTGCCAATCGGTGGTTTTATTGTTGAAAGCTATTTCTAACGCCAGTTTTGAAAGCCGGGCTTCAATATATCTTGGCGCGGCGGCATCATCGCCGGTGCGCACATCGCCCCAGTTTCCCTGTGTTTCTATCAGTAAATCTTTCTGGCCCATGTTTACTAAAGCGTCGCCAATACTTGCATCGCCATGCGGATGATATTGCATTGTTTGCCCGATGATATTAGCCACTTTATTAAATCTGCCATCGTCCATTTCCTTCATAGAATGGAGAATTCTGCGCTGTACAGGTTTTAGCCCGTCTTCAATATACGGTACCGCACGCTCTAAGATTACGTAAGATGCATAGTCTAAAAACCAGTTTTTATACTGCCCGCTAATACCTGTGCTTATACTTAAATCTAATTCCTTCTTTGGTTCTTTTGCCATGTAAAAATCTATTCGGTCTTAATTATTTTTCTTCGGAAACCTCAGCTTCCATGTTGTGAAAAAGCTCGCCGTTATTGGTTTTGAACGACATGTCTTTGATTCTGGCCCAGTCGCCGTTGGCAATCAGCACATTGCATTCTGCCAGATGTTTTAATCGCCATATCCAAAACAATTCCGGTTTGTTTATTTTTAGCTTCGCCGCTAAGTGTGCGAGAAGCCTGTGCGTTTTAAAAGTATCGTTGCCTATAAGTTTTACAATATCCTTATCGTAAAAATTATCGGGTTGCGATACAATTTTTTTTGCGCCTTCCAATATTCTGATATTAGCGATATCGTTGCAAAGCTTTTTCCATTCATCGCCGTCCAATTCTATTTCGGCAATAGAGATCTGCCGATGCAGTCTTCTTGCTTTTATCAATTCTTTGGGTAATATCTCGGCAATGGAAACAGGATAAAAAATACTGCCTTTTTCATTAATGAAAGGCAGGTTATTCAAATGCAGGATATGCAGTTTTCCTGCCTGCGCTTTTAGCTGTGGCAGCAACCAGTAATATCCGCAAACGTCGCGTTCATTTTGTCCTATCCAGATCCAAAGGCTGATGTCTTCTTTTTCAGACAGCAATTTATTTAAATTATGAACAGTCAATTTATCTTCTGCCATCATGGCAACTTCCTCAGCATCCTGCTCTTCATTCTGTGCTATATAGTTCCAAAAGTTTTTGCGCATCTGCCAGCCTTCCGGGGCGGATAAATCTGTAATGCTTCCTACGGAATAATCGTCTTTTATTTCAAGGATATCGCCCAAAATATTGTTGTCAATTTCAAAACTTTTTTCCAGCACTTCTGCCGCCGACTGATTAAATACCAAATGTACAATATCTCCTTCCCACAGAAGTCCGTTAGCTGATTTCGTTTTCTTGCTGCTCATTTGTATAGTTTATATCATTTGTATGTTTTAGAATGTATGTGTTTAAGCCGGTTGTGCCTGCTCTACTTCTTCTTCGTCTTCCACCGCGTCTACTTCTACTTTCAGGTTGCCGATTATAAACTCCTGACGCTGAGGTGTATTTTTACCCATGTAGTAATCGAGCAATACGTTGATGTGCTCGCCCTGCTCTAACAGTAAAGGTACTATGCGCATATTGTCTCCGATAAACTTCTGAAACTCTTCCGGAGAGATTTCGCCCAAACCTTTAAATCGGGTTATCTCTGCTTTGCTGCCTAGCTTTGCTATGGCTTTTTGCTTTTCGGCTTCGTCGTAGCAATAAATTGTCTCCTGTTTATTTCTAACTCTGAACAGGGGCGTTTCTAAAAAGTACACATGCTTTTGCTTTACCAGGTCGGGAAAGAACTGCAAGAAAAAGGTCATCATCAGCAATCTGATGTGCATGCCATCTACATCGGCGTCGGTGGCAATCACAATATTTTTATAGCGCAATCCTTCCAGGCCGTCTTCAATATTTAAAGCATGCTGCAGCAGGTTGAACTCTTCATTTTCATAAACAACTTTCTTTGTCAATCCAAAGCTGTTCAGCGGTTTGCCGCGTAAGCTAAACACAGCCTGCGTTTCTACATTGCGACTTTTAGTAATGCTGCCGCTCGCGCTGTCTCCTTCTGTAATGAAAATAGTAGAGTGCTGCATTTTTTCGGCAATCTCTTCTTTATTCTTCCCTGAAGGTTCATCGTTGTAATGAATACGGCAATCTCTTAATTTTTTATTGTGCAGATTGGCTTTTTTGGCTCTTTCGTTGGCCAGTTTTTTTATGCCGGCCAAATCTTTTCGCTCTCTTTCGCTTTGTTCTATTCGTTTTTTTAAGACATCTGCCGTAGCCGGATTTTTATGCAAATAATTATCTAATTCCTTTGATAAAAAATCTAATATAAAAGTGCGTATGGTAGGTCCTTTTTCAAACATGTGCTGCGAGCCAAGCTTTGTTTTGGTCTGGCTTTCAAACACAGGTTCCTGTATGCGTATGGCTACCGCGGCCACAATGCTTTGCCTGATATCGGAAGCTTCGTAATCTTTTTTGTAAAAATCACGAATGGTTTTCACATACGCCTCTCTGAAAGCCTGCTGATGCGTACCGCCCTGCGTGGTATATTGCCCGTTTACAAACGTATACAAGTCTTCGCCATACTCATTGCCATGCGATATGGATACTTCCAAATCGTCGCCTTTAAGATGAATGATGGGATAGCGCAGATCCTCTTCGTTGCTTTTTCTTTTCAGTAAATCAAGCAATCCGTTTTTGCTATAATATCTTTTTCCGTTGTAAATGATGCTTAACCCTGAGTTGAGATAGCAGTAATTCCATAATAAATCGTCTAAAAAATCTAAGCGAAAATGAAAGTTTTTAAATATGGTATCGTCAGGGATAAATTCTACCAGCGTGCCATTGGGTTCATTTGTTTTTTCTTCTTTGGAGTTTTTTGTAAGCTCGCCTTTTTCAAATTCCGCCCATACGCTTTTGCCGTCTCTAAAGCTTTGCACTTTGAAGTATTGACTTAGCGAGTTTACCGCTTTGGTACCTACTCCATTTAAGCCGATAGATTTCTGAAAAGCTTTACTGTCGTACTTTCCGCCGGTATTCATCTTACTCACCACATCTACTACTTTGCCTAAAGGAATGCCGCGTCCATAATCTCGCACAGTCACTATCCTGTCTTTAATATCTACTTCTATCTTTGTACCAAAGCCCATCATATGCTCATCCAGGCTATTGTCCATCACCTCTTTTACCAACACATAGATCCCATCGTCCGGCGAGGCGCCATCGCCCAATTTACCAATATACATACCGGGACGCAGTCGTATATGCTCTTTCCAGTCAAGGGTTCGTATATTCTCTTCTCTATATTCTGACATGCTGCTTTTTGAAACTAATAATTTTAGTAAATTTGTTGGCAAATATAGTTAAATTTAAACTTATTTTACTAATTGAAACAAGTGATATATATTTACCACAAAGACTTTTTACCGTATGCTTTCTAAGAAAACGCAATATGCTTTCAAGGCTTTGGGCTACCTTGCCCGGCAAAAGGATAATAAGCCTGTTTTGATTGCCGAAATAGCGGAAAAGAAAAAAATTCCCCTTAAATTCTTAGAGAATATATTGCTGGAATTGAAAAACAGCCACATTCTCGCCAGCAAAAAAGGGAAAGGTGGCGGCTATTACCTGGCCCGCAATGCCGGTGATATATTTCTTACCGAAATTATGCGCCTGCTGGACGGGCCCATTGCGCTGCTGCCTTGTGTAAGCCTTAATTTTTATAAAAAATGTGAGAATTGCGATGAGCGCGACTGCAAACTACGCGACGTGCTCATAGAAGTACGCGACGCCACACTGGCTATTTTAGAGAATAAAACGGTGGCGGATATTACGTAATACCTGCAATTTTTTATAACTTAATTCCCAGATCAAACAAAAGTATCTGTGTTTTTTGCAACCCAATAAAGTTATTGTCTGAAACGAGTATGAGTGAACGATTGCCGTTGGATAAAACCGGGCCGAAAGTAATGCCTTCAATATTGTCTACTCTGGTACCCAACTTATCTAAACTAAAGAGCAATGTTTTTTTAGCGGCCTTTTTTACCGGCTGGCTAATGAGCGATTCATTCTCTGAAATATCTTCGGCTACAGACAGATCGGTGAGATAAATACGAATATTGTTGTTGATTCTTCCCATAGAAAAAGAACGCTCTACCACCAATAAGCGTTTGGCGTCAAGCGCCAGGATCTCCGAAATGCCGTTTACAGAAAACGCGGTAGCCGGTATTGGTTTTTCTATCACCCTGTCCAGCGGGTAAGCATATTGCCTGATGGGTTTCTTTTTTTCAAAATCATACTTGATTATTCTGCACCAGTACGTGCCTTCTTCCGGCTTCGCATTGCTTCCATCCTGATACAGGGGCTCTTCGGTACTTACGAATAAAAATTTTTCATCGGGTGTAAAAGAAATGCCTTCAAACACGCCATTGCGTCTTGGCCCTGTTTGTTCCGCCGACATTACAAACTGCCGGGGTATGGGCAAGGTATATTGAAGCCTGCCGTTCTTATCGGCCACATGCACAGCGGGATTATTCAATATATTGTTTCCCTGCTCATTGATAATGCGTTCGCCTTCACTGCTCCATATTATTTTATTTTCGGTAGTATACAAGCGGATACTTTCCGGGTCGGGCACAATGGTGGTCATCTCGCTTTTGTTAGGATAAAGATCGCCATTGGCCTGCCGCAGAGAATCTACACGTAATATGGTAAAATTTTCAATTTTATTGCTGCTTACGTGAAAGCTGAAAGTATAGAACCTGGCAGGATTGATATTACTTCTGTCATCTGAAATAACATAGTAAACATTATTTTTTTTATCGTAATCAATCCCCGATAAGCCACCTACCGTTGTTTGCTGAAATTGTAGCTTATCGGGGATGATGTATTCATGTAAAAAATTTACAGACGCGTTGCGCGCATTGAACTGGCGTACCGAACCACAGGATACAAAAAAAAGAATAAAAAGGAACAGTAATAAAGATCGTGATTGCATAGCGCAAATGTATAACAAAAATGCATGTAACGCAGATTGTCCGGCACTTACATACATAAAAAACAGGCCTTCCGTTTGCAGAAAGCCTGTTTTGTATACGATAATAAATCAGGAATACTTATTTTCTAACAACTGTAGAAGTTGTAGAGGCTGTACCTGTAGATTTATCTATAGCCTGCACTCTGTAATATTTGTAGGCAGTTTCTTCCTGCGGCTTTACATCCGAGTCTTTAGAGCAGGAAGCAAAAGAAGCAAAGAAGAACAACGCGGCTAACATACCTATCATCTTATTTTTTCTTACAAAAGCAAGCGATAGTATTAACAGACCGAATAGTCCGAAGCCTACGCCCATGGCCGTGCTTACAGGATTGCCCAAGTCAACTGAATAAGTAGCTTTGTTCTCTGCTTTTACTTCAGCAATATTGTACCAGGTTTTACTGTCGTTTATTCTATCTTAATTGCCCGGCTTTCATTATAGAGCCTGTCCAGCGCGGATACATAGTAATTATAGTTGCCTTTATCCGGTTCTTTCAGCAGGTAAGCATTTTCACCCGTTAGCGCCAGTATAGCGCTTCCTCTGGTAAAGTCGGGCTGTTCATTTTTCGCGAACCGGTATATTACATGATACCTGGCAGCGTGCACGTCTTCCTGCTTATATGCATTATCCCAGGTAATTGTATGGTTATCTCCCGAAGTAGTGAACCGCGCATTCGTTGGCGCATCGGGCTTATGGGTAGAAAAACCTCTTAACGGCGGCACCAATGCCGGGTGCGGATAGAGCGATTCCATCACTTTGTTTATTCCCAACCGATTTTCCTTAAAGTTTTTCGCATTGAAATAGCAAACGCCCTGGTATGCCGGCATTTGCCTCAGCAGTAAAGCCTGCTTTTGTATTTCACCGGCATTCTGCCAAGCGGCAGGCTTGGCTTTGGTTCCCAAACGGTAAGTACCCAATCCGCCGTAAACAGGCGTACCGGCACTGTACTTCTGCCACCAATCAGCCAGTATGGTAAAGTCTGCGTTTTCATAACCTATATTAAAATACAACTGAGGTAAAATATAATCTACCCATCCTTTTTCCATCCATAACAAAATATCGGCATGCAGATTATCGTAATTGGTATACGCATAGCTTTTAGTATCAGAACCTCTGGGGTCTTCGCGCAGATTGCGCCATACCGCATAAGGACTAATGCCAAATTTTACATAAGGTTTTATGTGTTTAATAGAATCGCGCAGCATTTCTATTACCAGATCTACATTTTCCCTGCGCCAGGCCATTTTGTCTTGCTGCGCGTAACCCCGAGAGTGCAGGGAGAAAGAACGGCTGTCGTCAAAATCGTTATTCGGGTAGAAATAATCATCGAAGTGAATGCCATCCAAATCATAGCGGGTAACGATGTCTTTTATCACTTCTACCAGATGCGCCCTGGTTTCAGGATAAGCGGGATCGAAGTATAATTTCTTTCCATGGCGCACAAACAAATCGGGGCGCTGATGATACAAGTGCTTCGGAGACATTTTTTTTATATCATCTACAGATTGTAATACGCGGTAAGGATTGAGCCAGGCATGAAGTTCCATGCCCCTTTTGTGTGCTTCGTTAATAGCGAAAGCCAAAGGGTCGTACAGCGGATCGGGTGTGTTTTTCTGATTACCGGTAAGGTAGATGGACCAAGGCTCGAGCGTAGACATATAAAACGCGTCGGCCGTGGGTCTTATCTGAAATACTACGGAATTAAAATTCATTTTTTTAAACAGATCCAGGTAGGCAATCAGTTCCTGTTTTTGCTGTTCGGTAGATAAGCCGCGCGCAGAAGGCCAGTCAATATTATCTACTGTGGCTATCCATACCGCGCGCCATTCGTGTTTGCCATCGTATACATTGCGGGTGGTATCAGCCGCTACAGACATGGAATGAATGGTAAAGCATAAAAGGAACAAAAGGATAAATCGTTTCATGTGAATGGTTTTGACTTTTTCTTACTGATGACTGTTTATCCCGCCTCAGGCGGAATAAAATTTACATAAAAATGGATCCGGGTAAAGATAATGGATTTACCGTGTACAAACAATGTTGTAAGCCAACTACTATAAACAGGAAAAACACTTACTGCTTATACATCGCAAATATGGATAGCCTCAGCTAAGGAAGCCAGTTTATTTTCTTTTTTAGGAATAAATTCCTGGGCTACGTATCCTTTAAACCCTGTATCCACAATGGCTTGCATGATAGCGGGGTAATACAATTCCTGCGAATTGTCTATTTCATTTCTGCCGGGTACGCCGGCGGTATGATAGTGCGCGAAGTACGCATGATTTTTTTGTATGGTATCAATTACGTTGCCCTCGTTTACCTGCATGTGGTAAATATCGTAGAGCAACTTAAAATTTTCTGAACCTAACTGTTTGCAAAGTTCTACGCCCCATGCGGTGTTGTCGCATTGGTAATCTTTGTGGTCTCTTTTGCTATTGAGCAATTCCATCACCAGTGTAACCTTGTGTTTTTCGGCAAGCCCGATAATTTTTTTTAATCCGGTTACACAGTTTTTCAAACCTTCTTCATCGGTTTTATCTCTTTTATTTCCACTGAAGCAAATGAGATTTTTGTATCCATTTTTGGCTACCAGCGGTATCATTTCCGTATAATTTTTTACTAAAGTATCATGAAATTGAGGATCGTTAAACCCATCTACTAAATTTATCTCAGCGCCATTGCACATAGAAGAGTCTAACGCGTGCTTTTTGAGTATCGGCCAGTCTTTAGGCCCTGCCAGATCAATGGCTTTGATACCTATTTTTTTTGCTTCCACGCACAATTCATCTACGCTCAGCTTGGGAAAGCACCAGCGGCAAACCGAGTGATTGATATTGCCTTTGAGCGAGGCAGCGGTACGCTGTTGTGGCAAAGCGCAAGAAGAGAAAGACGACAATAAGGGTAATGCCGATACTGATACTAAATTCTTTATTGCCGTCCTTCTGTTTTGCATAGTTCTTTATTTAGTGTAATCCGATTTTACCTGTGTATTATTCAATAAAAATTCTAAACTCTTTTTCACACTTTCCAAAGGCGCGTAATGATATTTTTCTACTTCCACAACCAAATATTTTGTGCCTGCTTTTTTGGTATTTTTAAATACATCGTCAAAATCAACAACTGAATCTTCTCCGCCTAATTCGGTCTCGTCTTTCACATGCAGAATTTTGAATCTGCCGGGATATTTATTAAAATATGCAGAAGGCCTGTGCCCGCCCTTTGTAACCCAATACACATCCATTTCAAAAAATACTTTTGAAGGGTCTGTATTTTCCAGCATATAATCATACATGCGCTTACCTTCAATTTCTTTGAACTCAAAATCATGATTGTGGTAGCCAAAGCTTAGTCCTGCGCGATTGCATCTCTCGCCTATCTGATTGTAATAATCGCAATATATTTTTAGATCGGCCAGTGTTTTCGGTGTAGGCATTGAGGGTGTTACAATATATTTCATTCCGGCGGCTTTGTGCGCGGCTATTGCCTGATCCCACCATTGCCAGGTTTCATCCCAATTGGTTTCAGCAGGGTTGCTGGCCAATTGTTTGCCTGTATGAGATGACAGCGGTTCCAGCCCATTGGCTTGAAGCGCGGCTCTGAATGCTTCAGGCGTCATGTTGTAAAATTTTCCGTCGCCATAGCTTGCGGCTTCAATACCTTTAAAGCCTGCCTCGCCTGTCTGTTTCACTACGTGATTAAAGTCTTTGGAAACATCGTCTCTGAGAGAATAAAGCTGTAGGTAAATATTTTTTTTCACCTGTGGATTTTGTTTACTGGCACTATTTTGTTGATGAGCTGCACATCCTGTCAATAAAAATGCAGTTGCAGCTATTAGTGCGAAAGTTTTTGTGAAGTTTTTCATTGAGTAATAAGTTGATTAAAAAAAGTGTTGTGCAAAAATATTGTCACAACACTTTTTTGTTTTTACAAAAATTAATCCAATACTTTAATCCTGATATTTCTAAACCATACATCATCGCCATGGTCTTGCAGTCCTATGTAGCCCTCCTGGTTAGTGCCACCTGCGTTCAAGAAGTTTGGCCAGTCTTTAAACTTACTGTTGGCCACCATGTTTTTCCAGTCGTCTGTCCATAGATGATATTCTACTACATTCTCACCGTTTTGCTTGTGTACCACAGTTCCTTTATACACTAAAATGCCGCCTGTGTTCCACTCGCCTGCCGGTTTAGAATTTTGCGGTTTAGCCGGTACCAAGTCGTACAAAGAAGCTGATTGACGGTTTCCGTCTTTTCCTAATTTTGCATCTGGATGTCTTGCATTATCCAATATTTGGTATTCAGGTGAAGATTCATAAATGGGCTTATCAGGAACTTCCTGAGCTAAATAAAATACTCCACTGTTACCTCCTGGTGAAACCTTCCATTCAAAAGTGAGTTCAAAGTTTTTATACTTGGTATCAAAAATAATATCGCCGCCATCTTTGGCACCTGCTTCTCCCATTCCTGAGCCGTTGATTTTAATAGCACCGTCTTCTATGGTCCAGGCTTTAGGTATGTCGGTACGGTTGTACCCGCGCCAGCCTGTAAAATCGGTACCGTTAAAAATAGTTACCCAGCCTGTGGTATCATCTGCTACAGCAGCAGTATTGGTATCCTGGGCTGTAGAGTCTGCTGAGCCATTGTTATTTGCGGAATTGCATGATGCTGATAGCATAGTTAACGATATTAAAGCGAATAATCCTACAATTGTTTTTTTCATTTTTATTTCTTTATTTTTTTAATGATTATAGAATAAATGACTATGCAGGCATAGCTGGTAATTTATATCCATTTTGATAAGTGTGCTTAATCAATTCTTCTGCGTATGCATTGGCATTGATAGGCTCTGTATAAGATTTATCGAATGTCGGGTGACCGTCATGAATTTTAAATCCGTCTTTAATAATGGTACGAATGGTAGCATCTTTAGGGATATTTGTAAAGCGCATGTTAGGTCCGTCCCAATCCAATACCTGGTTTAATCCCTGTAAACGCACAGCCAACACACCCATTACTACCATTTCATTGAAAGGTCCTGCTTCGCTGAATGGAGAAGAAAGCTTTCTGCGGCTTGCCGGGCTTTCTTTACATGCTTCTACCCAATCCATTTCGTGCGAAAGTGTAATTTCTCTTTGTGTTTTAGGAGATGCGGGTTTTCTGCCAGACAGCAGGTATGGGTTCATACCATAGCAGCCACAAATCAATGTGTCTTTTGAGCCGTAGAATATACAAGCGCCGCCATTGTCGTTCAGGTTTTTGCCTGCAGGTAGTCCTTTAGGTCTTTCCGGCAATATACCTCCATCGTACCAATATACATCCACTTCCGGGAAGGCTACTTTTGGCAAACCTTTTCTGGCAGGGAAAGTATATTTTACTTTTTCTGCGTTGGGAGCAGATTCTGTCAATAACATGGTAGAGCTACCTTCTACTTTTGTAGGATAACCCAGCTGCAGGCCTTTAAATACAGGATGCAGGATATGACAAGCCATATCTCCTAAAGCTCCGGTACCAAAATCCCACCAGCCACGCCAGTTCCACGGGCTGTATATCGGGTTGTACGGACGCATTGGAGCGGGCCCTATAAATGAATTCCAGTCAAGAGTAGACGGTGGAGTCATTGATTGCTCCGGACGCTCTAAACCTTGCGGCCAGATAGGACGGTCAGTAAAGGTTTCTACTTTTCTTACTGTACCAATTTCTCCGTTGGCAATCCAGTCTATCACTTGTCTTACGCCGGGTCCGGAAGCTCCCTGATTACCCATTTGCGTAGCTACTCTGTGCTTGGCTGACAGCTTTGTAAGCAATCTTGATTCATATACACTGTGTGTAAGTGGCTTTTGTAAATACACGTGCTTGCCCATTGTCATGGCATCGGCAGAAACTATAGCGTGCGTATGATCCGCGGTAGCTACTACGATCGCGTCAATGGATTTACCCATTTCATCATACATTTTTCTATAATCTTTATATTTTTTTGCATTGGGATAATGCTCAAAAACACGCTGGCTGTATTTCCAGTCTACATCGCAGAGGCCTACGATATTTTGAGATTCCATTTGTTTTAAATTAGCAAAGCCCATTCCTCCTACTCCAATACCCGCGATATTAAGCTTATCGCTTGGAGAAGTGTGTCCGTGAGACTTACCTAAAATTGTAGATGGAGCTATGACAACTCCTGCAGCAGCCAAAGAACCTGCTTGTAAAAATTTTTTGCGAGAAACTTTTTTTGACATACTTGTAATTTTTATTTGATTGAAGATATTATTTAATTAGAGACAAAATCATTTAAGTTAGAGAAAAATCAGCCATAAATTTACTATCTTTTAAAGATAAAAAGGTCATTATTTGTAAAAAAATATCATTTTTAGTTAAATATTCACCTTTTTCAGCTCCTTTACCGCATAATCACAGGCTCTGGCCGTAAGCGCCATGTAGGTTAAAGACGGATTTTGTGATGCAGACGATGTCATGCAAGAGCCATCTGTAACAAACACATTAGGCACATCGTGCATCTGATTCCATTTATTCAATACAGACGTTTTAGGGTCATTGCCCATTCTGGCAATTCCCATTTCGTGTATCGCCATACCCGGAAATGAGCCGCCATCATAGGTATGCACATCCTTTAAGCCCGCGGCTTCCAGCATTTCAGCGGCATCATTCATCATGTCTACGCGCATTTTCTTTTCATTTTCTTTGAACTCGCAATCGATGTTTAAAACCGCCTGACCCCATTTATCTTTCTTTGAATTATCAATAGTAACTTTATTTTCATAATAAGGCAGCATTTCTCCAAAACCACCCAGCCCCATAGACCAGGGTCCGGGTTTGGAAAGCTCATCTTTAAAACTGCCGCCTATACCAAACTCTGCAATATGTCTTTTCCAGTTGCCCCTGCTGGCGCCTCCCTGGTAGCCAAAACCACGCAGGTAATCTCTTTTATCATTTCCTATATTTCTGTATCGGGGAATAAACACACCACCCGATGGTCTTCTGCCGGAATAATATTTGTCATCAAACCCTTCTGGTGTGCCCGAAGCACCACATCTGAAATGATGATCCATAAGATTGTGCCCCAATTGCCCGCTGGAGTTGCCTAAGCCATTGGGGAAAGTATCGGAAACAGAGTTGAGTAAAATAAATGCCGTGCCTAATGTGGAAGCATTTACAAAAATAATTTTACTGTAAAACTCAATGGTTTCATTGGTTTCGGCATCAATAATCCTTACACCCGTAGCGCGTTTTTTATCTTTATCGTAAATAATGGAATTTACTATTGAAAAAGGTCTCAAAGTAAGATTGCCTGTAGCCATAGCAGCCGGCAATGTAGAAGACTGCGTACTGAAGTAGGCGCCAAACGGGCATCCCCTGCTGCACAGATTTCTATACTGGCATTTTGTTCTTCCCGGCAGGTCTTCCGTAAGATTGGCAATGCGGGCATTGGTTATTAATCTCAGGCCTTTATACTTTTCCTTTATTTTGTTTCTTAGATCTTCCTCTACACAATTGAGGGCCATCGCGGGCTGAAAAACACTATTAGGGAAATGAGGAAAATTTTCGTCTTTGCCGGATATCCCTGCAAATTTCTCTACATAATCATACCACGGAGCCAGATCTTTGTATCTGATTGGCCAGTCAATGGCAATTCCCTGTTTAGCATTTTCTTCAAAATTCAAATCGCTCAAACGATAGCTTTGCCTGCCCCACATAAGCGATCGGCCACCTACATGATGGCCTCTGTACCAGTCGAATCTTTTGGTTTCGGTGTATGGATTTTCCAGGTCATTTACCCAAAAGCTTTCGTTGTATTCAGAATAAGGATAGTCTCTTATCTGCACGGGATGCGAATCTCTCTGAGCAACAGTAAGTCTTCCTCTGTGCTGAAATTCCCACGGATGTTTATTAGCCGTTTCATAGCCTCCCGGATGCTCGATGTTCCTGCCTCTTTCCAGCATAATCACCTTTAATCCTTTTTCGGCCAGTTCTTTGGCCGCCCAGCCACCGCTGATTCCGGAACCAATAACTATAGCATCGTATGTATTACTCATAATATTTTTTCGTTTACAGGGCCCAGCCTCTTTGTTCGGGTTGCATATCAATACAAGGTTCAAATGCAGCAGGCAACGGCACATATTCCAATGCTTTGGTGCTGCCCGCTTCTGAGGTAAAATAACCTAACAATGTCAATTCGTGCATTATAGGGAAAAAGTGCGATTCAGATTTATCATCTTCTTCCTCTCCTTTCGGTACGCGGTTATTGGCCGCATCGGCTCCACGCGGATCAACGTTTTTAAGCTCGGTAGAAGAAAGCTCCTCTTGTTCTCTTCTGTATTTGATAGTATCTTCTGCCAATTGCTTTATAAGAGCGTTTCTTTCCGCTTCTGAAAGAGCAGTAAATTTATTATTGAATTTTCGCTGCGCGATCCTGTCTACCTTTCGCAGGCCTCTTATAAATTTTCTTTGATCTTCGGCGGCATAGCAGTCATTTACCATCATTACAATGAACGGTGCCACGCCTGCGGCTTTAGCGCCGGGCGTAGAAGTTTCGGGTAAAATGGTGTCAGCTATTTCACCTATCAATAACTCCTCATCGGCAGTAAAGGCAATTTGATTCTGTTTATTTTCTGAACGGCAGCCGCCGAACAACGCGCTAATCGTGGGAGCGGATACAGCAATTCCCAAAGCCAATGCCATATTCTTTACCGCTTCTCTTCTTTCCATATTTCTGTTGTAATAAGTAAATTTTTGGTCATAAAAATAAATAAAAATGTTAAGTTACTTCAAAAAAATAAGTTAATGCTGTTTTTTTTGTTCAACAGGCATTATTTGAGACAAAATGAATATAGATTGAGACGATTTGAATAATTTGTAATAATAACATCGCATTTATTTAAAAATAGCCGGCAGGTTAATTCCCTGCTTATGGTGAACGAAGTTGCCTCAAAATGCTGTCATTCTGAATACAGATGCTTCGCTTTACTCAGCATGACAAAGGTTGTATTTTGAGGTTGTCTCAAAAACTATCATCCTAAATAAAATGAAGGATCTAAACAGAGAAATATAGATGCTTTCTCGTTTCAAACGAGACTCACCATGACAAAAATTGTATATTAGGTTGTCTCAAAAATACTGTTATCCTGAATAAAATGAAGGATCTAAATTATTATATAATTAGTTAGATCTTTCGCTTTGCTTAGCATGACCAGCGGTTTTCAAAACTTTTGAAACAGCCTTCATGACAAAAAGAAGAATTAATTTTTTCTGAAAAAATCAGTGGTATATTTGATGGCTTTTTCCCAATCTCCGGGATTACGGCCAAATCCATGATCGGTATCCATTATAATAAATTCACTTCTTACTCCTCTGGATTTTAATTCTCGGTCGTACTTTCGGGCGTCATCAATGGTATTGAAATAAGGTTCGAAACGCAGATCCTTATCATTGGTATTGGACATCACGGTAATATTTGGCATTCCGGGCTTATGTAATGAAGATACCCAGTTGGGTGATATAGCCATCAGGCTCAACGCATTTGAAGCAATCGGTTCTTCGCCGGTAAGGCGGTAGAGCAGTTCTTTAATATTTGGCCAGTACTCGTGCTGTGGCGGATTGCTATACAACTCTTCGGAAAGCGTGAGATTGGCTAACCCGGCGAGGTTGGCAGATGCCTTGACCTGCTTATTGGTATTTTTATCTCCCTGTACGTACAACATTGCCAAGGTACCCCCGGCACTGTGTCCGACCATGTACATTCTGGCGGTGCCTGAGCCATACCCCGATGCGAGTGATTTATACTTTTCCACGGCAGCGGCTACATCCGCTACTTCATCGGTCACTTTTATAGCAGAATTAATACGTAGTGGAGGCATCCTGTCCAGCCCTGTAGCATCTACCAAACGGTGGCTCAGATTCACTGTAACAAAGCCCTTTGACATGTACATCTTTGCCTGAGTGGTAAAATTTTCCTTAGTGCCTGCAATAAAACCGCCGCCATGAATAACAAATACAACGGGTGTATTCTCATTAAAACCATCGGGAAAATAAATATCCATTTTTTGCAATGGGTGGCTTCCGTAAGCCACATTAAGCTCTTCTTTTTGCAAAGTATATACTTTATTGTCATCAGGATTATCGCGCTGCTCTGCTTTTTTGCAACCTATAATAAAAACAGGAAAAAAAGAAAATAACAACAGCAAACGAAAATTTAAAAATACAGTACTCATCATAATTCTACTTTTATTTAAAACCACAAGTACAATGCCAACACTTACCGCCACCAACCCATTCATAGTCAACTGCAACTTTATAATATATTTCTGAAGCAATATTTATTTTATTATTGTCCCGCTAATAAGCGAACCATTTATCAAATTTGAATATCCTTATTTTAATAGTAAATTGCAGCCCAATTTGTTTTTGAGATGATAGATTTTACAAGATTCGTATTGAAAAACGGCTTGCGCGTTTTAGTGCATGAAGACGATTCCACACCTGTAGCGGTTGTAAATGTACTGTACAATGTAGGCGCTAAAGATGAAGACGCCGCTAAAACGGGCTTCGCACATTTGTTTGAGCACCTGATGTTTGGCGGAAGCATTCACATTCCCGACTATGATGAACCTTTGCAACTGGCAGGCGGAGAAAACAATGCTTACACAACCAATGATTATACCAATTATTATTGCCAGATACCGGCAGAAAATATTGAAACCGCATTCTGGCTTGAGAGCGACAGAATGCTAAGTCTGGCATTTTCTAAGAAAAGCCTGGAAGTGCAAAAAAAAGTGGTTTGTGAAGAGTTTAAAGAACACTATATCAACAAGCCTTATGGCGACGTATGGCAACTTTTACGCGAAATGGCTTACACTGTTCACCCATATAAGTGGCAAACCATCGGCAAAGAATTAGCACATGTAGAACAGGCTGCAATGCCGGATGTAGTAGCGTTTTTTAAAAAGTTCTATACCCCGGCAAACGCTATTCTTGTAGTAGCCGGCAATGTACAAACGCAACATGTGAAAACCCTTGCTGAGAAATGGTTTGAACCTATTGCAGGTGGCGAAAAATATTTGCGCGCGCTTCCTGTAGAGCCCATTCAACTAGCTCATAAAGAACAAAAGGTGTACAGAGATGTACCGGTAGACGCGCTGTTTAAAGTATGGCACATTGCAGAAAGGCTGAACAGAGGATACTACATAGCCGATTTAATTACAGAAATGTTGGGCGGAAGCATTTCGTCGCGGTTGCACGAAAGCCTGGTAAAAACAAAACAGCTGTGCTCTTCTGTCGCCTGCTATCACCTGGGCACCGTAGATAAAGGCCTGCTTACAATAGAAGCAAGACTGCTCAAAAACGTGACTATGGAACAGACAGAAAAAGCGATTGAAGAAGAAATACAAAAATTCATTGTAGAATTTGAAGAAAAAGAATTGAATAAGGTAAAGAACAAAACCGAAAGTCTTATTCACTTTGAAGACATGAGCATCATGAACAGAGCCAATAGCCTGGCTTTCTACGAACTGTTAGGTGATGCCGATCTTATCAATAAAGAATTGGATAATTATTTTTCCATTACACATAAAGAAGTACAGGATTATGCCCGCGAAATATTCAGAGAAGAAAATTCCTGTACGCTTAAATATTACTCTCAACAATTGCACAAAAACGAATGGACAGAAAAATAAGACCCGTTATATATAATGGTATAGATTTTAATTTACAACTAAAGCCATACAATCATTTTAAGCTTAAAAATGGCGTGCCGGTATACACATTGCAGGCAGGCAAAGAAGAAGTGCTGGGTATAGAACTGGTATTTTTTGCAGGCAATAGCATTGAACACAAAAATCTGCTGGCGGCATCTACCAACTTTTTGCTAAAGAATGGTACAAAGCAACAATCCGCTTTTGAGTTGAATGAATTCTTTGATTATTACGGCGCTTTTTTAGAGAGAAGATGCTATAACGAAACGGCTACCCTTTCTTTGCACTGCCTCACCAAACACGCGGAAACACTATTGCCCGCGGTTGCAGAGATAGTAACAGATTCAGTTTTTGCGCAGGAAGAATTAGATATTTATAGAAACAACGCCAAACAAAAGCTAAAAGTAAATCTTACCAAAGCCGAATTTGTAGCCAACAGAATGATTGATAAAAACATTTATGGCTTTTATCACCCATACGGGAAATATACTACCAACGAGGCTTTCGATGAGCTCACAAGAGAAGATATATTGGATTTCTACGTGCAGCATTATACCAAAGGCAATTGTATATTATTTGTATCCGGTTATTTACCCGATAACCTGGAAGCCATATTAGACAATACTTTTGGAGATTTACCATTTGTAATCGCTGCCCCTTCCACTCTCGAGTTCCATTACGACATTCAATCTGCTGCTGAAAAATCACAGGTAATTATTAATGATAAAAATGCCGTGCAGGGTTCATTAAGAATAGCCAGGCATTTTCCAAACCGGCACTCGCCCGACTATGTGAAAGCGCAAGTGATGAATACCTTATTCGGCGGATATTTCAGCTCAAGACTCATGAGTAATATACGAGAAGAAAAAGGCTACACTTACGGTATCCACAGTTACATTCAGAATCATATTCAGGAAACGGCATTGGTCATATCTACCGAAGCGGGAAGAAACGTAATAGCGCCTGCCATAGAAGAAATATGGAAAGAAGCCGAAAGGCTTATCCATACTAAGGTGGAAGAAGATGAATTGCTGATGGTGAAAAACTACCTGATAGGCACCACACTTGCAGAACTGGACGGGCCTTTTGAAATTATGAACCGATGGAAAAACTATATACTCAACGGCTTAGACGATGATTATTTTTACAGAACCATCGACATTATAAAAAACATATCGGCACAGGATATTCAAGAAATGGCCGAAAAATATTTGAAAAAAGAAGATTTCTGGCAGGTGATAGTGTATTAATAATTACTTTTGAAAAAAATATTTCTACTAACTTCAAAATCTGTTTTAAAGATGGGACTTCTCGGAAAGTTTTTAGTAACTACGCTCGCTGTCATTATCACAGCTTATTTATTGCCGGGCATAGAGTTAAAAAGTAATTTTACTCCGCTGATAGTGGCGCTGGTATTGGGTTTGCTTAATACTTTTGTAAAACCGGTACTGGTATTTCTTTCCCTGCCTATTACTTTAATTACTTTTGGTTTGTTCTTATTAGTCATTAACACCATCATCATTAAGTTTGCATCGGGCATTGTAGACAGTTTTCATGTAGAAAGCTGGTGGGCGGCTTTTTGGTTCAGCGTAGTACTTTCTATAGTTACCTTCCTGATGGAATCATTAATAGGAAAAGCCGGGAACAACTAACCCTTATTGACAAAATCGTCAAATTTGCGTATAAAATTCTCATTGGTATAATCCGCTGCGCCTTCATAGTACATGATTATTTTTCCCTGGCGGTCAAACACCATAGTTGTTGGCACCGCTCCTCTGAAAAGGCTTGCAGGAAAGCCGTTCAGCGATTCGTATAAAGGAATCTGATAATTACGACGGTCTAAAAACCTTTGTGCTTTTTTAAGATTACTATCAGCATCTACAAACAAGAAAGTTACGTTTTTATTGTCTTTATATTTTAGGTACAATTCATTTAGCCCAGGCAATTCTTCTCTGCAAGGTCCGCACCAAACCGCCCAGATATTGATGAACACTACCTTTCCACGCGATAAGGAAAGGGCTGTAGTATCTCCTTTTACATCCCTGAAAATCAATTCATGATCTAAGGAATGATTATGCGCGGCTTCCGCATGATCATCGTTATGCTGCGCCTGCACGCTCACAGACAAACAAATAAAAACAGTAGTGAGTATAAATAAAATATTTTTTTTCATTATCAGAACAACTTTGCATTATTCGATACAAAAATAACTAAATAGTTAAAAGATATCTGTTAATATCTCCTTTAAAATAAATCTAATTCTTAGTTTTGCACAAAATTTTACCCGCATGCGCAATTTATTTTTTGTTTTGATGTCCTGCACTTTGTTTGCTTATTGTTCTCCTAACAATGTAGAAACAGACAATACGCCTGAAAAGTTTTTTAAAGAAAAAAATCTTACAGGCTCTTTCGCCTTGCTGAACAACGCCAATGAAACTTTTAAAATTTATAACCTCTCCGATTACAAAGATGCCACCTATAGCCCCGGCACTGCTTTTAATGTAGTAAACGCGCTCATTGCCATAGAAACCGGTGTCTTAACTGACGAGAACACCGTATTGCCCGCCGATAGCGTAGCATCTACATTGAAAACCGCTTTTGATAAAGACGCTGTTTTCTTTGATACACTGGCTGCAAGAATCGGCAAAGAGAGACTACAGCTGTGGCTGGACAGCCTGCATTACGGAAATGCAGCCATTAACAATGATACAACGTCCTTTTGGAAAAATGGCTCGCTGCAAGTAACCTCCGATGAGCAATTGGGATTAATAACCAGCTTGCATTTTTCACATCTTCCCTTTCAAAAAAGAACACAGGCTGTAGTAAGCAATCTGCTGCACAGAGAAAGCAACAGCAAATATACACTTGCCTACAACAAAGGAATGGCAACACATACAGAAGGATTTGTGGCGCACATCAATGGTTGGATAATAGAAAATAAACACGTTTATTTTTTTAGCCAGACCACCAAAAGCACAGATGCTACAACATTGATGAATAACAGTGAAGCGCTATTGCGCAGCATACTGAAAGAGTACGGTTATTTTGAAGGAAAAAAATAAGCAGTTATACAAAACGTTAAATTATCTGTACAATCACCAGGCGTTTCAATTAATGGAATAATTTTAGCAAAATAAATATTGAATGTATTCATTTGAAAACAGCATATACTTTTGGGCATTACCGGTAGTTTTACTTTTGGTGCTACTTTTCTATTCTTTATTAAGCTGGAAAAAAAGAGTTAAAAAAAGCATTGGAGACGAGAAGCTCGTGAACCAGCTCACCAGAAATTTTTCTAAAAGAAAATTCAAACTGAAATATATTCTTTTAATTACAACCGTTTTCCTGGGCATATTAGCCGCTGTCAACTTAAGAAAGGAAAACACCAGGGGCAATACCGGCACCAACAGTAACGCGCGCGGCATTGATGTAATTATAGCGCTTGATGTAAGCAAGAGTATGCTGGCACAAGATGTAAAGCCCACAAGGCTGGACCAGGCTAAACTACTGGTGAATAAATTGATTGACAACTTAGGCTCCAACAGAATTGGTTTTGTAGTTTTTGCCGGACAGGCTATTTTGCAAATGCCGCTGACTACCGACGCGGGCGCCGCTAAAATGCTGCTTGCCAACCTGCATCCCGACCTGGTGCCCGTGCAGGGAACGGAAATTGGCGATGCGCTGAACATTGCCAACCAGGCTTTAGGAAACATAGACGATAAAAAACATAAAGCCGTTATTTTAATTACCGACGGAGAAGATCACGACAACAAAACAAACGCGGCATTAAAAGAAGTAGAAGACGCAGGCGTAGTTGTATATACTGTAGGCATTGGCAGCCAGGAAGGCACGCCTATCTTTGACCCGGCTATCAATGATTTTGTAAAGGATAATAACGGTCAAACAGTTGTATCCCGACTTGGGGAAGAGCAACTACAAAAAATTGCCAATAACACAAAAGGCAGATATTTTCTTTTAGACAATGAATCCAACGCCGCGCAAAGAATAGCAGTTGCCATTGACGGCATGGAAAAAAAATTGTTGGAATCTCCTGTTACCGGCGCCAAAACATACACTTCCAGTTTTCCTTACCTGATAGGATTGATGCTGCTGCTATTAGTTTTGGACATTTTTATCAATGAAAGAAAAAGAAGCGTAAGATGAACAACAAATTTTTTTTAGTACTGTTTTTTCTTTTCACTACTCAATTTCTATTTGCTCAAAACAACGGAAACAAAGAAGTGAATTTGGGAAATGACGCCTACAGAAAAGGCGATTATAACAAAGCGATCGAGCTGTACAACCAGGCTTTGAAAATAAACCCCGGCAATGAACACGCGAAAGTGAATCTGGCTATTGCATATAATAAAACCAATAAAAAAGAAGAAGCAACCAAAATATACAATGAAGCATTGAAATCCTTAAAGAGCAGGGATTTGAAAGCTACTGTAAACTACAATAAAGGTGTGAACGAAGCCAAAAACGAAAAATACAAAGAAGCTATCGAAGATTTTAAATCCGCGCTCAGAATAAATCCGAACGACCGGCAGGCAAGGGAAAACCTGCAGTTCGCTATCAATAAAATGAAACAGGAGCAAGGTGGAGGTGGCGGCGGCGGCCAGGACCAAAATAAAGATCAGGATCAAAACCAGGATCAAAGCCAGAATCAAAATCAACAAAACCAGCAAAACCCCAACACAGGGATGAACAAAGAGCAGGCTGAAAGATACTTAGATAACCTGCGTGAAGAAGAGAAAAATCTTCAGAACAAAATAATGAAACGCTCGGCCGGGCAGGGTCAGGGCGAGAATCAAAAAGGCTGGTAGCAAACTATACTTATTATTTGAGTGGCGATACTTTTTACTTTTCACTCAAAAAGGATATCATTGATTTTTGTTGAAATACCTGTATGTATTTTTAAATTTCATTATAATATAAATCGTAATTTCGGGTGTTCAAATTAACATAAATGGTACAGTACTTTTCTGATTATGTCAATAATCATACACAGGTTAGCAAAGAAATTATTGATCAGCTGTTGATGCAATGCTATACGGTAAGCTTAAGCAAAGGTGAAATGCTTCGCCCGCAGGGAGATATTTCCAGAAAATCTTATTTTGTACAAAAGGGATTGCTACGCTATTATTCCATTGATAATAAAGGGAAAGAACATGTACTGCAATTTGCTCCCGAAGGATGGTTTATAAGCGACAGGCAAAGCGCCTGCACTATTGAGAAATCAGACTTCTTTATTGAAGCATTGGAAGAAACCAATGCGGTAGTCCTGGATCAGGATTTTTTGAACAACCTTTCAGAACAAAGCGCGAGTTTTCTTGAATTTAATACACAATTATTACAGAATCATATACGTCAGCTACAAAATAGAATCAACCAGCTTTTGAGTTATAGCGCAGAAGAAAGGTATCTAGATTTTATAAGAATTTATCCCGATATTTTGATTCGCGTGCCGCAGGCAATGATTGCTTCCTACTTAGGCATTACGCCCGAAAGCCTTAGCCGTGTAAGAAAAGACATTGCTTTAAGACATCAAAAGAAACAATAAAAAAGAGCGCTATATACGCGCTCTTACAAAGATCAGTTCATTTTTTTTGATGTGTTATCTCTTATTATTCATCCCCACCAATGCTGCTTCTTGCATCATCGCTTATACCCTGGCTTCTGCGTTTAAAGATGGAGGTATCCATTCTTCCAAAACGGTAGCTTAAGTTAAGCCTGATAACCTGCGGTTCGCGAAAGCGATAAGCATTCTGTATCATGAATGGTGTTTCGGAATACGATTTAAATTTATTTGTAGCGAATAAATCTCTCACCGATAAAGATGCAGTAAGGGTATTATTATTTTTAAATTTGAAATCTTTCCTTAAAGCTGCGTCAAAATCTAATCGAGGCATAATATATCCTTGCGCTGTAGCTATATTGCCACCGCCCGGGCCGCCGCCCCTTCTCCCGCCCCCACCGGTAGGCAATACGGTTTTAGACTGATAATCGGCTGAAAGCTGAAAGGTGAAATTATAAGGCAGCTTTACACTATTATTGATTTTACCAAACCAGCTGAATCTCTCATTTACAAAAGGATTAGTGCCAAAGTTGCTTACCAGTTTGGAATTGAATAAGTTCACATTCAGCGTTAATTCCCATATTTTTAAAATATTCATTTTATTGGTCAGCTCAAGCCCCAGCGTATTACTTTGCGAGGCATTTATAAAGGTTGTAATGGGACTTACAGAAACAGCAGTATCTATATATTGATAGCCTACTATGAGATTGTTGGCGTTTCTCCAATAGGCGCTTGCCAAAAAGTTACCTCTGTTTTTATAGGTTTTATTATACGAAACTTCAAATGAATTGGTGAACTCGGGTCTTAATCCGGGGTTGCCCACGCGCACATTGTAAGGATCAGACAAATCGGGAGTGGGTAACAACTGGAAGAAATTAGGCCGGTTAATTCTTCTGGAATAGTTCAGCTGTAAATCCTGCGACTCGGTCAATTTATACGTCAGGAAGGCGCTTGGGAAAAGGCTTACAGGATACTTTATACTAAAGTTAGTAGTAGTATCTTGTCCCGTGCGTGTGTACGCATTGTTGGTAGCATCGTAATTTGAGCTTTCACCACGCAAGCCTAACTGGTAAGTAAACAACTCTCCTATTTTGGAAGAAAAGGTTAGGTAACCTGCATACACCTGCTCATTAAAATTATACCGGCTGGAAATTAATGGCTGAAAGATGTAGAAATCTCCACCCTGACCGGTTGAGTCTACATATTGCAAATTATCACTTTTAAAATTGGAGAAGTTGGCTCTTACACCCGCGCCGAACTTTGAGACACCGTTCAATGGATTTTCATAATCAACCTGAAGGGTTGAGTAACCGTTAGAGCCATCACCGGCATTCCTTTGCAGCACGTTCGGTCTTCTTAATATAGATCTGGCGGCATCGCTGTACATGAGTGTATTAATATTGGAACTGTTGGTAGCTGTAGACTGGTTGTAATTGGCATCAAGCGAAATAAAGTGACTGGAACTATCAAAATTATGACGAAAGCTAAACATAGCGCCATAATTGGTAAATTCATGATTGGATTTAGACAATACAGAATTAAAAGCGTAAGGATTGTTTCTGCTTAATGAATCTATCAGTTGTTCATTATCACTATTAAACTGCCCGTTTACGTATGTACCCGATAAAGTGAAAGTATTTCTATTGTCGAGAAAAAAATCTGTACCAAGATTAAAAAACTTGAACCCACCGGTATTGGTAGAGTTTCCGTTTTGTACTATCAGTGTATCATTTCTGTTGTCTCTTTCTGTAAAGCTGGTGCTTGTGTTATATCTGTTTCTGTACATGCCTCTTGCAAATACATTAAATTTGCCTTGCCTTACACTAATGTCTCCGCCAAAATTATAGCTGCCCTGTGTATCTGCGCCTGCCATTATACCACCATTGTAGCCAATTCTTCTGTTCTTTTTAAGCACAATGTTTAATATGCCCGCTCCGCCACCGGAAGCGTCGAATTTGGCTCCGGGGTTGGTGATCAATTCTACCTTATCTATAATGTCTGCCGGTATCTGATCTAATGTAAGTGTTGTAGGACGCCCGTCTACAAATATTTGAGGAGCGGCATTTCTTACAGAAACATTTCCGTCAATATCCACACTTAACGAAGGAATTTGTTTCATTACCTCTGCCGCGGTTTGTCCTTGTGTAATGATATTATTGTCTACGTTAAAAATTCTTCTGTCTACACCCATTTCAAAAAACTGTCTGGTATTGGTAGTAACTACCACATCGGCGAGGTTGGAGGCGTTGCGGGTAAGCGCGATGGAATAGAGATTGATTTCTGAGTTCATTGGCATAATCCTGATATTATCTTGCCTGTATGTTTCATAACCGATAGAAGATATCTGTATTGCCAGGTTTTGCATGGTGGGCAATCCTTCTATTGTAAAATCGCCGTTAGAACTGGTAACCGCTGAAGATAACAACATGTCTCTGTCAGCGTTTCTCGCTGAATCATGAATCACTCTAAAAACATGAACCGTAGCGCCGCCAATGGACTGACCTGTGCTGTCTACAGCGCGTCCTATTAGACTGCCTATATTTTGAGACTGCATCGGTTGCATGGCACCACCGGGCATTTGACCCATGCCACCGGGATGTTGCGCAAAAGCAAAAAACGAACTACATACAAATACAGATAATGCGAGTAACTTTCTGATAATCATTATTGAAATAAGCTTCTTTGGTTCGCGCAAATATACTTCTTCAATATTTTAATTATCAATCAATTCGGTTAAAACTGCTATTTTATAGGTAAAATATGCCCGCTTTAAGCAATTTTAACAGAAGCATTAAAACTCCTGCTCTAATTTTTCTTTGATGGCATAATGTGTAAGATCAAAATATACAGGTACCACACTTACATAGTTGTTTTCCAATGCCCATACATCTGTATCGGTATCCTTATCAAAATTGACAAATTCTCCTGTAAGCCAAAAATATTTTCTACCCGAAGGATCCACTCTCTCTTCAAAATCTTCTTCAAATTTGGCATAGGCCTGTCTGCAAACTTTTACGCCCTTTATATCTAAAGTTTTTGCTTTGGGAATATTTACATTCAGGCAAATATGCTTATCTCTTTTCTTGCTCAATAATTTTTCTGTAATAAAACGGGCATACTCTTTAGCCCCGTCAAAATCTGCTTCCAGGCTAAAATCATTCAAGCTAAAGCCTATGCTGGGTATACCTTCAATGCACGCTTCCAATGCTGCCGACATGGTGCCGGAATAAATAACATTGATAGAATGATTTGTTCCATGATTAATGCCGCTCAAACATATATCAGGCTTATGCTTCAATACTTTATCTACAGCTAATTTTACACAATCCACGGGCGTTCCCGTACATTGCCAGGCCTCTATCTTCCCAAAAACGTTTACCTGGTTTAGTCTTAACGGATGCCCTATAGTGATGGCATGTCCCATACCGCTTTGAGGCTTATCGGGCGCTACTACTACAATTTCTCCTAATTCTTTCACGGCTTCTACTAGAGCATGCAAGCCGGGCGCTAAAATACCGTCATCATTCGTAATAAGTATTACAGGTTTTTTATTTTTACTATTTGGCATAATTATTTATTAATATGCAAATTAAGGATTTTACTATGGAGTAAATAATAATTTTACATTAAATTGTACTGAACACTTTTTTAGATTATAAAACCAAGATGATGACGAATGTTGAAAAACAACGACAACTGAAAAAACATAAAACGCTGGCCACCGGATTATTTATACTGATGGGGATTGTTTATATATGGATGATCATTATTAAAAATAATAACGGTGCCGAATGGATAGGTTATGTAGAAGCTTTTTCCGAAGCAGGAATGGTGGGCGCCCTGGCTGACTGGTTTGCCGTAACCGCTCTTTTTCATTATCCTATGGGAATTCGCATTCCGCATACCAATCTGATTGAAAGAAGTAAAGACAGAATTGGTGACAACCTGGGAAATTTTGTAGTGGATAATTTTTTGAACGATAAAAATATTCGCCCATATATAGAGAAGCTGGCTATTTCCAACACAGTAGCTACCTGGCTGCAAAAGCCCAAAAATGTGCAACTGCTAACCAACGAAGTAACGAACATAGCTAAAGATATAGTTATAAATATAGATGACGATTTTATTGCAGAAGTGATTGCACGCAAAGGAAAAGTTCTGCTCAATGATATGGATGTGAATAATCTGTTGGCCAATATATTGCATTATTTCACTGAAAGAAAAGAACATGAGCGCCTGATAGATTCACTGCTTACTAAAATAAGAGAATATGTTGCCAATAATGAAGAGCTGGTACGCGACAGAGTTAGCAAAGAAAGTCATATACTTATTCCTGACTTTGTAGACAATCTTATTGCCGGTAAAATCATTAAAGGTGTGTACAGGTATATAGATGAAATACAAAATGATAAAGCGCATAGCATACGAAAAGAACTTGAACAACAAATTGCTGTACTTGAAAATGATTTGCGCCATTCTGATAAATGGCAAAAAGAAATAAGCAACATAAAAAACGAATTGCTTTCGGGTAGCAAAATCAATAGTTATGCTAAAGATATATGGATCAATATTAAAAACAACATTATAGAGGATATTGAAAATGAAAGCTCCGCTATTAAAAGATACCTGAAAAAAACCATCGGTGAATTTGCTCTAAACCTGCGTACAGATGAAGAATTGAGAACTAAGATCGATAAATGGATCAAATACAACGCTTACAACTACATCTTGCGCAATTCGCAAAAGGCAAGCGACCTCATAAGCAATACGGTAGGCAATTGGGAAGGAAGAGAACTAAGCGAAAAACTGGAACTGGAAGTGGGTAAAGATTTGCAGTACATCAGAATCAATGGTACGCTGGTCGGGGGATTAGTGGGCCTGCTCATACACACCCTTACAAAATTATTTAGCTAAACAACGGTAAGCTTTTTTTGAAATTTCAATCGTATAACGTAGATTTATTATCATGTTGCAACGATTGACCATATTATTTGTGTATTCGTTACTGCTAAACATTTCTTTTGCGCAGCAATCCGTTTATACGGAAGCCGCCAAACCGGTGGCAAAAACAAAGTTTTATCTTCCGCAGGAAGGCGTTGTAATATTCAATTTACTACTCGACGATTTTTCAGATACTTTGAATTTTATTTTTGATACAGGCGCCAGTACTACATTTTTAGATTCTGCTTTTGCCAGAAAATTAAACCTTACCGTTAGTGATGATGTGAAGATAGCAAGAGGCATGGGCGGAACACAGCAAATACTGCTGACTAAAAATCATACGATCCGTATCAACCAATTAAAAGAAGATAACGTGGACATGTACCTAATGAACATAGAAATTCTCAGTTATTTATACGGAAAAACCATTCACGGAATTATAGGATATCCGCTACTAAAAAAGTATACCGCGAAAGTAAATTACGATAAAGAAGAGTTGTCTTTCTGGACATTTGGAAAAATAAAGTACCCTGCAAGAGGCTTTACCATCCGACCCAATATCAGCACTTTCTCTTATTACGTAACTCATGTAGAGGATCAAAAAACAGCGTTATTTAATTATATGTTTGATACAGGAGCCGCATTAACCGTTTTGTTCTCAACAGATTATTTAAAAGACAATGAATTTATACATCCTAAAAGACAGAAATTTAAAAAAAGAATGCAGGGCTTAGGTGGTAACGTAGATTTTGATATATCGTTGATGAAAAAAATAAAATTCGGAAAATACAGTTTCAGAAATGTACCCATTAATATTTTTGAAGATGAAAATAACATCACTTCTTATCCTTCAAACGGCGGACTCTTAGGCAATGAAATACTCAGAAGATTTAACTGCATATTGGACTATAATGCCCGGCAGTTTCACTTTACTCCTAACAAACATTTTAAAGATGCTTTTGACTATGCCTATTCAGGATTGGAATTGTACCTGATTGAAGATAAAATAATTGTAGGCGATGTTTCAGAAAATTCTCCGGCCGAAGCCGCAGGCATACGGCATGGCGATGAAATTATAGCCATCAACACGCAATTTGCTTTCGATATCAATAAAGCCAAAAAAGAGTTGCAATCAACCACCGGAAAGGTAAACGTGATTTTAAAAAGAGAGGAAGAACTGCAAACCGTTCAAATGAAAACAATTGACATCAGAAAGAAGAAATAAAAAATGAGTATTAATTTTCCTACTTTTTCAATTTAGCCAAACCGCCCATCAATAAACCCAACAGCAAGCCTACGATTAAGCCCAGCCGGATATTTTTCATGAATATTCCTATGGCAAAACTGGCGATTACAAGCGCGGCGATGGCTATGTTTCTTCTACTGTTCAAGGTTACACGTATTTTTTTGTGAAACAATATGCTGCATAATCAACGTAGCGTGTATACGCGAATTTTCTATAAACCAAAGATGAGTGTCCATACCACCTACAACTACGCCGGCCAGATACAATCCCGAAACATTGGTTTCCATTGTATCCGGATTGTATTGCGGATAAAATTTTCCATCATCTGAAAGCTGTACACCAAACGAACAGAGCATCTCAAAGTTAGGCCTGTAGCCGGTCATAGCCAATACAAAATCATTTTCTATTTCTACTAAACCATCAGGTGTTTTTATTACAACCTGCTTCGGTTTTATTTCATCTACTTCACTATTAAAGAAGGCTTTTATGCTGCCCTCACTTATCCTGTTTTCAATATCGGGCTTTACCCAGTATTTTACTCTTTTACCTATTTCGCCATGACGTATCACCATTGTTACGTGCCCGCCTTTTCTGTATATTTCCAAAGCCGCATCCACAGCCGAATTGCTAGCGCCTACTACTGTTACTTTTTGAAAAGCATATTCATGCGGTTCGGAATAATAATGCCTTACTTTGGATAAGTCTTCGCCTTTTACATTCAAGAAAACGGGAATATCGTAAAACCCTGTAGCCACCACTACTTTAGAAGTTTTATACGTATGTAATGAAGATGTTGAAATAAAAAAATCTTGTTCTTTACTTACCGATTCAATTTTTTCGTAGAGATGAATATTAAGTTTTTTATTGGCTGTAACGCCTCTGTAATATTCTATGGCTTCTTTCCTGCCCGGTTTAGGATCTACGCACAGAAAAGGAATATTACCTATTTCCAGCCTGTCGGCGGTAGAAAAAAATGTCATGTATAAAGGATAATGAAATAAGCTGTTTACCAAAGCGCCCTTTTCTACCACAACGTAAGAAAGGCCTGCATTCTGCGCTTCTATGGCACATGCAAGTCCGATAGGTCCGCCGCCAATAATCAATATATCTTTCTCAATCATTCTGCAAATTTACGTAAATATTAAAGGCAAGTGTAAGGAATGTTTTTTAAAAGATCTCTTTTAAAGCTTCTTGAAAACCCGTACTAACAAAGCCCAGTTCCTGCCTGGCCTTCTCTGTATTCAGTTCAGCTATATTGGCCCTCTTGGCCACTTCAGGTCTTTCTTTATCGGTAACACCAACAATTAATTTTTTATTTAATTGCAAATATTCTGCAACTGCTATCGCTAATGAATAGGGTGTAAATACTTCCTCCCCGGCTAAATGATAAATGCCTTCCTGCTTATTGGTGATGATAAAATTGATTGTTTTGCACAAATCATCTACCAACAATAGATTTCTTTGTTGATCGGTGTAGGCAAATATTTGTTTCTCACTGTGCAAACTGTCTTTTACCCAATGCAAAAAAGTATTTCGTTGTGCCTCCAGCTGTTTGCCATAAACAAAAATAATACGAAGAATAGTAAAGAAGCAACCGCTTTTTATTATCTCCTTTTCAGCCAGTGCTTTGGTTTCTCCATAATAATTCACAGGAGTATAATCATCCGTTTCTTTTGAAGGAAAACGATGATTAAAAACCATATCGGTTGACAGGAAAATAAAATGGCTGTTGTGTTTCTTACTGCATTCAGCTATATTTTTTGTAGCCAGCACATTCGTCTCAAATGCTGACTCCTTATCGGTTTCACACTCATTGGGCTTGCTCATGCCGGCGGTATGAATCACTACATCAGGTCGGTATTTTTCAAACAAGATGGCCATATTCATTTCATCTACAATATCCAGGTCTTTCAATTGTACGTTATCATTTACAAGGTGTATTATGGGTGCGGTATTGGTAGCAATAGCCAATATCCGATAATCCCTATCCTTCCAGCTTTCCAGTAAATGTCTGCCGATAAAGCCCGTAGCGCCTGTGAGCAAAATTTTCTTTTGCATACGGTTATTTTTATTTCTTGTTGGGTTTATATGTTTTTTTTCTACCGACATTTTCTGCATTAATCGCGCAATCAGCTCATAGGGTATATCGTCATATTTTTTAAAACGCATACAGCTTTTACCCATATCTAATTTGTATTTTGAATGGGTGGCATATTCTGCTGTAAACCAGTCATACAAAGGCTTACAGACATACACTCCCATATGATATAGGGCAATAAAATTTTTTTGTGCGGCTATGCTTACAAAGGGTAAAGGCGTATCTTTTGCACAATCATATCCATCAGGATAATGAGAAAGAGGCACTACAAAAGAAGGCATCTTATATTGCATCATCTCGATGAAGCCTTCTGGGATGTTAGCTTTGACTACATTGAACAATTTTGTAAAAGCATCTTTTTGTTTTTCAGAAACAGACGCCGTATAGTTCTCTATAGTCATTTATTTTTAATTTAAATTTCTAAAATCAACAGGCACCAATTTACTTACTCCCGGCTCTTGCATAGTGACTCCGTAAATTACATCTACCGCGCTCATTGTTTGCTTGTTGTGTGTAACTATGATGAATTGTGAATTTTGACTAAACTGTTGGATCATATTAGTGAATTTACCCACATTGGCATCGTCTAAAGGTGCGTCTACTTCATCTAAAATGCAGAATGGCGCAGGCTTTATAAGGTATATAGAAAATAGTAAGGCCGTAGCAGTCAGTGTTTTTTCTCCACCACTGAGCTGTGTAATGGAAGAAGGTCTTTTGCCTTTTGGCTTAGCGATAATGTCAATGCCGGTTTCAGCCAGATTGTCAGGGTTGATCAATACCATATCGGCGGTATCATCTTCAGTAAACAAGGTTTTAAAAACTTTTTGGAAATTTTCTCTTACGTCATTAAAGGTAGTCAGAAATTGCTGGTTGGCTGTGGCTTCTACTTCCTGAATAGTTTGTATCAGCGTATCTTTTGCATCTACGAGATCATCTCTTTGCTCTACAATAAATTCGTATCGCTTGCGCATTTCGGTGTATGCTTCTATGGCCGTAGGGTTTATTTCTCCTATATTATCTAAACGCTTTTTTAGTTTTTCGGAATTGGCCTGCAACTCTTCCAAAGGCCTGTCGGTAGTGCGTTCTTCGCCCAAAATATCATCCAGTTCTACTCTGAATTCTACACTCAATCTTTCTTTCATACCGGCAAGCTGTAACTTCAGTTCGTTGATCTTATCTTTCATTTCAGCCAATAGAAGATCGGTAGCTTCGCGCTCTTTGGTCTTTTGTCTTAAAGTAGATTCCTTTTCATTCAGTTCATTTCTAAAGGCGTAATACGCTTTATCAGTGGCTTCTAGTAGTGTTTGCTGGTCGGCCTTTTTTATACTTAACTTCTCAATATTTTCTTGCTTAGTGAGAATAGATTGTTCTTCTGAAATGATCATTTCAGAAGATTCTTTTAATTGCTGTGTATTAGAAGCAATGTCTGTATTGAGTTGCTCAAGCTGATTTTTCTTGTAATTGAGTTCCTGCTCTACCGCCATTATTTTGCTTTGCTGGCGTGTATGCTCCAGGTTGCTTTCATTGTACGCGGCAGAAGATCTATTATAATCCTGCTCTGCTTCTATATAGTCTCTTTCTATTACCTGCACTTCTTCCGAAAGAGATTGAATTTTTAAATTAAGCTCTTCCAATTCATCTTTTGTGCGAGAGATAGATTCACGCTCGATTACCAGATTTTCTTCAATTTCTTCTAATTTACTTACGGCGTTGTCTCTTGCCAATGAAAGGTTTTCCAGTTTGTTTTTTAATGCGAAAACTTCATTATTCAAAGCGTTTACATCGGCTTCGAGTAGTTTAATGTCATTTTCTTTCAGTAGCTCATTGTACTCAACCACCAAAGATTGTTTTTTTCCAATTTCTGTTTTGAGCGAATTAACCACTGCCTCCTGCAAAATTATTTCGTCGTTTAATTTTTCAAGATTCTTTGCACGCCCTATTTTCTTGCCTTCAAACAAACCTATACTTCCGCCGTACAAGATATAGCTGCCTTTTACAAGCTTACCGTTTTTTTCTAACAGCACTACTCCCTCTTGCAGATTGCTTTTTTCATCCGTGTTTTCAGCTATGAAAACATGGCCTAATAAGTACTCCGCTAATTTATTGTATGGTGCATCTACCTCAATCACATCCAAGGCAGAAATGGCATCGGGCACTTCTTTTTTACTGAAATAAAAATTATTTATTTTATCCAGTAAAAAGAAATTGGCTTTTCCTTTTTTGTTGGATTCAAGAAGCTGTACGGCTTTCAGCGCTTCCGCTTCATTGGTTACAACATAATAGTTAAGATACGGTTCCAATACATTTTCCAGCGCAGCACGGTATTCTTCTTCTACATAAATAATATCGGAAAGTATCTGCGACTGGTTGTTCCACTCCTGATTGTTGTGCAAAAATTTTACACTTTCAGGATAGCCCTCCATTGAATCTATGAGGCTTTTCAACAGATCATGCTCATTGCGCTTTGAATCAAGTGTACGATTTTCTGCTGCCAGCTCTGCCCTGAGATTTTCCAGGTCTGACTGTGTGGCAAATATTTTTTGCTTCGCGTTTTCATGCTGTTCGCTGGCGCTCAGCAGGTCTTCTCTTTTATTTTCAAGGATGGCTTCTTTCTCATCCAATTGCTGCCTTGCGGTTGCAATCTCTCTTTCTCTGTAATTATTTTCTTCCGTTATCTGCACCTGTGTACGAATCAGGTTTTGAATATGATTGTCGGACACTGCCGCTTTTTTTTCTACATCGAACTGTGCGCGTTGTGTTTGTAGGTGGCCGGAGCGTAAGTTTTCCGCCAGTTTTCTTTTTTCTTCAAAGACTGCTTTTCTTTGTTCTATTAATTCCCGGGCTTCTGCAATTTTATCCTGCAATGATTGCAAACGCTCCTGTTCGTCTGTAAGACTGCGTTCAGAAAAGCTAATACCATTTTGAAACTCCTCTACGCGCGTAGCGGCCTTTTCCAAAAAAGACTTGTAGCCTGTTTCTTTTTCCCTTAAATGCTCAAACCGTTGTATAGAGAGGTTTTTCTCATTTTCTTCCGTGCGTAATTGCTGTTGCACTTCTTGAAAAGCATGCTGTATTTGCTGCAATTTCACTTCCTGCTCCAGGTAGTGATTCTTATCGTCTTCCAGTTTTAGTTCTTCTGCCAGAATATCCTGCTCTAACTGAATTTTTCTTTCAGATTCCGTTTGAATTTTATCGTTCAGCTCTTTATAAGTATCATTAAACCCGTGGAGCGAAGCCTTTGCCAGCTCTATGGAAGTTTCTTTGTATTCCTTTTTTATTTCATAGTACCTTTCGGCCTTTCTTGCCTGGCTTTCCAGTGTTTTTAACTGATTGTTTATCTCAAAAAGCAGGTCTTCTATGCGTGCCAAATCCTGCTCTGTGGCATCCAATTTCTGCTTAGCTTCTTTTTTTCTTGTTTTGTATATGGTAATGCCGGCTGCCTGCTCCAGCATTCTGCGGCGACTATTATCTTTATCCTTAATTATATCGTCTACCATGCCTAATTCTATTATAGCATAGCTATCGGTAGAGATACCTGTATCCATGAACAAATTCTGAATATCTTTTAATCTGCAGCTTACGTCATTCAGCCTGTATTCAGAATCTCCGTTTTTAAAAAACCTTCTGGTAACCGTAACCGTTGAAAACTCTGTTGGCAGCAGGTTTCTTGTATTTTCAAATGTCAGGCTCACTTCTGCCATACCACTGGCGCTGCGGTTTTTACTGCCGTTAAAAACCAATGCATCGAGGTTTTCGCTGCGCAATTGAGATATCTTCTGCTCTCCTATCACCCAGCGGATACTATCTATGATATTGCTTTTTCCGCAGCCGTTTGGCCCGATGATACCTGTAATTCCTTCATCGAAGTTTACAATGGTTTTATCGGCAAAACTTTTGAACCCTTTAATTTCTAATTGTTTTAAACGCACTTTTCCTCCCTTTATACAAACGGCGAAAATATGTTTTTTTTCTGATTTATAAAGTTACCCTTCCAAAGTGAAGATAAGTTGTGGAAAAAGAGGAATTGTCAGATAACAAACATTCACTTTATTGCAATGAAAAAATATTTATTTTAAAACAAAGAATTCAAAACAAATAACTTATACAACGGAGTAAATAGGTTTTAAACAGTTTTTTATTTCTTTAAGCATTTTTGGCACGCCGTTGGATTTAATACATTCAAAACAATTAAACTTTTATAAAAAATGAAAAATCTTAAAAATATATACAAGACTTTACTGATAATATTACCATTTGTATCGGTAGCACTTTCGTTCTTAATATTGCAGCCAAGCGGCGTATTGGGCATAAGTATGACTTTGCTGATAGGCGTAGTAACTTATTTCTTCCTGTGGCTAATATCGCAGATATTAGTACCCAGTCTTAAGCACCAGTATGTGAAAGTAAAAAAGAGATAATAGCAATATCCTTACTCTCTATATATATTTAACCACTTCATTAACGGAGTGGTTTTTTTCATATCAGATGATTGAATAATTTACAAAATAATGTGTTTCAAATGCAAACTTCTATCGGCAAAAAACATTCTGAAAATCCTGATTAAAATTGTACATTCGTTTGTTCATCTTTAAATAGTTTTAGTAGATTATAAATATGCAATTTTCACACTTACATGTACATTCAGAATACTCCTTGTTAGACGGCGCCGCTTCTATTTCCAGTATGTATAAAAAAGCTGAGACCAACGGTATGCCGGCTATTGCCCTTACAGATCATGGTAATATGTTCGGTGTTTTCGATTTTGTGTCGCAAGCTTGGAAAAATACAAAAATAATAGGGAAAGACGCTAATGGTAAAGATATTAAAGAGCCTGTAGTAAAGCCCATTGTTGGCTGCGAATTGTACGTGGTGGAAGACCGTTTTCAAAAAACATTTTCCAAAGATAATAAAGATAAAAGATATCATCAGGTATTGTTAGCTAAAGATGAAATAGGATATCACAACTTAGTAAAACTTACCTCTTTAGGTTATATAGAAGGAATGTATTCTAAATATCCGCGGGTAGATAAAAAACTTATCGAACAATATCACGAAGGACTCATTGCTACCACCTGCTGCATTGGTGCGTATGTACCTCAAAGCATTCTGAACAAAAGCATCGAAGAGGCTGAAAAAGAATTTAAATGGTGGCTTGACCTGTTTGGTGAAGATTATTTTATAGAGCTGCAACGCCACGACATTCCCGAACAGGAAAAAATTAATCATACTCTACTGGAGTTTGCCAAAAAATACAATGTGCCTGTAATATGCACGAATGACAGTCATTATACCGACAAAGAAGATTATAATGCGCACGATATACTTCTATGCATCAATACCGGTGAAAAGCAAACTACACCCGGCTTTGACGATTTTGTAAATGACGACGCGCAAGTAAAAAACAGAAGATTTAAGTTTCCCAACAACCAGTTTTATTTTAAAACAAAACAGGAAATGGAACATCTGTTTAAAGATATTCCGCAATCTTTAGATAACACACAAATGATTGTTGACCGTGTAAAGCCTCTTCAGCTAAAGAAAGATATTTTACTGCCCAATTTTCCGTTGCCTCAGGAGTTTGCAAAAACCAACGATACGAAGCTTAACCAGTGGAGCTACTTGCATTATCTCACCTACGAAGGTGCCAAACAAAGATATACCGACCTCAACGCAGAAGTAAAGGAAAGGATAGATTTTGAGTTGGATGTAATCAGGAATATGGGCTTTGCCGGATACTTTCTGATAGTAATGGATTTTATTAAAGCAGGTCGTGAAATGGGCGTATTTGTTGGCCCCGGACGTGGCTCCGCGGCAGGAAGTGTAGTGGCGTACTGCATTGGCATTACCAATATTGATCCTATAAAATACGATTTGCTGTTTGAGCGTTTTCTTAATCCCGACCGCTTGTCGATGCCTGATATTGATACTGATTTTGACGATGAAGGCCGGCAAAAAGTAATTGATTATGTAGTAGAAAAATATTCCAAACAGCAGGTAGCCCAGATTATTACTTACGGTACGATGGCTGCCAAAATGAGCATTAAAGACGTTGCGCGCGTAATGGATCTGCCGTTAACCGACTCTAATGCGCTTGCCAAGCTGGTTCCCGAAAGACCGGGCACAAAATTATGGAGAGTGCTGCATGCGCCGGTTAGTAAATCGGAAGAAAAGAATGGCGAAAAATCACTTGAAAGTAAAGAAGGTTACCAGGCCGATGAAATTGAACGCATAAAAAAGTTACGGGAAATATACAATACACCGGGCCTGCAATCCGATGTATTGCATGAAGCAGAAAGATTGGAGGGCAAAGTGCGCAACACCGGTATACACGCTGCGGGCATTATCATTGCACCGGAAGATCTTACCAACCTGATACCCGTAGCTACCGCTAAAGATTCAGACCTGTGGGTAACACAGATAGAAGGTAAGGTTATTGAAGATGCAGGGGTTATAAAGATGGATTTCCTGGGCTTAAAAAACCTATCTGTTATTAAAACCGCTCTCAAGCTCATTAAAGAAAATCATGGCGTGGAGCTGGATATAGACAGTATTCCGCTTGACGATAAAGTCACCTATGAATTATACCAGCGCGGCGAAACCAACGCCACGTTTCAGTTTGAAAGTCCCGGAATGCAGAAACATTTGCGCGACTTAAAGCCCGACGTTTTTGGCGATCTGATTGCCATGAACGCGCTGTACCGTCCCGGCCCGTTAAAGTACATTCCTAATTTTATCAAAAGAAAACACGGGTTGGAAAAGGTTGAATATGATCTACCAGAAATGGAAGAATACCTTAGCGATACGTATGGAATTACCGTGTATCAGGAGCAGGTGATGTTGCTTTCTCAAAAATTGGCCGGCTTTACAAAAGGCAATGCCGACGTGCTTCGTAAAGCAATGGGTAAAAAACAGATTGATGTGCTGAATAAAATGGAAGCCCAGTTTCTGGAAGGAGCTAAAGCTAAAGGACATCCTGAAAAAATACTAAAGAAAATTTGGGACGACTGGAAAGAATTTGCCCAGTACGCTTTCAATAAATCGCACTCTACCTGCTATGCATTTGTGGCTTATCAAACAGGTTATTTAAAAGCTCACTATCCTTCCGAATATATGGCGGCAGTGCTGAATCATGCCGGGGATATCAGCAAAATCACCTTCTTTATGGAAGAGTGTAAACGTATGGGTATCAAAGTATTGAACTGCGACGTCAATGAATCGCAAAAAGGATTTGCCGTAAATAAAAAAGGAGAAATACGTTTTGGTTTCGGCGGCTTGAAAGGTATGGGCGACGCGGCCATCAACAGCATTTTGGAAGAAAGAAAAACAAACGGTCCTTTTAAAGATGTTTTCGATTTTGTAAAAAGAGTAAATCAAAGAACAGTGAATAAACGCTCGGTAGAGAGTTTGATATACTCCGGCGCATTTGATTGTTTTCCTGAAATGCACAGAGCGCAATACTTTGCCACACAACCCAATGAAAATGCCAATAATGTTGAGAGAATCATTAAGTTTGGGAATGTATATCAATCGAGCCAGCAGCAAATGAGCAATTCATTATTTGGAGATATGGAAATGCCGGAAGCGCGTGCGCCCAAAATATTGCCCTGCAATGCGTGGACCTTGATGGAAAAGCTCAATTATGAGAAAGAAGTAACGGGGATTTATTTAAGCGGCCACCCATTGGATAAGTTTAAATTTGAAATGAATCATTATCATATTCTCCCGATCGAAGAATTTGCAAAAATTAAAGAAGATAAAGAAACTACACCCAATACCAACATCAACTTTAAAATAGCAGGATTGGTTACAGATGCCGCCCATCGTACAAGCCGCACCGGAAGAGAGTTTGGCTCCGTTACCATTGAAGATTACACCGGCAACACAGAAATAATGTTTTGGAGCGAAGACTATGTGAAGTACAAACATTTTATAGAAAAAGGTCAGACGCTATATATAAGCGGATACTTTAAACAACGCTTTAATACTGATCAATACGAGTTTAAAATCAGTAATATTTACCTGCTCGACACCGTAAAAGAAATATTTACGAACAGTATAGAATTACAAGTATTGGCTAAAAATATCAACAATGAAATGATTGATTTTTTAGAAGAAAATATAGAGCGCAATCCCGGAAAAGTACGCCTCAAATTTAGAATTTATGACGATGTCAACAATTTCGAAATTGATTTATTCTTCCACGGAAAAGGCGTTGCAATGAATGATGAGTTAACCGCCTATCTCAATGCCGCCACCAATATAGAAATATTTGTAGAAAGTAAAACTTAAATTTTAATTATTTGCTTCGTTTTCTTTTACATAAAACATTTTATGGCATACTCGTCTTAATCGGCGTAGTGATTATTGTGTTTATGCTGTTTCAGGGATTCGGCGACCCTGCCCGATTGGTTATGGGTCAGTCGGGAGATAGTACTACCATCCAGAATGTACGAAAAGAATTAGCTTTGGATCAACCCAAATGGCGACAGCTATTGCTTTACATGAACGACGTGTCACCCATCGGCATACATACAGAAAAAGAAATTCAGGATAAAAAACTAAAAGGCTTTTTTGCAGGTGGCGATACTAAAGTAGGTATCAAGATACCCAATCTTCGTCGATCCTATCAAACAAAAAGGCCCGTCATTGATCTGTTGTTTGAAGCATTGCCCGGCACCATAGTGCTTGCTTTTTCAGCCATATTATTCGCCACGGTTGTCGGTGTGGCACTGGGTGTTCTTTCTGCCGTGAAACAAAATACATGGATGGATACATCGGCAGTTTTCGCAAGTGTCTTGGGCATTTCAGCTCCTTCTTTTTTCATAGGTATTGTAATAGCTTATGTATTTGGTTTCCTGCTACATGATTATACCGGACTGTTTATGACGGGCAGTCTTTTTGAATATCACCCAATAGATGGTAAACAACTCGAAATAAAAAACCTGATACTTCCCGCAATAACGCTTGGCATTCGTCCTTTGGCCATTATTGTGCAGCTTACGCGCAGTTCAATGTTAGATGTGCTTAGCAAAGATTATATACGCACCGCCTACGCCAAAGGTCTCAGCAAAAAAAATGTATTATTCAGGCACGCATTGCCCAATGCTTTAAATCCTGTGGTAACGGCCATTACAGGCTGGTTTGCAGAGCTATTGGCGGGCGCTTTCTTTGTAGAGTATATTTTTAACTGGAAAGGAATTGGAAAAATCACCGTTGATGCTTTGGAAAACCTGGACTTTCCGGTGGTTATGGGCAGCGTATTGATAACGGCTACTTTTTTTGTTGTAGTAAATATTCTTGCAGATATTCTCTATGGCTGGATAGACCCGAGAGCAAGAGTTATGTAGTGTAATAAAATCAATTAATTTTCAAAATGGCTTCTATCCACAGCATGATTCATCTTTAGCGTTGAATCTTTTATTTTTAAATAAGATTGATTATCTTTAAGCACAGAATTAAACACATATTCAACGCTCAATTACATCAATCAATATCAATCATATGCTGTTAAAGAAATCATTTACCGCTATTCTTATCTTATTATCCACTACTCTCTTTTCCCAATCAGTTATTCGTATCAACCAATTGGGTTATCAGCCAAATGGTGTGAAGGTTGCGGTATGGGGAAGTAAGGAAAATAAGATTCCGGTTACTTTTCAACTCATTGACTCGATTACAGGCAAAATTGTTTTTACCGCTAAAACAGGCAAAAATTTTGGTAAATATGGCCCGTTTGAAAATGTATTGCGTTTAAATTTCTCTGACTTCAACAAACCGGGTATGTATTATCTTAAAGCAGATAATGCGCAGTCCCCTGTTTTTAAAATAAATAAAGACGTGTACAAAGGAGCGGCCGATTTCGCTTTGCGCTACATGCGTCAACAACAATGCGGTTTTAATCCTTATACAAAAGACTCTTGTCACACGCATGACGGCTACACGTTGTATGCTCCCGTACCGGATAGTACGCGTATAGATGTCGTTGGCGGATGGCATGATGCATCTGATTATCTACAATATTCCACTACTTCCGCCAACGCTGTTTTTCATTTACTGGCGGCATACAGAGATTTTCCGCATGTATTTACAGACCATCATCAGGCCAATGGACTGGAAGGAAAAAATAATCTTCCTGATGTATTGGACGCTGCCAAATGGGGCTTGGACTGGTTAAAAAAAATGCATCCTAAAGAAGATTGGCTGTTCAACCAGATTGCTGACGACAGAGATCATCATTCTATGCGCATGCCTAAAGAAGATAATTTTTATGGCAGAGGATTTGAAAGACCTGTATACTTCTGCTCGGGCGAACCGCAAATGCAGAAGAACCTGATGAATAAAAGTACCGGTGTAGCTTCCACAGCCGGTAAATACGCCAGCGCGTTTGCCTTAGGCTATCAGGTATTTGATAAAATAAATCCTGATTATGCGAAAAAGCTATATCCGAAAGCCTTTACCGCTTACAACATGGGTATTAAACAACCCGGCGTACAGCAAACAGCCTCTGTAAAATCTCCTTACATCTATGCCGAGGATAATTATGTTGATGATATGCATTTGGCAGCAGCACAACTATATACTTTAACCAAAGATAAGCGCTATAAAAATGAATCGCTGCAATTCAGCAGAGCTGAAAAAATAACGCCCTGGTTAGGACAGGATACCGCTAAGCATTATCAATGGTATCCGTTTATTAATTTAGGACACTATGCTTTAGGCAAAACAGACAAAGACAGCAAACAGGAAATGATACAGTACTACAGGCAAGGCATTGAACTCGTTTGGAACAAAGCAAAGCAAAACGGATTTTACCGCGGCATTCCATTTATCTGGTGCAGCAATAATCTTACTACGGCCTTTGCCATACAATGCTTGTGGTACAAAGACCTGAGCAACGATAGTAGTTTCGATGAATTGATGCAAGCTAATTTTGACTGGATTTTCGGCTGCAATCCCTGGGGTACCAGTATGGTATATGGTTTGCCTGCCTGGGGCGATACACCGGTTGACCCACACGCCGCGTTTACTAAAATTGCTAATATGGGAACAGACGGCGGACTGGTTGACGGGCCTGTTTATACTACCATCTACAGCAATTTGATTGGCATTACACTCTACAACGAAGATGAATATGCCGAATTTCAAAGCGATTTGGCAGTTTATCATGATGACTATGGCGATTACAGCACCAATGAACCTACCATGGATGGCACCGCTTCATTAGTTTATCTGCTGGCTGCCATGGAAAATAAAAGCGGTGAAGTAAAAGCCCATGGCGCAATAATAAGAGGTGATGCAAGCAAGAAGCAAATAGCTTTGGTATTTACCGGAGATGAATTTGCCGACGGGGCACAGCATATCATCAATACTTTGCAAAAAGAAAAAATAAAAGGTTCTTTCTTTTTCACAGGAAATTTTTATGCTAATCCAGCATTCAGCAATGCAATAAAAAAGTTGAAATCGAATGGCCATTATCTCGGAGCACACTCCGATAAGCATTTGCTTTACAATGACTGGAGCAACCGGGATAGCTTACTGGTAACTAAAGAAGAATTTACGGAAGATATCGCAGCTAATTATGCTAAAATGAAAAAAATCGGGATCAATAAAAAGGATGCCTTCTATTTTCTTCCGCCCTACGAATGGTATAATCAAACAATTGCCGACTGGACTACTGAATCAGGTTTGCAGCTCATCAACTTTACACCCGGCACTTTATCACACGCTGATTATACCACGCCTGATGCTAAAAATTATCGAAGTTCACAAGTTATATATGATAATATTGTTGCTTATGAAAATGCAAACACCCTGAACGGTTTTATCTTGCTTTCGCACATTGGTACACATCCCGGAAGAACCGATAAATTTTATAAGCATCTTCCACAACTCATTTCCTATTTAAAAAAGAAAGGCTATCAATTTGTAAAGATTGATGAGCTGTTACGATAATTTTTTTCTTTCAGAATTAATTTATAGTAGAAGAATTTGGCATTAATCTTGCAAAAATGTAATCCGTTACATATTTGACATGCTAAAAAAACAAGAAAGTAAGCGGTTCATTTAATGTAATATCAAAGCCCAAAATCAGGCTTTATAAACTATAAAAATAAAAAAAGTAAAAAGATGAAAAAACAATCTTTATTTCTCTTACTCTTCGTAGTAACAGTAATTTTCTCAGCAGTATCTTGTAGTAAAGAAAGTGAAAAAAACACGGATCCATTAATTGGCAACTGGAAAATTGTAACCATCAAAACAGCATCGAGTCAACCTACAGATGTTACAAACAGAGCATGCTTCAAAGAATCCTATTTTCAGGCAAATGCAAGTACATTTAAATTTAGTCTATCTCAGCCTCAAACGGGCACTACAACCTGCAAGGTTCAAAATTTAGAATTCCCATGGACAAAAAAAGACAATACGTATTATTATACAGTCAATGAAGAAGAAAAAAAATTGCCCATAGTATTATCCAATAATAATCAAACATTGCAATTCACTATTGTCAATGAATCATCTGGCACTATGGTTTTTACATACACGAAACAATAACAAATTACTTCAGTTAAAAACGAGGTTGTCTCTCTAAACAAGAGTCAGCCTCATTTTTTATTATCATACAGCAATTACAAGCATTATAGCCTGCTTTGTATTTACTTGAAATTAATTATTTTTGCAGCATTATGACTATTGAAAATTTAAATGATATAAGGGACCGGTTAAGCGTCCTGAGGAGGTTTCTTTGACGTAGATAACCGCGAGTCTAAAATTGAAATGGACAGGCAACTCTCTCTGTCCGCCGGCTTTTGGGATGATAACGAACGTGCCACACAAACCATGAAAGATATTCAGACCAATGAAAACTGGTTGAAGCTGTATACCGAAACTCAAACGGCTGTGGAAGATTTTGCCACCCTTTTTGAATTCTGGAAAGAAGGAGAAGCTACAGAAGAAGAAACCGAATCCGTTTATAAAATTGCTTTAGAAAAGCTGGAGGATACAGAGTTTAAAAGTACACTTAATCAACCCGAAGATGAGATGCCTGCCGTACTACAAATTACGCCCGGCGCCGGTGGCACAGAAAGTCAAGATTGGGCAGAGATGCTGCTACGTATGTACCGTATGTATGGCGAGAAGCAAGGATGGAAGGTAACGGAACTGGAATACCAGAGCGGCGATGAAGCGGGTATAAAATCTGCTACGCTGCAATTTGACGGGCCATTTGCTTACGGCTTTCTGAAATCTGAAAGTGGCGTGCATCGGTTGGTACGCATCTCTCCGTTTGATAGTAATGCACGCAGACATACTTCCTTTGCTTCTGTTTTTGTTTACCCACTGGTAGATGATTCTATTGAAATAAATATTCATGAGAATGATGTAAAAATGGAAACGGCACGCAGTGGCGGTGCAGGTGGGCAAAACGTAAATAAGGTAGAAACTAAAGTAATGCTCACACACATCCCTACGGGTATTGTGGTCGTTTGTCAAACAGAAAGAACACAGTTGGGCAATCGTGAAAAAGCAATGACCATGCTGAAGAGTCGTTTGTATGAAGAAGAATTACGCAAACGCGAAGCATTAAAAGACGAAGCCAATTCTTCTAAAAAGAAAATTGAATGGGGCAGCCAGATCCGGTCGTATGTTTTTCATCCGTATAAAATGATCAAAGATCACCGTACAGATTTTGAAACAGGCAACATACAGCCCGTGATGGACGGCGAGCTGGATGGATTCATTAAAGCTTATCTCATGAGCGAGAAAGAAGCATAAGTGTTTAAACGCAACAGATAACCAATCTACTTCTATCTACACTTCGGGTTGGTCTGCGGAATATTGCGAAGAGCAGGGTGCAAAAAATTATATTAATTAACAAACAGCAAGAAAGTTTGCCTTGTTCAGCGTATACCTGTAAAACAAAACGCGCCTTGCGGCGCGTTGGTATTGAGTTGAGTTAAGCTTCTTCCAATTCCTTCTTGTGTTGTTTCATTATATCTTCCTGCACGTTGGCCGCTACCGGAGTAAAGCCGTCGAACTTAGAAGTAAAGGTGGCCCTGCCCTGTGTAAGAGAGCGTAAGCTGCTATAAAAGCCAACCAGGTTTGCCTGTGGCACTTTGGCTACTATCTTTTGATACTTACCTACAGAATCCATGCCCATGATCATGCCTTTGCGTGTTTGCAGTTCAGACATTACATCTCCTGCAAAAGCCTCCGGAGCGGTTATTTCCAGCTGATCTACGGGTTCCATCAGTTTAGGTTGCGCGTCTAATATACCATCGCTGAACGCTCTTGCACCGGCTATTTTAAAAGATATATCATTAGAATCTACCGGGTGCATTTTACCATCGTACAGCATTACCCTTACATCTCTTACATAAGAACCGCTCAACGGCCCGTTAGACATGGACTCCATCACACCTTTTAAAACAGAAGGCACATAGCGGGCATCTATGGCTCCACCCACTATACAATTGTAAAATATGAGCTTGCCACCCCACTCCAGGTCTATTTCTTCCTTGCCACGTAGGCTGAAACCTTCGGGTTCCGGCATACCTTCATAGTAGGGTTCTACTTTCATGTGTACTTCGGCAAACTGACCGGCACCACCTGATTGTTTTTTATGCCGATACATGGTATTGGCCGGTTTCTGAATGGTTTCTCTGTACGCGACTTTTAAATTCTCAAACCGCACATCCATTCCATACTCGTTTTTAAGTATGTATTCAAATACTGATAAATGCAGGTCGCCCTGGCAGGAAAGCACCCATTGATTAAGCTCTTTGGAAAAAGCAACTTCAAAAGTAGGATCCTGAGAAGTGATCTTCTTCATCACTTCGCTCAGCTTATCTTCTACCGCCTTATTATTGGCATAAATGGCTTTTTTAAGTTTGGCCTGCGGATAGTCCATCGGTATTATCTGCACATCTAAAGCAGACTCATGCAAAGTGGCATTGGTTTCTACATCTTTTAGTTTGATGATTGCGCCGATATCTCCCGCCACCAGCTGGTCTACACTGTTTCTTTTAGCGCCGTCAATAATATACAGGTTGTTGATATTTTCTTCCCTGCCCGATGAAGAATCACTTAAAGTAACGCCACCTTTGAGTTTGCCGGTCATTACCTTTACAAAATTTATTTTACCCAAATTAGCTTCATACTGGGTTTTAAATACAAAGGCCGAAACGGGCATGGAAGCGCTATAACTGATTTCTTTGCCATTAGCTGTGGTAAACGGCGGCTTGTCTACCGCAGAGGGCGCTACATTGTCTATAAAGCCCATCAGGCGACCGCTTCCCATATTTTTCTCTGCCGATAAGCAGAAGACAGGATAAAACGAATTGTTCATCATTCCTATTTTAATGCCCTGCTTCAATTCGTCTTCTGTAAGTGTGCCCTTGTCAAAGAAAATCTCCATCAAGGCTTCATCATTTTCGGCAGCTTTTTCAATTAGTTCGTTGTATAGTGTAGTTACTTTTTCCAGTTCCGTTTCGGGTATTTCGTGCTTATCGGGTTTGCCGCCTTCGTCTTTAAATACATACATTCTTCTGGTAAGTACATCTATTATGGCCTGGTTGCCTTCGTGCGTAACGGGATATTGTATTTGTACCACATTGCTTCCGTAAGCCTCTTTTATGTTTTGCAAAGATTTATCAAAGTCTGCCTGCTGGTGATCGATCTGATTAATGGCGAATATGGTAGGTTTTCTAAACCGGTTGATATAATTCCAGATCACTTCTGTGCCTGACTCTACGCCATATTGCGCGTTGATAAGCATTACAATAGTGTCTGCCGCTTTTACGCCTGCAATTATTTCACCAATAAAATCATCTAATCCCGGGGTGTCGAGAATATTGATTTTGTAATTGCGCCACTCGGTATGCAAAGGGGTAGTGAAAATACTCATTTGCTTTTCCTTTTCAATTTTATGATAATCAGAAACAGTATTGCCTTCACCTACCGTACCTCTACGATTAATTAAGCCTGCTTCAAAAAGCATACATTCTGTAAGCGTTGTTTTACCAACGCCGTGCGCCCCTACGAATGCTACATTTTTAATGTACTTTTGATCAAAATTTTGCATATAGAAAATTTTTATGGATGAATAAATTATCAGTTATAAAGTTAAGCATATACATATTCATTAATTATGTTTTTTATCATGTTTTCAGGAAAAAATAATTTTCTCTGTGTTGTATAATTGTTTTTTTGATTTAATTTTATGTATAAATCACGCATTGCTACAGATTTCTATCAGGAACCATTAAAAAATATACAGATGAAAATTAAATGTACAATGAGCTTTCTTTTATGCTTATCTACAATAATAGTTTGCGCACAAGCACAAACAGAATATAAACTTGAACCGCTTGGCAGCCCTCTGGAAAACAGTAACTACAACCATCTGACCGTAATAGACGACAGAATAAATCCTTATTTGGGATTTATACAAACAGGCGCGTTTAATAAATACCGCTCTCTTGAAGATGAGGTGCCGCTAAAGCAGCAAATGGAAGAAGCGTTTTTAACTTCTATAGGTAAAGACTCAAAAAATGGCGATATGATATTGTACCTGCGCAATTTTAGTTTTGCCGAAGTGACCAAAGCATTCTCTGAAAGCGGCTATTTTGCCTTTGCCGCAGATATATACGGCAGCAATGAAAGTGGCTTTTCTTTGTTGCAAAAAATAGATACAGTACTGGAAGTGCGTGCAATGGATGTGTCAAAAAAAATGCTGGAAAAAGGCAATGCTTTTTACAACCACTTTATCACCAGCAATGTACAAAAACTACCGGAAAGCACGGAAATACTTACTTCCAACGACATCATCAATACCAGGCACAGAGAAAAAAGTATAATACCGCTGTACAATACCCAGACTTTTACAGATGGGATTTATAACACTTACGAATCTTTTAAAAATCAGGTTCCCGATGATCAGAATTTTCAAATCAATTACAAAAATGAGCGTCCGCTGACCATTACAGCAAAAGACAACCCAAAGAAAAAAATAGACAGCAGAGACTTTTACGCTATTGTAGATCAAAATAAAATATACATTAATACCAGTCACGGATATGTGCCTTTGGAAAAATCAGCAGACGATTTTTATTTTACCGGCATTGGATTAACCAGGCCAAACTCTGCCAATATAATTATGGCATCTGTTTTTTTCGGTGCACTCGGAGCTATTGTTGCTTCTTCCAACAGTCTTACAGAACAGGATTTTATTATTGATTACTCCACGGGCAATTTTATTTCATTACCCAAAAAATAAATAAGGGATTTATACATTTAATCAACATTCACTTTTACAACCTGCGTTTTATCAGGCTTTCCAAAAGGTTTGCCATTGATAATGGGTATTTGTATCGTGTATTTTTTATCGGCAAGCGATGCATTGGTTGGCTCTTTTGTATAAGACATACATTGATACTGAACATTGAAAACAATACCAGTGCTATCTTCTATTTTATTGATATTGTTCAGGGTTTCAAACTGATAGCCTACCAGCACTCCTTCTAATCGTGCATACTTTTCCACCTTTGCGTTATTCTTTAAGGAAGCGGTGTATTCAAACCAATAATCACTGCAAAAGCTACTGGGTTTATTTGCTAAAAGATATATCAAATATTTATCGTCGGCACTATATGCATACGTAAATACGCCAAGTGTATCTTTGTTTTCGTAAGAAGACTTGAGGGAAGTGTAGATATTTACCACTTCATTTTTTAAATACACATCCGTTTTGGCTATTGCATGTTGTCCATCAATGATCAGCCTGTGCCGGTAATCATATACAGACGGGATATTTGGCGCGCCGCAACAGCCGTATTGAATGGTTAAATAATCATTGGTATCGAAATAAATGGCGTCGGCTTTGTGAGAAAACTTACTGATAATTTTACGAGGATCATCTGCGGAAAAAATTTCTCCGGCGATGGTTCTGTCCTGCCCCTCGGCAGAGAAATATTTGATTGTTTGTGTACGTAGCCTGGCTATATAATTGCTTTGCTCTTTGATGATACTTGCATAAAAAGTTTTGTAGGTGGTTTCATCCGTCTTAACGCCCTGCATTCCGCTCTCTGTATGCTTAATATATTCAATAGAAGATTTATCTTCCTGCTTAAATAAAGTATGATAGTCCTGCCATTGAGCATTGGCAATGCTTACAGCAAGTATGAGTACTATGGAAAAAAATATTTTATTCATCTGTAATACTTTTAATTTGTGTTAGTGTATTATTGAATATACATTTCTAAAAAATTCTCTAGGCAAAGTTAAGTATAAAAAAAGAGGACGTTTTAATATCCTCTTTTTTGACAAACATTTTTAGAAACTCAAACCTAACCCGAATTCAAAGTACCCGGGACTTAGCTGTACTTCTGCCGTTTTCTGCACGGCGCCTTCTCCGTTTACATATTTAACTTTGTTATTAAAATAATGATTGTAACGTGCAGAAAGTAAAATAAGATTATTGATTTTAAACTCCGCGCCGGCTACCGGACCTCCCGCAAACCAGAAGGAATTCTTTTTTTCGTAATCACCATGACCATCTAAATCAAGGGTGTTATCAAAACTTTTCATAACTACATTTGCGCCTAACTGTACACTCAGCATATTTGACACAAGATATTTTCCGCCCACAACGCCCAACTCAATATCAAAAAGATTCTGAAAGGATTCTTCATATTCATCATCCTCATCATCCGTATTGAACTTGCTGATCAAAATATTATATCTTCCTTCAAGCTGGTAATACATTTTCCTTGCTAATGGCATACGATTGTAATATGCCAAACCCACATTGACCTTATCGTTTATACCGGCTAATTCATTCAACACATTTCCATCTGCATCTTTGATCAATATTTTAGGATCGTTTACGCCCATAAAATAGTTTATTCTTACCGATTGACTTTTGTACGGATCCTCATCATACACATTTTGCGCGTCAGCGTTTAGCAAAAAGAATAGAATTGATAACGTAGATAATAGTTTTTTCATTTGTATTTTATTTTAAATTATTATTCTAAAACACCTCCTACAGGTACTTTTTTATTCAGTTTTATTTTTACGGTTTCGTTGTCAGATTTTATTGTTACAAACTCTTCTATGCGCTCGCTGTTGGTTATCAGGTAATCCTCTCTTTCGTAGTAATTAGTTATATAGCGCGTGCCTCCATACGTATAAGAATCGGAGCCTCTGTAATGATCAGCAAATTTTTCGGTGTAATAACCTACAAAGGTTTGCATGAAATACTCACCGGGTTTTAGATTAGTGAATTTAAAACGGCCTTCACTATCCGTAGTGGTTGCAATATGATATTTTACAGCCTCTTCACTCATATATACACGATTATGTTTAGTTTCTCTTTTCTTCCTCATCTTGTGCCAGTCTTTGAAATAATCTGTAACCGGAAACAGCACTACTTGCACGTTGGCGCCATACGCTTTACTTCCTTTCAGCAGCGGACTCACATCATTTCTTTTTACAAATACCACTCCTTCAATAGTAGCGTTTCCTTTTTCTAAAGCATTTGTAGCGGCTTGGATATTAAAAGACGTTTCAGGAAAAAATACTTTTCCCTTTCGTTGCTGCGCGTGGATGTTGGCACAAGTCAACAACGAAAAAAGAAAAACAAAAAAATATTGTTTCATGATCATCGGTGTATTATTTTAAGACAAAAATATTTTACGCGGTATTTCTAATCAATACCGTTTAATAAGGAATTTGTCTACCTGTATTTAAGTAGAAACCAATGATAGCAAAGTTTTGAGAGAAAGTTATTTTACATGAATGGCTTTCAGTGTGCCTTTGTAGAGATAATATTCTTTTACCGGGAATCCGAAACGGTCAATTTTTATGGTATCAGACAGTTGTATGTTTTCAAATATCTGCATCAACTCATCATCCACATCGCTGTAATCATCTGCCAAAATAAAAGCCTGTGGCTGATTGTATCGTATATTTTTTGTCCAATAATCAAACTGATCAAATCTTTCAGAATAAGAAAAAACATCTTTCCTGTCCAGCGTATACGCCAGCAAGGATGCTACCCTGTATGAGCTGCCAAACAAGGGCACCCGGCTGTTGTATTCAGGTTGAGAAACGATTGTTTCCTTTACTTTCCCCCAGCCATAATGATAAGCTCCGTCATTATCTTTCGCACCTGCAAAAACCGTTAGTGGTACAATTCCAAAGTGAGTGACTACCAAGGTAATGACTATAGCTGAATAGAGTAAAGTAGCTTTTGCCAGCTTAGGATAGGTTGCAATCATAAATTGAACTACCAACGGCAGTAGTAATAAATAAGCCGGTATGTTCCAATAATAAAGCACATTGGAAAATAAAGATAAAAATAAAAAAATGCCTGACGACCACCAGAACAAATGCTTTGCAAAAGATGTGTATACACTTTTATACGTGTCGGTCTCTTGATTTTTATGTAAAGATTTTCTAATGCAGAAATACATAATAAAAGGTGTGAGCAATGCTAATGTGCCTAATAAAAATCCGAAAATATTTCCCTTGAAAAATCTTCCTTCCATAAATGGCTGAATAGTTCTCTGCGCCAATGTAAACTCGAATGAACCATACTGATTTTGCGCGTTCCAGATAAATATAGGTGATATAATAGTTGCACATAAAATTATTCCTGAATAAAATCTTACATCTCTCCATACCGAATGAAGTTGCTTATTAAACAATGTGACAGAAGCTACCGCCAACGCCAGAAAAACCGCGTTGTATTTACTTACTGCCGCCAGTCCTAAAAAAAGAAAAGCCAAAAATATATCCATGCTTTTGCCTTTGCTTCCTTCATACTTTTCTGCAAAAAAACGCAACCAGAAATAGGCTGAACACAAAAGCATTACCATCATTAAATGATCGTGCCATGCAAATGAAGTAAACAGAAATATAAGCGGTATACTAAAGATGAGTAAGAGAATTGCTTTTTTATTTTCTCTGAAACCTAGCCTGTTCAATAGTTTTGAATAAATGAACAAAGATAAAAGCGTGCTCAGTACTACAGGCAAACGGAGCACAAATAAAGATTTCCCGAACCAATTGTACAACAAACCTTGCAGCAAAGGTGGCAGTGCAGGATGATCATGGTAAGAGATAGCCGGGTACCTGCCCCATTGCCAGTAATAGGCTTCATCGGGATTAGGATAAACTAAAAGCCAGTAGAATAAATGACAAGCAATAAGAATGATTAAAAAAATGTGGTAAAGTTTCTTGTTCATTAAGCTATTAAAAAAAGAGGAAGATAAATAAAGAGGCTGTAAACCCTTTTGCTACAGCCTCTCTGCTATGTTATTTTTTTTACGATGACGATTTTATTCTAACTCCATACTGTGTATAATGTCTTCAATTTTTTTGTTGAGCTGTTCGTATTTTTCATCGAATTGTTCTTTAGAAGGAAGATCAGTTTTTACACTAAAGTAAAATTTAATTTTCGGTTCGGTACCCGAAGGTCGCGCTGAAATTTTAGAGCCGTCTTCTAAAATAAATTGTAGTACATTACTCTTAGGCAATTCAATTTCCCATGATTCACCTGTTAATAAATTTTTACCTTCACTTGTTTCATAATCCAGCAGCTGCACCACTTTAGACCCTGCTATTTCTTTCGGCGGATTTTCACGATACTGCTGCATCATATCGGCTATTTGTTTCTGCCCGTCTAAGCCTTTTTTGGTAAGGCTTATCAGTCTTTCGTAGTAGAAACCGTATTGCACATACAGATCAATCAGCTTGTCGTACAAAGTATTGCCTTTATCTTTTTCCACCGCGGCCATTTCACAAAGGAAAGCCACAGCAGACACGGCATCTTTATCCCTTATTTTGTCGCCTATCATCAAACCAAAACTTTCCTCGCCACCTATTATATAATGTTCTTTCCCTTCTTTTTCCAATATCATTGATGCTATCCATTTAAAGCCGGTGAGCACATTGTAGCAGGCAACATCATTGGCTTTGGCTATATCATCAATCATATTGGTGGTTACAATTGTTTTAATCACCATATCGTTGGGTCTGGCAATTCCTTTGGCTTTTCTTGCTTCAATCATATAAGCGCAGGCCAATACGGCAGTTTGATTACCGTTCATCAGGACCCATTCGCCTTTGTGATTTTTAATTGCTATGCCTACCCTGTCGGCATCAGGATCTGTACCTAATAAGATATCCGCGTCTATTTCTTTGGCTTTTGCCAATCCAATGCTCATGGCTTCTGCTTCTTCAGGATTAGGGTACACAACTGTAGGGAAATTTCCATCGGGTGTAGCCTGTTCTTCCACAATCGTTACATTCGTAAAACCAAATGCTTCCAGCGCTTGCGGCACCAGTTTTATACCGCTGCCGTGTATAGGTGTATATACAATTTTTAAATCTTTTTGTTTTTCTATAATTTCAGGATATACACTTAACCCTTTGAGCATTTGTATATATTCATCATCTATTTCCTTACCTATCAGGGTAATGTTGTGTTCTCCACCGCTCCATTTCACATCTTCTACGGCATGTATTTTTTCTACTTCTTTTATCACGTTTATATCATGAGGCGCTACTAGTTGCGCGCCATCATCCCAATAAGCTTTATAACCGTTGTACTCTTTAGGATTGTGCGAAGCGGTACACACCACACCGGCCTGGCAGCCCAGCTGTCGTATAGCGAAAGACAGTTCAGGCGTGGGTCTCAGGTCTTCAAACAAATAAACCTTTATCTCGTTAGATGCAAAAACGTTTGCTGTAGTTTCAGCAAAAAAACGGCTGTTGTTTCTGCAATCGTGCGCAATGGCTACTTTTATTTCTTTATCGCCGTATGTTTGTCTGAGATAGTTGGCAAAACCTTGTGTGGCCATGCCTACAGTGTATTTATTCATTCTATTGGTGCCCACGCCCATTATGCCACGCAAGCCGCCCGTACCAAATTCCAGATTTTTATAAAACGCTTCTGTAAGCTCCGTTTCATTTTCCTGCAGTTGCTTTACCGCTTCTTTCGTTTCCTGATCGTAATTGCCATTTAACCAACTGTCAACTCTGGCTTGTATTTGTGCATCCATTTGTTTTTATTTATGAATTGATTTATATTTTTGAAAATTGTTTTTTTAATAAAATAAATTACTTATTCCACATATGCGCCTACTATGTCTTCCTCTTCTATTAATACTACAATATTTTCATTGCCGGGTGTGGCTACCGACAGACCTACATAATCGGGCTTTACCGGGAAATGCCTGTGCATTCTTTCTATTATCACCAACGTTTGTATCCTTTTAGGGATGAATGACAGCAAGGGTTTGAGGGCATACAAAAGTGTTCTGCCGGAATTGGTTACATCATCTACTATAATAATATTTTTACCATTGGCGTCTATATCTTTACTTAAAGTAACTTCATCGGGAGCACGCTTATTTAAATTTACCGATAATATTTCTATCGGTTGCTGCATGTGTTTGGTCAAATAGCTGTGAAGCTTCTTAGCGATGGTGGTGCCGGACTTGGTAACGCCTATCAGGTACAAAGGCGCATTGTCGCCCTGCAGTGTTTCAGAAATTTGCAATGCCATTCGTTCAAGCTTGTATCCTGCTTCTCTGCCAGTTAAAATAAAATTTCCGGTATCCATTCAGATTTATTTAATTCAAAACAAATTTACAAAAAAGATTATTGATATACGGTATTTATTATTCGTTATTAAAAGTTATTTTAGCGGAAATTTTTAATCATCGCTTGTAATGATCGCACAGGTTATATTTATTTCTATCAGCATTGTGGCTATTTTCTTGTTCATTAAAAAATGGAAAGAAATAAGCAGGAATATTCATTTGGGCAGAAAGGAAAACTTCGCGGATGCTTCATCTGCCAGATGGCGAAATGTAGCGTTGCTTGCATTGGGTCAAAAAAAAATGTTTAAAAATCCTTTGGTAGCTGTGCTGCATCTGTTTGTATATGTAGGTTTTATTATTGTAAATATTGAATTGCTTGAAATTGTTTTAGACGGCGTGTTGGGCACGCACAGGATATTTGCATCTCTGGGTGGCTTTTATGTATTCCTTATTAATTGCTTTGAAGTGCTGGCCGCGCTTGTAATTATCGCCTGTGTTATATTCCTGCTCAGAAGAAACATAGTGAAGGTAACCCGGCTGGCCGACAAGGAACTAAATGGCTGGCCCAAGTCGGATGCCAATATTATTTTAATTACAGAAATTGTTTTAATGGCCGCGTTCCTAAAAATGAACGCTGCCGATACGCTGCTGCAGGCGCGTGGCGTGCCTTTATATGCAGAAAACGCTACGGGCAACTTCATCATTTCGCAATGGCTGCACCCCATGATGAGCGGCTTATCTGATTCTTTCATTGTATTTACAGAGCGGGCTTGCTGGTGGCTGCACATCACGGGCATTTACGCTTTTGCAATATACCTATCTTATTCAAAGCATCTGCATATTATTCTTGCATTCCCCAACGCGTATTACGCTCCTTTGTATCCGCAGGGCGAAATGAAGAATATGCCCGAAATACAGCGGGAAGTGCTCTATGCCATGGAGCCGGACAAAATACCACAAGACGCCGGCGATGCGCCACAAAAAACTTTTGGTGCAAAAGATATCTTTGATTTATCATGGAAAAACCTGCTGGATGCCTATGCCTGTACCGAATGTGGCAGGTGTACCGCGGCATGTCCTGCCCATTCTACCGGCAAGCTCCTGAGTCCGCGATTGATCATGATGAAAACAAGAGACCGTGCGGAAGAAGTAGGTAAAAATATCAATAAGCATAAAACATTTACGCCCGATAATAAAAGCCTGTTGCACGACTATATCACTACTGAAGAATTATTTGCCTGTACCACGTGCAGCGCTTGTGTAGAAGCCTGCCCGGTAAGCATTTCTCCACTGGATATCATTTATCAGCTTCGCCGCTACTTGATTATGGAAGAAAGCAATGCACCCGCCGAATGGAACAATATGAATACCAATATTGAAAACAATTTCGCCCCCTGGCAATTTTCGCCTGACGACAGGGAGGCCTGGGTTTCGGGTGGATAGCAATTGCAAACGTTTGATTCTATTTTTCAGTTTCCGGAATTTTTACCTGTACTTATTACGTAACTTTACTCCGAATATTATTTGTCAAAAAACAAAAAGAAAAATCAGTATGAAATTATTTTCTTTAAAAGGAACTATGTTAGCAGCCGTGGCCATACTATTGTCACTTACCTCTTGCGAAACATCCAAAACCACACAATCTAATCAGGCAAACACTCCTAATTCAAGGATGATTTCTCTGCCTGTTCCGGCAAGAGCAGCGGGACAAACAGATGTACTCAACCTTACCAATCCTAAAATGGATGTAGTAAGAGTAGGCTTTATTGGACTGGGAATGCGCGGACCCGGAGCCGTAGAAAGATTTACACACATTGAAGGCACCGATATTAAAGCATTAGCTGATATAGTACCTGCCAATACAGCTAAATGCCAAAAGTATTTAGAAAAAGCAGGCAGACCCAGAGCTACAGAATACAACGGTTCTCCTGATGCATGGAAGCAACTGTGCGACAGACCCGATATTGATTTAGTATACATTGCAACCGATTGGAAAAGCCACGTGCCTATGGCGCTATACGCAATGAAAAAAGGAAAGCACGTAGCTATAGAAGTACCGGCTGCCATGAACATGAAAGACATTTGGGCTTTGATCGACATGTCTGAAAAAACCCGCAAACACTGCATCATGCTTGAAAACTGCGTATATGATTTCTTTGAAATAACTACGCTTAACATGGCTCAGCAGGGTTTATTTGGCGAAGTACTGCACGTAGAAGGATCGTATATTCATAATTTGGAAGATTTCTGGGGAGCTTACTGGCAAAACTGGAGATTGGATTACAACAAAGAACACAGAGGCGATGTATATCCTACACACGGCATTGGCCCCGTTTGCCAGGTATTGAATATTCACAGAGGCGATAAAATGAACTATTTGGTATCTATGGATACCAAAGCGGTAGGCGGACCGAACGCATGGAAAAAAATGTATGGCACAGAACCTGAATCTTTTGCAAATGGCGACCACACTATGACAATGATCCGCACGGAAAACGGCAAAACCATACACATTCAGCACGATGTGGTTTCTCCACGTCCATACTCTCGTATGTATCAGGTGTCCGGCACCAACGGGTTTGCCAATAAATACCTTAAAGAAGGTTACCTGCTAAGACCAACAGAAGATAACAAAACCGCTGTGGCTAATCACGAAAATTTAGATGCCCACAGATTTGTTTCAGATGAAGTAAAAAAAGAATTGATGCAAAAATACAAACCACGCATCTTAAAAGAAATTGAAGAAACTGCTAAGAAAGTTGGCGGACATGGCGGCATGGACTATATCATGGATTACAGATTGATCTATTGTATGAGAAATGGTCTGCCATTGGATATGGATGTATACGATATGGCAGAATGGTCTTGCCTTACAGAATTAACAGCTGTTTCTATTGAAAACGGAAGCGCGCCCGTAGAAATCCCTGATTTTACAAGAGGAGCCTGGAAAAAACTAAACGGCTTTAAATTCCACTTTGCAGATTAATACTCATTAAACTAGAACATCAATACACTAAGCAGCCTGCTAAATAAGGCTGCTTTTTTATGTTTTATCTTGTTATCAATCGTACTTATCAATTTTACCTTTCCTACTTGTCATTTACAATTAATAAAAATTGTACTTTTGCGCATCCTAATCAAGTTATAAAACAGGCTGAATGAGCACTGAATTAGAAGACGAAATCTTTATTGATGAATTTGAACGTCTTTGGGAAGAAGGCGACAATCAGAAGATAAAAGATTTTTTAGACGACCAGAATATCAGCGATGTAGTAGAAATCGCCAAGGAATTTCCTGAGCATGTCAGTGAAATCATTCGTCGTATGTCTATACACCGTGCTGCCAGCGTGTTTAAAATGCTTGATTTTGCCGAACAAAAAGAAGTAATGCAGCAGCTGCCGCCCATTAAAACGGCCGAATTGCTGAATGAACTTCCCCCGGACGACCGTGTGGATTTCCTGGAAGATCTGCCTAAAAAAGTTTTGCGCAACCTGCTGAAGCTAATGCGCTACGACGAGGTGAGAATTACCCTGCGCATGCTGGGGTATCCCGAAGAAAGCGTGGGCCGCTTGATGACGCCCGACTATGTATGGGTGCACCCCGATTATACCGTAGAAAAAGTTTTTGAAACCATCAGGAAAGTTGCCCGCAATAGTGAAACCATTGATGTGATCTATGTAGTGGATAAAAACGGGGAGCTGGTAGACGACTTTAGAATAAGAGACCTTATCCTGGCTCAACCCGGCACGCAGGTTAAAGATTTTACCGATGGAAGGATCATTTCTTTAAATGTGAACGACGATCAGGAATATGCCGGTGAAGTGTTTAGAATGAATAACCGTGTGGCTTTGCCCGTAACGGACGACAACAATATACTGCTGGGCATCGTTACGATTGACGATATACTTTGGGTAACAAGTGAAGAATTTAGCGAGGATATGCAAAAAGTGGGTGGTACCGAAGCGCTGGACGAACCTTACCTGGATACACCTTTTTTTAAACTGATCAAGAAGCGTGTAGTATGGCTGATCGTTTTATTTTTAGGAGGTCTGCTTACAGCATCCGCCATGTCTTATTTTGAAGATGAGATTTCCAAAGCTACCGTTTTGGCTATCTTCCTGCCTTTAATTATTGCCAGTGGCGGTAATAGCGGTTCACAAGCTTCCACGCTCGTTATTCAGGCAATGGCGGTGGGCGATGTCAGCCTGAGCGACTGGTGGCGGGTAATGAGCAGGGAAATACTCAGTGGTCTTACATTAGGCGCCATATTGGGCGTGATAGCTTTTTTCAGAATTGCAATAGCCCATTTTTTAATGCAATACGGGATTATTCATGACGACTATGGCGAACATTGGATGCTGATAGCGCTGGTTGTGGGCTTCTCTATCGTATGGGTTGTGCTGTGGGGATCTGTTACCGGCTCTATGCTGCCGATAGTGCTCAAGCGTTTTGGCGCTGACCCTGCGGTATCTTCTGCTCCGTTTGTTTCTACCCTGGTAGATGTAACCGGGATTATTATTTATTTTTCTACGGCGTATATGTTCTTAAAAGGAACTTCGCTGTAATTTATTTTTGAATAAGAAAAGCTAATGGGAATAAGAGTCTTTGTAACAGGCGGCACTTTCGATAAAGAATACAACGAGCTTACCGGGCAATTGTATTTTAACGATACGCACATGAACGATTTGCTGGATATGGGCAGAAGCAGGCTTGCCGTAGAGATAAGAACGCTGATGATGATCGACAGTTTGCAAATGACCGAAAGTGACAGAGAGCTTATAGCCAGCCAATGCATGCATTGCAGCGAAGATAAAATTGTGATTACGCATGGTACAGATACCATGTCAGTTACAGCAGCATTCATTGCCGCAAAAAACATCAACAAAACCATTGTGCTTACCGGCGCCATGATACCTATCAAGTTCGGCAGTTCCGACGGCTTGTTTAATTTAGGCAGCGCTTTGGCATTTGTACAAACTTTACCCGTAGGCGTGTATGTAGCCATGAACGGAAGATATTTCACCTGGGACAATGTACGCAAAAACAAGGAAACCGGCGTGTTTGAAGAGCTCAGGTGATGGATGTGGGAAGATGGAAGCCGGAAGTCATACCCTTGCAGTGCACAATATCCTCCGATAGCGGGCAAGAGGTGGAAACAGAAATTGTACTTTGTATCTTTGTAGTAAAAATGCACGAAGATCGAAGATCGGAGTTGAAAGTCAAAACCTGCCGGGCGCAATATCCCCCGCCGGCGGGGGCAAGGGGTGAAGAGTGGATGGGGTGGATGATGAGTGATGGAAGCATGATGTCGCAAACTTTCTGTCCGTCAGCGAAGAGAAAAACGCAGCGGAACAGTGATTTATGCCGGTAAGATATTTCAAACAGAAACATCTTACAAAAACTATGAGTTGCAAAAGAAGAAAAACACCTGCCCGGCATAAATTGTACTTGCAGCAGAGTTTTTCGGGCAGAGGCTTGTGCATAGCCGCCTTCGGACAGAATAGACCTTTTGGTTCTTTTGCGGCAATGGCAAAAGAACAAGCGCTAAAACAAGAAGCAAATGTTTCGCTTTGCGATCAACAGGACAGAGGAGGGATGATGAAGATCGGAGTTGAAAATCAAAACCTGCCGGGCGCAATATCCCCCGCCGGCGGGGGCAGGGGGGTGGAATATAATTGTACTTTGTGCCTTCGTGGCAAAAACGCTGGCCACTATTATTTATAAAATTATTAATTATTTGAACCATTGAAAACTGTTGCTTTTCATACTTTAGGATGTAAATTAAATTTTTCCGAGACCTCTACCCTCTCCCGCATGTTGGAAGCGGACGGTTTCCGGAAAAAATCTTTTGATGACATTGCAGATGTGTATGTGATCAACACCTGCTCCGTAACCGATAATGCCGATAAAGAATGCAGGCAGATCGTCCGCCGTATCCAGCGCAAAGCGCCTGAAAGCCTCGTAGTCATTACAGGCTGCTATGCGCAATTAAAACCCAAAGAAATCGCGGATATACCGGGCGTTGACCTGGTTTTAGGCGCGGCCGAAAAATTCAATATTTCCACGCACATCAGGGAGCTGGCCAAAGGCGACTCTGCAAAAATTTCCAGTTGCGACATTGAAGAAGTTACCGGCTTCAATGCTTCTTATTCGCTGAACGACCGCACAAGAACTTTTTTGAAAGTACAGGACGGTTGCGATTACACCTGCTCTTTCTGCACCATTCCGATGGCACGCGGCAAAAGCCGCAGCGACAGCATTGAGAATGTGATACGCAATGTACAAACACTCGCCCAAGATGATAAGGTAAAAGAAATAGTACTCACCGGCGTAAACCTCGGCGATTTCGGAAAAGGTCCCGACGGCAATAAAAAATCAGAGGAAAGTTTTTTTGATCTGGTCAAACAACTGGATGAGATAGCAGGTATTGAACGCTACCGCATATCGTCTATAGAACCCAATTTACTCACTGATGAGATCATAGCATTTGTAGCGCAAAGCAAACGATTCATGCCGCATTTCCACATCCCGCTGCAAAGCGGCAGCGACAAGATCTTAGGCATGATGCGCCGCCGTTACAAGCGCGAGGTATATGAAAGCCGCGTACAAAAAATAAAAGAACTGATGCCGCATTGCGCCATAGGCGTAGATGTGATTGTAGGCTTCCCCGGCGAAACCGATGCCGATTTTAAAGAAACCTACAACTTCCTGAACGGGCTGAATGTTTCTTACCTGCATGTGTTTACCTACTCCGAACGCCCCAATACCAAAGCGCTGGAGTTTGAGGAAGTAGTGCCGGTACAGGTACGCCACGAGCGCAACAAGATGCTGCGCAATCTCTCCTATAAAAAAATGCAGCATTTTACGCAACAGTTTGAAGGAACTATGAGAAAAGTTTTGTTTGAAGCCCACAACAAAAACGGCATGATGGAAGGCTATACGGATAATTATATTCGCATAAGTGTTCCCTACAAAACAGAATGGGCCGATAAAATTGTGGAGTGGAAAGTGTAGCGGAATTGTCTGTACCAAATACAATGGTCTAACATTTTAAATAAAATCCAACGGACTTTTAATTTTCGATTTGGAAATATCGGTAAGGTGCGTATAAATCTCGGTAGTTTTTATAGAGTTATGTCCAAGCAATTCTTGTATAAAACGAATATCTGTACCGTTTTCAAGCAGATGCGTAGCAAAGCTATGCCTCAGTTTGTGCGGTGTTACAGTTGATTTTATACCGGCATTTTCAGCAGCCTTTTTTATTACTAGCTGTACACTTTTTGCTGCATATCGTCCACCTGACTGTCCTTCCAAAAGCCAAGTTTCTGGCTTGTATTTTATATAATAATTACGCAAAAGTGGCAGCAGTTTTTCAGGAAGCATCACTAACCTGTCTTTATTACCTTTTGACTCACGGATAGTGATAGTCATTGTATTTGAATTAATATCAGTAAGTTTCAGGTTCAGCAACTCCGATAATCTGAGGCCGCAGCCATAAAGGAGAGAAATAATTGTTTTGTGCTTCAGGTTTTCCGTAATCCGAATCATGCCGTTTATCTCTATCGCGGATAAGTACACTGGTAGTTTATGTTCTTGTCTTTTGGGATAAAAAGCATACAGATCAATTTCTTTATCGAAAACGAGTTTGTAAAATTTAACTATGGCAAACAGCATTTGCTTTTGATAAGAAGCACTGATCTTTTTTTTGCTAATAAGCCAGTGTATATATTTCTCTATTAAATCTATAGTAATATTTTCGGGATTATATTTTTTGAAAATTTCCAAAAAAGAACTTACACAACCTGCATATGTTTTAATACTATTTTGGCTGTAGCGTTGAATGAGCATTTTTTCTTCAAAAGATTTTAATAAGGAAGTTTTTTCCATAAAACATTCTTTAATCCAAAAAAAATATTAATATAAAAAATTGTAAAACAATGATTCTATACTAATATTGCAAAAGTAGTAAAAAAAAGATTAACGAAACTGGTAATGGCAGAATTAACGAAGTACGTAAATTTGGGTGTTGACACGCAACCCACGCTCGCAAGCCTCTTCGTTTGGCTTATAAAGCCAAACTCCCGAGTCTTTCTCCCAAAGCGTGTCAACAGTGGCGCTTGACCAAATTTTATCTTGCCCGTCGTCTTGCCGC
>JAEWKC010000048.1 GCA_023386235.1 Bacteroidota bacterium | reverse complement strand
TCGTAATACACCCAGTAATATCCCTGGTGCGTAGTACCTTTTTTGTCTTTGTCCAGCACTTTTATCGTTGTCTCATCCACATTGAGATAATCACTTTGCAGCACCTGTTTGCAATGCAGGTCATATACAGGCTTTACAATTGCTGTATTGTTTAAAAGAAGACCATAATAAACAATTGTAAGCTAATATTAATACCCGAACCTGATCAGATTTTTAATATCCGTATTTTTAATTTGCTCTGTAAAGTGCGCGATTAAATTTATATCGGCAAAAGCAGAGAATACAAAAAACGTAAATATCAAACCAAATAATCCTCCAAAAAGATGCGCGGAATGGTTAATGTTGCCCGCTTTGGATTTATCAAGATAGTAAGAAACAATAATATAAATCAACCCAAACAAAAAGGCAGGAATAAATATAGGTACAAAAATAATTCCCAGATAATTCATCGGGTTAATGAGCATATAAGCAAACACCACTGCCGATATGGCTCCGGAGGCACCCAGGCTCCTGTAATGATAGTTGTCTTTGTTTTGTAAATAAGTGGGAATAAGGCATACGGCTAAGGCTACAATATATAAGGCAAGGAACAATACAGCGCCCAATCCGTTTCCAAATACTTGCTTGAATATCGCTTCTATTTCTCTTCCAAAAATGAATAGTGTAAACATATTGAAGAAAAGATGACCCATATCGGCATGTATAAATCCGCAGGTAATGAATCGGTACCATTCATTCCTGTTTGTAATTGCCGGTGGATAAAAAATCATTTTGTCTAACAGGTTTTGATTATTAAATGCCATAAAAGAAAGTATGCCTGTTATAACAATTATCGCTATCGTGATCATTTCGTACGTAAAAATTTAGGGCAAAATACAATTTATATTGAAAACCTTATGCTAAATATGATGATATTTTTCATTTCTTAAAATAGTGCACGCTCTGTACAGCTGTTCAGAAAGTATTAACCGCACCAGCATGTGCGGGAATACCAGCAAAGATAAACTCCATGTATAATCTGCCCGCTTGCGTACTTCTTCATCTACTCCAAAAGCGCCTCCTATCAAAAAAACAATACGCTTTACGCCCGTATTGGCTTTGTGCTGGATAAATTCGGAAAGCGCCACCGAAGAAAACATTTTACCTTTTTCGTCTAACAGCACCAGGAAGTCATCCGCTTGTATTACGGGTAAAATCAATTTCGATTCCGCTTTTTTTAATTCTTCCTTTGTAAGCGAAACGGCGTTTTTAGCCGGGGGAATAATTTTCCATTCGCTGGCAAAATATTTATTCAGTCGTTTTGTAAAATCTGCTACGCCTTCGGCAATGTAAGATTCATGCGCTTTGCCAACCGATAATAAAAGTATTTTCATCAGTATTTCTTAATTAAATCGGGCATTCCAAAATACCGCTGAAAGAAAAAGTTAGTAGTAAAGCCTGTAAGCAGGCCTATAATGGTGCCGCCCAGAATATCGCCCGGAAAGTGAACACCCACATATATTTGCGAGTAACTGATGAAGGCCGCCCATATCATAAAAAGCCATTTCCAATTTCCTATATAATTTTTTAAAGTAAGAAAAAAATAAAAGCCTATTCCAAAATGATTGGCGGCATGTGAAGAAGTGAAGCTATAACCTCCCGAACAACGGGGCACTAGCAGCCTTAGTTGTCCAACCAGTTCAGGCACATTGCAGGGTCTCGTTCTTTCAAAATAATTTTTAACCAGTGTGCTGCTGATTTGATCGGTCAATGTAACCGTGATAATAGCAAACAACAACCACGACCATGATTTCTTACCAAAATTATTGAATACCAGCAACATTAAAAAGATATACAAAGGTATCCAGGTATGTGAATGACGCAAAAAGGGAGCTACAGTATCCAGCATGGCTGAAGTCCATTGCGTGTTTATCTTCAGAAACAACCACATGTCCCATTCCTGAAGTGTTTGTAATAATTTACCGGATAAAAATATTGATAATATCATTAATCGCTTTTTCTGCAAGATAATGCCTGCACAAGATTTATAAAAAGCTCAAAGATAAATGAGTTGTGCCAATTACAAACAAGAAAATTTTTCAATAAAAAATGCGACCGTATTCAGCCGCATTATTTCTACTAATTTTTTATGCTGATTAATTAGCAACTACATTGTATGTCTTTTTATTAGCGGTATGTTGTTTACCGTATTTATCAGTAGCTCTTACCTCTATGGTATGTGTGCCGGCATTTAACTTAAACGGAACAGAAGCAGACCATAAATGTTTGCTCATAACCGGTGTAGAAGGTCTTCTGCCGGAAATGACCGTTTCGGAGAAATCCCAATCTATCAATGATTTAAAATAATTAGGATCAATAGATTCTGTATAGCTCATCTTTCTCCAGTTGCCATCATCAATTCTGAATTCCACCACATCATCTTTGTGTCCCATGAAAAAGTTAGCGTAAATCAGCGCAGAAGTTCTTTTGTCTTTGGCTATTACTTTAGGAGCATAAATTTCTATCTGGTAATCGGCAGGCGCGCCCATTACCTGGTATTGTATATCGTATTGATTATTGTTGATATTTAAATAAGCGTAGCCCCTGGGTGTGCCGTCGCGCATGGTACCGTCGGGATAGCCCTTATCTCCTATTTTGCCCGAATACCAGTCGCCGGAAGTAGTGCCGGCATTGTATTCATGCAAGGGTTTGCTTCCCTGCCAGCCATGCTTTTGGGTATAATATAATTGCTCCTGAAAATGCGTGTGCGCCGACATGAGTAGCACATTGGGGAAATCTTTTAGTATGGAAAAAAATCGTTGCCTGTCAGCGTCTATGAAATGATTGCCGCCGCCTTCCGCATTATCTAAAGGGATATGATAAGAGATCACCACCAGCTTGCTTTTATCTACATTTTTTAAATTATTTTCAAGAAAATCAAGTTGATCTTTTCTGAATCCACCCTGGTAACCTTTGCCGTCTCTTGGATCGGGATAGATAATATTATCCAGTATTACAAAGTGCGCGCTGCCATAATTCCATGCATAATTATTGGGTCCGAAATTCTTTTCAAATGATTCATCTGATAAAGAATCAGCCGTAACGTCAAAATTGATATCGTGATTACCCATTACATGATACCAGGGCAGTCCTATGGAAGCGATATATTTTTTGTAAGGCTCATGTAAATCTAAATCATCTCCCACTAAATCGCCCAGGCTAATACCAAAAGAATATTTACCCGCATCTTTTACATCTTTGACAATGCTTTCATTAAAATAATTGAGCTCTGTCATATTGTAAGGCTGCGGATCGCCGAATACCAGTATAGAAAATGTATTGGTTTCATTGGCAGCCAACATAGGAAAATCTACCGATTTAGGAATGGCTCCCGTAGCCGGAACACCTGTGTATTTCAGCGTGGCCGGCGAACCTAAAGGTTTGTGATAATGGAAAAACCTGGGTGAATTATAGGCATCAACCGGAAAGCTGTAATCTTTGGGTTTTATTACAAATACTATATTATCATTATCAACAATAATAGAATATTTACCTTCCGCATTGGTTAGCACCACATCTCTGCCGTTGGAGACAGATACATTGGGCAAACCTTTTTCATTGCGGTCTTTTTTGTTGTTTTTATTCACGTCGTTAAAAACATAACCGGTAATTGTGTTTTGTGCAATTGCCGGAAGAAGAAGAAAACTGTATACGATAACGTATAAAATTCTTTGAATCATAGTTTGTATTTTTAATTTGGCAAGAATAAGCAACTAATATTATCTGATAGTTAATGATTTGTTGATTATATGTTAATTATAAAATGAAGCTTAAAAAAGAATTCTTTTCATTAATTTCGATTTCAAATAAATTTTAATACAAATGCTTATTACAACTACCAATTCCATAGAAGGCAAAAAAATAGTACACTATTACGGAGTAGTAACCGGCGAAACTATCATTGGAGCCAATTTTGTGAAGGATTTTTTCTCTTCCATTACAGATATTGTCGGAGGCAGATCGGGCGCTTATGAAAAAGTTTTAAGAGAAGCTAAAACAATCGCTATGAAAGAAATGGAGGCGCAGGCTGCGCAATTAGGCGCCAACGCGATCATTGCCGTTGACCTGGATTATGAAACATTGGGCAGCGGAAGCAGTATGCTGATGGTTTCTGTATCTGGCACAGCTGTAAATATTGAATAAAAAAAGCGTATCTTTTTTTGATACGCTTCTCTAAGAAAGAATACTGCTTTAGTTCAACGCTATTTCGTCTACAAAAATGTAAGCCGGCTTGCCTTTTCCAGCATGCCAGTCGGGCATTGATTTTACTGACTTAACGGTTACTTTGTAATATCTCGCCGTTACAGGAGCGAATGATAATTTATGCGTAACGATATCTGAGTAATGACTTTTGTTTTTCTCATTGATTTTTTCTGCATATACTTTTGTAAACATATTGCCGTCAGCAGAAGATTCTATGATAATTTCCTCCGCGTCCATTATCCAGTCTCCTGTTACCACACAATTACGAACCAGGGCGTTGGATATTTGTGTTGGCTGCTGCATGTCTATTACAGCTTCCAGGTCATTGCCCTGGAAACCAATCCAGCGGCCGGTTTTATAATTGGTGGTAGTACCGTACAACCCGTCTACCAATGTAGAAGCGCCGGTATATTCATAACCTTTAGCCGGTTTGGTTAATAGTTTTGTAGGTTTAAAAGTAGCTTTAGATGTTTTAATGTCCTGTTTATATACTCTGCTGTTGCTACCCTCTTTTCTGATGGCTACGGCTTTCAGTGCCGCGTTGTCTTTTATGTAAAAAGTACCATTGTATTTATTGGAGTTAATGGTAGGCTCACTGCCGTCTAATGTGTAATACACCGGTGCATCGTCAATAGTATTGAATGTTACGGCCAGCGCGCCTTTATCAGAATCGGAAACCAGTTCGGTCTGCACATCAAATACGTGTGTGGCATAGGTGTAGCCTAAGCGGTTGTACATATTGATCAACCTGGGGAGTCTTTGCAAAAATTCATCGTAATTTTTTTGAAAGGCATTTAGCCATTGCACTTCACTCAGTGCGGCTATACGTGGCATTACCATGTATTCTACATGCGAAGATGTTTTTATATACTCTGTCCACAGATTGGCCTGCGGGCCCAGGATATGTTTCTTCTGAGCAGCGGTCAATACATCGGGCTCGGGTTCAAAGCTGTATACCTGTTTCAGAGGCACGTATCCGCCAATGCCCAAAGGTTCGTTTTCTGTATCTGTTGTCTGATAGTAATCGAAATAGAGATGACTGGTAGGTGTCATTATTACATTATGTCCTAACTGTGCCGCTTCAATGCCACCGCCAATACCACGCCAGGACATTACTGTAGCGTTGGGGGCTAATTTACCCTCCAGGATTTCGTCCCAGCCAATAATATTTCTACCATGTTTATTCAGGAATTTTTCTACACGCTCGGTAACATAGCTTTGCAAATAAAATTCTTTGGCATGTTTAGCATCGCCTTTTATGCCCAGTTCTTTTATTTTAGCCTGGCAGCGCGGGCACTTTTCCCATCTTACCTTAGGAGCTTCGTCTCCGCCAATATGTATCAGTTTAGAAGGAAATAACTCAATCACCTCAGAAAGCACTCCCTCTAAAAAAGTAAATGTTTTTTCCTGCCCGGCGCAAAGAATATCGTCAAAAACGCCCCATGTTTTCTCTACTTCATAAGGTCCGCCGGTACAGCCCAGCTCGGGATAAGAAGCCAGTGCGGCCAGCATGTGACCCGGCAGGTCAATTTCAGGAATAATAGTAATGTGGCGGTCTTCAGCATAGCTTACTATATCTCTTATTTCATCCTGCGTATAAAAACCTCCGTGTGGTATACCATCAAACTTGCCGGTATTTCTGCCAATAACCGTTTCACTTCTTTTAGAGCCTATTTCCGTAAGCCTGGGATATTTCTTTATCTCAATTCTCCAGCCCTGATCTTCTGTAAGATGCCAATGAAATTTATTGATGTTGTGCAAGGCCAAAATATCAATGTATTTCTTTACAAAAGCTACCGGTTGAAAATGCCTTGATACATCCAGCATCATACCTCTGTAACCGTATCTGGGCTCATCTTTAATGGTAACCGGCGCGTAAGCTACATTGCCTTGTACAATCGGGGTAGCTTTCCTGAGTGTTTGAATACCATAAAAGTTACCGGCTTCGCTGGCTCCGTTGATTACTATAGATTGGTTATCTATTGTAATTTCGTACGCGTCTTTATTTTCTTTTTTAAGATGATTATTTAAGGCTATAAAATTATTTTGAGGTTTTGTAGTGGTTACTTCCGGTTTAAAGCCTACCAGCTGATGCAAATATTCGGCAAGAAAATCAGCATTTTTTTTCATTTTATCGTTTCCCGCGGGGTAAATGATCTTTACAGCGGAAGTCAGCACAAACGGCTCCCCTGCTTTATTATTTATTTCCTTTGGCATTGGCACTACCTGGTAGTTTGCATTGCTTTGCGCGACAGCGGTTGTCTGCGCATTACCCGTATTGTTTTGCGTGGTTGTATTTTTGGGTGTGCCGCAAGATGCAATTATTAGCAGCATACACGCGCACAAAGAAATGTTTAAATGTTTTATCATGATAACTATTTATGCTTTAAAATAAAAAATAAAATATATCATACAAATTTATCTCTTTTTCAGGAAATGTTAAAAGCATATCATCCTAAAATTACTTTAAATAATTAGTATCTTTGCCAGTCTATGACTACAAATATAGAAACAAACCATACTATAGGCTTACAAGAACTTTACAATAAAGCTTTACGCTTTGAATTTCTTTCCGTAGAAGAAGGAATGCAACTTTACTACGCCGCTCCTTTGGCGGAATTAATGTATATAGCCGATGAGCTGCGCAAAAAACAAGTGCCGCATGGTAAAGTTACCTGGCAAATAGACAGAAACCTGAACACCACCAATGTATGTGTAGCCAACTGTAAATTCTGTAATTTTTTCAGAATACCCGGGCATCCTGAAGCCTATATAACAGATATGGATACTTACAGAGTAAAGATAAAGGAAACCATACAATACGGAGGAGATCAGCTGTTGCTGCAAGGCGGACATCATCCCGACCTGGGACTGGATTTTTACGTAAATACTTTCCGGCAAATAAAAGCCGAATTTCCTGATATACGCTTGCACGCTTTAGGTCCACCCGAAGTGGCACACATTTGCAAGTTGGAAAAAGCCAGTCATCACGATGTGTTGAAAGCATTGAAGGAAGCCGGCATGGATTCATTGCCGGGTGCAGGCGCGGAGATATTGATTGACCGGGTAAGAAGACTCATCAGTAAAGGAAAATGCGGCGCCGACGAGTGGCTGGCCATTATGCATGAAGCGCATAAATTAAACATTACCACCAGCGCTACAATGATGTTTGGCCATGTGGAAACCATTGAAGAACGATTTATTCACCTGGTGAAGATAAGAGAAGTGCAAAGTAGGAAACCCGATAACGTAAAAGGTTTTCTGGCATTTATACCATGGACATTTCAGGATGTAGACACTTTGCTTACCAAAATAAGAGGTGTACAAAACCTCACCACATCACAGGAATATATCCGCATGATAGCGCTTAGCAGAATCATGTTGCCCAATATTACAAACATACAGGCCAGCTGGCTTACCGTAGGCAAGCAGACCGCTCAAATATGCCTGCATGCCGGGGCTAATGATTTTGGCAGCATTATGATTGAAGAAAACGTAGTGAGCGCAGCCGGGGCGCCGCACAGATTCACATACAAAACTATGCAGGACGCTATTAAAGAAGCGGGCTTTGAACCTCAACTGCGCAACCAGGAATATGACTGGCGCGAAATTCCACAAAGCATCCGGGAGCAGGTAGTAAATTATTAAACGCGTTTATTTAAAATGTAAAAACATAAAGATCATCCATACAATTGACTATAAAGGATGACAGGAAAAAGATTAACGAAATACGCAAAACCAGATGTTGACACGCAACCCACGCTCGCAAGCCTCTTCGTTTGGCTTTATAAGCCAAACTCCCGAGTCTTTCTCCCAAAGCGTGTCAACGGTGGCGCTTGACCAAATTTTATCTTGCCCGTCGTCTTGCCGCACTTGCCCATGGGCTGCGTGCAACAAGACGCTTAACAAAATTTATTCGCCATCGTATATATTTTATTTTGGCACTCATGATACCGCTACGCTAAATTGGCTCCGAAAAAAATGCTCCTATTTATTCTAAAACAAGTTATGAAAAAATTCGCATTTTTTTCGGAACTTCGTCAAGCGCCACCGTTAAGAAAAATCCCAGGTATATACGAGGTTTTATTCAGAAAAATGCAACAAACAAGATTTTTTTATCAATAAAGTAATTCAATAACTTTTAAAATACTACCCATTAATGTAGCAGATTTATTTAATAAATTATTTACCTTATAGGCTGGCTGATCAGAAAAACAGAACTTACAGGACAAGTAGTCTAACTTTTTATATCTTTGTTTGAATGTTGCGCAAGAGATGGACTATATTATTGCTTATTGCTCAAGTGGTTAACAACAGAAAATAATTGCTCAAAAACAAATTGAAGTAACCAAAGCATTGACTTTGCCAAAGTTTGAAGCGGGCTATCATTATCAGGGCATCTTAGGGCAAAAATTTAACGGTGCAAGAATTGGTGTTAGTATTCCGCTTTGGGAAAATAAAAATCGGATAAAGCAAAGTCAGGCAGAATTATCCGTAGCTGATGTACAGTTGAATGAACATATTAATGAACATTACTATGATATAAAACAATTGTATGAAAAGTACAGCAACCTGCAAAAGACTGTAGAAGACTATCAGAATGTATTAAGTAATATCAACAGCATCAAGTTGTTGGGCAAAGCTTTATCCTTCGGAGAAATAACTACTATCCAATACTTTTTGGAAGCAAGCTATTTCTATACCGCTACCAATAATTACCTTTTAGCGGAGAAAGAATTAAACGAAGTGATAGCTGAATTGTACAGGTATAAATTATAACCTAAAATGATTGTAAAAATGGAAAATGTATCATTAACAAAAATAATTACAGAGCCATTTAAAGCTTTGCGGAATATTACTTTCGCAAGGCTTTATTTTGCCCAAATAGCAAGTGGCAGGTGGGTAGGGTGATTTTAAAAATATTCATTGTTGCAGTCTGTTTTTACAGACAAAAAAAGCCCCGATTTTCGGGGCTTTTGTGTACAAATCAGTGTACATTATTTGCAAAACATTGATAATCAATGTTGATTGCGGACCGGACGGGACTCGAACCCGCGACCTCCGCCGTGACAGGGCGGCATTCTAACCAACTGAACTACCGATCCTTAAACAAAAATAAAAAACTTTTTATCTTGTTTGGGAGTGCAAATATGAGATGAAAAAGAATATTTACCAAATTTTTTTTCAAAAATCTTGAACCTTTTAAAATCTCCTTATCTTTGAACTTTAAAATTAAAATATGCCTGAATATCCAAACAGACAGTTTCTTGATTTTGAAATGCCCATCAAAGAATTGTATGAGCAAATAGAAGAAACAAATAAACTCGCTGAAAAGAATAAAAAAATCAACTACAGCGAAAACATACAACAGCTGGAAAATCTTATAATAGATAAAAGAAAGGAAATAACCAACGCGCTTACACCCTGGCAGCGTGTGCAGCTGAGTCGCCATCCTGACAGGCCTTATACCTTGAAATACATTTATAAAATGACCACTGATTTTTATGAATTGTATGGCGACAGAAACTTTAAAGATGATAAAGCTATGGTAGGCGGATTTGCTAAGCTTGGTGACGAAACTGTAATGTTTATAGGCCAGCAAAAAGGCAGTAATACCAAGCAAAGACAAATGCGTAATTTTGGTATGGCTAACCCGGAAGGTTATAGAAAAGCATTGCGTTTAATGAAGCTGGCAGAGAAATTTAATAAACCCATTGTTACGCTCATTGATACGCCTGGCGCCTATCCGGGAATGGAAGCAGAAGAACGCGGTCAGGGCGAAGCCATTGCCAGAAATATATATGAAATGTTTAACCTTAAAGTTCCTGTGATTTGTGTTATTATTGGAGAAGGAGCCAGCGGCGGCGCATTGGGCATTGGAGTAGGAGACAAGGTATTGATGCTTGAAAATTCATGGTATACCGTAATTTCTCCTGAAAACTGTAGCTCTATTTTATGGAGAAGCTGGGATTATAAAGAAAAGGCCGCGGAAGAATTAAAGCTTACATCTAATTATATGAGTGAGTTTGGTTTGGTAGACGGCGTAGTGCCCGAGCCCATTGGCGGCGCTCATTGGGATTACGCTGAAGCCGCGGAAATACTAAAAGAAATATTGCTTAAAAATATAAAAGAACTCAAAAAAATATCTCCTGAAAAGCGTATACAGCAAAGGATAGAGAAATTTAGCAAAATGGGTGTATTTAAAGAAGTATAAAATAAATATCAATAATAAACTAAAAAAATAATGTCGTTAAGAAACATTTTGAAAGGTACGGGTGTTGCAGTAGTCACGCCTTTTAATGAAGATGAAAGTATAGATTATCAATCATTAGATAAAACGATTGATTTCTTGCTGGATGGTGGCGTAAATTTTCTTGTAATACTGGGTACTACAGGAGAAGCGTCGACCATTGAATATGAAGAAAAAGTAGAACTGATAAATTTTGTATACAATAAGGTAGACGGCAAAGTGCCTATTGTAGTGGGTGTTGGCGGCAACAATACAAAAGAAGTTTTAAAAAATTTGGAGAGATTGCCACTTGATAAAGCCACGTCTGTATTAAGCGTATCTCCATACTACAATAAACCTTCGCAGGAAGGCTTATTTCAACATTATAAACTGATTGCAGAAAATTCGCCCAAGCCCATATTATTGTATAATGTAACGGCTCGTACAGGGCGTAATTTAGAGGCCACTACCACTATACGTTTGGCAAATGAAGTAGCAAACATAGGAGGTATAAAAGAAGCCGGAGGAAACTTCAGGCAGATCACGGAAATACTGCGCAGAGTGCCCGAAGACTTTTTAGTAACCAGTGGAGATGATGACTTAATAATTGCTCAGATGGCTTTAGGTATGGATGGTGTTATAAGTGTTGCGGGTAATGCTTTTCCAAATGAAATGAGTGGATTGGTAAATCATTGTTTGAATAATAATTTTAAAGAAGCTAAAATCATTAATGATAAAATGATAAACGCTTACGATCTTATGTTTATGGAAAATAACCCTGCGGGTATTAAAGCTTTTATGAACGAAAAAGGCTTGGTGAAAAATATAACAAGGCTTCCTGTGGTACCGGTGAGTGAAAGCTTGCATCAACTTATAAAAGACTATCTGAAGAATGCACAGTAGCGTGTAGCGGGGATTGAAAGAATCTATATAGCAACAAGATGATAGAATACTTTATAAAAACAAAAATCTCACAACAACTTTGTGAGATTTTCAATTTATAGTGTGTTAGTAAGTAGGAAAAACAATTTCCTAATACAATATTATAAAATGTTTTAGTGCAACACAAAATATTTACAAATAAATTTATGCACAAATTTTTTTAAAAATGTGCATTACTTAATTTCGGTAAAATAAATATACTGATGTTGTGAGAATTTATTTTTCTGAAATACGCATGAATAAATAGTTCTAGCGTGTTGATGCAAAGAGAGTACAATAGGTTTCTTTATTGCTAATGAAAATAAAAACTCATTTATACAACATAAAAAACTTTAGTAATTAATAAAAAAAACTTCCAATTCTTTAAAAAAATATTTTCTGTAAATAAAAAATTATCACCATGAAATTTCCTCAACCCGTGAAACTGCAATGGATACAGAAGTTGATAAATGCTGAAATAATAGGTAATGAAAACGCCCTGGCGGAAGGTATCAATGAAATACATAAAGTAGAAAAAGGCGATCTTGTTTTTGTTGATCATCCTAAATACTATGAAACCTGCATCAATAGTGATGCTTCGCACATCATTATTAATTCAAAAGATATTGAAGACACAAACGGAAAAAACCTGTTGTACGTGCAAGATCCTTTTGAAGCGTATCTTACAATAGTCAATCATTTCAGGCCATTTACCCCCGCAAGCGAAGCGGTAAGCAGTACTTTGCAAACGGGAGATAATACCATCATCATGCCCAACGTTTTTATTGGTAAAGATGTGAAAATTGGTGATAACTGTATCATCTATCCCAACGTGTCTGTAATGGATTATACCGAAATAGGAAATAACGTGATTATACAATCGGGTAGTGTTATCGGTAGCGATGCGTTTTATTACAATACTAAAAAAGACCGAAATGTTTGGTATAAAAAAATGCAGAGCTGTGGCAATGTAGTAATAAAAGATTTTGTGGAAATTGGCGCCGGCTGTACTATTGACAGGGGCGTGACAGCATCAACGGTAATAGGCGAAGGAACGAAACTGGACAATCATGTACATATCGGGCATGATACACAGGTGGGCAAAAATTGTCTTTTTGCCGCGCAGGTAGGCATCGCGGGCGCTTGTGTGATAGAAGATGGCGTAACCCTTTGGGGACAGGTGGGCGTAAGTAAAACCCTGACGATAGGACAAAATGCACAAGTGATGGCGCAGAGCGGTGTGCCTTCTTCTCTTGAGGGTGGTAAAACATATTTTGGCTATCCGGCAGAACCGGCAATGGCTAAAAAACGAGAGCTGGCGTGGGTTAAGCGCATACCGGAAATTTGGAAAAAAGTTTTTGAAGAAGAAAAAAAATAGTTGTGATCAATAAATTCTCAGGATTTATTCCTTTTATAATTTGGGTAATCTTAATTTATATTTTGCTTACGCTGCCACCAAAGGATTTTAAAGAAGTAGAGTTTGAAATTCCTTTTGCCGATAAAGCGGTTCATGCTGCGTTGTTCGCTATTATGGTATTACTGTTTGCCTGGCCATATAGATTGGCGCCGTTTCATAAAAATGCTTTCAAAATATTTCTGGTTATGTTGGTGGCAATCGCTTACGGCATTGCCATGGAGTATGTACAAAAGAATCTTACCAACCCCAGGGGCTTCGAAGTAGGGGATATGATAGCAGACGCAGTAGGTGCAATCGCAGGTTTTTTTATAGCCAGAAAATTTATTATGTATTTTAACCATAAGCGTAAGGCAGAAGCATAAAAAACGCTTACCTTCGCTGCAATTTTTTAAGTCATAATTTGATATTGTGAAAGGAAAGCATATAGCACTACTGGTAGTTCTGTTACTGATAATTGATCAGATAACTAAATTTTACATCAAGCTTAATTTTGAATTAGGCGAAGAAGTTCATGTTTTGGGCAGCTGGTTCAGACTGAATTTTGTTGAAAACCCCGGAATGGCCTGGGGCTGGCAGTTTGGTGGCGGCTGGGGCAAAATGTTTCTTACGCTGTTCAGGCTGGCAGCGGTAATCTGGGGCATATTTTTTATTAGGAAAATAAGCAGAAAAAAAATGCATCCGGGATTTCTAATTTGTGTGAGCCTGATATTTGCCGGAGCAGCCGGAAACCTTATAGATAGTATGTTTTACGGAATGATATTTGACAAAGGACTTGTATTTGATACCGCTACAAAACACTGGGTTGATTATGACGGCGTAGCTGCTCTTTCTTCCAACGGATATTCTTCTTTCCTGCACGGCGTAGTGGTGGATATGTTGTATTTTCCTATCATTCAAAATTATCAATTGCCCGATTGGATTCCTATTTGGGGCGGTAACACGATCAACTTTTTTCAGTATATCTTTAATTTTGCAGACTCTTATATTTCTGTCGGTGTCATCGCGTTGCTTATCTGGCAAAAAAAATTCTTTCCTGAGGATAAAAAAGAACCTGCAGAAAAAACTAAATTTTTATAATGAATATTTTTTGTATCGGAAAAAATTATGCGGCACATGCACGGGAGCTTAATAGCGATATTCCTACCGAGCCGGTAGTATTCATGAAGCCCTCATCTGCTCTATCTGAAAATTTTATATACCCGGCTTTTTCAAAAAATATACATCACGAATGCGAACTGGTAATTGAAATATGCAGGGAAGGTAAAAATATCAGTGAAAAAGAAGCCGCGAATTATTGGAATAAAATTTCTATCGGGTTAGATTTTACGGCGCGCGACATACAGGATAAGTTAAAAACAAATGGATTGCCGTGGGAAAAGAGTAAAGCTTTTGACGGGTCTGCTTTTGTCGGCAAATGGATGGATAAATCTGAAATGAAAAACCCGGACAATATAGAGTTCATGTTATATAAAAATGACGAAAGCGTACAACACGGTTTTTCTGGAAAGATGCTTTTTTCTATTGATAAAATTATAGCGGATATTTCCGTTTATTTTACCTTGCATCCCGGAGATATACTGTTTACGGGCACTCCCGAAGGAGTCGGGTCGGTGCTGCCGGGAGATTATTTAAAAGGCGTGCTGGAAGATAAAACTATTTTTGAACTACAGATTCAATAAAACAAGCAGTTAAATTCAGCATACTTTATTCCTTTCTGATTGCTTTGAGCCTGATGCCTAATTGTATGGATTTATCAATCATCCAGTTTTGAGGATCTCCCTGCGATCTGTAATTCAATCCCCATTTTAAGCGGTCTATAATAAACCTGGCTTCTACATTTATAACGCTGTCGGTAATAGCGATCTTTGCAGGAAAAGTAATATTAATAGTACTGTCTTTTAGTTTCAGGTTACCACTTACCATATTAGTGGCGTCTTTTAGCAATCCAGCGTTGGCAGTGCTATCGTAGAAGGATACGTTTGTAATTTCAAATACTGATTCAGGAAAGCTGTCGGAATTAAAAAATTCTGTACTGTGCAAATGTGTCTGTAAGTCAAGATGTGTTTTTCCGGGTTCTATTACCGAAGCCGAATCTACTTTCAGCGTATACATGTCAATAATAAATGAACCTCCCGAAATGATGGTACTGTCATTAACCGATATGCTACCGTCCTTCAGTTTCAGTGTGCCCCATCTGGGTGTAATGCCTCCGCGGTGCGATGCCCGCCATTCAATAATGCTTGATGCGGTATCTGCCACAAAGGTAATGCCGGTAGGCACCGCTACTTCTTGCACTTCAGCCACCGTAGCTATGGGCGTATCATTGTTACCACAAGCATACAAAAGAGTTATTCCGCATATAAAAACAGATATTATCTTACCAATTTTCATGTAATGTGTATTTACAACAAATTTAAATAAAATTAATTTTTTTATGCCGCTTTATCAGGTTTATTATTTTTTCGCATAAAAGTTTCTGTATTAAATATTATTAAAGAAAATTAACAGATATGTGTATAAAATTTATCAGTTGAAAATTTAATGCAGATTTCCTCATTTCTGACTTTTATTCAATTTCAATATTCTAACTTTACTTTCATTAAAATTAAATTATTCAATTATGCGAAAGATATTCTTCAGCCTCTTTACAGCGCTGGTTTGCAGCGCGGGCGTTGCCCATGCTCAATTGGAAAAAGGAAATGTAATAATTGGCGGTCACCTGGCCAACATGGGTTTTGGACTTGGTGAAAAAAGTAGCTTTTCTTTAGGAATAAGTCCGCAGGTAGGTTATTTTGTTGAAGATAATATTGTTCTCGGCGGCAAGGTAGGCCTTGGTTACCAGACAGTAGAAAGTGAAGGTAATATTTTTGATTACGGAATAAACGCTTTTGGAAGATATTATCTGGAACCGGGCGAAAAAGGTGTAAAAACACTTTTGAACCACGGGCGCTTTTTTGGTGAAATGGGCGTGGGCATTGCCGGTACCAACGGGGCTTCTCTGGGCTTTAATTTTAACATAGGGCCCGGTTATGCTTATTTCATTACGCCCAATGTAGCTTTGGAAGGATTGCTGAAATACAATGGCACATTCGGTGCGGGGTCTTCCAACGGCTTAGGATTTAATTTAGGCTTTCAGATACATTTGCCTTCCGGTAAGCTGAAGCAAATGAAAGAAAATCCTTCTTCTTTATAGTTTTTATCAGTCTATCCATAGTGTCTTAAACGCAGTAATTTTTTACTGCATTTTTTGCATATTTAAAAATAAAATGTATATTGCTTAATATAACACTTTTAAAATTAGAACAATGATTAAGCTACAAGTAATAGGCAATTTAGGCCGCGACGCTGTTGTAAACAACGTGAATGGCCGTAATGTAATAAATTTCAGTGTTGCACATACAGAGCGTTTTAAAGACAGTTCGGGTGAGCAAAAAGAAAGAACGGTTTGGGTAGATTGTGCTTATTGGTCAGATAGAACAGCTATTGCTCCCTATCTTAAAAAAGGTACCCAGGTATATGTAGAAGGCAGCCCTGATGTGAGAACCTATCAAACACAAGATGGCAAGCAGGGAGCATCCTTATCGCTTAGAGTACAAAATGTACAGCTGTTAGGAACCAGAAATGGCACGGGCAGCGATGTGGCAGGGTCTTCTTCTTCGGGTGGAGACAATAATTATTCTCAACCCGGCGGCACCTCTGCTTCTCTGTCAAATGATCAGAACATAGATGATGATCTTCCTTTTTAAAAGAAAATAAAACAGTAATAGTAAGCTGTCCATTTCAGGGCAGCTTTTTTTATGTATATTAAAAAATTTACCCTCAATAAAAGCTATGCCTCATTCAGGCCACTTTTATTGAGGGTAGTGGTAAAAGTTTTACAGTTATTATAAGTTCAATCCTGAAATAATAATAAACGCTAAATAAATAACAGGATCAGTAGCTGCGCCATCAGAATTCTCATTAATGTTGTAAAAGGATATACGGCAGCGTAAGTAAGCGCCGGGCTGTCTGAAGCTGTTACCTGATGTGCAAACGCCAGTGCCGGGGGATCGGTAGAGGCTCCTGATAATATACCGCACATTTCCAGAAAATCCAGCCTGTAAATAAACCTGCCAACGAGCGCACCGGTAATTAAAGGAATCAGCGTGATGGCAACGCCCATCAGCATCCAGCTAAGACCGTCGCCGTGCATAAGTGTATCTATAAAACCCTGACCGGCACCCAATCCCACACTGGCAAGAAATAATACAATTCCTATTTCTCTTACCATTAAATTAGCGCTTTGAGAAACGTAGTGCGTTACCGAAAATTTACCTCCGAAACGGCTGATGAGTATGGCTACGATCAAGGGACCGCCTGCAAGACCAAGCTTTACAGGTACCGGCACGCCGGGTATGCTGAATGGAATGCTTCCGACTAATACACCTAAGGTAATGCCCAGAAACAATTCGGCCACATGCGGCTTTCTCAGGCTTTTTTTGTTACCAAAATCTTTTGCCAGCGCATCAATATTGTGTTCTTCACCAATTACGGTAAGCGTGTCGCCAAACTGCAACTTGGTACCTGCATTGGGAATAAATTCTATGCCGGCTCTGTAAACCCTTGATATAGTTACATTGTAGCGCGAAATTACATTCAGGTTGCCCAGGGTTTTTGTATAGGCTTTTGGTTGCGATACATTCACTCTGCGCGATACTACATGGCGGGTATTATGCTCTTCTCCCATCATTTCAAAACTGCTTTCGGGACCTACCAGGTTTTTTACTTTTTCCATATCTTCAGCGCTTGCAATTACCAGAATGATATCATTCTCTTTCATAATCATTTCTTTTCTGGCAGGAAGAATTTCATTGCCGTCAAAAATGCGCGAAACAATAAAGCTGAAGTTTAATGTATCCCAAAGCGTGCCCAACTGCTTGTTATAAAGGTTAGGGTTTTTTATTTGGATAGCCTGACGCTTGAAAGAAGAGGCCGTAGCAGATTTTTTCCAGGTGTTTAATCTGGATTCTGCATCCAGATTTACTCTGAATATAGATTTGAAAGCGAGCATTACTAATATAATGCCTACCACACCAAACGGATAAGCAATTGCATAGCCCGTGGAAAGATTTTTTACCAGCTCGGGTTTTATTTCCGATAAAGTTTGTTGCGCAGCTCCTAAACCGGGTGTATTGGTTACGGCGCCACTCATAATGCCTACCAAGTTTTCTATAGTAGTGCCGGTAGTATAATGTAAAGTGATAACGACTACCGCGGCCATCAAAATAATAATTAAAGCTATTAAGTTTAGTTTCAGACCTTCTTTTTTAAACGAAGCAAAGAAGCCGGGGCCTACCTGCAAGCCGATAGTGTATACGAATAAGATTAAACCGAACTCTTTAACGAAATGCTGAATTTCAGGATTAACAACAAAACCAAAATGAGACAATGCGATGCCTACAAACAAAACAAATGTTATACCCAGCGATACGCCGAAGAATTTTATTTTCCCCAGCGTTACGCCCAACGCAATTGTAATGGCGTAAATAATAACGGTATAAGCTACGGATTCGTGGTTATTGAACAGATCTATTATCCAATTCATGGCTATGTATTAATTTTTGACTGCACAAAAGTAAGTAGTAAAAAACTAACAAAAAATGATATTTGTCTTGTTTTATGAAAACATACGTTGGTTATTAGTATGTTATTCAAATTACGGATGGTAAGATACTTGTACCGGCTAATAATATTTTTCTACAACTCCCAGACTAAACAGCGCAAAATCATATTTAGCAGGATCTTTTTTATCGAATAATCGTAGCTTTTCTGTCAGTTCCAGGCAGGCATTAAAGTCAACCTGTTTTCTATGCAGCAATCCCAGTTTATTGGCTACCCTGGCTACATGTACATCCACAGGAATAAGCAACTGCGCGGGTTTTACCTGCTTCCAGATGCCAAAATCCACACCGGCATTGTCCTTTCTTACCATCCAGCGAAGAAACATATTTAAGCGTTTGCAGGTAGAGTTGTTGGCAGGAGTAGAAATATGTTTTCTTGTGCGCTGCGGAGCATAAGGTAAGCTGAAAAAATATTCATGAAAATAACTGAGTCCTGTTTTTATGTTGTACTCTTTTTTATTAATGTCAGGGGGAATAAAAGCAGTTTCTAAAGAATCGTTGTGGGTGTAATGAAATTTTAGAAATTCTATAAAATAGAGCAGGTCTGTAGTGTTAAAAGTACGATGCTTAAAATGCAGCAGCTTTTTTAAATCGTTTTCCCGGTGGTTTACAACAAAATCGTGCGGCGCATTGTGCATCAGCTGCATCAGTTCTTTAGATTTATTAATGATAATGGTACGATTGCCCCAGGCAAATATGGCTGCAAACAAGCCGGCTATTTCTACATCCTGCTTTTTATGAAATAAATGCGGAATGCAAACAGGATCGGTATGAATAAAGGAAGGACGATTGTACTGCAAAACTTTTTTATCTAAAAAATCTTTGATATCCATGTGTCAAAAATATTAATTTAAAACCGGTATTTATAAATTGTTGTTTACATTTGTTTCAAAGATATGATTCACTAAATGGGGGAAATACGCAAACAAAGTTTTTATTCAAGTATATATACGTACATAGGCTTTGCAGTAGGTGCTTTAAACACTTTGTTGCTGCTTACTCCCAAGTTGGGCTTCTTTACCATTGAGCAGGTAGGATTTTCAAGATTGCTGCTTGATTTTGGTTCTTTATTTTCTGTGCTGGCTGTTATGGGTTCGCTTACTACGTTTATAAAATTTTTTCCTTATCACCGATCAGCTCTTAAAAATGAAAATAATGATCTCCCGTTCATCGCTATGATGGTATCGCTGATGGGTACTCTGCTGCTGGTGATAAGCCTTGTTTTATTTAAAGATTTTTTTGCAAGAAAGTTTGGAGAAAAGTCAGCATTATTTATCGAAAACTTTGAGCTGGTTATTCCTTTTACAATCTCTGTTATTGTTTTTAATTTATTGGAAACATTTGCCTGGTCGGTACACAAAACTATCCATTCCAACTTTGCAAAAGAGCTACTGGTAAGGATCGCAACACTTTTTATTTTGATATTGTATTATTTTAAACTTATCAATATCCAGATATTCTTCATCCTGTTTTCTCTTGTTTATGTACCGGCGTTTATGTATTTGGGCTTTGTAATTATTAAAGACGGCACTATAAAAATATGTTCAAAAATCAGCGACGCTACCAGGCAATTATACCGCAAAATGCTGTCGTTTACGGCCTTTCATTTTTCTGCCGGCGTTTTTGCCATATTGCCCAAAACCATTGATGTATTTATCATTGCCAGTGTAATAGGCTTAGGCAGCGCGGGTGTTTATACTATCCCTACATACCTGGTAACCGTGCTGGAAGTGCCGCAAAGAAGTATGTTGGGCATAGGTTCTTCCACCATCTCAGAGGCATGGCAAAAGAATGACAGAAGCCGGATCCAATCTATTTATAGTAAAAGTTCTATCAATCTTTTTGTGCTCGGCATCCTTTTGTTTGGATTGCTGTATCCTAATATCGACAACCTTATTCGCTTTTTAGGAGAAGAGTATATGCCTATCAAAATTATCTTTCTCATATTGGGTACAGCCAAACTGATTGACCTGGCTATGGGTTTGAATAATTTAATTCTTGGCTTTTCCAAATACTGGAAATTAGATTTTTTCACTAATCTTATTTTCATCTTACTGGCGGTTTTCTTTACTTATTTTTTGAGTAAAAAATTTGGCATGTATGGTACGGCTTTAGGCGGCGCGCTTACAATGATTGGCTATAATCTTTTGAGATTTGCGTTTATATACTGGTTGATGAAGCTGCAACCCTTTACCCGGTCTACCATATACGCTCTGCTGATTGGCTTGGCGGCAATACTTATCTCTATACTTATTCCTTACCTGGGAAATTACTTTATAGATGCCGCTGTAAGAGCGGTAGTGTTTTTGGTTTTATTTTTACCGGCAATATTGTATTTAAAAATATCTACCGATATAAATGATATGTATAATAAAGCGATGAATAAATTCTTCAAAAGCAACAAATAAAATATTAAATTAGCAGTTTGTAATTTTATAAATATGAACATAAAGTTTCGTCTTACCGTAATGAGCTTTTTGCAGTTTTTTGTGTGGGGAGCATGGCTGACCACATTGGGCACTTACGGGTTTAGTTATAAACAATGGAGTAGCGCAGAGTTTGGACTGGTATTTTCTACTATGGGTATAGCTTCTATATTCATGCCTGCACTTATGGGCATAGTTGCCGATAAGTGGATAAATGCCGAGAAACTCTATGGTATATTGCATATTTGTTACGGCATCACGCTTTTTCTGCTTGCCGGAACCAACGACCCTGAAATATTCTTTTGGATATTGTTGCTGGGCATGTGTTTTTACATGCCTACTTTAGCATTATCCAATGCTATTTCGTATAAGTTACTGAAAGATCAGAATTACGATGTGGTAAAAGCTTTTCCACCTATAAGAGTATTTGGCACCATAGGTTTTATTGCAGCCATGTGGCTTACCAATATTTTCAGCGACCAAAAATCTTTTTCGGAATTTGGTATTCAGGCCGGCAACGCCATAGCCGGTTTGTTTGGCAATTCTATCAATGCCAATCAATTTTATTTTGGAGCTATCACGGCTGTCTTTCTGGGCATATTTGGTTTTATGCTGCCTAAATGTCCGCCACCAAGGCTTATAAGCAAAAATGCTACCATAGCGCAAAAGTTGGGACTGGATGCCTTTAAATTATTTGCTGATAAAAAGATGGCCCTGTTTTTTATTTTCTGTATGTTTCTGGGAGCGGCTTTACAGTTAACAAATATGTATGGAGACACCTTCCTGAAAGACTTTGGAGATATACCTCAATACGCTGCCTCTACAGTAGTACAGTATTCCACCATGATTATATCTATTTCTCAAATATCCGAAACGCTGTTTATTCTGGCAATTCCTTTCTTCTTAAAAAAAATCGGTATTAAGAAAGTGATGCTCATAAGCATGTTTGCCTGGGTGCTAAGGTTTGGTTTTTTCTCTTTAGGAGACGCCGAAGGTTTTGGTTTAATGCTTATTATTTTGTCTAATATTGTTTACGGCATGGCATTTGACTTTTTCAATATATCAGGCTCTTTATTTGTAGAGTCCAGCACTTCTGCAAAAATTCGTTCTTCTGCCCAAGGATTATTTATGATGATGACGAATGGTTTTGGCGCTATATTGGGCAGCGTGATCAGCGGGTATGTTATCGGAAAATATTTTATGCGTGCGGATGGAACAAAAGACTGGCATGATATATGGCTGGCTTTTGCAGTATACGCTTTGATAGTGGCATTGTTATTTGCAGTATTATTCAAGCATAAACATCAGCCGCAAAAAGTGGAAACAATTACTCATTAAAAAACAATTTTATGGAAATTATTCAAAAAGACAATCCGGGTATCAATGGCTGGTTCAGAGCCGTAGAAGCAGGAGATATCGCCGGCATGGTAACTTATAAGTGGCTAGACGAAAAAATTATAGAAATAGATCATACCGAAGTTGATGAAGATAGAGAAGGCGAAGGTATAGGCACGCAATTGATAGATGCAGTAGTGGCATTTGCAAAAGAAAAAAACGCCAAAATAAAACCTGTATGTAAGTTTGCCAAAGCTGTCTTAAGCAAAAAAGAAGGTATGGAAAACATGCTGGCAGAGTAGAATATTAAGCATACTTTTTCTCGTTGGCTGCATAGCAGTCCCACATTTTCTGAAAAGCCTCATCTTTAAGTTGCTGATGTTTTTTGTCTTCTACAGGGATCTCTGGTAAAATTTCCAGATAAATTCTGTGTGGCGCCAAAGCAAATCTTCCGGAAGGTAATATTTTTCTTGTATTAAAAATTACCACAGGTATAATAGTTTTTTGTGTATCCACAGCCAGCCGGAAAGCGCCGTTATAGAACTCTTTCAACGGGTTGCCGGTTTTATTTCTGGTACCTTCGGGATAAATGACCATATCTAGTTTCAGTTTTTCCAGTACATATTTCATCTCGGTAAAACTGTCTGCTCTGCTGGCGGCGTTTTTCCGGTCTACTAAAACAGATCCCTGGCCGTATACCCAATTGAAAACAGGTATTTTTGCCAACGATGATTTTGCTATTGATTTGTTGGCATTTGGCAGGTAAGGCGTTACGGCAAATATGTCGAAAAAGCTGTTATGATTGGCTACTACTATATAGTTTTTATCTTTTTTAAAATGTTCTTTACCTTTTACGGTAACCGGGCAACCAACGCCGCCCAGAAAAATATTCATCCAAATTCTGGAGGTATTATGAAACCATTTTGTAGAAGCGGGATCTTTCATAAGAAATCCGGGAATGAGCATAATGATCTCCAGCAAGATGGTTACAATGAACCATATCGCTCCCCATATCGCCCATATTGTAGTGAAAATTTTCTTCATTCAATAAAGGTTAATCTACTTTCCAGTCAATGGGCGTTTTGCCTTGCGCGGAAAGCAATTCATTTGTTTTGCTAAAATGTTTACACCCGAAAAAACCGTTATGCGCACTTAGTGGAGACGGGTGCGCCGCTTTTAAAACATGATGCTTCGTGGTGTCGACCAACGCTTCTTTTTCCTGCGCAAATCTTCCCCACAATAGAAAAATAATGCCTTCTTTTTCGTCAGATAATTTTTTGATAACAGCGTGTGTAAAATCTGACCAGCCTATTCTGGCATGACTGTTGGCCTCATGCGCACGAACAGTGAGCGAAGCATTGAGCAAAAGCACTCCTTGTTTCGCCCAGTAAGTAAGATCGCCTTTAGAAGGAATAGGTATACCAATGTCTGCTTTAATTTCTTTAAAAATATTCTGTAAAGATGGAGGAAACGCAATGCCTTGTGGCACAGAAAAGCACAGACCGTGTGCCTGGCCATGGTTGTGATAAGGATCCTGGCCCAATAAAACTACTTTCACGTTATAAAAAGGAGTTTGCTCAAAGGCATTGAATATAAGGCTTCCGGGAGGAAATATTTTTTTATTGCCTTCTTTTTCCGTTTTAAGAAACGCTACAATATTATTAAAATAGGGTTTTTGAAATTCGGCACTGAGCGCTTCTTTCCAACTTGCTTCAATTTTTACATCCATGCAACAAAAATAAACTTTATCTTTTTCAAATAAAATATTTGAATGATTTATAGTAGTAAAACAATTTATGGCTTATTAATAGCAAGATTTATTTTACTTTTGAATAAATATGTTTATTATGGATAAAGAGATGTTTGAGCATCTGATTAAAGAAGCTTTACACGAAGATATAGGCAGCGGAGACCACAGCACACTAAGTTGCATCCCCGCCGATAAAAAAGGAAAAGCTGTTTTGAAGATCAAGCAGCAGGGCGTATTGGCAGGAGTAGAAGTAGCACAGCAAATTTTTCATCTGGCAGAACCCAATGCCGTATTTATAATATACAAAAATGATGGTGAAGAGATGCAGGCCGGAGATATTGCATTTGAAGTAGAAGCAAATATGCAAACTATATTAAGCTGTGAGCGACTCACACTCAACTGCATGCAGCGAATGTCAGGCATTGCTACGCTTACCAGGCAGTATACAGACAAGCTGAAAAACTATCATACCAAAGTATTGGATACCAGAAAGACTACTCCTAATTTTCGTCTCCTGGAAAAAGAAGCTGTGCGTATAGGTGGTGGTATTAATCACCGGTTTGGATTGTACGATATGATTATGCTAAAAGACAATCATATAGATTTTTGCGGAGGCTTGGAACCTGCCATCAATAAGGCTTACGGCTATATTCAGCAAAATAACCTGCATATCCGGATAGAAGTAGAAACAAGAAGTATAGAAGATGTGAAAAAAGTTTGCGAGATAGGCAAAGGAAAGGTTTTTAGGATAATGCTGGATAATTTTTCACCGGAAAAAATTATGGAAGCGCTGAAGATTATCAATAATGAATTTGAAACAGAAGCCAGCGGCGGCATTAATTTAGATACGGTTGAAAGCTACGCGGCTACAGGTGTTGATTTTGTGAGCGTAGGCGGATTGATTCATCAGGCCAAAAGCCTCGACTTAAGTTTGAAAGCACAGATTGAAGAAAGTTAGTTATGAAAAAAAATAAAAATACCAGCAGCCCTTTTGTGTATAGCACCAATCCAGACTTTACACCATATAGCGAGGAGGGTGCAATTGAAACGCCTTCTCCCGATAAGCAAAAGCTCAGAATATGGCTGGAGACTAAGCATCGCGGAGGAAAAGCGGCAACGGTAATTACAGATTTTTCCGGTAGCGAAGAAGACATAAAAGAGTTAGGAAAACAATTAAAGAACTTGTGCGGCACTGGTGGCACAGTTAAGGATGGAGAAATCATCATCCAGGGCGATCAAAGAGACAAAGTGCTCAATTTGTTGCTGGCAAAGGGTTACAGGCAATCTAAAAAAGCCGGGGGATAGCTATCCATAACTTAATTACAAGATAATTTAATAACTTATAACCATACATACAATGCAGGTAAATAAATATATAGATCATACCATACTAAAGCCTACCACCACCATAGCAGATATTGAAAAGCTTTGTGAGGAAGCTAAAACTTATCAGTTCGCGGCAGTTTGCGTGCCTCCGCCATTTATAAAAAAATCGAAAGAATTGCTTTCAGGCAGTGATGTAAAAGTTGCAACCGTAATAGGTTTCCCTTTTGGCTACTCAGCTGTAGAAGCCAAGCTGGCCGAGGTTTTGCTGGCATTGGTAGATGGCGCCGATGAACTGGATATAGTCATTAACCTGATTGCCTTGAAAAATAATGACTGGGAATACCTGGCCAATGAGATCAACCATCTTTTCCCGATTATTAAAGAAAAAGGCAAAGTGATCAAGATTATCATCGAAAGTGGAGTACTGACCGATGAAGAAATCATCAAATGCTGTGAGCTGTATGGTGTGGCCGGCATTGATTATTTAAAAACCTCCACGGGGTATGCCGATAAAGGAGCATCGGTGCATGCGGTGGAACTATTCAAAAAACATTTGCCAAAAGGTGTACAAATAAAGGCTTCCGGCGGAATCAGGGATTATGAATTTGCCAAACAATTGATAGAAGCGGGCGCTACAAGGTTGGGCTGCAGCGCGGGCGTAGCGATAGTAAAAGGAGAAAAAGGGGAAGACAATTATTAGAACTATATTATGCTGAAACAAAAAATAAAAGACCTCGCCTCAAACTATAAAGATGAATTTATAAACATCAGAAGGCATTTACATGCTTACCCTGAATTAAGTTACCAGGAATTTGAAACATCCCAATATGTGCAGCAAAGACTTAAGGAATATGACATCCCGTTCGAAATAAAAGCAAATACGGGCATAGTAGGGTTGATAAAAGGAAAAAATCCTGAAAGCCGCATCATTGCTTTGCGCGCAGACATGGATGCATTGCCAATTACAGAAGAAAATGATGTAGCCTACAAATCTAAAAATGTAGGTGTGATGCACGCCTGCGGCCACGATGTACACACTACCTGCTTGTTAGGCGCTGCAAAAATATTGCAGCAGACAAAAGAAGAATGGGAGGGAACCATTAAATTAATTTTTCAACCCGGAGAAGAACGAAACCCCGGCGGCGCCAGCCTTATGATAAAAGAAGGTGTGCTTGAAAATCCTGTACCGCAGGCTATATTTGCCTTGCACGTGAATCCATTATTGGAAACAGGAAAATTCAGCTTTAGAGAAGGAAGGGCAATGGCAAGCGCTGATGAGATTTTTATTGATATAAAAGGGAAGGGTGGGCATGCCGCCGCGCCGCATACAACGCAGGATGTAATTCTGATTGCTTCAGAACTGATCGTAAGTTTACAACAGGTGATCAGCAGAAATTGCAATCCATTTTCACCTTCGGTACTTTCTATTTGTTCTTTTCAAGCAGGACATACAACCAATGTAATTCCTTCAGAAGTGAAGCTGAAAGGCACTTTCAGGGCGATGGATGAAGCCTGGCGATTTAAAGCACACGATATAATAAAAAAACATGCTACGGGTTTAGTGGAAGCAATGGGTGCCAAAATAAATATATTGATTGACGTAGGCTATCCTTGTGTGGATAATGACAGCGCTTTAACCCAAAAGGCCGTAGCGCAGGCCAAAGAACTGATGGGCAAAAACCATATAGAAGAAACCGAAATGCGCATGGGCGCGGAGGATTTCGGGTTTTATACACAGCAAATTCCCGGTTGTTTTTTTCGCCTGGGTACAAGAAATGAAGCGAAAAATATTGTGCACAATGTGCACACACCAAAATTCAATATAGACGAAAATGCAATAGAATTGGGTATGGTCATGATGGCCTGGCTGGGCGCAACTGTACAATAATCTCCCTGCCTCAATAAAAATATTGTCCATTACTTGCAGATTGTTTAATTTTAGTTAATAATCAACTGAAAAACAATTTACTATGAGCGTTTTTAAAAACCTGTTCAATAGGAGCGATACCGATGACAAGAACCCTTTTTATGTAAGAGCAACAATGGTGATGTTGGGGCTTTTTTTATTTTTCTATATTTTATTATTGCTTCGTGGTGTTTTAGTTCCTTTACTGTTTTCGGCGTTAGTAGCGGTACTGCTTAACCCTATGGTAAACTGGATGATGAAAAAAGGAGTGCATAAAATAGTAGCTATATTGCTCGCTTTGCTACTTGCAGTAGGCACTATTTCTACTATTTTTATTTTTATTGCTTCGCAGGTAGGACAATTTGTAGAAATGGCACCTGAATTTGCCAAGCGTGCAGACGAGATAATAGATGCCTTGCACAGATGGATCAGAAGAACTTTTGAGATTCCTATTTTTCAACAAAAAGAATGGATAGAATCTTTGATGGAAGGCAGTAAAACCTACGCCGGTAAAGCCATTGGCGGCGTATTCACCTTTATAGGCTCGGCGGTGCTTATTCCTATTTATATTTTCCTGATACTCTATTACAAGCCCTTATTTCTAAACTTTTTTTACGAAGTTTTCGATAATGAAAATGAACACAAAGTGGCAGATGTGTTAAGCGAAACCAAAGGCGCTATTCAAGGCTATATTGTTGGCTTGTTAATTGAAACTGCCATCATCGCTGTATTGAATTCTGCGGCTTTACTTATCTTGGGCGTGAAGTATGCCGTGCTTTTGGGCATCATAGGCGCTGTGCTGAACCTGATTCCCTACATTGGCGGACTTATAGCTATCGCATTGCCATTGCTTATGTCGTTGGTTACGGGCGACGGAAGCTTTACTACGCCGTTGTTGATTATAGTGAGCTACAGTGTAATTCAGTTTTTTGATAATAATATTCTGGTGCCACGCATTGTATCTTCCAAGGTAGATGTGAATGCCTTTATTACCATTGTCATCGTTTTATTGGGCGGATCCATTTGGGGTGTGGCCGGTATGTTCCTGTCTGTGCCGTTTATAGCCGTTTGTAAAATCATCTTTGACAAAATTCCCGAATTGCAGCCCTGGGGTAAATTATTGGGTGTAACTATTGGTGAGCCGCCACCGCCAAGAACTGTAGTCTCTGAAATAGATGAAAAAGCAATGGATTAAATTTCTTTAATGTAATTGAGTAAAAACTTCACTACATTCTCTCTCTTTTTAGAAGTGCAGGTAAGCAGGTGAGGGTAGAGTAGCACCTGCCTGCTTACACTAATCTCAAAGTGACCATGCTTGGTTTCAGTATGAAAAATAAAATCGTTATTGATGTTTTTTTGTTGCAGGAATTTTAATGGAAAGGCAATGCCCATGTCATTTGTATGCTTGCGTAAATAATATTCAATACTTTGTTTTAAAAACGAAAAACGTGATAAACCGCGATAGTTATTTTCGTAAATATTATTTTGCTCGCAAGCGTTTACAATATTCGGCACATCTTCTACGGTTACTCTGCCATAATAAATACCATAAGGAAGATATACAGCATTCGCTGCAAAACGATCGCCTCCTATATGCGTACATTCCCAAACATCACAATCGTTGAGCATTCCTTCAAAAAATTTATAAACCGGGAAGCCGAATTTAGCACAGCATTTATCTTTTTTACCATTGGTACACACAATAAAGAAACCTTCAGTTTGCCACTGGGTATTTTCGTCGGAAATATATGCCTCCAAATCGAAGCCGATATATTCCGTAGCTTGTGAAATATAGGTGCAGTAACGTTTTTGTAGACAATCTACAAAAATTATTTTTTTGCTAGCTATTGAAGATTGTGTACTTCTGATAAGCACCAGCTTTCCTTTTTTTGCTTTGGCAATGGCATTCATTCTGTTCAGCCATTCACTGTTCAGCTTAGCATTGGCTACTTTGGCAGGAAAAGGTTCATTGTATTCCACCAAAACAAAAGAAGCATAATTAGATGCTGTGCCGGCCAGCATTTCTTTCGCGTATCTTGATGCGGCACTGCAGAAAAAAACTTTATGTTTGGGTGTTACGCTCAAAATCTTAACTTTTATAATTGCTTTACATAAATCATTCCTTCTTTTATCAACTGCCTTACAAAAGCTTTCTTATTCTCTTCCGGTAGATGGTCGGGAAGATCATTAAAAGAAAATACTTTTTTCTCAAACATAGTATCTATGATCGTTTCAGCGTTTGCGGGCAAAGAAATAGCTTTGTCCAGATAGGCGATCTTCAAAGTGTCTTCTTCTTTTTTAATCGTATAAATGACAGCCTCGTTCAATCCAAATACAGATGTGGAAGATATACGGTCAATGTCAAGTAGGCTTTGAAAATAATTATTTACCGGCTGCGCCTGCATCTTGTTATGATTGGCGCTAAGCCTGCTAATGCTTTTATTAAAATCGAGCTGGTTGATTTTTTCTTTCAGCACTTCCAATTTTTCTTTTACAAGCGTATGCAATTCTTCTCCTTTCCAGAAAGGAACGGCTTCTCTAAACTCTTTAAACTCTTCCAGCTGAGGAAAAGCTTCGGTAAAAAACCTGGCCCATGTATAGGATAAGATTCCGATGGTGATATGTGCAGATATGCCGTCATCAGCCATTGCGTCATGCACATAGCCGCGTGGCACATACAGGAAATCGCCGGGAGACAACTGAAGTGTTTGAATTGGTTTTTTATCGTAGCCTTTACTTACAAATGACTGGCTTTTGGTGGGCAGTTCTTTTTCAAAGCCGTATAGCTGCCATGTTTTTGTGCCGGATATTTGCAGCACAAATACATCATGCGTGTCCCAGTGCGGGTTAAAGCCCTGCGATTTGTTAGGTGTGATGTACAGGTTTGCCTGCACCGGAGAAGAAAAATTATTGGATAAGTGAAGGCAGCATTTGGAAAGATTGTCAAAATATCTTTGCCCGCCCTGTATAACCAGAGTGCTGCCCGCATTGAACAAAGCAAATGCTTTTTCTGTATGAATAACACCATCTTTTTTATGATGACCAATGGGAACGCCTTTTTTAGTATACTCACCCATCGGCAATTCTTTGCCATTTTTTACGATGCGCAGCGATGGGTAAAAAATATCCTGCCGGTCAAGAAAGTCTGATATTTCCTTCGATGTAAGAATATTGTTGTAATAATTAGCGTTGTTTCTGCTTACGTGCAAAATGTCTTTTTCGTGATAGGTATTATAGAAATCTTCTACTGAATAAGGAGCCACGATGTGACTAAAAAAAGCTGACATAAGGAGTGTGTTTTTCTATCTTTGTAAAAATTACTGTGTGTATTAATTTTTAATCAGGTAAATAAAATATTGAAAACAAAAAGCCGTAGAATTTTTTTACTACGGCCTTCAAGAATTTACCGCTATGAATTATGCCAAATCGGTAGCATCTCCATCGCCGTCGGTAGCATCGGTAGCGTCGCCGTCTGTAGCATCTCCATCAGCATCAGAACCATCGCTGTCGCCATCAGAACCGTCACTGTCAAAAGTTCCGTCTCCGTCTACGCCATCGGTTCCGTCTCCGTCAGATCCGTCGCCATCGGCATCCGTTCCGTCAGTGTCAGCTAATGTAGATTCAAATTCATCATCTCTTGTTACTTGCAAATCATCTTCATTCAAAAAGTTTTCGTTAGTTAACATGGTTTCAAAAGTTTAGTAGTTTATAATTTATTTTCACGAAGTAAATTAATCAGAAATATTGAATAGAAAAAATGAAAAATTAAATTTATTGTTTTATTAATAAATAAGCTATTTATCAATCCGGCGGCAACAGTTTATAATTGCTTATTAGTGTATAAATATATGGCATGATAATTTCATATAAATATAGAATTTTATCCATTTAACAGCAACAATCCAATAAGAAAAAAGTTATGTCAGTTTTACCCGAATCTTTTGAACGCTACAGAAAATTTGTTTTATTCGTATTAAAATACTGGAACAGCGATATCGTTAAATCCGCTTCAGATCTGTCTTTGCACGACCTTAAAGACGAGGAAGAAGAAAAAGAAGTATACTACAACAAGCCGCAGGAGCTGGTAGAAGATCTTAAAAATATGGGGCCAACCTATGTAAAATTAGGACAGTTGCTTTCTACACGCCCTGATTTATTGCCCGACGCGTATTTAGAAGCATTGGCATCTTTGCAGGATGATGTGGATGAAATTTCTTTTGACGAGGTAAAGCAATTAATAGAAGACGAGCTGGGCGTAAAGCTTTTCAAAGCCTTTAAAAGTTTTGAAGAAACTCCTATGGCCAGCGCTTCCATTGGCCAAGTACACAAGGCGTATTTGCCTTCGGGGAAGGCGGTCGCGGTTAAAATACAGCGTCCGGGCACCAGAAAGAAATTCGTAGACGATTTAGATACCATTCAGGAAATGACCGCAATGGCTGTAAAGCATTCTAAAATGGCGCGCAAATACGCGCTTGATGATGTGATAGAAGAGTTGCGACATATTCTGCTGAATGAATTAGACTATGTAAGAGAAGCGCAAAATCTGACTTTATTGGGAGAAAACCTGCAGCACTTCACGCATATTATTATTCCGCAGCCTGTCAATGATTACTCTGGTTCAAGAGTGATCACTATGGACTTTGTGGAGGGTAAAAAAATCACCAAAATTACTGGTATTGAAAGGACAGATAATGACTATACCGTTTTGATGGACGAACTGGTAGAAGCTTACCTGCAACAGATAATTGTAGACGGGTTTGCACACGCCGATCCGCATCCCGGTAACGTGCACATTACCCGCGATAGCAAAATAGCCTTGATGGATCTGGGTATGACTGCCAAGTTTAGTCCGGATATGCAAAACAGCCTTATGCGTTTGCTGATAGCCATCAGCCAGAGAAATGGCGATGATATTACGGAGATTTTATTATATATAAGTAACTATACCAAAGAAGCAGATACTGACAGCTTTAGAAAAAACATCAACCGTTTGGTAATGGACAGCCAGGATACTACTGCCCGGAACATGGAAATGGGCCGCCTGCTTTTGCACATGAATCGTATAGCTGCCGACCATGATATAAAAATTCCGGTAGAATTAAATATTCTCGGAAAAATTTTGCTCAACCTGGATCAGATAGTGGCCTCGCTAACGCCTGCATACGATTTTCAAAAAGCACTAAAAGCATGTGTGGAAAAAATAATGAACGAAAAGATGCTGAAAGATCTGAAGCCCGAAAACATGTTTTCTCTGCTACTGGAAAGCAAGAAGCTGACGGAGAGTTTGCCCAAACGGCTAAACACCATCACAGAGAAACTGGCCAATAATGAGTTTGAGATAAAAGTGCAGGCAATAGATGAGAAAAGATTTACCGATGGATTTCAGAAAGTAGCCAACCGCATTACGTTAGGGCTCATCATTGCCGCCATGATCATCGGCGCAGCCATGATGATACGCGTACCTACCCATTTTACATTATTAGGTTATCCTGCTTTAGCAATTATTATATTTATAGTAGCCATCATAGCCGCGTTGCTGCTGGCATATAAAATTGTGTTTAAAGATGAAGATTTGAAAGAGAAGTGATAAATTTTTCAGCTTATCAGGCTTAATGGTGTTTGGGCGATTTCGTCGGGCTTAACTTTTTGGGTAAAAGATACGGATAATCCAAGAAAAACATTATTGTGTCGGTTTCCCAAAAGTCTGTTTGAAGTTTTGACACAAAGCTATCATCAACTGTAAAAATTTTAATATTCAAATATATACAAAAAATATATTATCAATAAGGGATTTTATGTAAAATCATAGCATATTCATACTAAACTTTTTTGCAGGTTAGTCAAGTATAATAGTTATTGTGATTTGTTAAGATAATTTATTTCGCAGCAGATAATATATCATATTTTTTCTTTATCTTGCTAAGAGTCAGATGCTGATTTACGGTATCCCTTCAGCCAACCCCGTCATTGTGTTTTGAAGGAGGCAGCATAATTTTGTGCCTGCCTCGCAGCCCATTGCGGGGGCAGCAGTTGGTGTAGCTGATCTTTTGGTGTGGAGTTGATTTTTTCAAAC
>JAEWKC010000046.1 GCA_023386235.1 Bacteroidota bacterium | reverse complement strand
TACCTCACTTATTTCTTTACCCACGGATTGTAAATGTTTTACATCTTCTGCGGGCGCCAGCTCTATCACTTCCCGGCGAAGCGTTTCAGGCAACGGGTTGCGGCCGGGGTGTTTTACAGTAAGCTTTATCATATCACATCTGATGATGACGGACGCACATGGTCTGCTCCCGTGGATATTACACCTGTATTTGACCAATTTAAAAAAGAATACGACTGGAAAGTTTTAGCACCGGGTCCGGGACATGGCATACAATTACAAAACGGAAGATTACTTTCGGCAGTATGGCTCGCAGACTCTGATAAGCTTACGCCACGCCGCAATCACCATCCATCTTGCGTAGCCACCATCTATAGTGACGATCATGGCGCTACCTGGCAAAGAGGAGAAATTGTAGCTGATAATTCCGCTCATATCAAAGACCCGAATGAGAGTATGCCCGTGCAACTCAAAGATGGCACTGTTCTTTTAAGTATAAGAAATATGCAGTCTGATCTACTACGTGCATTCAGCTACAGCAAAGATGGCATTGGCAATTGGACTGCCCCGGTTTACAAAGAAGAATTGTTTGACCCCATTTGTATGGCAAGTTATAGCACTTACAAAAAAAGGTAAAAGCATTTTACTTTTCTCCAATCCTGATAGTAAGAATATTGAAAAAAATCCTCGCGAAAATCTTACGATCAAAGCATCATTGGATAATGGTAATTCCTGGTCAAAGAAAACAATCATCAATCCGGGTGCATCAGGATACAGCGATCTGGCCGTAGACAACAAAGGCAATGTATATTGTTTGTACGAAACGAATACACAGCAAAACAAAGGTTTTACTTACAGCTTGGTTATAAAAAAAATAGACACCGATTGGATCTTTAAGAAATAAGATCTACGCTATGCACAACATCATATTGATTACTTTAATATTTTCTTAGTTGTTTTTGGCAAGGTCTTAGAGACTACTTATTGAAATATATTTATTAACACTTAAAAACGGCAAACAATATGTCTATAGTAAAAGTAATAGAAGTAATTGCATCGTCTCCCAACAGTTTTGACGAAGCCGTAAAAAATTGTGTTGCAGAAGTAACAGAAACAGTTAAAAATGTAGATTCAGTATATGTAAAAGATATGAAATGCCACGTAAAAGATGGCAAGATCGTTTCTTACGGAGTTATCTGCAATGTTTCTTTTAGGGTAGACAGCAAACTAAAAGAAGAAAAATAAGATTTTAAGAACTTAATTTTTTAAGCCGCAGCAAATATTTTGTTGCGGCTTTTTATATCGTATTAAAAAATATTCTAACTTTACTATGCCAATAAAAAAATGTATTTATCAATTAAAATACACCTATATGAAAAAGGTAACCTATGTGATTTGCTTTTGCATATTAGCCATACTTTCTTGCAACAAAAATCAGGGGTTCATTTCTAAACAGCAATACGGCTCTATTCAGCATGCAAGCTCACTTTTAAAAGATATCTGGGTTGATAATAATAAAAGAAATACGATCATTTATGATAAGAAAAACCGGATAGCAGAAGTAAGAACTTATTATCAATCAGGAAATAAAACAGACTTTGTTTCTGAAACCTATCAATACAATTCGCACAACCAAATTATTCTTAGAAAAACCTCTCAAGGGATCATTGACCATTACGTATATGAAAACGGATTGTTGACAAAAGCCTATTCTGAAAACATAAACAGTCCTGAGTGGAAACCTTCATTAGAGTATGAGTACAAAGACAATAAAATTGTAAAGGCAAAAAAATTCTTCGGTAAAGTTGAGAGTAGTTATATATTATTTGAATACGATAAAAAAGGAAACACTACTTCCAGAAAAGAATATCTGCAAGGTGTTGATAAACCTATAGCAGAAATTATTTGCACCTATGATATTAACCCAAATCCTTTTCAAGATTTGGGCAATTATCCGATAGATATGATTCAGAAAAACAACATAGCTTCAAGTTATATATATGCCATAGAGATGTCTAGTTTGGCTACTACATACGATACAGAATATGAATACAACGAAAAGCATTTGCCTGTAAGTTCTATTACCTTTTCCAGAAGATTTGAAGACGACAGAGCTATCAAAAGAACTTATGTTTACAAATAATTATTTTGCATTATTGTATTATAAACTTCAGAGTACGATCATTCACTCTCATAAAATAAATTCCTTTAGCTAAGTTAGAGACATTGATAGTTGTAAAATTGCCTGAAGTACTTACTCTTCTTACTGTTTGTCCTATACTGTTTACAATAGTTATCTCTGCTTTGTTTTCATGACGAACATGCAGTATACCGTTGGTAACAGGATTGGGATACAATGTTAATTCACTCACAGAAGAATTAAAATCAATGAACTTCACTTCATGCAAAGAAACTGTACCATCTAAATCAATCTGTTTAAGTCTGTAATAGTTTTTTCCATTAATAGGATTTACATCTTTAAACGAATAGTCACCCGCCTCTGTTTTTGCAGATACAAATTGCAGTTCTTCAAAAAGCTTACTGTCATTACTTCTTTCTACAACAAAGCCTTTATTATTGATCTCGTTCGCTGTAGTCCATTTTATAAGTATACCGTCTTTTTGCTTTTCTAATTCAAAAGAAAGAATATTTACCGGGAGTGTGCCACAGTTTACATCAAATGCATCACCATTTATTACCCAACGTCTATCGTTTATCAATGTGTTACGAGCAGCCTGTCCTTCTGCATTGTAGTTAAGTCCGACAGCATCTAAAATTAATTCATAACGAAATATATTTGCCCAATTTTTGAGCGTATTAGAATAGTTCACACAATCCAATCCTGAGTTGGAAAGACCTATTGAAGTATTAAAGTTTAGACTTTCTATAGTCCATTTTAGCGGCTGATTAAAAGACGTAGCATTGTTCAGCACTCTCGCCATATTCCATACCGTCATTGTATTCCAGTTTCCAATAGGTTGATTAAATGCTGTGGCATTGTTAAACATAAAAGACATGTCTCTCAATATTCCTGCTGTTCTATACCATTGGCTTATATCCTGATTAAATGCTGTGGCATTATTAAACATATGAGACATATCCCTTACTTTTGAAGTATTCCAATTTCCAATGGCGCCATCAAAAGAAGTAGCATCACGAAACATTCCAGACATATTGATTACATTACTTGTATTCCAATTGTTAAGCGATTGATTGAATACGGTATTTTCCATAAACATATATGACATATTGGTTACACTTGCTGTATTCCAACTACTAATATCCTGATTAAAAATACTTTGGCTGAACATGCTTTGCATATTAGTAACTTTTGCTGTATTCCAATTATTCAAAGGTTGATCAAAACTAGGTGTAGAAGAAAAAGTACCTGCCATAGAAGTAACATTACTTGTATTCCATGAATTGATATTTTGATTGAAAGCCTCAGTTAATGAAAACGTACTATTCATATTGGTGACACTCTGTGTATTCCAATTATTCAAAGGCTGATTAAAGCTAGTTGCTAAATTAAACATTGATGAAATATCTGTTACCTTACTCATGTCCCAACTGTTGAGCGGCTGATTAAAAGCTATCGCACTAGTAAACATTGATTTCATATTAGTCACATTAGCAGTATTCCAACTATCAATATTTTGATTGAAATTACTTGCACCATAAAACATATAGCTCATATCTGTTACTTTAGCAGTGTTCCAGTTGTTTAATGGTTGATTAAAAGCTTCTGCAAAATTAAACATGAAGCTAAAGTTTGTTACATTGGAAGTATTCCAGTTGTTGATATTTTGATTAAACTCTCTACAAGCATAAAACATATTTGACATATCTTCTACCGAAGAAACATCCCAGTTGTTAAACGAACTATTCCCTTTTAAAAGACCGCAACCTTCAAACATATTTTTCGTACTCTTTACTAAACTTAGATTCGGAACATCTGAGGCAGTTACATCAAGGTTGCTACACCCCCAAAAAGCTCCTTCCATGGTTGTCCATTGCGTATTTCCCCATTGTCTTACAAATAATAAATTATCTATAGAATTATAAAATTGTTGTACATCGAAACTTGTGAAAGTACCTGCGCCTGCACTCACTTTTAGCAGATAATTTCCTTCTGCATGCAATTGAATTTGCGGGCCGCTCTGAGCATTAGTAATAACGCCGCTATTAGAAGGGTTTCCTACTTGTTCCCAGGCTATTGTATAGTTTGAGCCAATTCCGGGAAATTGTATAGAAGTATCACCGTTTCCCCATGGATCTTCTACTTTCCATTCAGTAATAAATTCATTTTGTGCATTCAAACCTACAGCGAATACCATGCAAAATAAGAATGTAAAAATCAGGCTTCTCATAATAGTTTTATTTTGATTTAAAAATTAAATATCGGTTTTTATATAAGCGATTGAACAAATGTAAAATTCGTACAACCCAAGCCAATAGCCAATCCCAAACAAAAGGGGTTTTTATCTACTGAAAAAGGGGGATAAATTGTAAACGATTTCTTTTTTTGTATTTAAAATAATATTTAAGAAATTTGAAAGATGAATATTACATCAGCATTGTACTTGCTCATAATCAGAAACCATACAATAAATAAAATAATATGATGAAAACTTTTTCACCTTTCATTCTCCTCCTTTTAATATCGCTCAATACTATGGCACAAAATAAAAATGACTTAATCAAATACATCAATCCGCTAATTGGTACAGAACGCATGGGACATACTTTTCCGGGTGCCACCGTTCCCTTTGGCAGTGTGCAATTAAGTCCTGAAACCGACACTATTCCTATGCTTGTAGATGGCAAATATCAAAAACGTGTGTATGAATATTGCGCCGGCTATCAATATGAAGATAAAACCATTGTGGGTTTTACGCACACACATTTTAATGGCACAGGTCATTCTGATCTGGGTGATTTTCTTATTATGCCAACAATAGGAGAACTACAATTAAACCCCGGCACAGCTGATGATCCTGAAAGTGGCTTCAGATCTGTATTCTCACACAACAATGAAAAAGTAGAAGCTAATTATTACAGCGTAAAACTTGATGATGACAATATACTTGCCGAGCTTACCACTTCTACACGTGTGGGTTTTCATCAATACACTTTTCCTAAAAGTAATGATGCGCATATCATTTTAGATATGATGTATAATATATACAACTACGATGGAAAAAATGTATGGAGCTACATTCGGGTAAATGACGACCAAACCATTGTAGGATACCGACAAACCAATGGCTGGGCAAAGAACAGAAAAGTATTTTTTGCAGCAAAATTCTCTAAACCATTTAAAACATACGGATATAAAAATTTCTCTAAAAACGAACCCTACATTGGCTTCTGGCGCAGATTTAATGTCTATGAGAACTTTCCTGAAATGGCTGGTCATGATATAAGAGCACATTTTGATTTTGATACAGAAACCAACGAAAAAATACAAATAAAATTTGCAATATCGCCTGTAAGTATGGAAGGCGCGCTAAATAATCTGCAAACAGAAGTGCCACATTGGGACTTTGAAAAAGTAAAGACCGACGGACAAAATGCATGGCAGAGAGAATTAGAAAAAGTAAGAGTAGATATGCTTAGCGAATCTGATAAGATTAATTTTTACACTTCATTATATCATGCTTTCATCAACCCTACTATCTATCAGGATGTAGATGGAAAGTATATGGGACTTGACCAAAACGTGCATACCGCAAATGGTTTTACCAATTATACCACCTTCTCTCTCTGGGATACGTATCGGGCTCTTCATCCTTTGTTTACAGTTCTTCAACCAAAAAGAGCCAATGACATGATACAATCTATGCTGGCTCATTACAATCAAAGTGCACATAAAATGCTGCCCGTATGGTCGCATTACGCCAATGAAAACTGGTGCATGACCGGCTATCACTCCGTAAGTGTTTTGGCAGATGCGATTGTAAAAAACATGCATACATTTGATGCGAATAAAGCTCTGGAAGCTTGTGTAACTACAGCCAACAACCGCTACTACGACAATATTTCAGCATATAAAGAATATGGATATATTCCTGATGAGAACAGCGCCAATTCAGTTTCTACTACACTGGAATATGCTTATGACGACTGGGCTATAGCACAATTAGCCAGGAAAATAGGCAATGAAAAAATATATGAAGAATTTATAAAACGTTCTGAAAGCTATAGAAATGTATTTGACGCATCTATCGGTTTTATGCGCCCCAGATCGAAAGACGGTAACTTTAGAAAAAACTTTGACGAATTAGAAACACATGGAGAAGGCTTTATAGAAGGCAACTCCTGGAACTTTAGTTTTTATGTACCTCATCAGCCAAATGAACTGATAAAATTAATGGGTGGTGATAAAAAATTTACCGAGCGCTTAGATAAATTATTCACTATGCATTTAGACGATAAATACTTTGAAAATACAGAAGACATCACACGAGAAGGATTGATAGGTAATTATAATCATGGAAACGAACCCGCCCATCATGTAGCTTATTTATACAACTACACTTCTCAACCCTGGAAAACACAGGAAAGAGTAAGAATGATCTTACAATCGCAATACCGCAATGGACCAAATGGCTTGGGCGGCAATGACGACTGTGGCCAAATGAGTGCATGGTATTTATTTACAGCTTTTGGTTTCTATCCGGTTGCCCCTGGAAGCGATGAATATGCTTTGGGAAGCCCTCTGGTGAAATCTGCACAAATAAAATTAGAAAACGGAAACACGTTACAAATACTCGCCCATAACCAATCTGAAAAAAATGTGTATGTATCTAAAGTATTATTCAATGGCAAATCAATTAATAAACCTTTTATAAAACATGCTGACTTGGTTAGCGGTGGCAAACTCGAATTTTATATGCAACCAAAGCCTAAAAGATAGATATATCAAGGCACTGAAGAGCAAACCTTTTATACAATTAAACTTTAAAAGTAAATATACATCCTATAGGAAACTTTCTTTCTATGAAAAATTCTATTCCTATTTTAATAGTCATCATGCTATTTTTTAGCTCCTGTATTGGTACCAACTATTATTTACAGATGACCCCTGAAAAAATGGAGCAGTTAGAACTGGGCATGAATAAAAATGAGGTAACTAATATTTTGGGTAAAAGCTATACTATCTCTGATAAGTATGCCGAAAATGGAAATGATTACACTATCCTTTCCTATAGAGAAAGAATATATGATGATGAATTTTTCTTATTTGTATTTGAGAATGATAAGCTTGTTCGCTGGTACAGAGAATTGACACCTAAAGTAAAAGCGGTAGAATAATAAGCTTTGGCGCTCTACTAAAAAAAAGGCCCCGCTGAAGAATCAGCAAGGCGGATATTATTCAACAATAAGCACTTAAGTATCAATTATGTAGATATAAAAATAGACTATTACCTTGCACTTTTAATATAAAAATGTATAAGGTGTACTTTTTGTTATATGAACGGCATCATTAATAAATAAACTAATATCTTATCATCAATCATCGTTATATAGTTGTCAATTTAAATTTTCTATCTGCACTACAGCAAAAAAGCTATCTTCAAAGAAAATAACTTATTCATTCACTTTTCGATCTCTGATATTAATGCTACCTATCTGTTTTAGTGTATAAGGTCTATAAAACAAATAAAAACGCCATTTATAAAACATTAAAATCTTATAAATGGCGAAAAATTAGAATTTTATATGTCTGCTGATTCGGTAAAATAATTTACTGCAGCCACACAGACTAAATTCTTATAGATTCACTTGTTGTGAAGACTCTGGCGGTGCTTGTTCTATCAATTCCATAAACTGATCAAGTTTTGGAGTAATGATAATTTGTGTTCTTCTGTTTTTACTTCTGCCGGCTTCAGTATCATTACCTGCCACAGGATTGTATTCACCTCTACCTCCTACTGTCATTCTCTTAGGATCAACCCCGTATTGATTTTGCAATGCCTGTACAACTGAAGATGCACGAAGTGAGCTCAAGTCCCAATTGTTGCGTATGTTTGGTCGGCTGATAGGTACATCATCTGTATTACCTTCTACTAATACTTCATAATCCTGATAGTCTTGAATGATCTTGGCAATTTTTGATAAAGTTTCACCGGCTCTTTGACTTATTTCATAGCTTCCAGTTTGGTAAAGCATATTATCAGACAAAGAAATATATACAACACCTTTTAATACTTGAATGTCTACATCTCTTAATTCATCTCTCGATAAAGAACGTGTTAGGTTATTTGTCAAAATCTGGTTTAATGAATCACTTCTGTTTTTCTCATTCACCAAGTGTTGAATGTATCTGTTTGAAGCATTGATCTCATCCACCAGTTTAGAGATATTTACATTTCCCTGCGTATTTTGATTGATACTTTTATCCAATGTATTTTGCAATTCAGCTAAAGCTTTTCTTAGATTCGCATTATTTTGTCTTTCTTGTGCCAACTGATCTTCCAGGCTTTTTACCCTGGTCTGACTGGCAGTAAGATCTAATTGAGATTGACGGTAACGCTGATCCAATGATTGATAATCTGTTTGTAACGATGCAAATTTCTTATTGCTTACACAGCCCGTAAATACAAGCGAAGCGAAAACAATTAAGAATAAAAAAAATCCTTTCTTCATAATATAAAAATTTAATTACTAATATTGCTATAATTGAACAAAAAGAATGCCTCAAAATTTCATTAGCAATAACTACTGGATTATTAACAATTAGGGTAACATAATTTTTAGATTTATTAAACACTCTGTTATTATTTACTATAGTTTTTGTAAACGATATTTTACTACATTTATTAGATAAAAAACAGAAGAGAATGTCAGAACCATTGGCTGAACGTATGCGGCCCCAAACATTAAACGACCTTTTCGGACAGGAACACCTCACAGGCGAGGGAAGTATTCTGCGCAAAGCAATAGAAAATGGCAACATACCTTCCATGATCTTGTGGGGACCACCGGGTGTTGGCAAAACTACTATTGCCAATATTATTGCCAATACTTTACAACATCCTTTCTATCAGTTGAGCGCCATCAGCAGCGGCGTAAAAGAAGTGAGAGAAGTTATTGACATTGCCAAAAAACAATCTTCTGCCATCTTGTTCATTGATGAAATTCATCGATTTAATAAAAGCCAGCAAGATGCTTTACTCGGTGCAGTAGAAAAAGGCGTTATTACATTGATCGGTGCTACAACAGAAAATCCCTCGTTCGAGGTGAACTCGGCATTGCTAAGCCGTTGTCAGGTCTATGTTTTAAAGCCTTTAGAAAAAGAACAACTGCTGCAATTACTCCATAAAGTAATGAAAGAAGATAAAGAACTATCTTCTCGATCTATTACTTTACAGGAAACAGAAGCGCTCATCAATCTTTCGGGTGGTGACGCAAGAAAACTGCTTAATCTATTTGAAATAGTTGTCAATTCTTTTACCAATAAAAAAGAAGTAATAATAACCGATAAAATAGTACAGCAAGTTGCGCAAAAGAAAATTGCATTGTATGACAAGACCGGAGAGCAGCATTACGATATCATTTCAGCGTTTATAAAAAGTATGCGAGGCAGCGATCCTAATGCAGCAGTTTATTATCTGGCAAGAATGATTGAAGGAGGTGAAGATGTAAAATTTATTGCCAGAAGAATGGTCATTTTTGCAAGTGAAGATATTGGCAATGCCAATGCCAACGCGCTTTTACTGGCAAACGCCACGTTTGACGCGGTAAATAAGATAGGCTACCCCGAAGCGAGGATCATCTTATCTCAATGTGCTGTATATCTGGCAAGTTCTGTAAAAAGTAATGCTTCTTATGTGGCCATTAACAATGCAATCGCTTTGGTGAAACAAACAGGTGATTTACCGGTACCCATGCAAATAAGAAACGCGCCAACAAAACTTATGAAAGATATGGGGTATCATAAAGGCTATAAGTATGCCCATGACTTCGATAATAACTTTACCGACTTGGAGTTTCTACCCAACGAAATTGCCGGTACAAAATTATACGAACCGGGCAACAATGCACGGGAAGAAGAAATGCGCAAACATCTGCGCAAACTTTGGAAAGACAAATACGGATACTAAAATTTTACCTGCTGATTATTCACTATAATAATCTACCGCTACTCTTTCAGTTCTTACTTTTGTAATAAAAGCAACCGCTTTTTTGTGTTCTGGATGAATGTTGTAGATATGCAGATCATCCATCGAATCAAATTCCGCATAAATAGCCAGATCGTGGTTTGCGGCTGGCGCGTCGTCTGCATTAATGCCTACTTCTATTTTTTTCACCTGCGGAATCAGGTGTATTAAATTTTCGATCTGTTCTTTTATCATTCGGGCATTTTCACTTTTACTTCTGCCATCGGCTTCTTTAGCCAATCCGAATAAAACAATATGTTTGATCATCGATAAGAAATTTATTTTATAAAATACCTTTTGTACTGGGCAATACATTACTAAGAGGATCGCGTTTAACAGCCATTTTTATTGCTTTGGCAAACGCTTTGAAAATAGCTTCTATTTTGTGATGCTCATTATCTCCTTTGCATTCAATGTTCAGGTTGCACTTGGCCGCATCGCTAAAAGATTTGAAAAAATGATAAAACATTTCCGTTGGCATGTCACCCACTCTTTCTCTTTTAAATTCTGCATTCCATACCAGCCAGTTTCTTCCACCAAAATCAATAAGTACCTTAGCTTCAGCATCGTCCATTGGTAAAGCAAAACCATAGCGTTCAATACCGCGCTTATCGCCCAAAGCTTTTACAAATGCTTCACCCAGCGCTATGCCCGTATCTTCAATGGTATGATGCTCATCTACGTGCAGGTCGCCCTTAGTATGAATAACCAAATCAAGATTTCCGTGACGTGCTATTTGGTCGAGCATGTGATCAAAAAAGCCCAGACCCGTTTGTACATGCGCATTTCCCTGACCATTGAGCGTTAACTCTATATGAATTTGTGTTTCTCTGGTGTTACGATCGTGGACTACTGTTTTTTTTTTGAAGCAAGAAATTCATAAATTTCTTTCCAGGTAGTAGTGTCCAGAGCAATGAATTCTTTTAATTCTGTTGCTGTATCTTTCAGTTCTTCTGCGCCAAGGTTATCGCCATTATTGATCCAGATACCTTTGCATCCTAAGTTTTTTGCAAGCATTACATCTGTAATTCTGTCGCCGATCACAAATGAATTTTCCATGTCTACTTCAGGATTGTTCATATAGTTCAAAAGCAGTCCCGGATTGGGTTTGCGCGTGTATTCGTTATTTTTTTTATAGGTTACGTCAAAGAGTATTTCTTTAAACTCTACGCCTTCATTTTTAAAAGTCTTAAAAATAAAATCATTTACTTCGTAAAACGGACCTTCCTCAAAACCTTCTTCCTGCCCCAGCCCGTCTTGATTACTTATCACTACCAATTCATAATTTAGCTCAGCTGCTATTTTTGCCATGTACTGTAACGC
>JAEWKC010000045.1 GCA_023386235.1 Bacteroidota bacterium | reverse complement strand
GTACTGTAACGCTCCGGGATAAAAAGTAAGTCTTTCAAATGCATTTATTTTTCCGTCGGGTACTTCATAAATTAGGGTTCCATCTCTGTCAATAAATAAATAAGGAGTTGCCATTTTAGATTTTTTTTAATTGTATGCGCAAATATATCCAATTAATGTATTATAAAAAAACACCGAATTGCTTCGGTGTTTTTCTTTATTTGAAATAAAATGTATTATTTCTTTCTGGCAGGCGCTTTCTTAGCGGCTACTTTTTTAGGAGCTGCTTTTTTAGCAACTGTTTTCTTTGCAACTGCTACCTTTTTAAGTGCTGCTTTTTTAACAACAGCTTTTTTAGCAGGTGCTTTTTTAGCGGCTGCTTTTTTCACTGCGGCTTTTTCTTCTGCTTCTTCAATAGCTGCTTGTGCTGCTGCCAAACGTGCAATAGGCACACGGAAAGGAGAACAGCTCACATAGTTCAATCCTATTCTGTGACAGAATTTCACACTTTCAGGATCTCCTCCATGCTCACCACAAATACCCACTTTCAAGTTAGGTCTTGTAGCACGGCCGTCTCTTGTAGCATATTCTACTAATTTACCTACGCCTTTCTGATCTATTGTTTGGAACGGATCATCGTCAAGGATCTTAGCTTCAAGATATTGAGGTAAGAAGCTACCAATATCATCACGGCTAAATCCAAAGGTCATTTGTGTAAGGTCATTGGTACCGAAGCTGAAGAATTCAGCTACAGAAGCCATACGATCTGCGCGCATTGCAGCACGAGGTATCTCGATCATTGTACCATACATGTTTGGAATTTCTTTCAGTTTTAATTTTGTAAGAACTTCCTGATAAACTTTGTCGTACAATTCTTTTTGACTCTTCAATTCATTAACGCTCATTGTTACAGGGATCATGATCTCTACGAATACTTTTTTCTTCGCTTTTATCAATTCACCTGCAGCTTCTAAGATAGCACGAATTTGCATTTCACTTACTTCCGGATAAGTAATACCTAAACGTACACCTCTATGACCTAGCATTGGGTTGTTTTCTTTAAGTCCTTCAATGATCTTATCTAAAGACTCAGCTGTTTCGCCCAATTCATCGGCCAATTCTTGCAATTTGTGTTTATCATGTGGCACAAACTCATGTAAAGGCGGATCTAGTAAACGGAAAGTTACCGGTAATCCGTTCATTACTTGTAAAGTAGATTTTACTTCTTTCTTTACATAAGTAGATAATTCATCAAGAGCTTTCTTTCTTTGATCTAAAGTAGAGCTCATGATCATTTTTCTCAACAAGAACAAAGGTTTTTCGCTGCCTTCACCATAGAACATGTGTTCTGTACGGAATAAGCCTATACCTTCTGCTCCGAACGCTAATGCTTGTTTTGCATCGCTTGGAGTATCTGAGTTTGAGCGAACACCTATTTTTTTGTATTTGTCTACCAGTTTCATCAATTCTGCATAAGCTTTATTTTTCTTAGGATCGATGGAAACTAATGGTAAGCGACCTTCATATACTAAACCTTTAGTACCGTTAAGTGTAAGCCAATCGCCTTCTTTAACTTTCTTACCGGATTTAGTAGTAAAGAATTTTCCTTCATTATTAATAGTAATATCGCTACAACCAACGATACAACATTTACCCCAACCACGTGCCACAAGAGCAGCGTGAGAGGTCATACCTCCTTTACTTGTAAGGATAGCCTGAGATTTGTGCATACCATCTACATCTTCAGGAGAAGTTTCTTCTCTTACAAGAATTACTTTTTCACCTGCTGCTGCTGCTTCGATAGCGGCTTCTGAAGAGAAAACCACTTTACCTAATGCACCACCAGGACCCGCAGGTAAACCTTTGGCAACGGGAGTTGTAGAGGCTTCGGCTTTAGGATCAATCATAGGTAACAGAAGTTCTACCAGCTGATTGGGAGCTACGCGTTTCAATGCTGTTTTTTCGTCAATGAATTTTTCTTTCAGCATATCTGTAGCCATCTTTACAGCGGCCACACCGTTTCTTTTACCTACGCGGCATTGCAGCATGTACAGTTTTCCTTTTTCTATTGTGAACTCAATATCCTGCATATCTTTATAATGCACTTCCAATCTTCTCTGAATATCATTCAGTTCTTTATATGCTTTAGGCATTATTTTTTCAAGCGTAGCAAATTGCTTGTTCTGATCATTTTTAGAAGCGTTATTGATAGGGCTTGGAGTACGTATACCCGCTACCACATCTTCACCTTGTGCATTTACCAGATATTCGCCATAGAAATGGTTATCGCCGGTACCGGGGTTTCTGGTAAACGCTACGCCTGTAGCACTGCCTTCGCCCATGTTGCCAAATACCATTGCCTGTACGTTTACGGCAGTACCCCACTCGTCAGGAATTCTTTCAATTCTGCGGTATTCTACGGCACGCTTACCATTCCAGCTGGCAAATACGGCACCTACGCCGCCCATTAGCTGATCCATTGCATTGTCTGGGAATGACTGACCTAATAATTCTTTTATTAATTTTTTAAATTCTGTTGCCAGATATTTCAAATCTTCAACATCTAAGTCGGTATCTTCGGTAACGCCTTTTTTATGCTTTACTTCTTCCAGTAATTCATCCATTACTTTTCTGATACCTTTACCTTTGGCCGGTTCCAGGCCACCTGCTTTTTCCATTACCACATCGGCATACATCATGATTAATCTTCTGTATGCATCGTATGCAAATCTTGCATCGCCTGTAGTATCAATCAATCCTTTTAGGGTTTCTTCCGTAAGACCCAAGTTTAAAACGGTATCCATCATGCCGGGCATGGATTTTCTGGCCCCTGAGCGTACTGATAATAAAAGCGGATCTTTTTTATCACCGAATTTTTTGCCCATTATTTTTTCAATGTTTGCCAGCGCAGCATTGATTTGTTTTTGCAGAGTTGCAGGGTATTTTCTTCCATTATCATAGTAGTATGTACAAACTTCAGTTGTAATGGTGAATCCCGGAGGTACAGGTAGTTTTAGTTTTGGATGTCCGGCCATTTCAGCCAGGTTAGCACCTTTACCACCAAGCAGATTTTTCATGGATTCGTTACCATCGGCTTTACCACCGCCAAACGAATACACGTACTTTTTGTCTTTAGATTTCGTTGCCATGTTTTTTATAAAATTGTGATTAAAAAATTCTTTGCAAATTTACGGCTTTAAAATTACTAATAATCATTTGCCTGGCAATAATAATATGATATATATCATACATTTTAACATTATTATTTATATTAAAGTTCAGATAAATAAAACCGGTTTTCTTCACAAATAAAACAAATCATATCTTCACCGAAATTTAATAAAAATCAGTTAGGTAAATGAAAGTTTTTAGTTTTAGAGGTAACTGCGTAAAGGATGTAGAACATATAAAACATGCGGTAAACATATTGGAGGAGTACGCTAAAGAATCTAAGCTGGTGGCTGTGCTGTCGGCTACGAACAATACGCGCAAAGCATTGGAAACAGTAACCGACAATTTCTATAATGGTTATAAAGATGAAGCTTTAAAACTGTTTGACAATATTAAGAAGCAGCATTTTGATACAGCAAAATACCTGCTCATTCTCAACTTTAACGAGTGTCTGGAGAAAATGGTTGACATTTTTACAGAAGTGGAATGGTTGCTGCACGACAAGCCTGTTTGGTCTTACAGATATTATTACGACCAGATTGTTTGTGCCGGGGAACTGTTGATTTCCAGAATTATCAGCGCTTACATGCAGGAAAAAGGAATTGCCAATACATTTACAGATATCAGAGATGTAGTAAGAACAGACAATAATTTCTCAAATGCGCATATTGATTTAATTTTTACTGAACAAAAAGCAAAGGAGTTGCTTTTTTCAAAACCGGAAAATGATATAATAATTACACAAGGCGGTATAGGTAGTACAGATGAAAATGAAAGTACTACATTAGGCCTGCTCGGCGGAGACTATACCGGTGCTGTACTTGCTAAGATTTCTGAAGCTGACAGCTTTATTATCTGGCAGAAAACAGAAGCTCTTACCGCAAATGTTTTTGACAAGAAATCATTTATCGAAAATCTGAACTATACCGATGCATATGCTATAGCCATCAACTCAGATCATTTTCTTCATCCTGAAGCATTACGGATTTTAAAAGACAGTAATGTTTCTACAGAGGTCAGCTATTTTTACGACACTTCTGTAGAAGGCACGCTACTTAATAATCAGCAAGCTGTAAACAGCGTATTACAGGCGATTGTGCAGAAAGACAATCAGGTATTAATCATCTGCAAAGCGGCAGATAGCAAAGGTTTAAATAGTAAAGAGCTTAAAGCTGTTTTAGAATCTATAGACTTGCCTGCAAATATTTTTTCGGGAAATGAGAATCTTATTCAAATTGTAGCAGACCATGTACCTGACAAAATAGAAAAATTTGCCCAGGAAGCCGGGCAATTTGCAGACATACATGTAGAAAAAGGCTTCAGGCTGATCAGCTTCCTGCATAGTAACCCCGGTGATATTGATGCATACATTTCTCCAAACAACAGAATACTAACTGAAAGCAAAGATGGCTTTGTAAAGGTGCTTACCCAATAAAAAAGAAGCAGCCACTTCAAATGAAATGGAAAATTTAAATCATGAAAGCCAGACGATTCATGATGATGCCTATAAAAATATTATTTTAATTTATACGCAACTATTTTTTTACCGTTAAAAGTTGGTAGGTATATGATCTTTTCTTTTTGATCAAAGCCCAGGTCCGCGGCGTTAATACCCTGTTGATGGGTCTCCAGCAGTAGATCGTAGCGGCCATCCGCATACAGGTAATAAACATATCCCGGCCAGGATGTTAAGAGAAAATCACCGTTGCCAACCGGCTCTATTCCGTCAATATTGTTTGAAACCTTTCCTATTTTCGTAATGTTCTTATGCTTATCTGCCTTCATTAATGTAGCGCCTTCGGCATAGTACAGTTCTCCATTAACCACTTTTACACCGTTTGGATTTTTCACATCGGATATATATACTTCCGGTATATATTTTTTTACCGCCCAGATGTTTCCTTTTCTTGAGTCGGATACATACACTGTTCCTTTACTGTCTACAGTTACATCGTTAAGCGCTTCTGCACCCGGCAAAGCAATTCTTTTAAAAATCTCACCATTTTTCAACTTTATCACAATCAATTCCTTTATATCTGCCACGTACAGTTTATTTTTATATATTGCCATGCCTTTGGGCGCGCTTAAGCCTTCTACAAACTTATCATTGAAAATTTTACCGTCTTTGCTCATAATTCCTATTCCCCCTTGTTTATCGTCTTCCCATCCTGCACCATCAATCAATGATACATAGAATTGTCCTTTGTGTGGCAAAATCGATTCGGGTACGGCTATTGTGGTATCGGTTTCCCAGATTTTTTCAATGGAATACTGTTGTGCAAAAATCATTGTATGTGATAAAAGTAGCAACAATAAAATATAGTTCTTCATAAGTAATCTTTTAGGTATGTACAAAGAAAAAAGAATTTTAATAAAAAAGCAGATAGAAAAAATCTACCTGCCTGGATTGTTCAAGTTTTTATAGTTTATTCAGTAGTTTGTCCGTCAAAATCTTCATCATTCGCATCTGCTTCTTCTTTTGTTTTGGCCACTATTCCGTCTTTATGATGTGGAGGAGAATACAATGTATACAGTTGAAGCGGTTCTGTATCAGAAGTATTCACCACGTTATGCTGAGCACCTGCCGGAACTATTACAGCATCGCCGTCTTCTACTTCATATTTATTTTCGTCAATCAATACATATCCTTTACCTCCTTCAAAACGAAAGAACTGGTCATTGTCATGATGCGTTTCTAAACCAATTTCACCTCCCGGAACAATACTCATCAGCACCAACTGTGTATGTTTAGCTGTGTATAGTACTTTACGAAAATTATCGTTACTTAATGTGTCTTTTTCAATGTTAGATTTGAATCCTTTCATAATAAATTTATTTAGTATAAGTGTAATTATTTATAAAGTATTTATTGCAAAAAGCATACCTAATATTTAAAAAATACAGATAAAATGAGAATCACTCAAATACATTCGTTGATGATTTTTGGCATATTTATTTCTGCGTTCCTTAAAAAAAATCATGGCAAAAAATTTCCTTTATGTGCTGCCTTTGCTCTGCTGCTTTGCACAATGTGGCAATATGAATAACGCTGGGGCAAATATATATAGCGCTGCGCTTGTCATTAATGAAATTGATAAGAAAGATGCCGCCATTACCAATGATACCACTGCTTATAAAAGATTTGAAGGCGCATGGTTTTATATAGACTACCCTGCCGATTTTACTGCACTGCCATTATTAAAATCGCTGACCTCTTCGGAAGGTTATGATAGCGCCCTGTTTACTTCCCCCGACGGAAAAATAAAATTTTATGTTTTTTCCCCTCAATGGTCGGGCAATCCTTCGGAAATAAATTTAAAGGGTAACGAAAAAATAATCAATTCAACCGCAAGCTACGGCGAAGACAGTATGTTGATAAAACACTGGACCATAGAAGCCCACGATAAATCGTACAGAAGATCGTATCAGGAAACAAAGCTTATACATAATGTAAACTGGATTATAGGAATAGAATACAGTGATTCTGCCCAATACAATCAATACAAAAATGAATACATACATTTTAAAAACTCCCTGCTTCAATTTGCTGATTAAGTTGTGTATTTTTGCCACATGAATAATCGCCAGCTATTTTTACAGCACGTAGGACAAACGTCGCCCGAGCCCATGGGTATTGAAATTGAAAGCGCGGAAGGAATATACCAAACCGATACAAATGGAAAAAAATATATTGACCTCATTTCGGGATTCAGCGTTTGCAACATCGGGCACTCACATCCCCGCGTGTTAGAGGCCATTGAAAAGCAAATAAAACAATACATGCATGTAATTGTTTATGGTGAATTTATAGAAACGCCTCAGGTACAATACGCTCATTTACTCACACAACATCTTCCCGACCACCTGAACTGTGTTTTCTTTACCAATAGTGGCGCGGAAGCGGTGGAAGGCGCAATGAAACTAGCCAAGCGATATACAAACCGATCTAAAATAATTGCTTTTAACAACAGCTATCATGGTTCTACACAAGGCGCGCAAAGCATTATGGGCAGCGAATATTTCAGAAATGCTTTCAGGCCTTTGCTTCCTGATATTTATCATTGCAATTTCAATGACGATGCTATGATAGAATTGATAGATGAGAAAACGGCTTGTGTGATTATAGAAACAGTACAGGCGGAAGCCGGTATTATACAACCGCGCGCTGACTGGATTAAAAAAATCAGAGAAAAATGTACCGACACCGACACTCTTTTAATACTGGACGAAATACAATGTGGCTTTGGCAGAACCGGCTCTCTGTGGGCATTTGAACAATACAACATTTCACCTGATATATTGCTTTTGGGTAAAGCATTGGGCGGTGGTATGCCACTGGGAGCTTTTATAGCCAATAAAAAAATAATGGAAGTATTGACCGTAAATCCTGTACTTGGCCATATGAGCACATTTGGCGGACATCCGGTTTCCTGCGCTGCCGGCAAAACCGCTTTTGAAGTATTGACAGAAAGCAAATGCATAGACACAGTAAAAGACAAAGAAAAAATTATTCAACAAAAACTACAACATTCAGCTATAAAAAAACTAACAACAGCCGGATTGTGGGCAAGTGTCAGATTTGGCAATTTTGAAACCAATAAAAAAGTTATTCATCAGTGTATTGAAAACGGATTGATCACCGACTGGTTTCTTTTCTGCCCGGAAGGCCTGCGCTTTGCCCCACCCTTGATTATTTCAAACGAAGAGCTGGAAAGAGCGTGTAACATCATTGTAGCTGCCTGTAAATAATGCTTCAGATAGTAAATCAAAATGAGCTATTATGTTTTCGCATTGAAGTTCATATGCTTTACCTGCAATCGTTTAAAAGACTTATATATCAGGTAATAAAATAAAATCTGAATAAGAGCCGCCAACGTTAAATATATCCAGCTGATATGCATTATATCATTTAATTTTTCAATGGAATTATAAGTAAAAATAATAATCAATAACAGTAAACAAATACTCACTGTAATAAAGACCACAAACCTTACAACCATTACAAAATAGATAGAAAAAAATCTTTCAGCAAAGCGCGCGTTGTCAATTTGTACATTTATCCGGTAACATTTAATAATCCCCCAGGTCATTATAACCAGCATTACCAGTAGCTCGCAAACAAATTGCCAGTTGAGTTTCTCTTTGGCAGAAATAAATCCGATGTACGACATAAAAGTCCAAAAAGCCAGATTACTTATAGTATAGCTGAGCGCATCTTTCTCTTCAAAAAGATGAGAGGCTATTTTATCTTCCAAACGATATATATTCCAAATAATCACTTATATATAGTTTCTTACTTAATAATTATACTTTCAAATTTCAGTCCAAAACTTTAAACTCAACCTTCTAGCCATCACTATAATAAATTAAATTTACTATTTTTGAAGCATGCAACAATACCTCAGCCTACTACAGCATATTCTTGACACAGGTGTAAAAAAAGAAGATCGCACCGGAACCGGCACCATTAGTACCTTCGGCTATCAAATGCGCTTCGATCTGCAGGAAGGTTTCCCTATGGTTACTACCAAAAAGCTACATCTGAGAAGCATTATACATGAACTTTTGTGGTTTTTAAAAGGCGATACCAACATTCAATATTTAAAAGAAAATAAAGTATCCATTTGGGATGAATGGGCCGATGAAAACGGTGATTTAGGTCCTGTATACGGTAAGCAATGGCGCAGCTGGCAAGGCGCTAACAGCGAAACATACGATCAAATAGCAGAGGTGATTGAACAGATCAGAAAAAACCCTGACAGCCGCAGATTAATTGTAAGCGCATGGAATGTTGCCGACCTGTCTAAGATGGCGTTGATGCCCTGCCACAATATGTTTCAGTTTTATGTGGCTAATGGTAAATTAAGTTGCCAGTTGTACCAACGCAGTGCCGACGTATTTTTAGGCGTACCTTTCAACATTGCTTCTTACGCGTTGCTGACCATGATGATGGCACAGATCTGCAACCTAGAATACGGTGAATTTGTACATACTTTTGGAGATGTACATTTATACAGCAATCATGTAGAACAAGCAAAGCTACAGCTATCCAGAGAACCTTATCCTTTGCCTTACATGAAATTAAACCCGGATATAAAAAATATTTTTGACTTTACTTTTGAAGATTTTACACTTGAAAATTATCAAAGTCATCCGGGTATAAAAGCCCCTGTAGCTGTGTAATCAGGTTCTTGCAGTTCGGTACATAACCTGTACATTTCCTTCAAAATTAGGAAAAGGAGGCTGTACTTTTTTTATAAAAATTTCTATTCGTTCGGCTAAAGAAAACTTTTGTAGAACACCATGAGCTATATTCATGGCAAGCGTTTCTAATAGTGGCGTTGGTATTGACATATACTCTTTCACAAGTGTGTAAACGGCCGAGTAATCGATTGTTTCAGTAATGCTGGTAATTACAGGAGTCTGAGGCATATAATCTATTGATATATTTACCTCAAACTCGCCGCCAATCAGCTTTTCCTCTTCATATAAGCCATGAAAAGCAAAAAACGTAAGATTGTTTAATTGTATAGAAAGCATACTGGTTTTTGAAAAGTTATCACGAGTGTATGGACATTAAGTATCTTTCCGCATCCAGCGCGGCCATGCAGCCGCTGCCTGCAGCCGTTACAGCCTGGCGATAAATTTTATCCTGCACATCTCCGGCAGCGAATACACCGGCAACATTTGTTTTGGAAGTACCCGGCGTAGTAATGATATAGCCGGTTTCATCCGTTTGCAGGTAATCTTTAAAAATATCACTATTAGGATGATGACCAATAGCCACAAACATAGCGCTGACAGGAATCTCTTTTGTTTCGTTGGTTTTGTTATTGATCACTTTTAAGGCTGTTACCGTTTTATCCCCTATTACTTCTACGGGTTCTGTATTCCAGTGTATTTCAATTTTAGGATTGTTCATCACTCTTTCCTGCATTATTTTGCTGGCGCGCATACCGCCTTCTCCTTTTCTTACGATCATGTGTACCTTATCTGCAAGGTTAGAAAGATACATAGCTTCTTCACAAGCCGTATCTCCCGCTCCAACTATAGAGACCACTTTATTCCTGAAGAAAAATCCGTCGCAAACCGCACAGGCGCTCACTCCAAAGCCATTCAATCTTTGCTCGCTAGCCAGGCCCAGCCATTTTGCCGATGCGCCGGTAGAAATAATAACTGTATCTGCTTCTATCCATTTGTCTTCGTCTATCTGCACTCTGTGCACAGGCCCCGAAAAATTTACTTGTGTAGCGATTCCATACCGTATGTCTGCGCCCATTCTTTTGGCTTGTGCTTCAAAATCCATCATAATTTCCGGGCCTTGTTTTCCTTGCGGATAACCGGGATAGTTTTCAACTTCTGTAGTAATCGTCAATTGTCCGCCTGGCTGAATGCCCTGATATAACACGGGTTTCAGATTGGCACGCGCTGCATAAATAGCTGCCGTATAGCCAGCAGGACCAGAACCTATAATTAAACATTTTACTCTTTCATTAGCTTGTTGCTCCATAATTGTCTTTATATTTTAGGCAACAAATTTACTGTTTTTATATGATTGTTGGTATAGATAAGATTTATGCGGAAATAGGTTGTGGTAATCTTCTGATTCATGCGCTACCCCTAGATGGCTAATCATTGTTGTTTCAATTCTCTATATCCTGGCGGATTCTACGCTTGCACAATTATATATTTTTATTCATCTTTAAAAATCTTTCTTTCGCATTTGCTTTTTCATTGAATCCATTTTTTTTGAGGCCAGTCTTTTTTCCACAGAAGCTTTGGTAGGCTTTGTTTGTAGCCGTTTTTTATTTTTTACAAGCGCGTTATTTACCAGTAAATTAATCTTTCTAATTACGGCTTCTTTATTGCCCAATTGTGAGCGTTCTGTCTGTGATTTTACAACAAATTCGCCATCGTTATTAATATTATTTCTTAATCTTTCCAGTATGAGTTGTTTTTCCATATCATTAAAAAATACTGATTTCACTACATTCCACCTGGCCATCACCATTGTCTCTACTTTATTTACATTTTGTCCGCCTTTACCACCACTTCTTGCTGTTTGAAAATTCAACTCCGATGAAATATCTGTCATAGTTCATTATTTTTGTAAAATTAAAAAAAATAAAGATGCGTGTACTTATACAAAGAGTAACCCGGGCGTCGGTGGAAGTTGATCATACAATTTTCGGAAAAATTGATGCCGGATTGCTTGTGCTGTTAGGCATTGAAAATACAGATACTGACGAAGACATTGAATGGCTGAGCAATAAGATCATAAACCTGCGGATATTTAATGATGATAAAGGAATAATGAATAAAAGCCTGAAGGAAATAGAGGGAAATATATTATTGATAAGCCAATTTACCTTGCACGCGCAAACCAAAAAAGGCAATCGTCCTTCCTACATTAAAGCGAGCAAACCGGAATTTGCTATTCCTATGTACCAAAAAATGATTGTTCGGCTGGAAAAAGATTTAAATAAAAAAATTGAGACCGGTATCTTTGGTGCCGATATGAAAGTAAGTCTGCTAAATGACGGACCGGTAACCATATGGATAGACAGTAAAAACAGAGAATGAAAGATTATGTATAGTTTGGAATGTTTAATGCTTAATTTTTAATAATTATAATAAAAAACAATGACGATAGAAGAAGCGCAGCAAAAAGTTGACGAATGGATTAAAACCGTTGGTGTACGTTACTTTGACGAGCTGACCAACCTGGGTATTTTGATGGAAGAAGTAGGTGAACTCTCCAGAATAATGGTACGCAAATATGGTGAACAATCTTTTAAAGAATCAGATAAAAACGCGTTGCTGGAAGATGAAATGGCGGATGTACTTTGGGTGTTGATCTGTCTGGCCAACCAGACCAATGTAAATCTTACTGAGGCTTTAAAGAAAAATTTTGAGAAGAAAACCCTCCGCGATAAAACCCGTCATCAAAACAATCAAAAACTGCAATAGCAATGCCCGTAAGAAAACATTTATCTATATTTTGGCAGGCATGGAAAGAAACGTTCAGCGATTTTTTCGACTATAAATTATTACGCATGAGCGCTGCCCTTGCCTATTATACAGTATTTGCCATTGTGCCAATGCTCATCATCGTCATATCCATTTCATCGGTATTTGCAAGTGATCAGCCTATAGGAACCATCTACGAGCAACTGCGCGGATACATAGGTAATGATGCTGCTAAATTGATTGAAAACATGATAAACAGCGCCAAAATTTCTAACAGCAAAGGTATAGCACAAGTAGTAAGCGGTATAGCTTTAATGGTTTCTGCTACGGGCGTATTTACAGAGATACAGGATTCTATCAATACTATATGGCGCTTAAGAGCCAAACCAAAAAGAGGCTGGCTTAAGCTGCTTATCAACCGACTGCTGAGCTTTTCTATCATTGTAAGTTTAGGCTTTATTTTATTGGTATCCCTTATTTTAAATACCCTGCTCGACGGTCTTTCGCAACGATTATATGAGTTGATGCCGGAAATAAAAGTATACAACGCGTACCTTATCAACTTGCTACTTACTTTCTTTACTACAACATTATTATTCGGGATTATCTTTAAAGTACTACCCGATGCTAAAATAAAATGGAGAGATGTAATGAATGGCGCGCTTATCACTTCCGTGCTGTTCATGTTAGGCAAAGTAGGGATAAGCTATTACATACAAAACAACAGTGTTATATCTACTTATGGCGCGGCGGGTTCCATCATTGTTATTTTGCTTTGGGTTTATTATTCAGCGGCGATACTGTATATAGGCGCTGCGTTTACAAGAGCCAATGCCAAATTAAAAGGAAGAGAAATTTATCCTAATCAATATGCTGTATGGGTAGAAAGAGTAGAAAAAACACACATCGTGCAGGGCAATGTGCCGCTTAACGAAACGAATACATAGTTTTTCACAAAATCGCTCTACCCCGCGTCGTTGCTTTGTTGTATGCGCTGACGTACAAAGGCATTGAATTCATTTTGTATTTCCGGTGTGATAAAGCCATCAATTTCTTTTTGATATAATTTATTGTTTTTAAAATCAATGGTAATCAACTGATCTTTAATAACAACATTCTTCAGCTTATTCCATAAAATAAATTTTCCGGGCAATCCATTGATAAGTATTCCTGAATTATCCACAGCAATTTCTTTTGGTTTTCTTACAGAAGATTCTATTAAACCCAGCAAAATATACAAGCCTCCCAAAACAAATTTTAAAACAGGATGTGGAAAATAGAAGAAGAAAGAAATGCCTGCCAAAAAAAAGGCATACCTGAAGGAAGGCTTATACTTATTGAGCATTACATATAACCAAATAACAGCAATGATTCCGCAAACTACAAACAGGAATATGGCAAAAGTTTTCAATCTTTCTACTTGTATATAATCCACAGCCAGGTATAGAAATATGGCCAAAGCAATCACTACAAGAATATTGCTGATGGTTTGTATAATTTTTGCTTCGTTAGACTTGATAGTAATAACGTAATTGAATTTTTCGCTCATGTTTATATATTGCTCATGGTGAGTATATTAGATAGATGCCATAAAAATCTTGCGCCTACATTGGCATCCGTATTTGCTTCTCCCGTGCCTGTTTCTACCAGGTCGTAGCCAATAATTTTTCTGCCGCTTTCTACAACTTTGTGCAGCAAGTACACTACCTGCTCTGATTCAAACCCGCCCTGCACGGGCGTTCCGGTGTTGGGGCACAGCTTAGGATCAAGCCCGTCAATATCAAAACTGATGTATATTTTTTCCGGAAGTGTGGCTATTACTTCATCAACAATTACTTTCCATATCTCACCTTCATACATTCTTGATTTAATATCTGAATCGAAAAATACGGTAACCTTATCACTGTTTTCTTGTACAAAATCCCATTCTTCTTTACAATAGTCCCTAACGCCGATTTGTGTAATATGCTTTACCTGCGGAATTTCATTCAGTACATTGTACATGATAGAAGCATGCGAATAAACAAAATCTTCGTAAGCTTTTCTAAGATCACAATGCGCATCTATTTGCAATATGCCGAACGATTCATGCCTTTCAGAAAGTGCCTTTATGTATCCTAACGGTGTACTATGATCGCCGCCCAGCAAGCCCACCAGTTTGTTTTTATTTAAATAATGCCTGGTATGCTCATATACCCATTCATTAAGCATTATTCCGCCTTCATTAATATCTTTAAGACTGCGCGCCATAAAATTGTTGGTACTGATATCTTCTCCAGAGCCAATAAAATCAACATACAGCTCAGCTTCTTTGCGCAAATAATCACTCTTCATCAAAATTTTCTTATCTACATCTGCCATGAAGAAGCCATTTTTCCAGGTGTCTTTATAATATTTATTAAAAAGATCTACCTGAAAACTCGCGGCGAAAACCGAATCAAAACACCTGCCCGTGCCGGCTCCATAGCTTACCGTAACTTCCCAAGGCACCGGAAAAATAATTAATCCGGCATCTTCTTCCGAAAATGGAAGTCCGAAAATATTAGCATTGGGATTAGCCACTCCGTTCTGATCAAAATTTGATAAATCAACCATGATATTTCAATAAAATTTATTTGCGTGTAAATGTAAGCATGATTTTATAATCTTCTATTCCTTACTTGTTAATTTGTGCTTATTGTACACTTCTGCCCTTCCATTCATACTTTCCAAATTTGCCCAGCCAGCCGGAAATAATTGTATACAAAATATGAAAAACTTCCATTACAGGAAAATATTTCAGCAGTTCTTTCTGACCAAAAAACCTGCAGATATTGCGCATAAAAATCATCTCAATCGCTACTTTGATACTATAAAAAACAGCCAGCCAAAGAAAATATTGTACATTGAAAAAGCCAAGTATAAATAATATAGGAAAAACTAAATTGGTAAAATAAACCAGGAACAATACTGCTACAATTCTCTTATCGTCGTAGCTGTCTGCCTTACTCGCCCAACGTATCCGCTGATTAAAAAATGTTTTTAAAGTAGGCATTGGGAGTGTTGCTACTATTGAATCGGGAGAAAAAATGTATTGCGTTTTATTTGGATATTTTTTCTGTATCTTTCCCATCAAAAACATATCGTCTCCACTGGCTAGATGCTCAAAGCCTTTGAAACCGTCTACTTCAAAGAAAACATTTTTTTTATAACAAAGATTAGCGCCATTGCACATGCTGTGAAAACCCGCTGATACAGAAGCTGCCGTTATGCCCTGAAGACTTAAAAAGTCCAGACATTGAAATATGGAAAGAAATTTATCGTCATTAATAAACCTTACCGGTGCTGCAATAAAATACGCTTCCTTCTCCAGAATAAATGAATTAAAGTTTTTCAACCATTGTTTAGGCGCGATACAATCTGCATCCGTAGTAATTATATATGTACCTTTTGCACGCTCAACAGCTTTTTGAATAGCCAGTTTTTTATAAGAATTTATTTTTTTATCCTGCACAATCAACTCTTTCATTTCTATAAAACGTACACAATCATTCTGCTGTTGAATAGCTTTAATAATATCTAAAGTAGCATCTGTAGAGTAATCGTCTATCACAATTATCTCAAGCAGTGCAGAAGGGTAATTATTATCGATAATGGATTGAAGGCAACTGCCTATATTCGCTTCTTCATTGCGCGCGGGTATTATCACAGAAAAAGATACTGCATCCGCCGTTTTAGCAGGATTGTATACATCAAGTTTTTTAAACCAACTGTTGTATAATATAATAAGTACACAATAAGAAGCTACCAGCAGTGCAGATATAATGAGTACATATATCATAGTTAATCCAGATAAAACAGTTTAGAAATCTCCCGGGCATGAGGCTCGCGCAATAAAATGTGTCCGCCGTTTATTGTAAAGCCATGTACGTTTTCCGGAGCCACGGCAGCAAGATAATTAATATTTTCAGGATCTATTACTTTATCATGTTCTCCAAACATAGTGTAAACATGCACATTGTGCTTCTTAAGCTTAGCGCCTACTTTTTTCAGATTCGGGTGCATCTTCCTTAAAGTTATCCATCTTTTTACCAAGAGTTTTCTCTCTTCCTTGTCGGTTAAAAATTCTTTGGCCAATACATATATGCTCCCGTTAATAGCTTTAATCCGGTAAAAGAATTTTATGAGACTTACGGCCCATGCAGAACTGCGATTTAAAACTCTGAGCAGAAAATTTCCAAAGTGCGTTTCGGCTATCAGCCAATACCAGAATATTTTGTGCAAGCCATCGGGTGCCAGTAAAATAATCTTTTGTACATGATCCGGCTTATGTGAAAAATAATCCAGCACTATTCTTCCTCCCAGGCTATAACCCAGCAGCCATATATCTTTTTGTAAATTTTCCTGTTTGCTTATCAATGTCAAAACCTGATGCAGATCGTTGGCATAAAACATTCTGTGTTCATTCCATCGTGTATCGCTATGAAACGGAAGCTCTACCGATATTAGCGTAAAATCCTTACCCAGGTAGGGTTCCAGCACTTCAAACCTGTAACCGACAGACGCGTAACCATGAAAACAAAACACCGCTTGCTCACCATTCCCATACACGTAGTAAGAAAATATACTGTTTAAATATTGAATTTTTTTCTGCATTTGCAAATGCAAAAGTAAGTGTTTGGCTTCAATTGAAGATTAAATTTTATATTCGTAAACTAATAATTATTTCTAAAAAATATGACAGGAAAAGTATATCTTATACCCACAGTTTTGCATGATGATGATCAGGCCTTAAACGCAATACCCGGCTATGTTGCAGCTGCCGTAAAACTGTGCAATTCTTTTTTTGTAGAAAATGAAAGAACTGCACGAAGATATTTGAAAAAAATATGGAAAGAAATAGTAATAGACGATTATTTCTGGATGCCTATACAAAAAGTAGAAAAAGCTACTACCGATGAGTTTATTAAGCGCCTTTCCTCCGGTGAGAATATCGCCATCATCAGCGAAGCGGGTTGCCCGGGCATTGCCGATCCGGGACAGATGTTAGTTGAAAAAGCCCAGCAGCTGGGCGCTACCGTAGTGCCTTTGACCGGCCCTAACTCTATATTGCTGGCGTTGATGGCAAGCGGTATGAACGGACAGCATTTTGAATTTATCGGATACCTGCCCATTGACAACAGCGATCGTAGAAAAGCCCTTAAAAACCTGGAAGAAATTTCCTTTAAAAATAATAAAACCATTATTTTCATTGAAACGCCTTACAGAAATAATGCGCTGATCAACGATGTACTCCATCAATGCAAGCACGATACAAAGTTTTGTATAGCCTGCGATATCACTTCACAAAAAGAAACCATACAAACCAAAAGCATTCAGGAGTGGAAAAAATCTCCCCCGGATATACACAAGCGTCCGGCAATCTTTCTTTTGTATGCAGGAAATTTATAATTCAAGTAGATCTTACACAACATTTGCACAGGATATATTATAAGAAATATTTATTTTTAATGAATAATAAAAAATACAAATGAATAAAAAATTTTGGTGGATAGTACTCTTACAGTTTGCACTTTCCGTACTATCAGGATATCTTATTTCTAAAATGTCTTTTATAGGTCGTGTGGGCATCAACGTTTTCTATCAGGAATACGCGATTTTTAAAGTCTGGTGGCAAACTGCTTTATTATTTTTTGGTATCCAGTTTTTTCTGATGATACTTCAATTGATAGCTAAAACAAAATTAGTGTCGTGGGTAATATTAATCCTCTCAATTGCAGGACTGGTGTATACTTTCATAGATTTCAACGATAATTTTTCTTATAGAATATTAAAAGAAAAATTTCACGTAGGCTTTTATCTTTTCTTTATCAGCACCATTATTCATTCCGTATATTTTTTATTGGTTAATAAAAAAAGTATAAAATATACGTAAATGTTTTCTTTACAAACAATACGACAACTATATAAACCTGTACAGCCCGCGATCAGGAATTACTCCGGAAATGTAGAGTATAGAGAAATACTGCCTCACGAAAAATTGCAATCCTGCATTTACTGTTATTGGCAACTGAAAGCGGAACGAAAGTTAAGTGAACCCTTTACATATCGTGTGGTAGCAGATGGATGCATTGATATATTTTTTGAAATTGACAATCCTGTAGAAAGCTTTGTAATGGGCTTTTGTAAAAAGTATACAGAATTCCCTTTAGAAAATACTTTTCATTACATAGGCATACGCTTTCTGCCTACTATGTTTCCACAATTTTTTAAGATGGATGCTTCTCTTCTCAGCAATCGCTTTCTTTCATTAAATGATGTAATCCCTACAACCGCCCAATTCATTGCTGATACTTTTAATAGTGATTTAAATTTGACGAAAATAAAATCAAAACTTGATAGCTACTTTTTGAATTTAATGCATACAATACATTTTGATGATGATGCCCGGCTATATGATGCCATAGCAGTTATCTTAAAAAACAATGGCGTACTTAATATAGCAGCTGATATTGATACGGGTATAAGCCAGCGCCAGTTAAGAAGAATTTTTACTTATTATATTGGCGATACGGTAAAAACTTTTTGTAAAGTTGTACGGTTTCAAAATATTCTTAAAGCAAAACCTTCTGTACAAAACTTAAAAAAAAATAAACTTTTTTTTGATGCCGGCTATTACGATCAAGCACATTTTATCAAAGAATTTAAAAACTTTTACGGCATTACGCCCACTCAGGCTTTCGACATTTAACTTGTCCGATTTTTACTATGTTTCCGATAGATTTTGTAAGAATTTTGTATCAGGATATTTAAGAAAAAATAATTATTCATCAAACAAAACCATTACAGAATGAAGCTTAACGCAGGAATTATTACATCGAAACTAGAGGAAACAAAAAAGTTTTATACCGAAATTTTAAACTTTGGTGTAACCTTTGAAAATGAGTTTTACATACTCATGCATACACCGGAAAAGCAGTTTGAACTTAGCTTTTTGCTTCCCGGGCATCCTAGTCAGCAACCCTTGTTTCATGAAGCCTTCCCGGGCAAAGGAGTTTATCTTACTATTGAAACAAATGATGTTGATATTTTGTACGAAAAAATAAAAAGTAAAGACGTTGATATTAAAATTGATATTCGGGATGAACCTTGGGGCGACAGGCATTTTGCCATAACAGATCCCAATGGGGTAAATATAGATATTGTTAAATATTCACCGCAAAATGAATAATATGATACCGGTAAATGAAGCAAAAAATATCGGTGCAGTAATTGCCAAAGCATTAAATGATATACATGTTTTCACTCTGAAAGATTTATCAATGCTAACACCTGCAAAAGCGTACGTGGAAATTTGCAAAAACAAAAATGCTAAAGCATTGCCACTTTGTTATTATTTATATAGTTTGCAAGGAGCTGTAAGTCATACCGATTGGCGCAGTTTGAATAAAGAAACTAAAGACAGGCTAAAAAAAGAAGTAGCATATTTGTTAAAATAAGTTTTAATCTTTCGTTTATACAAGCTACTTTTGTTGTATGGTTAAACGAGTGTCTTTTATTGAGCTTTCAGAAAAATTTCAGGGCGAGCTATATTTTGATGATTCAAGTTTGCACAACTCTCAAAAACTAATTTATTCTACCGACGCTTCTGTATATCAGGAAAAGCCAATGGCAGTAGCATTGCCCCGTAATGTAGATGATATAAAGCTTCTGATAGATTTTGCCAATAAAAATAATACTACATTAATACCGAGAGCCGCCGGAACCTCACTGGCCGGACAGGTTGTAGGAAATGGAATTGTAGTAGACATCTCTAAACACTTTACTCAGATTATTGAGTTGAATGCCGAGGAAAAATGGGTACGTGTGCAACCCGGAGTTATTAGAGACGATTTAAATGTTTTCTTAAGACCTTACGGCTTAATGTTTGCTCCTGAAACCTCTACTGCCAACCGTGCTATGATTGGCGGTATGATAGGTAATAACTCTTGCGGGCTGCACTCTATCGTATGGGGCGATACCAGAGATCATTTATTAGAAGCCGAAATAATCCTGAACGATAATTCGCACGTTACCCTCAAAAAATATACAAGGGATGAAATATCTACAAAGCAGCAATCATCAACTCTGGAAGGTGAAATATACAAAGAAATATCTGCGTTGCTGCACAATAAAAACAATACGGACATAATCCATGCCGGCTATCCTAAAAAAACACTCACGCGCAGAAATACAGGCTACGCGCTGGACATGCTGCTGAATGATTTTGAAGACAATGATGGCGGCTACAATCTTTGTAAGCTTTTTGCAGGTTCCGAAGGAACAATAGGCTTTCTTACCGAAGCAAAAGTCAACCTCATCAACCTGCCACCCAAGCTTAATGCGGTAGTTTGCGTGCATTGCAGCAACCTAATAGAGTCTTTACACGCCAACAATGTTGTATTAAAGCATCAGCCCATGGCTTCAGAGCTGGTTGATAAATACATTATGGATTTTACCAAAGGACATCTTACTTATCAGCATAACCGTTTTTTTTTGCAGGGCGATCCTGAAGCATTGCTGATTGTAGAATTTATGGAAGATTCAGAAGAAGCTTTAGATAAAAAAGCTGCTGACCTGATCGCGGATCTCACACTGCATAAGCTGGGCTATGCTTATCCTGTGATAAAAGGTGAAAAAACTAAACTGGTATGGGATATTCGTAAAGCAGGACTGGGCTTGATAAGGAATATGCCCGGAGACGCGCAGCCGGTAAACCTCATAGAAGATTGCGCAGTACCTCCTGAAAGCCTCCCCTACTATATTGAAGACTTGCAGCAGGTACTTGTAAAATATAATTTGCAAGCCTCCTACTATGCACATGCCGGCGCCGGCGAGTTGCATGTAGAGCCCATGATCAATCTTAAAACTCAACAGGGAAAGGAAACTTTCAGGAATGTTTTAAAAGATACTGTTGAGCTGGTAAAAAAACATAACGGCTCTTTAAGCGGTGAACATGGAGACGGGAGACTGCGCGGAGAATTTATTCCCGATGTGTTGGGCGCACAGGTGTTTGACCTGATAAAAGAAGTAAAGAAAATTTTTGATCCGAAAAATATTTTTAATGCCAATAAAATAGTAGATACTCCTCCTATGAATGAGTTTCTACGCTACGACCCGGATAAAGAAGTCAAAAAAATTGATACTTTTTTTGATTTCAGCCGCCAGGAAAATATACTAAGACTGGCAGAAAAATGTTCGGGTTCGGGCGATTGCCGCAGAACGCATTTAGCCGGTGGCACCATGTGTCCTTCGTATATGGCTACGCGTCGTGAGAAAGATACAACAAGAGCCAGAGCCAATATCCTGCGCCAGTTTCTAACCAATTCTCCTAAAAGCAATCCTTTCGATAATGAAGAGATTAAAGAGGTAATGGATCTTTGCCTGAGCTGCAAAGCGTGTAAATCAGAATGTCCGTCAAGTGTGGATGTAGCAAAATTAAAAGCAGAATTTCTTCAGCATTATTATGATGCCAACGGAGTGCCTTTTCGCTCATGGATAGTAGGTAACTTCACAAAGACGCAACAGCTTGCCATCTTAATGCCTTCTTTATACAATAGCATCGTTAAAAATAAAACACTTAGCAATCTTGTAAAGCGAATCATTGGTTTTGCAGAAGGCAGAAGCCTGCCTACAGTAGGAAAAACTTCTCTTAGAAAATGGTTTAAAGGCGATACGGAAAAAATAGGCACCACAACAAAAAAGGTAATTTTATTTTGCGATGAATTTACAAACTATAATGATCTTGAAATTGGTAAAGCCACGGTAAAACTATTAAGAGCATTGGGCTATGAGGTGATAATGCCCCAACACAACGAAAGCGGAAGAACCTATTTATCTAAAGGACTAGTAAAAACAGCCAAAAAAATCATCAATGAAAATATTGCGTTATTTAGTCAATATGTAACCAAAGACACACCCTTGATTGGCATAGAACCTTCTGCTATCCTTACTTTCAGGGATGAAGCTTTAGATCTTTGTACTGAAGAAAACAAAGAAAAAGCCATGCACATCGCCGTCAATAGCTTTTGCATTGAAGAGTTTCTGTCAAATGAATTTGAGAAAGGCGTTATTTCTCCAGATCAATTTACCCAACAGGAAAAGCAGGTAAAGCTGCACGGGCATTGCTACCAAAAAGCATTCAAAATAGTTCCAGCCGTAAAAAAAATGTTGAGCATTCCTCAAAACTATTCGGTGGAAGAAATTCCTTCTGGGTGTTGCGGCATGGCAGGTTCTTTTGGCTATGAAAAAGAACATTTTTCTGTTTCTATGCAGGTTGGTGAACTCGTTTTATTGCCTGCGGTAAGAGCTGCCGATGTTGCTGCGCTTATTGCCGCCCCGGGCACCAGTTGCCGACATCAAATAAAAGATGGCGCACAAAAAAGAGCTTATCATCCCGTAGAGATTTTGCTGGAAGCTTTGAAGTAAAGAGTTATTTATTGAAAGAGCTAATAAATTTAATTTCTTTTTCCAAATATTTTTTATGCACAAACGTTGATATCTCTCCTAACTCGCACCAATAAAAGACTTAAAGGTATTATTCACATCCTGTGCAAAACAAAAACTTTTTTGTTTGTTTTTTGCTCGGATATTTGTCACATCGTTTCAGCTGGCAAATAAATCATTCAACATAAAAATAGTAACTTCTTAAGTATATCCGGTACTTAAGGATTTGCTTACTAAAAAATTTTACCAATCTATGGAGAAGTATGTAATCAAGCGCAACGGAGAGTATCAACCGCTGCAACCCTACAAAATTGAAGATGCCATTAAAAAAGGATTTAATAGTGTGCAAAAAGAATATGATGCTTCCATTTTCCAAAGCGTGATGCGGCAACTGGAAGAAAAAACGACATACGCTGTAGAAGACATCCAGGATATTATTGAAAAAAAATTATTCGACGCGGCACACTTTGATGTAATGCGCTCCTTTATGCTATACAGGCACACGCGCAAAATGCAACGCGAACATATTGCGGGACTTAATGAAGACACTACTTATGTAGACAGCACACATACCATTGAAGAGTATATTCATGAAACCGACTGGCGTATTAATGCCAATGCCAACACATCTTATTCTAATGCAGGCTTGGTAAATAATGTGGCAGGAAAAATCATTGCCAATTACTGGCTGGATAAAGTGTATTCTAAAGAAGAAGGTTACGCGCACAGAAACGGCGATTACCACATTCACGATCTGGACTGCCTCACCGGTTATTGCGCGGGATGGAGCTTAAGAACCCTGCTGAATGATGGCTTTAATGGTGTACGCGGCAGAGTGGAAAGTCGCGCCCCATCACACTTTCGGGAAGCATTAGGTCAAATGGCCAATTTCTTGGGTATATTACAAAGTGAATGGGCCGGTGCGCAGGCCTTCAGCTCTTTTGATACTTATTTAGCACCTTATGTTTTTAAAGATAAACTGGCTTACAACGACGTATTAAAAGCGGTAAGAAGCTTTGTCTACAACCTGAACGTACCGGCGCGCTGGGGGCAATCACCTTTTACCAATATCACGCTGGACTGGGTAGTGCCCAATGATCTAAAAGAGCAGATGCCTACTAAAAATAATCATCATTTATTTACCAACATCAATGACAGCGAGCTTTTGCAGCTGGCAAAACAAAGAGGCGCCGAACAATTGATAGACCTTAAATACGATCATTTCCAGAAGGAAATGAACATGATCAACAAAGCTTATTATACCGTAATGACCGAAGGCGACGCTAACGGACAGCCTTTCACCTTCCCCATTCCAACCGTAAACATTACAGAAGACTTTGATTGGTATGGCGAGAATACCGACATCCTTTTTGAAAATACCGCCAAAATAGGCTCTTCTTATTTTCAGAATTTTATCGGCAGCCAATATATTTATGACGATGCCGGAAATAAAGTTGAAAATCCCGAAGCATACAAACCCAATGCCGTAAGAAGCATGTGCTGCAGGCTACAGCTTGACTTGAGAGAATTATTAAAAAGAGGAAACGGCTTATTCGGCAGCGCGGAAATGACCGGAAGCATAGGAGTAGTAACTATCAATATGGCCAGACTGGGCTATTTGTATAAAGGAAATAAAAACGCCCTGTACGAAAGACTTGATCAATTATTGTATTTAGCTAAATCTACCTTAGAAAAGAAAAGAGTCTTTATACAGGAAATGTATGACAGGGGATTGTATCCTTACACAAAAAGATACCTGCCTCATTTCAGAAATCATTTTTCTACGATAGGCGTAAACGGTATAAATGAAATGATTGAAAATTTAACATCGGGCAAAAATAATGTGACTTCTGAAACGGGGATTGAATTTGCCGCGGAAATACTGGACCACATACGCAACAGAATGAGAGAATTTCAGGAAGAGACCGGCAACCTTTACAACCTGGAAGCCACGCCGGCAGAAGGCACTACTTATCGGTTTGCGAAGGAAGATAAAAAACGCTATCCCGAAATGATACAAGCCGGTTTTGACGAAAATATTTATTACACCAACAGCTCACAAATACCGGCCGACCATACCGATGATCCTTTTGAGGCATTGCTGCTGCAAGATCAACTGCAATGTAAGTATACCGGAGGTACCGTAATGCATTTGTATATGCGCGAAAAGGTAAGCACAGCCGAAGCTTGCAGAAATCTTGTAAAAAAAGTGCTGAGCAATTTCCGCTTGCCTTATATCACTATTACCCCCGTATTCAGTATTTGTCCTACACACGGTTATTTGGCAGGCGAGCATGAATATTGTCCACAATGCGATCAGGAATTATTAAACGAATTAAACAAAAAAGAAAATAATCATGAACATCACTAAAACAAGAGAAGAGTTATTGCTTGAAACCAATACAGACAAACGCACAAAATGCCTGGTATATACACGCGTAATGGGCTACCACAGACCGGTAGAAAGCTTTAATATTGGCAAGAAAGGCGAGCATAAAGAAAGGACTTTCTTTGTAGAAAAAAAAGTGTGCAATTAAATTAAATTTTTCTGTGCTCAACACTATATGCCTGGCGGCTGTTAGCGTTGAGCATTCTTGCTATGGCCAATACTATTTACGATATTACTCCATTTACGCTTATAGACTATCCTGATAAAACGGCCTGTATCATTTGGTTTGCAGGCTGCAATATGCGTTGCAGCTATTGCTATAATCCGGATATTGTTTTGGGTAAAGGAAAAAAAAGTTTCGAAGACGTATATCTTTTCCTCAGCAAAAGAAAAAACTTACTGGATGCGGTAGTGCTAAGCGGCGGCGAATGTACCATGCATCAGCATTTGCACGATTTTATATCCAAAATAAAAGCCATGGGCTTTCTTGTAAAAATAGATACCAATGGCAGCAACCCGTCATTGATCAAAACATTGTTAAGTGAAAATTTGATTGACTACGTATCACTGGATTTTAAAGCACCGAAAAACAAGTTTCAGCAAACAACGCAATCCAACCTTTATGCGGGTTTTGAAGATACCCTGGAGTTATTGGTTGCTTCTGATATACAGTTTGAAGTAAGAACAACCTTTCATTCTGAATTACTCTCTGCTAATGACCTGAAAGAAATGGCTACACATTTGAAAGCAAAAAACTACAATCATACATTTTATGTACAACAGCATATTAATAACACTGCAACCATCGGTAATATAGGAAAATCAATCAATGATTTACACACGGAGATGTTCGCTGATGAAGTACTGGACGTGGTGGTGAGGAATTAAAGCAGTTGTTGATCAGGGAATACCGTCACTGCAAAACCTCCGAAGGATGTCGTCACTGCGAGCGAGGTACGAGCGAAGCAGTCTCAAAACACAAACCCAATGCACTCGAATACGCAGATTGCTTCTAAACTTCCGCTGCGCTTCAGTTTATCGCAATGACGAACTTCAAGGCATACCGTCACTACCATACCTCCCGTCACTGCGAGCGAGGTAACGAGCGAAACAGTCTCAAAACACAAACCCAATGCACTCGAATACGCAGATTGCTTCTAAACTTCCGCTGCGCTACAGTTTATCGCAATGACGGAATTGCAGGAAAGACAAAATACTAACAAACTGGATAATAAAAAAGAGCCCGCAAAAACTGCGAGCTCTTTTGAGGTTTTATTGTTTAGATTCGTATTATTCAAAAATATATCTAATACCCAACTGCATACCCCATGTACTCGAAGAAGTGAATACATTTTGATAAGTATCTGAAGTTAAGATGTATGATTTATTTGCTTGTCTAACTGAGTTCATATTAAAAGTAGGTACTCCGTTTGCGTCAACAGAAACCACTTTTAATGGAGCATAAGCAAATTGATTTCCTAAATTTAATTGTTTCAAGATACCCCAATCTTTATTTAATAGATTACCAACATTTAAGATATCTAAACTTAATTGTAAGGTGTGTCTTTTATTATTTTTTGTATTGATATAGAAATCTTGTAAGAATTTAAAATCCCAACGATTATACCAAGGCATTAATCCACTGTTTCTTTCAACATATTTTCCTCTGTAATTACTTAAACCTTTATTATTATTAATGAGTTCTTCAAATGCCGCAGCTTGTTCTGCAGCAGTAAAAGTGGTTCCTTCTTGCGTGTAATCAGCAAAGGTTAATTCACTTACATTTTGAGGAATGTATAATAAATCTAATGAAATGCGATCGCCGTTCAAGTCATTTGATGTTGTATAAGCATATCTTCCCTGGCTTGCTCCATTATAGAATAAAGAGAAAGTAGAAGCAAAATTACTGGCATATTCTAATCTATAAGAGACATTACCTACCACTCTATGCGGTACAGCAAACTGCGACCAACCCAATAACTGTTCATTCGGGTCATTGATGCTATAATTATTGCTCCATGCAGAGTTTGCTGCAGAACCAGGATTTCCTGTAATATCCTTAGCATTAGAATAGGTATAGAACAATGAACCAAATAATCCTGCGGCTTCTCTTAGCGTTACGCCAAAAGTACCTGCAAATGAATACCCTTTGTCTGTGTTATCCAATACAGGAATAATAGATCCTGTTGATGCGTTAAATATTTCATCATTATTCCCAGGCCAGTAGCTACGATTGTCGCCTGAGTAATTCAATGTATTAGTAGCAGGATTCCTGTTGGCATTAAATTGGTAAACACCATTGATATCTTTTGAGTAAATCAAATCTGCTGTTAATATCAATCTTGTTTGTGGCACTCGATAATCAGCACCTAAGCTGGATCTCCAAACAGATGGCATTTTGAACTCATTAGAGATTAAAGCAAAACTTCCAGGAGCTTTAGTTCCTCCCACACTTGGAAAATCGGAAGGTAATTGTTTTACCCAGTGCAATGGATCAGGATTAAAACTTGTAATCTTCGCTAAAGTTGCGGCACCTACTGGTTCAAAAGTATTTTGTATCATACCAGAGTTGGTTGGCATATTGGTAAACCATACAAAAGGTATGTTACCAGTAAATATACCAGTACCGCCACGCAATTGTAAACTTCTATCCCCCATTACATCCCAGTTAAAACCTAATCTTGGCGAAAACAATGGAGTTGATTTTGGCCAGTTAGCTGTTGAATAATGAGTTGGATTACCTGATTTATCTAACAATTCTACATTTTCTATAGCAGGATTCTCTAAAGCGTCATTTAAGAAGAAAGGCACATCTATTCTTAATCCGGCAGTCAATGTAAAATCTTTCGTTACTTTGATTTTATCTTGAATATATCCTCCAAATGTGGCAAATTCAACAGTTGCAAAGCCATCTTGCCCTTCAAAAGGATAAGTAATACCAAATACATCAGGCTTTCCGCCTGCTAAAAAATTAGCTAAATTATTGTAACGATAATAAGAAGTTCCCATTCTCATGTAACTGTTACCAAATTTTTTATAATCAAAGTTTAAGCCCCCTGTAAGTGTATGGTTGCCTATAAGGTAAGTAATATTGTCTGTAACAGACCAGTTGTTATTAATTACCTCATTTTGATAAGAGAAAAGTTCTGTACCAAAGGTCATATAGTTAGATCCGCCTTCCCATATATCTACCATAGGAAATAAGCTTCCCGGTGTGCTTCTGGTATCCTGAATTTTACTGTATGTAACTAATAACTGATTGGACAATGCCGGATTAATAGAAGTATTTAATTCTCCTGTCAATGATGTAACAACATTTTTAAACGAGTAATTAGCATTTTCAAAAGCAATGGAATTTTGGCTTATTCTACTGGAGCTTGATCTTGGATTGGGTCCGGAAGATGCATTGGTTCCCTGATCACTTGTTCCTTCCATTGTATTAAAGCGTAATGTGAATTTATTATTTGTGTTGATATTCCAGTCTAATCTTACCAATGCTTTATAGTTTTTATTTGCATAGTTATTTGCATATCCTTCATAAGCTCCTGGATCGTAATTATAATTTGTTTTTAAATAATTAGCGACTGCTTCCAAGTCGGCAGCCTGAACTCTTGTTACATTTGGCCCATCTACACCAGAGCGTGCTGCAAGCCAGTTATTCCCGGCACTTAATTGATTTTCAGTTTCGAAACTAGTAAAAATGAATAATTTATTTTTTATAATAGGCGCTCCTATTCTTGCACCAAATATTTTATTTTCATTTCTTCCATCAGGATTTAATTTATTATCTCCTACATTCAATCCAGAAAAAGATTTTGGACGAATAAAAGTATATACAGAACCTTCCACGTTATTTGTACCACTTCTTGTAATAGCATTGATGCCGGCTCCGGTGAAACCGGTTTGGCGCACATCGTAAGGAGCTATATTTACAGAAACCTCTCCAATGGCATCTAATGAAATGGGCTGATTGCTTCCTCCAGGCAAAGCATTAGAACTTAAGCCAAAACCATTATTAAAGTTAGCACCATCAATTTGTAAATTGTTATATCTACCATCTCTTCCGGCAAAGCCATTACCATTAGCTTGTGGAGTTAATCTGGTAAAATCACTCAAGCTTCTGTCAATAGTGGGCATTGTTGTGATAGTACGTGTAGTAATGTTAGTTGCAGGACCTGTTCTGTCACTGTTCATGATATTGTTGCGCTGTCCAACAACAGTCACAGTACCTAAATCCTGACCACTATCCTCATTCAACTTCACATCTAAACGATAAGGATCGCCTAAAGAAAGTACTATATCGTTAAACTCTCTATTTTCTAGTCCTACATAACTAAACAGAGCTTTATAGGGGCCTCCTGTTCTTAAGCCTTGAAGAACATAGTTACCACCAGCTTGTGTTATAGTATTATAAACCGTTCCCGAAGGCATATGCGTTAGTGTTACATTTACACCTTCTACGCCAATGTTGTTATTTGTAATAACACCCGAAATGCTACTTGTAGTTACCTGTGCAAACATTAAAGTTGGCAACAATAACATGAGCAATAATTGTAAAGATTTTTTCAAAAACATATTATTTATTTTGATTTTCGCTGCAAAAGAAACACTTTTATTTATCTTAACAAACTTTCCGAAAGCTTGTTAATAATAAATTAATGCTATGTACAAAAAATGTGGATAACTGAAAGTTGAATAAACCCTAACAAAAAGAAAATTTAAGATAGTTTGTTGCGCCTTTTTATTCCATCATTCCATCATTCCATCATTCCATCATTCCATCATTCCATCATTAATCATTAATCATTAATCATTAATCATTAATCATTAACCATTAACCCTACATCCTCTCCGGCACATCAATGCCCAACAGTTGCATACCGTCTTTAATAACACGTGCGGTAAGTGTAGCCAGCTTGATTCTGAAAAGTTTTTCTTCCGGTTTTTCGGCGTTGGCAATAGAATGTTCACCATAGAAAGTATTGAAAATTCTGGCAAGGTTAAATATGTAAATAGCAATTTTAGAAGGATCGAAGGTTGATAATGCTTCTTCCACCATGCTGCCATATTGCTCCAAGTGCACTAACAGTTCTTTTTCTAACGGATTAATAGCATAGCCGGTGTTTGCGGCAAGTTCAGTATCGGCTGTTCTTCTTAATATGCTTTTAATTCTTGCATGTGTGTATTGTATAAACGGGCCTGTAAACCCATGAAAATCTATGCTTTCTTCCGGATTAAAGATCATTTTCTTTTTAGGATCTACGCGTAAAAGGAAAAACTTCAAAGCACCCAGTCCTATCACTGTATAAAGTTCATCTAATTCCTCTTCACTAAAATCTTTTACTTTACCCAATTCTTCCGTTTTAGTGCGGGCAATTTGTTTCATTTCTTCTACAATATCATCGGCATCAACCACCGTACCTTCACGACTTTTCATTTTGCCCGAAGGTAATTCTACCATTCCGTAACTAAGATGATAAATACCATCCGCGGCGGGCATCTGCAGTTTTTGACAGATTAGCTTCAATACTTTAAAGTGATAATTCTGCTCGTCGCCCACCACATATATATTTTCGTCTAAGGCATATTCTTTTTGTTTTAAGAAGGCCAGTGCTATATCTTGTGTTATGTATACCGATGTGCCGTCTTTGCGCTGCACCAGTTTTTCATCTAATCCATCATCCGTAAGATCGATCCATACGCTGCCGTCTTCTTTTTGAAAAAATACACCTTTTTGCAGACCGTCTTCTATCAAATCTTTTCCTAATAAATAAATATCGCTTTCGTAATACACTTTATCGAAATGCGCGCCAATGGCCTTGTATGTAACATCAAAACCTTCATACACCCAGCTATTCATTTTCTTCCATAAGTCAATCACTTCGGGCTTTCCGGCTTCCCAATCCAGCAGCATTTGCTGTGCTTCCTTCATTATGGGCGCTTCTTTTTCGGCTTCTTTCTCCGGCATTCCCTGCGCTTTCAGCGCTTCTATTTCTTTTTTGTAGGCATCATTGAATTGTACATAATAATCACCTACAAAATGATCGCCTTTTGTCGCTTCGTTATGCGGGGTAGCTTCATTGGCAAATTTTTGCCAGGCGATCATGCTTTTACAAATATGGATACCGCGGTCATTCACCACGCAGGCGCGTACAACCTTATTATGATTGGCTTCGGCAATATTGGCAATACTGATGCCCAGAAATATATTTCTAAGGTGTCCTAAGTGCAAAGGCTTGTTTGTATTGGGCGATGCAAACTCTACCATCAGCGTCTGGCTGGCAGACGCGGCTTCTATTCCTTTATTGTAATGCTTCTCTAAAAAAGAAGTATAGAAATCATCTGCAATAGTGAGATTTAAAAAACCCTTGATTACATTATAAGACAAGAAAAAATCGGCATTGTGCTGTAGAAGATATTCGCCTATTTCATTGCCTAATTGCTCGGGCGTTTTTTTTAATTGTTTTAAGAAAGAAAATAAAACCAATGTATAATCTCCTTCAAATTCAGGCTTGGTAGCATTTATCAGCACTTCATTTTCTGTAAGCGTTAGTCCGTACAACGTGCGCAATGCCTCTGCCGACTTTTGTTTCAAAATATCTGTAATGTTCATAATCTGTAAAAGTTAGTGAGCAAAAATAACACTACCTGCGGCTTTTTGCAACTATAAATTTTTAATAAAAAATATTTTGTACTAACAATTGTTTTAAACCATTGATTATAGAAAGCATCCAACAGATGCTAATTACCAAAATTAAATTTTATGTACACAAAAATCTTTTCTCTCAGGAATATAATAGTAGTAGCAATTGTAGCATTTTTTGCTTCCTGTACTACACCCTACGGCGGATACGGATATAACAACGGATATGGTTATAACAGAAATGACGGTTATTACCACAATGGCAGATTTTACAGGTATCAAAACGACAGATACTATGCCAACCGCGGATATTACTACGATGGAAGGTTTTACAGAGAAAGAAGATTACCACCCGGACAAGCGAAGAAAATTTACGGCAGTAAAAGCGCCAAGCATTATGCGCCCGGTCAGGTAAAAAAACGTAATAATTATTACTACGACAACCGCTACGACAGGAACCAGAGATATGACAGATACGATAACAAATACAAGAAAAATAATAAATACAAAAAAAATAAAAGAAAATAATAAAAATTAACCGGGTGTAAATCATATACGATTTTTGGCATGGTATTTTTGTTATTACACTGAAACAACCAACAACCATTACAAACTTTTAAATTATTAACACATGCAAAACATCATAAAAAAAATAGCGGCTCCGGCCTTATTGATAGGTGCACTGGTATTTACAACCACAGATGCAAATGCTCAAAAAAGAAATAATAACGGTAAGAAACAAAACGTACAAAAAAAATATGATCGTTACGACCGTTATGACAGGGATGACAGATACGACAGAAACAGAAGAAACGTACGCTACGGCGATGTTTACAGAGGTCAAAGAAGCAATCTCCCTCCCGGACAAGCAAAAAAAGTATATGGCGGTCACGCTACTGACTATGCACCCGGACAGGTAAAAAAACGTAATAATGTACAATACGATCGTAGAACCAGAACTGTATGGGACGATATTTTTGGTACAAGAAGAAGATAATATTTAATTCATTAATAAATAATTTACAAGGTCGGCATAAAAATGCCGGCCTTATTTTTTTAGTTAGAAATTCAGCTTTAAATAATGTAAATTTGCTATCCTTATATGAAGATGCTGCACAACTGGCTAAAGGGTAACATTTTGCAAACTGTGGATTTTTTCTATCCGCCTTTTCGTCGTTTTTTACCCTTGCAATTGTTTCGCTACGCGGTTTGTGGTGGTGCCAACATGGCGCTGGGCATGCTGCTTTATCCTATACTGTATAATTTTGTGTTTAAGCAATATGCTTTTGTAGAAACTACTATATGGGGTATTCATCTTGCTTTTAAGCCTGAAAACGCGGCGCTGCTTTGCAACTTTCTTGTAACGCTGCCATTGGGTTTTTACCTAAGCATGTATGTAGTGTTTCCGGGATCACACCTACGAAGAAGAATTCAGTTTATTCGTTATTTCATTGTAGCCATCATCAACCTGATATTGAACTATTTACTGATGAAGCTGTTTGTAAGAATTTTTGGCTGGTTTCCTACACCATCCTACTGGACAACTGTAATCATTGTAGTTACCTTTACCTATTTTGTACAAAGAAACTTTACGTTCAGAAAAAAGAAAGAAGAGCTAACTCCTTATGAACAACCTGTAAGCAAGAATCAGCAGGCAGATGATGAACAGCAGGATTGATATTCTGTTCATGCCATGCATCATTTTTGTATTAAAATTAGCCGGTTTATCTCCTTTTTTAAGAAACAAGTATTGTGCTATTTGGTTCCAGATGCTTTTAAGCATAATAAGTTTTTTGTAAAAGTATATTTATTTTTGATTTTAATGTAATAAGTTTTTACTTTTGCTCTCCCGAAATGGGGAATTAGCTCAGTTGGCTAGAGCGCTTGCCTGGCAGGCAAGAGGCCACCGGTTCGAATCCGGTATTCTCCACAACCTAAAAGCCTTGTAAACAGTACGTTTCAAGGCTTTTTTATAAAAACAAAAAAGTTCTTATTAAATTTATTTATACCACAATCGCTTTTGAGGCATTTATTGCAGCAGTTATTAACTATCCGCATTTTGATGTTCTAATTTCCTCACAGTGCTGCAAAATTGTTCTATTTTCCTCCTAATGAAAATTGAAATTGTTCTATTTTCCTCCTAATGAGTTTACAAGTTGTTCTAATTTCCTCCCAATGATTTCGCTGTAACTGCCGATGTACGGCAGCTACACGCCCATTTTGTGTCTTAATCCTTGTTTTAATGGAGTATGCTTTAGAGGTAATATCTTTAGAAAAAGAAAACATTCACTTTTAGTCTTAATCCTTGTTTTAATGGAGTATGCTTTAGAGGCTTGTATTGGTTGCTTTGCATTTATATTCACCCATTGGTCTTAATCCTTGTTTTAATGGAGTATGCTTTAGAGGGCAATGAAAGGTAAATTGTATCCCATCGGCCAACCCCATGTTTTCTAATTGGGTTTCTGTGAGCACCTTTGCTGCATGAGATATAAAGATAGCACAAAAGCCGATGAGATGCGGCGACACGTTGAGGCATGCCAGGCAGATTCATTAACGGTGCAACAATACTGTAAAGAGCATGGCCTGGCAAAATCAGCTTACTATTACTGGTATAAGCGCCTGCAGAAGCCACTAGAGCCGAAAACCTTTGTTGCGCTCAACCTTAATGGAGTGCAGGGTGGCGGTGTAGTGGTAAGTTTTCCCAATGGGGTCAGCATTCGTTTCAATAGCGGTGTTGCTGCATCTGTGTTAAAAGAACTGGCATGTTGCATTTAAGTTCCGGTTGCCGGTATTTTTATTATAATGGTATAGCAGATATGCGCAAAGGCGCTTACAGCCTTAGCGGGCTGGTGCGCAACGAGATGCAGCAAGATGTATTAAGCGGAGATGTATTTATTTTCATAGGCAGGCGGGCTAATAAAATCAAGCTGTTGCAATGGGATAGAGATGGTTTTGCTTTGTACGAAAAAGGATTGGAGAAAGGAACCTTTGAGCGCCCGGTAGCTGATAATAATAACCATTTTTGTATTAACGCTGAGCAACTGCAATACATTTTACAGGGGGTGGTTTTGCGTAGTGTGAAGCACAGAAAACGATTTATAAAAAACTTCTGAAATCCTTGTCAATAGTGCGTTTCATAGGATTGTTTGGTATGGTATTTGTTTATATAAGGCATCGAAAATAATACGGCACATACCGATTATAAACTGCTTTACGAAGAGTCCTTACAAACAATCTGTGTTTTGCAAAAACAATTGCAGGATCAGCAAGAAAGCATCAAGGATCTTAAAGAAATAATTAAACAGCAACAAGGGCTGCAGTTGCAAACTCAATCGCTTCAGCTGCAACTCAACGGTCTTAAAAAAATGATCTTTGGCAGCCGTGCAGAAAAGTTTGTTTCATCTTCTATACAAAATAGTCAGCAACCCGATTTGTTCCCCGATGATAAGGTGGGACAGATAGATGTAGTGAAAACAACATTGGTAAAGCAATATCAAAAGCATCAAACAAAGCTTACTGTAAAACACCCCGGCCGCAACCCGTTGCCTGAAACGCTTCGCCGGGAAGTGATAGAGCTGGCGCCCGCAGAAGATGTAAAACATTTACAATCCGTGGGTAAAGAAATAAGTGAGGTA